>JABCPE020000008.1 GCA_013333255.2 Flavobacteriaceae bacterium | reverse complement strand
AAATGGAGGTAAACGAAAACAGAGGCTGATTGGGTAGAAAAAACTTCAGGGAAAAATCCGTAAAAAAGGAATCACCAAAAGGAAAAAGACATCACCGGAAGCGTGAAAAGGGCAAACCACTACAAAGGAAGTATGATTGTTTTCCGATCCGACAGGACTTGTCCAGCCGGGCGACAACAATCATTCTTCCCGGATTGCCCGCTGTGTGTGGCTACCTGTTTCATTCATGGGGCAGGCGGACACACTCTGCATTCACTTTCCGCTTCCGGCAAAAGGGACAGCGAAAAAAAAAAATCATCTGAAAACCCGTAAAAGCACCTCTTGGCATAGGCGCAAAAGAAAGGGGCATTGCTTCATCTGTCTAAACATCGTTTAGGCGTGAGGCAATGCCCTTTTCTCCGGCTATGCGGTAGTTGGCACACGTTTGTTCCAAACTCGTTTTGGGCAATGGTGTGCCGACGGATAATACCGCTTTTACGGAAAAATCTTATGAATGAGGGGATAAAAATCTGGGAGTTTATATCAAAATCTCGGATTAAATAGCTACTTTTGCATACGAAGAGTTCTTTGAAGGTTACGCAACGCGCAGAAGGATAATGCAGTAGATAACTAACTAAATCGTAACCTATTACTATCAAGAGCGATTAACCAACGCTCATTTCCAATAAATTACACTCTTTTCGTAACTTCATGTTACAAATATACAGCTTTTAGCCAAAAAAATAGAAAAAAACAAATGGTATCATAGAAAATATTTTTATTCTCAAAATGAGTAAAATCCATATCTTTGAGGCCTATTTTTAAAAATTAAATGAAGAAAAGACTTTTTTCTGTGGTAGGGCCTACGGGAATTGGTAAAACGAAATTGGCAATCGCAATAGCGAAATACTTCGGTACCGAAATTGTATCCTGTGATGCGCGCCAGTTTTTTGCCGAAATGCCCATCGGCACAGCTGCACCGACAGAAGATGAACTTGCCCAAGTGAAACACCATTTCATAGGAAACCTCAGTGTGGTGGATGAATATTCCATCGGGCAGTATGAAAAAGATGCCTTGGGAAAATTAGAACAGCTCTTCCAAAAGTACGACAATGTAGTGCTGGTGGGCGGTTCGGGAATGTATGAAAAGGCAGTTGCAGAGGGATTGAACAATCTTCCGGAATCAAACCCAGAGAATCAGAAACGATTAGAACAGCTCTTCAGCGATGGTGGAATAGAGGCTTTACAAAAGCTTTTGAAAGAATCGGATAGTGCTTATTATCAGGTAGTTGATAAAGAAAATCTGCGCCGACTGATGAGGGCTTTGGATATTATCTGGCAGACAGGAAAAACATACACGAAAAACATTGAAAATCCGTTGGTTAAAAGAGATTTTGATGTTGTCAGAATTGGGATTTTTGCGGACAGAGAGATTATTTATGACCGAATTAACCAAAGGGTAGATTTGATGGTGCAGAATGGGCTTTTGGAAGAAGCAAAAAATCTTATTCCATATAAAGACAAAACAGCCTTGCAGACAGTGGGTTATACAGAATTATTCAAATATTTTTCAGGCGAGTGGGAGCTGGATTTTGCGATTTCAGAAATAAAGAAAAATTCGCGAAGATATGCCAAAAGACAGCTTACATGGCTTAGAAAACTGGAAAATATCCATTGGATAAAATATGACTACACACAGGAAGAATTAGAAAAATTATTAGAAATTATCAAAAAATGAAAAACTTTTTTAAAAAACAATGGAGTAACATTCTATTTGGCGTATTTATATTGGTATTTTTCTTTGTGCCAGGTGTTCGTGAATTTATCCAAAGACCTTTCTTGATGAAACCTTCGTTGGAGAAATCACAGAGTATAGGAACGCTCACAGAATCAGAATATAATGTAGAATTAAAGGGAATAAATGTTCCAGATGCCAATTTGTCTGACTTCAAAGGAAAACCTATTTTTCTCAACTTTTGGGGAAGCTGGTGCCCTCCTTGTAGAACCGAATTTCCTACTATCCAGAGCCTTTACGAGAGCAAAAAAGGTAAAATAGAATTTGTCCTCATTGCCATGCAGGATGA
The DNA here is from genome assembly GCA_013333255.2 of Flavobacteriaceae bacterium. Taxonomy (GTDB): domain Bacteria; phylum Bacteroidota; class Bacteroidia; order Flavobacteriales; family Weeksellaceae; genus JABCPE02. Next base: position 31,560 of record JABCPE020000008.1, on the reverse strand, counting down.
GGAACAGAAAGTGAGGGATTTTATCAAGAAAAATGGCTATACCACGCCTGTCTATCTACTGAAAGAGCCGCTTAGCGAGAAGTTTAGTATAGATGTTTTTCCTACGACTTTTATCCTTGGGAAAGATGGGCAGATACTCAAAAAAGATGAAGGAGCAGCCGACTGGAATAGTCAGGCAGTTCATAGTTTTATAGAGAAACTATAATCTTTGGCAAGGGTTTTGCTGCTTTTATTATTAAAAAAATTATAAAAATGAAAAAAATTAAGATGGCTTATCAAGTTTATAGAAACAGAAGTTTTTTTACTAAAATTCCTGATATTTTTAGAATGATAAAGTCTTCATTTAGAGGGGAATATAAGATGAATAAGTCATCGGTAATCATCCCTGCGCTTATATTTATCTATATGCTGTCACCTTTGGATTTTATTCCAGATTTTATTCCTTTTATCGGTATTTTGGATGATTTGGGACTTTTTGCTATTGCGCTTTCCAAACTGACAAAAGAACTGGATAATTTTTATCAATGGGAAGATGCCAATAGAGCAGAGTAGTACGAAACGCCAATAAATTATAAATAAAGCCAAAAAAAAACATACTTTTTTAAGTATGTTTTTTTTGTAATTGTTCTTCTACAAAATCCAAAATATCTTTTGCGACATCTTCTTTGGATTTTAGAGCAAAATCTTTCTGCTCCGAAGGTGTGATGATTTTGATTTTATTGGTATCGTTTTTAAATCCTGCGCCACTGTCTTTTAGTGAGTTTAGGACGATCATATCTAGGTTTTTTCGTACTAGTTTTCCTTTTGCATTTTCTTCTTCGTTCTGAGTTTCCAAAGCGAAACCAACCAAAAATTGGTTTTTCTTTTTCTCGCCCATAGTTTTCAGAATATCAGGGTTTTTGACTAATGTGATGGTCATTTCCTCATCATTCTTTTTGATTTTCTCTTGGGCAACTTCTTTTGGAGCATAGTCTGCCACTGCGGCACTCATTATCGCAATATCTGTATTGTCAAAGTGTTGAAATACAGCATTGTACATTTCTTTTGCTGAATTTACTTTTTCTAATGATATATTTTTGTTCGTATTTAGTGCAGTCGGCCCTGAAATGAGAATCACCTTGGCTCCTCTTTTTTCGGCTTCTTCCGCGATGGCAAATCCCATTTTCCCAGAGGAATGATTTCCGATAAACCGCACAGGGTCAATGGCTTCGTAGGTCGGGCCTGCCGTTACAAGAACTGTTTTTCCAGTTAAAGATTTTTTTTGTTCTGAATTAAAGAAATTAGCAATAGTTTTATAAATAGTTTCTGTTTCTGCCATTCGCCCTTTGCCTACTAGTCCGCTCGCCAGTTCGCCTTCTTCTGCAGGAATGATGATGTTCCCGTATTCTTCGGCAAGTTTTAGATTTCGCTCGGTAGAAGGGTGGATGTACATATCCAGATCCATCGCAGGAGCTATAAACACAGGACATTTTGCCGAAAGATAGGTGGCTATCATTAGGTTGTCACAGATACCATTCACCATCTTTGCTAGGGTGTTGGCAGTGCATGGAGCTACCAGCATTACATTTGCCCACAAGGCCAAATCTACATGGCTGTTCCATTCTCCATCTTGTGAAGAAAACTCACTGAATACCTTTCTTTTAGATAAGGTGGATAGGGTAAGAGGACTCACAAATTCTTTTGCAGACGGCGTTAGGATAACTTGTACTTCTGCTCCGTTTTTGATGAAATCCCTTACGAGAGTATTGATTTTATAGGCAGCGATACCACCCGTGATTGCGATTAGTATTTTTTTTCCTGATAAATCCATGAGGTTTTAAAATTTGGAATAAATTTAAGTAAAATAAAAACAAAAAAGTTGTAACTCACACGAAATTACAACTTTTTTGATAAAATAAATATAAAAATAAAAAAGATTATTTATCAGTCTTTCTGAAATAAATCTCACCATCCAACCATTCTTTGATGGCGATAGATGTAGGTTTTGGTAATTTTTCGTAGTATTTAGAGATTTCTATCTGTTCTCTATTTTCGAAAACTTCTTCCAAAGAAGCATCGCGCACAGCAAATTCATCAAGCTTGTTATGCAGCTCAGTTCTTATTTCAGAGTTGATTTGCTCTGCTCTTTTTCCCATGATTACAATAGCTTCGTAGATACTTCCTACTTTTTCCTCTATTTTGTCTTTGTCGTAAGTAATGGTATTAACTTCAGCTTTGATATCTTTAATGTTTCTCATCTTTACAAAAAATTATTCCGCAAATTTAGTAAATAAAAAATAAATTCAAAAAACTTTATTTCTCCTCTTCTTCCTTTTCTCTCTTTTTCAGTTCTTCCTCTCTTTGTTTTTCTAGGAATTCAGCTTTTCTTTTTTCGTTTTCTTCGATTACTTTTAGGTGTCTATCCAATTCTTTCAATAGCTTTTCTCTCATAGAAGCTGCTTCTTTTGAGGAATTGGTATCAGGGTAATCTCTTTCTACATCCTTTGAAAAAGCGATGGCACTTTCTAAACGATCTTTTTTCAAATCATAGATAGAGTGCATCCCGAGCTCATATTTGGCTTTCATGATGTGCTCAAAACTTTTTTGTCTTAGTTTTGTGCTTGGATAGTCTTCCAGCAGATTTTCAAATGCTGTAACAGCAGCTCTGTAATCTGCCATTTTGAAGTATCTTCTGGCTTGTTCGTAGTATTTAGTTTCTAGCCTTTGGGTAAGCTCATCTATTTTTTTGTTCGCATCTTCTGCTCTTTCTTTATCAGAGTTAGGATAATTGTTTAAGAAATCCTGAAGCATATTGATAGCAGACTCTGTGCTTGTTTGGTCTAGGTTGTATTCCGCAGCATCTTGGTAGTAGCATATTGCGGCTGTGTATGCTGCTTCTTCTCTTCTTGGGTCGTTAGGAAAAGTGTTTGCGAAGTTTCTGAACTGGTGTCCTGCTAATCTATAGTTTTTGTCATAATAGTTAGCATACGCTAGTTTGAAAACCACTTCTGGCGCATCATCAGTTCCTGCGACTAGGTTAGGAAGTCTGTCATATAGTGCGATGGCATTAGACCATTTTTTTTGTGCATAAAATTGATTAGCTGTACTGAGAATAAGGTCTTTATCACTACTTTTAAGTGCAGTGGTAAGTTGTCTATTACACGAAATTATGCTCAATGAAGCTAAAGCAATAACAAGATATTTTTTCATAAATTTTGACTAAAATAAATTCAAACCACAAAAATATAATTTTTTTTGCCAAAAGAATTGATTTAACAAAAAATTATCATTTTTATTTAGAAAATTATTTTTCATCAAAGCCTAAAATAGCAAAAACAGAGTTGTGCAGATGTTCTATTACCTTTTTTTCTATTCTGGAAGGTAAATCTTGCGAGGTGCAGTTTAGGATTTTTTCATAAAAAGGTCTATTTCTGATGGTAAATAGTACAGTCCCAACGATAGTGGAGATGATGTCCTCCGCCTTCGCTGGTTTTTTGAAAACTCCCGTAGCCATGCCTTTTTCTATGATTTTTTCTATGACATTGGTGCAGATGATGTAGAAATCAGTAAGGAGATTTTTGACCCTTTCGGAATTTTTCATTTCCTGAGTGACAAATCCGTGAAAATGAGTGTATTTTAGAACTTCTCCTACCACGAAATTGATAATTTCTTTTATCTGTATTTCTGGTTTTATATTGCCCAGTATCTGGGTAAGTTCGGAGAATTTCTCCTTACTTCTCTGTATACGGTATTCATACAGACAAGTCATCATCTTCTCTTTTGAGCCGAAATAGTACGAAATCATTGCTACATTGATATTGGCATTTTTTGAAATTTCTCTTACTGAGGTATTCTCAAAACCATTCTGAGCAATAAGTTCTTCGGCTACATTCAGAATGTGAATTTGCTTTGCATTAAAGGGCTTTTGCATCTCTATTTTTCAATTATAGTTAAACCAAAAAGGCTTTCTACAAAGGTAAGGCAATTTTTATGAAAAACACTAAAAAAATAATATGATGAATTTCATAAAATAAATTTTGTTTTCTGCTGATTTTAGTTTAAATTTGAAGAAAATTTTAAATAAAATGAGTATACCAGCAGAACTAAAGTACACAAAAGACCATGAATGGGTAAGAATAGAAGGAAACATCGCTGTGGTGGGAATCACGGATTTCGCACAAGGTGAGTTAGGAGATATTGTTTTTGTAGATATTGACAGCGTAGGCGATGAGTTGAATGCAGGAGATGTTTTCGGAAGTGTAGAAGCTGTAAAGACAGTATCTGACCTATATCTTCCTATTTCTGGGAAAGTGGTGGAGTTTAATGAAGAGCTAGAAGGTGAGCCTGAGCTAGTGAATACAGATCCTTATGGAAGAGGATGGATTATAAAATTAGAAATAGCATCAGGAGCAGATCAGTCAGAACTTCTTTCTGCAGAACAATATAACGAAGTGATTGGATAAGATTAGTCGTTTATTTAGATATAAGATATTGCCCATTTATTGGGCATTTCTTACTTATATGCTTCTTAGACCTGGTGAGGTTAATAGGGAGAAACATTGGTTTGAGTTTCATAACTTAGACAAAATTGTGCATTTCCTTATTTTTGTTGTCTTAGGCTTTTGTTATAAGGTGGCTTTTTTTAGACAGAAAAAATGGCTTTTTGTGGTGGTGATGTTTGTGTATGGGCTTTTCACGGAGGTCGCACAGGGACTGATGAATATGGGGCGGACGATGGATTTTTATGACCTGTTTGCAGATATGCTGGGGGCTGTTTTTGGGTACTTTATTTTTGAGGGGACTTTGTCTTATATAGAGAAAAGAAAATAGTAAGAACAATATTAAGAATTCAAGATAATTCTTGGATTTTTTTTATTTTTGTAAAAAATTTCAGAGATATTTTTTTAGATGAATAATGTATATGATAATATTTTAGGTCTTATAGGAAATACTCCTATGGTAAGGCTTAATAAAGTGGTAGAGGACAATCCTGCAAAGGTTTTTGCGAAATTAGAATCTTATAACCCAGGGCATTCCGTGAAAGACAGAATAGCTCTGCACATTATAGAAACTGCTGAGAAATAAGGAATTTTGACCAAAGGGGCTACCATCGTAGAGACTACTTCTGGGAATACGGGATTTTCAGTAGCGATGATAAGCGCATTACGCGGGTACAAGTGTATTCTTGCGGTAAGTGATAAAACAAAACCAGAGAAAATAGCTTTCTTAAAATCATTGGGGGCGACTGTCTATGTATGTCCAGCTAGTGTTCCTGCTGATGACCCTCGCTCTTACTACGAAGTAGCCAAAAGAATTACCGCAGAAACGCCTAATTCGGTGTATATCAATCAGTATTTCAATGAGTTAAATGTAGAAGCGCATTATTTGACTACAGGAAAAGAAATTTGGGAGCAGACAGAAGGAAAAATCACTCATCTTTTTGGGTGTACAGGAACGGGTGGAACGCTCTCTGGTTCAGCTAAATATATAAAAGAACAAAATCCTGATGTGAAAATCATCGGAGTGGATGCAGACGGCTCTATTCTGAAAACTTACCACGAAACAGGGAAAATCAATAAAGAAGAAATCCACTCTTATCAAATAGAAGGTTTGGGGAAAAATTTAATTCCAGACACGCTTCTTTTTGATAAAATAGATGAATTTGTAAGGGTAAATGATGAAAACAGCGCCTACATGACCCGCGAAATAGCCATAAAAGAGGCTATTATGGGGGGATATACCACAGGTGCTGTGATGCAGGCGTTTAAGCAATATGCTCAAAATCACACCTTTACGAAGGATGATTTGGTGGTGCTTATTTTCCCAGACCACGGCTCTAAATACATGACCAAAGTATACAGTGATGAGTGGATGGCGGAAATGGGCTTTACTCATAGTGATATGGCTAAATATAAAGAAGCGATTATAATATAAAAATTTGATTACTAATAAATTAGAAAAAATTATGGATATTTTTGAAAGAATTAAACAAAATCCAGGACCATTGGGTCAGTTTGCGGATTATGGTGAAGGATATTTTATTTTCCCAAAATTAGAAGGGAAAATCGGACCAAGAATGAAATTTCAAGGGAAAGAAGTAGTTTTCTGGTCTGCCAATGACTATTTGGGGCTTTGTAACCACCCAGAAGTTTTGGAAGCAGATGCCAAAGCAGCAGCAGAATACGGAATGTTCTATCCAATGGGAGCGAGAGCGATGTCTGGTGAAACAGAAGCGCACCTGCAGCTGGAGAGAGAATTGGCTGAGTTTGTAGAGAAAGAAGCGGCTTATCTGCTGAACTTCGGTTATCAAGGGATGGTGTCTATCATAGATGCTTTGGTAACGAGAAGAGATGTTATCGTATATGATGCTGATTCTCACGCATGTATCATTGACGGGGTAAGACTACATTTCGGAACAAGTTTTACTTACAAGCACAATGATATGGAGAGTTTGGAGAAAAACCTTGAAAGAGCTACGAAAGTAGCAGAAGAAAACGGCGGAGGAATTTTAGTAATTACCGAGGGAGTTTTCGGAATGAGAGGTCAGCAGGGGAAATTAAAGGAAATCTGCGATTTGAAAAAGAAATTTAATTTCAGATTGTTGGTGGATGATGCTCATGGTTTCGGAACATTAGGAGAAAGAGGAGCAGGAGCAGGTGAGGAGCAAGGATGCCAAGACCAAATCGATGTGTATTTCTCTACTTTTGCTAAATCAATGGCTGGTTTCGGAGCTTTCGTGGCAGGAGACAAGCAGATTGTAAGATACCTTAAATTTAACCTTCGTTCTCAGATTTTTGCTAAATCTTTGACAATGCCGATGGTTATTGGAGGATTGAAGAGATTGGAGCTTTTGAGAAGCAGACCAGAAATCAAAGCTAAACTTTGGGAAAATGTTCGCAAATTACAAAACGGACTTAGAGAAAGAGGATTTAATTTAGGAGAAACGAATACTTGTGTAACGCCTGTGTTTATTCAAGGTTCGCCAGTGGAAGCGACACTATTGGTAAAAGACCTGAGAGAGAATTACGGAATTTTCACTTCAGTGGTGGTTTATCCAGTAATTCCGAAAGGAAATATCTTGCTAAGGCTGATTCCTACGGCATCTCATACCGATGCAGAAATCAACGAAACTCTGGATGCTTTCGCAGCATTGAAAGAAAAACTAGATTCAGGGTTTTATAAAGAACAAGAAAAACAAATGGGCTTGAACTTTATGCCGCTTTAAAAAATGATTTAAAATCCAATATTGAGCAAATCAATGTTGGATTTTTTTATTTTTGTAAAAAAAATTTTTTGATGAGAAGAATTATTCTATTGGGGCTGTCGGCTTTTCCTGTTTTGGGATATTCTCAGACGGAAGAAGAGGAACCAAAGGAAAAACAGATAGAAGAGGTGGTTTTTCAGAAAAAAGCCAAATCCACAGACCTTACCAATGTACAGATTTCCTCGGAGGAGGTAAAGGGAGCGGCTACGGTTTCGGGGGGAGTGGAAACCCTGCTGAAAACCCTGCCTTCGGTAAACTCAAATGCAGAGCTGAGCTCTCAATATATGGTGCGCGGTGGGAATTTTGATGAAAATCTTACTTATATCAATGATGTGGAAATCCTCAGGCCGCTTCTCATCAGAAACAGTCAGCAGGAGGGGATGAGTATCATCAATCCTGATATGGTCTCTACGGTTAATTTCTCTGCGGGAGGCTTTGAGGCGAAATATGGCGATAAGATGTCTTCGGTTCTCAATATTTATTACCGCCAGCCGAGAGGTTTCGAACTCTCTGGTGAGGCATCACTCATTGGCGGCAGGCTGACTTTGGGAATGGCTTCCAAAGACCAAAAACTTTCGGCACTATTCGGTGCGAGATACAGAAACACGAATTTGGTTTTAAACACACTGAACGAAAACACCGATTTTAACCCAAAATATTTTGATTTTCAGACTTATATAAATTATAAATTTAATCCGAAATGGAATTTGTCCTTTCTGGGCTATTGGATGAATAATATCTATGAAATGCGCCCAAAGGAAAGGAGTATAGATTTTGGGACTTTGCAAAATCCTATTACGCTGGATGTCTATTATGACGGAAAGGAGGAAGACAAGTATAAAAATATGATGGGAACGGTTTCGCTCAATTTTACTCCAAATGAAAAATGGGCGTTTTCTTGGGATAATTTTGCCTATCAAAACAGAGAGCGAGAATATTATACCATTTCATCGGCATTTAGATTGTTCGTGCCGAACGCTTCCACAGGCTATTATACAGCATCTTATGATATAGGAGGGCAGACAGACCACGCGAGGAATGATGTTTTGCTCAGGACTTTTGGGTCTCAGTTTAAAGTGAAATTTTCTCCTTCAGTCAATACTAAAATAGAAGTAGGCGCAAAGATAGAATCTGAAAAACTGCAAGATGCTACTAACGAATGGCGATTCGTGTCTTATAGCGGATATAGTTTTCCTATCCAAAATTTTCCATTTGGGGTTTTAAATTCTGCTCCTCTGGATTTAAATTACAGCATTAGTGGAATGAACGATGTGAGTGCTACGAGGTTTTCGGCTTTTGCTCAATATTCCAAAAAATTCCTCTGGGGCAGGCATAAAATGTTTGTGAATGCAGGCGCGAGGGTGCAGAACTGGAGTTTTAATAAAGAATTTCTGTTTTCTCCAAGATTTCAGCTGGCTGTAAAGCCTGACTGGGAAACAGATATGCTGTTTCGTTTCGCGGCAGGGGTCTATTATCAGGCGCCTTATTATAGAGAAATCAAATCGCTTAATGGAAGTTTGGACAGTTCTATCAAGGCTCAAAAGTCTCTGCATTTTGTCCTTGCCAATGATTATGAATTTGCATGGAAAGACCGACCATTTAAGCTGACTACGGAACTTTATTATAAGAAAATGAGCAGCTTGATGCCTTATTATATGGACAATATGCGCATAAGATATTCAGGAAAAAATAATGCGAAGGGCTATGCGTATGGCATGGATGCGAGGTTGTTCGGGGAGTTCGTTCCTGGGGTGGATTCTTGGATTTCTGTGGGATATTCCAGAATTTACGAAAATATTGATAATAAAGGTTTTATCCCTCGTCCTACCGATCAGCGTTTTCGTGTGTCAATGTTTTACCAAGACTACATGCCAAAATTCCCAAGCATGAGGGTAAATCTCACTTTGGTCTATGCGAGCGGGCTTCCTACGGGAACGCCGATATTATTTAATACAGATGGCACGCCTAATTTTGATACGGCATATTATTTCCAAAAAACATTGACCTCGTATAAGCGTGTGGATATAGGGCTTACTAAGATTTTTATAGACCAGAAAGACCATAAGCCAAAGAGTGTTTTTTGGTCTAAATTCAAGGAATTAAGCCTTGGTGTTCAGGTTTTTAATGCATTTAATATTCATAATACCGTTGCTAATCAATGGATAAATGACATAGAGACAGGCTATTATTATCCTGTTCCTGTGCGATTGACAGGGCGTTTTTTTAATGCGAAACTAGAGTTTAAATTCTAATAAAAAAACCACTGAATTCTAAATTCAGTGGTTTTTTGTGGATTAAATATCTTGGGTTAAATAACTTTCACTACGAAATAGTTTTTCTTTCCTTTTTGAAGAAGAAGGAATTTCCCATTGATGAGGTTTTCTTCACTTGTAACGAAGCTTTCATTTACTTTGGTTTTGTTCACCGAGATAGAATTTCCTGTAAGTTCTCTCTTGGCTTCGCCTTTTGAGGAGAGGAAACCTGTCTTTTCTGAAAGCAGACTCACGATATCCGCACCGATGATTTCCTGTTTGCTGACTTCTTTTTGTGGAACGCCGTCAAAAACTTCAAGAAAAGTTTGTTCATCGAGCTTTTGTAAGTCATCCGAAGTAGAATTTCCGAAAAGAATTTTTGAAGCCTGAATAGCCTTGTCCAATTCTGTTTTTCCGTGAACCAAAATAGTAAGTTCTTCAGCTAATTTGTTTTGTAGAACTCTTAAATGCGGCGCTTCGCTATGTTGAGCTGTCAGTTGTTCGATTTCTTCTTTTGGAAGCATTGTGAAAATCTTGATATATCGCTCTGCATCGGCATCAGAAGTGTTGATCCAATATTGGTAGAATTTGTAAGGCGAAGTTTTTTCTGGGTCTAGCCAGACATTTCCACCTTCGGATTTTCCGAATTTAGTTCCATCAGCTTTCGTAATCAGCGGGCAGGTAAGCGCATAGGCTTTCCCTCCTGCGATACGGCGGATAAGCTCCGTTCCAGTGGTGATATTTCCCCATTGGTCAGACCCTCCCATCTGTAGCGTAAGGCTTTTTTCTTGGTATAAATGCAAGAAATCATACCCTTGTAAAAGCTGATAAGAGAACTCTGTGAAAGACATTCCGTCTGTGTTTTCATTTGGGTCAAAACGCTTTTTCACAGAATCTTTTGCCATCATATAATTTACGGTGATGTGCTTTCCGATATCTCTGATGAAAGAAAGGAATGAAAAATTTTTCATCCAGTCATAGTTATTGATAAGCTCTGCTTTGTTAGGGCTATTGCTCTCAAAATCAAGGAATTTGGCTAATTGTTTTTTTATTCCTTCTATGTTGTGCGCTAGAGTTTCTTCGGTAAGCAGATTTCTTTCAACAGATTTTCCAGATGGGTCGCCTATCATTCCTGTTGCTCCACCTACCAGCGCATAAGGCTTATGTCCGCAGTTTTGGAAATGGCGAAGCATCATCACGCCCACCAAATGTCCTATGTGTAAAGAGTCGGCTGTAGGGTCGATTCCTACATAAGCCGAGCGCAATCCTTCTAAAAGATGTTCCTCAGTTTCGGGCATAATATCCTGAATCATACCACGCCAACGCAGTTCTTCTACGAAATTTTTCATTTTTAATGAAATTTAAAAATTAGTAATAAATATTCGGAAATTAGTTTTTCAGCTTTAAAAATAAAAATTCACTCGGATGAAAATCCGAGTTACTCATGTTCTTCTATGATGTGTTTTAAACTCATTTTTTAATCTGAAAACAGCACAAAGGTAAAGAAAATATTTATTTTATTAGAAATATTGTTCAAAAGTTTTTCGGAATCAAGACAAAATAATGAATATAAATCTTATTTTTGTTGTTTAAAATCAATTTTATGGAAAGAATAGCAAGTTTTACCGTAGATCATCTGAAAATGCAGAGAGGAATTTTCGTTTCTCGTAAAGATCATGTCGGAAATGAAGTGCTTACTTCGTTTGATATCAGAATGAAAAGGCCATACAAAGAGCCTGTTTTGGGGATTGCAGAAATCCACACGATGGAGCATCTGGCGGCTACATGGCTCAGAAATAGTGACTGGAAAGATAAAGTTATCTACTGGGGGCCGATGGGCTGTATGACAGGGAATTACCTTATTTTGGCTGGCGATTATGAGTCAAAGGATATTGTAGAGCTGATGACCAGAATGTTTAAATTCATCAGTGAGTTTGATGGCGATATCCCTGGCGCATCTGAGGTGGAGTGTGGGAATGTTTACTGCAACAACCTTCTGATGGCAAGATATGAAGCAAAAAAATACTTGGAAGAGGTGCTTCTTAACCTAAAAAATGAAAATCTAAACTATCCGCAGTAATATATTGTTTGTGAGATAGTTGTAATTTAAAAATGGTATTTTCTTTTATGAAAATACCATTTTGTTTTTTTAAGGAGAAATAAGCTGTAAATCTATACTTTTCCAATATTTTTTGGGCAGGAGTATGGTTTTAGAGTGGACATCAGTGTAGAAAAAGAGATACATATTATCATCATTGTTCCACAGTGTTACGCTGTTTTCATAGCGGGAATTGGAAATGCTAAAACCTGTTCTTTTGAATTGAAAAAACGGAATAGATTCTTCTTTGGAATAATGAATGTTGTATATGGCATAGTCGCCATTTCTTTTTGGAAAAATAAAAGGATAGTTTGCTGCAGAAGCGGCAACGCCTACAATTGACTCATTTGGGTCTGTAATGCTGATATTTAGCTTTTCTAAATATTCTTTCAGATTATCAAATCCTTTGAAAATAGTATTTGTAGAGGCGATTTTATTCAGATTGTCATCTAGAAAAAGTGTAGAATTTTTCTCACTGATGATATAGACTCTGTTCCCTTGCTTTGTTGGATAGCTTTGGATTTCCTTTGGAGCGAGGATTTCTTTCTTTATTTTAAAATCTTTTTTAGAAATGAAATCAATCGTTTTTTTACTCGTAAAACCAGTCAGATAGTCACCTTCATCTCTGACTTTGATGTATTTTTTTGGAAGTTTTATTCTGCTATCCAAATCCAGATTATTCAGAAGAAAGCCATTTCCACTAGAATGAGCATACATATAATCTTTTTTATCAATGCTAATGAGATAAGTATCAATGAGATAGTCGATTTTTTCTGTTTTCCCAGTCTGTTTATTTGTGATTACAGCGCCTTTGTTTCCATTTAGAACGATGAAAGGCGACTCATTATCAATCAAACGAGATACCCATTGGTAGGATGGCGACAGGGTTTCGTTTCCATCTTTATCTACGATACCGTACTGGTTATTCCACCCAAATTCATAGTAATTCTGCTGTGCATTTGCGGTCAATGCAAATAGCGAAAGAATAAGAAATAAAAAAGTATTCATAATGAAGAGAATTTTATAAAGGCAAATTTATTAAATAAATCCGATTTATAAGGTTTATTTTTTTTACTTTTGTCTTTTTATTAAAATAGAAATTATTATGTCATCAGCGCCAAGTTTAGCAAAAGGAACTCGGGATTTTACAGCACAGGAAATTTACAATAGAAGATACATCATCGGTGTTTTGCAGCAGAATTTTGAACTGTTTGGTTTTCAGCCTTTGGAGACACCGAGCTTTGAGAATCTTTCTACACTTACTGGGAAATACGGAGAAGAGGGAGATAGACTGATTTTCAAGATACTTAATTCGGGAAATTTTACTTCTGATGTGGATGAGGAAACTTGGCAGAATAAGGATTTCAAAAAACTAACTCCACAAATTTCTGACAAGGCGCTTCGATATGATTTGACCGTGCCATTTGCGAGATTTGTAGCGATGAACCACGGAAAACTTTCATTCCCATTTAAGAGGTATCAGATTCAGCCCGTTTGGAGAGCAGACCGCCCGCAGAAAGGGAGATTTAGAGAGTTTTACCAATGTGATGCGGATGTGGTAGGTTCGGAAAGTTTGTGGCAGGAAGTGGAGCTGGTGCAGTTGTATCTAAAGAGTTTTGCAGAGCTGGGAATTCCTGTGAAAATCTGCATCAATAACCGAAAAATCCTCTCTGGTCTGGCGGAATATGCAGATATATCGGAGCAGTTGATAGACTTTACGGTTGCTTTGGATAAACTGGATAAAATCGGGAAAGATGGCGTAATCAAGGAAATGCTGGAAAAGGGAATTTCACAAAAAGCCATAAAAAAACTGAACTTCCTATTTGAAGGGCTTTCCACGAAGGATACACTTGCCCTGCTGAAAGAAAAATTTAAAGGAATAGAAGTTGGCGAAAAGGGAATAGAAGAACTGGAGTTTGTATTAAATAAAGCGCTGGAACTTGGTGTGAATGAGGAGGTTTTGGTTTTTGATATTACCCTTGCCCGCGGATTGGACTACTACACAGGAGCGATTTTTGAAGTAAAGGCTCAGGGCGTTCAGATGGGGTCTATCGGCGGCGGCGGAAGGTATGACAATCTTACGGAGGTTTTCGGTGTGAAGGGAATTTCGGGGATTGGGATTTCATTCGGATTGGATAGAATTTACCTTGTTATGGAGGAATTGGGGCTTTTCGCAGATAATAAAACACCTAAAATAGAATACCTTTTTGCGAATTATGGCGATGAGGAGGCAACGGAAGCGATGAAAGTAATCCAAAAACTAAGATCCAAAGGAGTTTCGGCAGAGCTGTACCCAGAAAATGCCAAACTGAAAAAACAATTTACCTACGCCGAGAAGAAAGGGATTCCAGAGATTGTTTTTTACGGAGGTGATGAGATTAAAAACCAGCAGGTTACCATGAAAAACTTGGATAGCGGCGAGCAGAAAACAATAGGTTTGGAGGAGTTTTTGAGATAAGAAATAAAGTTTAACAAAGATAAAGACAAATAACAAAATAAATAATTATGTCTAATTACATAGAAACAGAACAGGTTTCATTTCAGGATTTTAGAAAGCAAGTTTTAGATGATTATCGCTTGGGAAGAATTTCCCGTGAGGCAAGTTATTTAACGAGAAAAGAGGTTCTTACAGGAAAGGCAAAATTCGGGATTGTAGGAGATGGGAAGGAACTTCCGCAGTTAGCAATGGCAAAGGTTTTCCGCGAGGGAGACTGGCGTTCAGGATATTACCGTGACCAGACTTTTGCGATGGCAGTGGGAGTTTTGAGTGTAGATGCGTTTTTTGCTCAGCTCTATGCAGATACTGATGTGGAGCGCGAACCCGCTTCGGCAGGGAGACAGATGCCGTGCCATTTTGCGACTCGTTCTTTGAATGAAGACGGAAGCTGGAAGGATTTGACACAGATTAAAAATATTTCATCCGATATATCGCCTACAGCAGGGCAAATGCCGAGACTTCTTGGGCTGGCTTTGGCGTCTAATGTTTATAAAGAAGTAAAATTCCAAGGCTCTGAAAAATTCTCCCACAATGGGCAGGAAGTGGCTTTTGGGACAATCGGAGATGCATCTACGGCAGAAGGGCATTTTTGGGAAACTATTAATGCAGCGTGTGCTTTGCAGGTGCCGATGATTATGTCTATTTGGGATGACGGCTACGGAATTTCTGTTCCTACACACAACCAAAGAGCAAAGGAAGATTTAGCTGAAATTTTGGCTGGTTTCCAAAGAAAAGAAGGCGACAAGCAAGGATGCGAGGTTATCCAGGTAAGAGCGTGGGATTATCCAATGCTTTTGGAGGCTTATGCCCGTGCAGAGCAGCTGGCAAGGGAGGAAAGCATACCTGTGATTTTGCATATTATAGAAGTTACACAGCCGCAGGGACACTCTACATCTGGTTCTCATGAGAGGTATAAGGATGAGGAGAGAATGGACTTTGAGACAGAGTTTGATTGTCTTAATAAATTTAGAGAATGGATTTTAAATTATTCTATCCAAATAGATGGCGAAGAGCAGACGCTTTCTTCTGTGGAGGAGCTGGATGAGATAGAAAAAGAAGCGAAAGCCTTTGTGAGAGAACAGCAGAAGAAGGCTTGGGCGGAATATAGAGCCTCAATAGACCATATCCAAAATCAAGTTTTACCATTGGTAAAACAGTTTGAAAATCAGCCAGAAGTTGCTGCATTGTTGGAGAAGTTTTCGGCGCTGGTTACAGTGGGCAAAAAGGATATTTTTGCATTGGTGAGAAAGGTGCTTTGGGCTACGAGAGAGCAAAATACCAGCGATAGACAAAATCTGGTGCAAGTTTACGAAAGAATTTCAGAGAAAGAAGCTGATAATTATTCATCTCATTTGTACAGTGAATCAGAGTGGAAAGCTGTAAATATTCCAGAAATAAAACCAGTTTTCAGTGAAGATTCTCAGATTTTGGATGGAAGAGTCGTTATCCGTAATAATTTTGACAAGATTTTTGAGAAATATCCAGAAACATTAATCTTTGGTGAAGATACAGGAAGCATCGGTGATGTGAACCAAGGACTTGAAGGAATGCAGGAAAAATACGGCGAAACCAGAATTGCAGATACAGGAATCCGTGAAGCGACTATTTTAGGGCAAGGGGTAGGTCTGGCTATGAGAGGTTTAAGACCGATTGCAGAAATCCAGTATTTGGATTATGTTTTATATTGTCTGCAAGGAATGAGCGATGATTTGGCGACTTTACAATACAGAACCAAAGGCGGTCAAAAAGCTCCTGTTATCGTGAGAACCCGTGGACACCGTTTGGAAGGTGTATGGCATTCGGGGTCGCCTATGGCTGGGATTCTGAATTTGGTAAGAGGAATGATGGTTTTAGTACCGAGAAACCTTACCCAAGCGGCTGGATTCTATAATACGATGCTGAAATCTGATGACACGGCACTTATCATAGAACCGCTGAACGGCTACCGATTGAAAGAAAAACAACCAGACAACATCGGTGAATTTACTGTGCCTGTCGGAAAAGTGGAAATCACCAGAGCAGGAAAGGACATTACGCTGGTGACCTACGGTTCTACTTGGAAAATCGTAACAGAAGCAGTGGAAGAATTAGCAAAACTGGGTATAGATGCTGAGGTGATAGATGTTCAGTCGCTATTGCCGTTTGACTTGTCAGAGGAAATCAGCGAAAGCGTGAAGAAAACCAATCGCCTAGCAGTGATAGATGAAGATGTAGAGGGTGGAGCTTCGGCGTATATCATGCAGCAGATTTTGGAGAAACAAGGGGCGTTTAGATACTTAGACAGCAAACCGCTGACTATAGCTGCTAAAAACCACCGACCAGCCTATGCATCGGATGGGGACTATTTCTCTAAGCCGTCTGTGGAAGATATTGTAGAAAAAGTTTATGACCTTTTCCATGAAAGCAACCCAGCGAAATTCCCTAAAATATTATAAGTTTAAAGCAAAATGAAAACCTCCCTTTTTAAAGGAGGTTTTTTTATTTAATTTGTTTTGTGAGATTATGTTTTTACTGCCAATCCATTTATTTAGGATTTAAACCCATCTCTATTTTTTATTTTGAGAACTGATTTTTAAAAATCGGACAGCAAGCAGTGTAGCAGAAATGGTAAGACCTATCCCAAAGGCTATCCACATACCATAAGCGCCCATTTCCATGGTTATACAGAGGAAAAATCCTAATGGAAGCGTTACTACCCAGTAGGCGATGAATGTAATGACACTCGGTATTTTTACATCTTGTAATCCACGCAGACACGCCAAAGAAACCAGCTGTAATCCATCCGAAAGCTGGAAAAGTGAAGCGAGAACCAGTAGCTGCGAAGCCAGAGCAATCACGGCTGTTTCATCTTCCTTTGTAAAGAATGTGGGCAGGACATTTTTACCAATAGTAAAGGTCAGACAGCTTATAAGCATGAATAGGAAAACTATTTTCATGTTGTTAATTCCTATTTCTCTCACGGCTATGAAATCTTTTTCTCCTCGTTTTTTTCCAATCATAATCGTAGAAGCCACTCCGAAACCAGCACAAAGATTAAAGGTAAAGGAAGCCATACTCATGGTAACTTGGTGGGCAGCGATGTCCGTAGTACTTACCATACCGCAGATAAAGGCCGCCAAAGCAAAGGCCGTCACCTCGAAAAACAACTGCATAGCCGTAGGAAGACCTAATTTCAGCAGAGTTTGGAACATTTCCTTTTTGAAAAGAGAAACCTTGAAGCTCAGTTCGTTAATGTATCTTCTTGTGATGGAATTTCTTTTCATCACGATGTATAGGAAAATAACGGAGAAAATCCTTGCAATCAGTGTAGCATAGGCTGCTCCAGCCACGCCCATCGGTTCCAGACCGAAAAGTCCTTTCATGAAAACATAATTCAGAATTACATTGATGAGGTTTGCAGAAACAGTGGCTATCGTTACACCGATGGTGTAGGACAGCCCTTCGGAAACCTCTCTCAAAGTTTGAAATTTCATTATCGGAATCACACTCAGCGAAATGATAGAAAGGTATAAAATAGCATCAGGAATGATTTCCTCTGGCTGTTTGGCGTAGTGTAATAGTGGTGCTATGGCTAATAGGATGAAAGTCAAAATCGTTCCGATAAGGATATTTATCACTGCTCCGTGGCGAAAAACACTATTGATTCTGTCATGGTCTTTCTGAGCCTGAGCCTCAGAGACTAATGGTGGAATGGCAAATGAAACTCCAACTCCAAAAATAAAAACTGAAATAAAAACGGAGTTTGCTAATGCCGTGGAAGCCAGTGCGTTGGCGCCCAGTATGTTTCCCACCATCATATTATCAAACAAATTCACGGAAACCTGCCCAAGCTGTGTAAGCATCACAGGGAGAGCGAGTTTAAAACATTCTCGGGTATATTTAAGATTAAGCGATAAAAGCATAAAGTTATTTTCTTACAAAATTAGTTACATCTTCTGCTGTTACAGGGTTTGAACCTAATATAATCAGCCTTTCTACTACATTTCTAAGTTCTCGGATATTTCCCGTCCATGAGAAGTTTTGGAGGGTTTTTATGGCTTTGTCGTCAAATTCTTTTACCGAAGTTCCCTGCTCTTCAGAGATGATTTTCGCGAAATGTTTCACTAAAATAGGAATATCGTCCTTTCTTTCATCCAGAGAAGGAACATGGATTTCTATCACGGAAAGCCTGTGGTAGAGGTCTTCACGGAATTTTCCTGCTTCTATTTCTTTTTTCAAATCTTTGTTGGTCGCCGCCAGCACACGCACATCTACTTTTATTTCCTTGTCGCTTCCCACAGGCGAAACTTTATTTTCCTGCAAAGCACGAAGGACTTTGGCTTGGGCTACGAGGCTCATATCACCGATTTCATCCAAGAAAAGAGTACCGCCGTTGGCTTGTTCGAATTTCCCTTGTTTGTCTTTGATAGCTCCTGTGAAAGAACCTTTTACATGTCCAAAGAGTTCACTTTCAATAAGTTCCGAAGGGATGGCGGCGCAGTTTACCTCTACGATAGGGTTTTTGCTGCGTTCGCTGAGGGAATGGATGGCGTGTGCTACCAGCTCTTTTCCAGAGCCATTGGAACCTGTGATTAGGACTCTGGCATCAGATGGCGCTACTTTTTCTATCATGCTTTGAATGTTTTTCAGAGCAGGAGATTCGCCAATCATTTGGTATTTTTTGCTGATTTTCTTTTTCAGCTGGGTGTTTTCTTTGATGAGCGAATTTTTAGCATTTTGTAAATCCTTCTTTTCCAAAGCATTTTTCACGCTTGTAATCAGCCTGTTGATATCAATAGGCTTGGAAATGAAATCATAAGCTCCGTTTTTCAGGCAGCTTACAGCAGTGTCTATATCTGCATGTCCCGAAATCATTAGAAAAACGCTTTCGGGCTTTATTGAAAGACTCTGGCTGAGGAGCTCAGTTCCTGATAGTTTAGGCATTTTGATGTCTGAAATAATCAGGTCAAAGTCATTTTTTTCTATTAATTTATAGGCGTCCAGACCATTTTCGGCGATGGTAATTTCGGAGCCTTGTATCTCGTCAGAAAGTATGTTTTCCAAGATGTTGGAGATACTTTTTTCGTCTTCTACTATTAAGATTTTTTGCATGAGACAAAGGTAAGAAAATTTTATTTTGGTTTTATGGCTTTGATGAAGAATGAAAGAGTGAATTTATATACACAAATTGTTCTGTAAAAATGCAGAAATATTATATATTTGCTTAAAATATTTTTTAGTGCGCTGGTTTAGGATTATTTTGCTTTTATTAGTTTTGTTGGCATCGGGCTATACGGCTGTGATGTATTATTTTTTTGAGGAGAAAAATTCTTTTGTGGTAGAAAAGGAAATTGATTTTCCTGTGGATAAGGTTTTTCCTCAATTTGATGATTTGCAGAACCTTACAAGATGGAATGATTATTTTTTGTCTGATAAAGATTATCGCTATCGTTATTTCTTGCCGTACGAAGGGGAGGGAAGCTCCATGAGCTACAGCCACACGAAGGACAAAAGTAAATATGGAGAGGTTTTTATCAGAAAAGTAAAAGAAAACAAGAGCATCAGCTATGAACTATATCAGGAACGAAAAAAAGTTCCGTACAAAATAGATGTGAGTTTTTATCCAAAAGGAGAGAAAACCAAGGTCGTATGGCGAGTGAATACGCCTAAATATCCTTTGTTGCTTAGATTTAAGGCATCAGGCGCTGAGATGGAAAACTACCTGACGAATAATGTGAATGTAAGTGCCAAAAACCTTACCAATCTTCTTTCGGGAAAAGTGGATAAAGAGGTGATGTTCAGCCAGATAAAGTATGACAGCATCATGATAGAGGAGCAGGATGAAAGGCTGTTTCTGGGCGTGAATGTGAGTACATCTAACAAAAAAGGAGCGTTGTTTAAAAATATAGTAATCAACCACAACAGGGTTTTCAGCTATGTGACCAAAGACCTCGCAAAACGGGAAGATGAGTTCGGAGAGCCAGTGCTTTTCACAGAGGCAGGAGAGCTTAAAAACAAAGAAGTTTCATATTTTTACGGCGTTCCATTGTCCAAAAAAGTGAATGTTTCGGATAATAATTTCGCTTTTAGAACCATTAAAAAATCAAAATATTACAGCGTTTATTATAAAGGAAGATACGAACAACGAACCAAAGCTATAGCCAAACTTTTGGATAAGATAAGGAAAGACCTTCTTCAAAACGGAAAGCTGGAAGAACTATTTGTAGAGGCTCCGTATAATGAGAATGAGGTGGTGCTGAAATTATCATTCCCAGTTTATTAAAATTAATACTAAAATTTATAAATTTGTAACTCAAAAAAGTAGGAGAATTAAAATGTAATGGATAGGTTTTCATTTTTAAACACAGCGCATATAGAGTTGATAGACAGTATGTATCAACAATATCTTCAGAGTCCTGATAGTATAGAGTCTTCGTGGAAGTCGTTTTTTCAGGGCTTTGATTTTGCATTAGAGAATTATGGAGAATCAGTGCAGGAAGTCCCTCAAGTGGTGCAGACAGCCATAAATACAGGTGCCGTGCCAGAGGATATCCTCACAGAATTTAAGGTTATCAATCTCATTGAGGCTTATCGTACCAGAGGGCATCTCTTTACCAAGACCAATCCTGTAAGGAAGCGTAGGGAGTATTCGCCGACTCTTGATATTGAAAACTTTGGTCTTACAAAGGCTGATTTAGGCAAAAAATTCGATTGTGCTACACAAGTCGGAATGCCTGCACCAGCTACTTTGGAGGATATTATAAAGCATTTGGAGCAGGTATATTGTGACTCCATCGGGGTGGAGTATATTCACATCAAAAATGTGGAGGAGAAAAATTTCATCAGAAAATGGATTTCAGAAAATGAAAATCATCCGATTCTTTCCGTGGAGGAAAAACGCCAGATTTTGCATAAACTAAACCAAGCCATAGCTTTTGAGCGTTTTCTTCATACCAAATTTGTCGGGCAGAAAAGGTTTTCTCTGGAAGGTGGCGAGTCCCTTATCCCAGCAGTAGATCAGCTTATTAGCTATTCTTCACAGCATGGTGTGGATGAGGTAGTTCTGGGAATGGCTCACCGTGGAAGGCTGAATGTTCTGAGTAATATTTTCCAAAAATCATATAAAGAAATTTTTTCTGAATTTGAAGGAAAGGAATTCGATGAAGATGTCTTCTCTGGCGATGTGAAATACCATCTTGGCGCATCTAAAAGAGTGACAACGGCTTCTGGCGAGGAAGTTAGAATCAATCTCGTTCCTAACCCGTCTCACTTGGAAACAGTAGGAGCTTTGGTTCAAGGGATTTGTAGAGCGAAAATAGACCAATACAAAGGAGATTACACCAAAGTTTTACCGATTGTCATTCATGGAGATGCTGCCATTGCAGGGCAGGGAATTGTCTATGAAATCGCCCAGATGATGACACTGGACGGCTATAAAACAGGTGGAACGGTGCATATCGTGGTCAATAATCAGGTGGGCTTTACAACCAACTATCTCGATGCTCGTTCTTCTACTTATTGTACTGATATAGCGAAAGTTACGGACTCTCCTGTGATGCATATCAATGCTGATGATGTGGAGGCTGTGGTGCATGCTATTCGCTTTGCGGCGGATTATAGAGCCAAGTTTCACAAAGATGTATATATAGACCTTTTAGGTTACCGAAAATATGGGCATAACGAAGGGGATGAACCAAGATTTACCCAGCCTAAACTATATGATATAATCGCAAATCATCCTAACCCAAGGAAAATTTATAAACAAAAACTACTTCAAGAAGGCATCGTTTCGGATGAAATCATCGCAGAAATGGAGCAGGAGTTTAAACTTCTTTTGGATGAAAATTTCGAAGCAGCAAAAGAAATTGAACGAAATCAAATGACCATTTTCATGGAGGAAGATTGGCGTGATTTCTCAAAATCAGCTGTGGGAAAAACCTTGGAAAAGGTGGATACCAGATTTGATTTAGCAGAATTAAAAGAATTAGCACAAAAACTTTTTGTGCTTCCAGGCGATAAAAAATTCATTAATAAAATTATTCGTCTTTTCCAGCAGCGACTGAAAATGGTTCAGGAAACCAACGAGCTGGACTGGGCATTAGGAGAGTTGCTAGCGTATGCTTCTCTGCTGAAAGAGGGCTATAATGTTCGTATTTCGGGCGAGGATGTGGAGCGTGGGACTTTTTCTCACCGTCATGCTGTTTTGAAAACGGAAGACACGGAGGAAGAATATATTTATTTAAAAAATGTTTCTGACAGCAGATTTGATATCTATAATTCCCATCTTTCCGAGTATGGTGTTCTTGGTTTTGACTATGGCTATGCCCTTGCTTCTCCGAAAACCCTTACGATTTGGGAGGCGCAGTTTGGGGATTTTGCCAATGGGGCACAGATTATCATAGACCAATATTTGGTGGCAGCAGAGGAAAAATGGAAAATCCAAAACGGACTTGTGATGCTCCTCCCTCACGGAATGGAAGGGCAGGGCGCAGAGCACTCTTCCGCGAGATTGGAAAGATTCCTTACGCTTTGTGCTAATGAAAATATTTTTGTGGCAAATTGTACCACGCCGGCCAATTATTTCCATTTGCTAAGAAGACAAATGAAACAGCCGTTCAGAAAACCATTGGTGGTGATGACTCCGAAATCTTTGCTGAGGCATCCAAAAGTAGTTTCTGGAATTGAAGAAATGGCAAATGGAGAGTTCCAAACTCTGATAGATGATACCTTGATAAATGCTGAAAAAGTGGAGAGAATAGCCCTTTGTAGCGGTAAAATCTACTATGAACTTTTAGCAAAAAGAGAAGAACTAAACGAGGAAAGAGTGGCGCTAGTAAGATTGGAACAGCTATATCCTTTGGATAGGCAAACTCTTGCAGGGATAATGAACAGATATGCCCATAATAAAGAAATAGTCTGGGTGCAGGAAGAACCTGAAAACATGGGGGCTTGGGCGTATATTTTGAGAAACTTGAGAAATACAGATATTCAGGTAATCGCGCCAGTGTCCAGCGGTACGCCTGCTCCAGGAACGCACAAAGGTTTTGATAAAAACCAAAAACAAGTAATCCAGCGAGTGTTTGATTTAGAAAATTTAATAAGATAAACAATAGAGTTTATTAACAAATAAAGACTTAGAGCTATGTCTATATTAGAAATGAAAGTGCCTTCACCAGGCGAATCCATCACAGAAGTAGAAATCTCATCTTGGTTAGTAAAAGATGGCGATTTTGTAGAAAAAGACCAGCCGATAGCAGAGGTAGATTCTGATAAGGCAACACTAGAACTCCCAGCCGAGCAGTCAGGAGTAATTACCCTAAAAGCCGAGGAAGGAGATGTAGTAAAAGTAGGGCAGGTAGTCTGCCTTATAGATATGTCCGCAAAAGGGTCAGCCGTGAAAACAGAAAAACCTGCTTCGGAAATGAAAGTGGAAGCACAAACTGTGGCTGCTCCTACGCAAGAGCTTAAAAAAGAGGAATCTCATCCATCTTCTCCATTGGCAAAAGTGATTTTGAAGGAGAACAGCATTGATTCTGATAAAGTTACAGGAACAGGCGTGGGCGGAAAAATCACCAAAGAAGATGCTATAAAAGCTGTCGCAGCGATGGGAAGAGCACAAGGAAACCGTAAACAGACCGTTACGAAACTTTCTGTTTTGAGGAGAAAACTGGCGGCTAGATTGGTTTCTGTGAAGAACGAAACGGCTATGCTTACTACTTTCAACGAGGTGGATATGAGCGAAATTTTCAGGCTGAGAAAACTTTATAAAGAAGAATTTACACAGAAACACGGCGTAGGGCTTGGTTTTATGTCTTTCTTTACAAAGGCGGTTACTAGAGCTTTGAAACTTTATCCAGATGTGAATGCAGCCATAGATGGCGACCAAAAAATCAATTATGATTTTTGTGATATTTCTGTGGCAGTTTCTGGGCCAAAGGGTCTTATGGTACCTATTATCAGAGATGCAGAGACTTTGTCCTTTAAAGGTATTGAGTTAAAAATAAAAGATTTAGCTACTAAAGTTCGCGATGGGAATATTTCTGTAGATGAGATGACAGGCGGAACTTTTACCATTACTAATGGTGGGACTTTCGGTTCTATGCTTTCTACACCGATTATCAATCCGCCACAAAGTGCGATTTTAGGAATGCACAATATTTTAGAACGCCCTGTGGCTGTCAATGGGCAGGTAGAAATCCGTCCGATGATGTATCTGGCGCTTTCTTATGACCATAGAATAATCGATGGTCGTGAGTCCGTAGGATTCTTGGTGGCTGTGAAAGAAGCCATAGAAAATCCAGTAGAGCTGCTTATGGAAAACAACGAGAAAAAAGCCCTTGAGCTATAAATATTCATTAAAAAATCAGAAATCTTCAAAAGGATTTCTGATTTTTTTTGTTTCTGATAGTTTTTTAAGGAAGCATTTCAGATTCTATGGCAATTTCGCCAGTGAGGATTTTCTGAATAGGGCAGGCGTGAGCTGTTTTGTGCAGTATGTTGCGCTGCTCCTCGGTAAGATTTCCTTTTATTTCTATGATTTTTTTAAATTGCGAAACGCCTTCTTTAGTTTCGTTATCGAAAAGAACTTTTACAGAAACTTCCTCTACATCCCATTCTTTGCGGTCTGCAAACATTTTGATGGTTGCAGTGGTACATGATGAAAGTGCCGAAGCCAAAAGTTCCAGTGGATTAAATCCTTTTTCCTGTCCGCCTTTAGCAGCGGGTTCATCGCCGATAATGCTGTTTTTACCAGCAGAGATGTTCATTAGATATTTCTCTGCGCCAATTTTTGTAATTACTTCTGCTTTCATACTTTAATTAATATTGATACAGCAAATATAAAGTATATTTTCATTAAAATACATTGACCTAAATCAAGAAGTTTGGTTAGATAAATATTTATTAGTTATATTTGCATATTATTTTTGTTTAACAATTTAAAGTAAATGGACCCCGATAGTTTATTAAAACTTTTATTAGCATTATTTTTTGTAATACTTAACGGCTTTTTCGTGGCAGCAGAATTCTCAATAGTTAAAGTGCGCCACTCTCAAATTCAAATCAAGGCAGAAGGAGGAAACGCCTCCGCAAAACAAGCCGAAAAAATCATCAAAAACTTAGACGCTTATCTCTCTGCTACACAGCTGGGAATTACGCTTGCCAGTCTGGCACTCGGTTTCATAGGAGAAAGCACGATGCATCATATTTTAGAAGCAGCGTTTTCTAAACTGAGTATTGACATTGCACCAGAGACCCTTTCTACGATGGCTTTGGCAGGAAGTTTCCTTGTTGTAACGATGATGCATATCGTTTTCGGAGAATTGGTTCCGAAATCAATAGCGATTAGAAAATCAGAGGCAACGACATTGTTTGTTGCATGGCCTTTGTTGTTATTTTACAGCATATTCAAACCTTTTATTTGGTTGATGAACGCGATTTCTAACGCATTCCTAAGACTTATCAATATTCACCCTGTGGCTGGGCATGAGATACACTCCACAGAGGAGCTTCAGCTGTTGGTGAAACAAAGTGCTGCAGGAGGAGAGATAGAGGAAGAAAATTATGAAATCATCAAAAATGCTTTTGATTTTACTGACCATACCGCTAAACAGGTAATGGTGCCGAGACAGAATATCATTACTATTGATATCAGCGAGGATAATGATGTGATTTTAAGAAAAATAATAGACTGCGGATATTCCAGAATTCCTGTATATGAGAACTCCATAGACAATATCATAGGGATTTTCTACACAAAAGAAATCATGCGTGAGTACATCAAAAACAAAGATGTAGATTTAAGAAAGTTCTTGCGTGAGGCGTTTTTCGTGGTGGGAAGTAAGAAAATATCCGAATTGATGAATGTTTTTCAGCAGAAAAAACAGCACATTGCGATTGTAATTGATGAATTCGGAGGAACGGAAGGAATCGTAACATTAGAAGATATTTTGGAAGAGCTGGTAGGCGAAATCCAAGACGAGGAAGATGATGAACAAAAATTAGTAGATGAGGTAGCAGAAAACACATTCTGGATACATGCTACACAGCCTTTGGATGAGATAAATGAGTATCTGCCTTCGCCACTGCCAGAGAATTCTGAATACAATAGTTTGGCAGGATATATTATGTATCAGCTGTCAGATATTCCAGAAGAAAATCAGGAGTTTAGGTTGTGTGATTATGCTTTCAAAATCTTGAAAATGCAGAATAAAAGCGTAGAGATGGTAGAGCTGAAATATGAACCACAGAACATAGAAGAAACGCATGAAGAGACAGAGAAAATATAACATATACTGCGGAAATTCACAAACAGAGAAACAAACTGATGTCCTTCTTTTGGAGGAGGAAAATGAAGAAAATAAGCTGGTTCTATACAATGATGATGTCAATACTTTTGACTTTGTGATAGAGTCTCTGATAACAGTTTGTAAGCACACGCTGGAACAGGCAGAGCAATGCACTATGCTGGTACATTATAAAGGCAAGTGCACGGTAAAGACAGGCGATATGGAAACACTTATGCCAATGCACCAGAAGCTTTTAGGACGAGGTCTTACCAGTGAAATAATATAAAAAAACTGCTCAAATCTGAGCAGTTTTTTTAGTTTTTAGCAATCCATTCTTTGAAGAAATTTTTTACTTTTTCTAGGCTGTAGCCTTTTCCCTCTTCGAAAACCTCACTGCTCTGCGTGTGGATTTGTTTTCCGTTTTTATCTAAAATGATGAAAACAGGATAACCGAATTTCTCGCCAGGGTTGCCGTATTTGGCAAAAACTTTTTCGTTTTTATTCTTCGGAGAAAAATTTAGATGGTAATAAAGGAAATTCTCATCAACTATTTTATTTAGTTCAGGAGTTGTTTTCACAAAATTATTAAACCTCAGACACCAGATGCACCAGTTTCCACCTGCCTGCAAGATGATATTTTTGTTTTCTTTTTGGGCTTGTTTTACTAATTTTTGGATTTCTAATTCTGCATTATCCTCCTCTCTGTATGGTTTTGGGAGAGCAAGTTTTTCCTGCTGTGGGCTTGTTTCAGAAGTCTGAGCGTAATACAATGAAGGCATCAAAACACCTAAAAAAGCAAGTTTTACGAATATCTTTTTCATTAATAAAAAATTTTTCAAATGTAATAAAAAAATGGAATTAACAAAATTTGTATCTTCGTACCCAAAATTTATACATTGAATAATTTACTTTTTCATATTGTTTATTCTGCATCAAAGCTGCCGCTGGGCGTGCTGTATATCATTTCGGATGTTATTTTTTTCATTAATTATTATATCATCGGTTACCGAAAAAAAATTGTTTACGAAAATTTGAAAAACTCTTTTCCTGACAAAAGCGAAAAGGAGCTTAGACAAATCCAAAAGAAATTTTTTCGCAATTTTACTGATTACATCGTAGAAACGGTGAAAGCGATGACAATAAGTGAAGAAGAGCTGGGAAAGCGTGTGAAACACATTAACCAAGAACTTTTTCATCAAGCCAAAGCTGAAAGGAAAAATGTGATTATCTTGGCAGGGCATGTTTTTGACTGGGAGTGGATTAACGCTTTTGCGAAAATCATTCCGCAGGAAAACTGCCATCCTGTTTATAGAAAGGTAAATAATGACTTTTGGGAGGAGAAAGTGAAGCTCATCAGAAATCGTTTCGGAAATAAGGCGCTGAACTCTCGTGAAATTATCAGACACATATTGAGAACGCCTGTTGATGGGAACTCGGCGTATATGTTCGTGGCTGACCAGACGCCGCATTTCTCCGAGGTTTATTACGGATTAAAGTTTTTAAATCAGAGAACTCCTGTTTTCATCGGTTATGACAAGCTTTCACAAAGGCTGGATTTGGCTTTTATCTATTGTGAAATGAAAAAGGTGAAACGAGGCTATTATGAAGTGAGCTATCACCGAATTTACCCTGATGGAGAGCAGTTTAAAGAATATGAAGTGGTGAGAAAATTCCATAAAATGCTGGAAGAAACCATTAATGAGCGCCCAGACAACTGGCTCTGGTCTCACCGAAGATGGAAATATCAGAACGATATCAAAAAATATGAGGAATAAATACTTTTTCTGATGAAACGAATTGCTGTTGTAATCCTAAACTGGAATGGGAAAAGCTGGCTGGAAAAATTCCTGCCTACGGTTCTCAAATATTCTGAATCTGCACAAATTTATGTCGTGGATAATGCCTCTACGGATGACAGCGTTTCGTTTTTGGAGAGTAATTTTCCTTCGGTAAAAGTGATTCAAAATGCCGAAAATTCGGGATTTGCAGGAGGATACAATGAAGGGCTGAAACAGGTAGAGGAAGAAATCTACTGCCTGCTCAATTCTGATGTGGAAGTCACAGAGGGCTGGCTGGAACCTGTTTTGGATTTATTTGAGCAAAACCCAGAAATAGCGGCTATTCAGCCCAAAATTCTTTCTTACGACAGGAAAAATTACTTTGAATTTGCAGGAGCAGGAGGCGGTTTGATAGATAATTTGGGCTATCCCTACTGCCGAGGGCGTGTTTTTGATGATTTAGAGGAGGATAAAGGGCAGTATGATGACGAAACGGAGATTTTCTGGGCATCAGGCTGTTGTTTTTTTATAAGGAAGAGTGATTTTTGGCTGGCTGGTGGATTTGATGAGCGTTTTTTTGCCCATCAGGAGGAAATAGACCTTTGCTGGCGGCTGATAAATTTGGGTAAAAAAATATTTTATACAGGGAAATCAACGATTTATCATGTAGGCGGAGGAACTTTAAACAAACAAAATCCAAGAAAAACTTTTCTGAATATAAGAAATAATCTCTCTATGCTGGTCAAAAACCTGCCTTTTGGAGCATTGTTTTGGATAATTCCATTACGATTGGCTTTAGATGTGGCGGCTGGCATTTATTTTGCATATAAAGAGGGAATTTCGCATCTTTGGGCAGTTTTCAAGGGACATTTTGGGTTTTATGCTCAGCTTCCAGAAAGCTTTAGAAGAAGGGTGAAATTTCAGAAAAAGAATTATTATCAAACGAAATATTTGGTTTTTAGGTATTTTATAAAAAAGTAGAAATTAAAAAAATATTAAATTATGAAATGGACAAATGACAGAAGTGACAATGTAGAAGACCGCAGAGGACAAGGCGGCGGTAAAGGAATGATGATAGGCGGCGGACTGGGAACGGTAGTTATAGCATTGATAGTGATGTTTTTAGGAGGCGACCCTTCGGCGGTGCTGAACAACAGTGGCGTTATGCAAGGTCAGGGACAGACAGAGCAAAGACAACTGACCGAAGAAGAGCTTAAAACCTATGAATTTGTGAGAATGGTAACTGCCGAAACGGAGGAAACATGGACAGAGGTTTTTGAGGAACATGGTTTGGAGTACAGAAAACCAAAAGTGGTGATGTTTGAGCAGGTTACCCAGTCAGGATGTGGGACAGCCCAAGCTGCGATGGGGCCGTTCTATTGTCCAGCTGATGAGACTATATATATGGATATGAGTTTCTTTAATGAGCTTCAAAGTAAATATGGAGCCAAAGTAACGGAATTCTCGGTGGCGTATGTTATGGCGCATGAGGTAGGGCACCATGTTCAAAATCTTTTGGGAACTTTACAGAAATCTGATAAAATGAGAAGAAGCGGTCGTTTTTCAGAAGCTGAAATCAATAAAAATTCTGTTGCCGTAGAGCTTCAGGCGGATTTTTATGCAGGAGTATGGGCTAGAAGAAGTAATAACAGAGAAAATTTCTTGGATTCCAAAGATATAGATGCTGCCATCAGTGCTGCTGAAGCGGTGGGAGATGACAATATCCAAAAGCGTTCCCAAGGTTATGTAAACCAAGAAGCCTTTACGCACGGTTCTTCTGCACAGAGAAAAGAATGGTTCATGAAGGGATATAACACGGGAGACATCAGACAAGGAAATACATTTGAGGCGCTGAGATAGGGGTTGTAGATATTAATGTGATAAAAGTGACTCTGACTTTGAATTAAAAAATTTTAATATAAGAAATGAAAGTAAAGAAATATCAATTAATTCTTTGTTTATGGGTTATTATAGCAGGAGGTATTGTTTTTGTATTTTTCCGAGAAAAATTAGAAAAAAATCCCAATGCATTAAAATTCGAAAATCATCAATTTAATGATAGTATAAAAGATACCGCGATTAATTACAATTATCATTTTAAAATAGGGAACAAAAATTACTATCAAAATACAGACACAATGTTTGTATATTACCCTAAAAATATAAAAGAGATTAATACTCTGATGGTGGATTTGAGAACCAATCGTGGAAATGGAATCCATATTTTCAAGTTCACACAAAAAATAAATTTACATCATGGTAATGAAAAAAATTATAAAAATAAGTCTTGCTATCATTCTTTGTATGGGATATAATTCATGTGTTTTTATGCACGAAAATATAGACTGTAGTAAAGATAATGTTTTAAAAGAAGTAGTATTAGGAAAAATAGACACAAGCTCCATTTATAGATTGATAGAATTAGACAATAAGGATTTTTTTATAAATTCAAGAAAAGACACAGTCAAATTAGAAGAATTAGGTTTGGGTCTCCGATTTTATAACAATGGAAAAGTTATAGAATTTCGAAAACAGAAAAATCAGTATAATGAGGGGAAATATTGTATAAAAAATGGAAAAATAAACCTTATATTTAGCCATAAACATGTACAAGGGAATTTCACTTCTATAGAAGAATTAGAAATTAATGGGGATACTATTATAGGTAATGTTCTTAAATCTCCTCAGACTAAAGGTTATACTACAAAATATATTAAGAAAAGATAGAATATAGACCAATCTTGGGATTGGAAGCCCTATTTCCAATATCAAACTCGTAATCAATTTACATCATGGTGAAAATAATTATTACTTTGTTATTATGTACTATATTATATTCTTGTTCTGCGCCTTACTATAGATTAGCTGATGGAAGAAAGGTTATCAAAAGTAAATATAAAAATATAAAATACTTTGATGCTAATATTTTTAATGAAATAGATGTTAATTTTTTATATAAAAAAGTTGATTATTATATGGCTGATAAAAATTATAAAAAGTTACGAGATATTGGAGAAGATGTAGAAAGAAGTATTCAATTTTATAAAAATGGAAGAGTGAGGTTTTTTAGTTTTGGATATACAGATCCCAATCCAGAAATCACAGGTAAAAGAGGGATTATATATAAGAAAAATGGTAAAATAAAAATAGATACCCAATTTGCTAATCAATCTGGAGATATTTTTAAAGGTTCATATAGTGTAAAAATAGAAGGAGATTATATATTCCTATTGGATGATAATTTTTTGGTTCCAAGGAACGAATATATATGTTTTGTTTATAAAAAATCTGATGAAAAGATTCCAGAAGACTGGCAGAAATACCCAGCGGAGTGGTGAATAGGAAATTAGTCATAAATTTTTCATCTTATAAATCAGTGAGTTAAACGATTAGGTATAAAAAAGACAAAAAAGTACTTGCGTGGTA
>JABCPE020000007.1 GCA_013333255.2 Flavobacteriaceae bacterium | reverse complement strand
ATTCAAAGTAAGGCTACCATTGATTACCAGCTTTCTGTTATCAAACTCTCCATAGATTAAGGCATTTGCGACTTCACACCTTTTAGTTCCAGAATTATGGATAGCTAAAACATTATCTCGGTTATATTTTAAGTCTATGTGGTTACCTAATATAACTGAGTTATATAATCTTAGATGTCCGTGCGCCCAAAAGAAGTTACCTACTACGACATTGTTATAATCTCTATACTGAACACCTCCTCCTGCATTAGAACCAATCCAAATAGACCCAATAGTTGTAGTTGCTCCTGCTGTATTTCCATTGAATACATTACCTACATTGTAACCTACATATACTGAGTTAGAGCTACTTAATCTACCTGTTTTCTTATCATATCCGAATGATTCTCCTAATCCTATTCTACCTGTAATATATTCTTCAAAAACAGGAGAAATCTGTTTAAGGTCATCTAAGGTTCTATCCTCATTGCTGAGGTTTCCTCCTGCTCCTGCTCCTAATAGGGTTAAGCTGTAACCTGCTAATAATTTAGGTGCAGCATTCATACCTATGATAACATTATCGCTACCTTTCTTACTTGCATTAAATGCATAGTGACCTAAAATAGTATTATTTGAACCATCATTGGAAGTAGAGTTATTAACTCCCAACAGCAGGTTAAATCTACCTGTATTACCCTTATTGTAATTACCCCAATACATGTTCCAATTAAGCATACCTATCTCTCCATTAGGACTACCTATATTAGAATTAGGGTCTGAACCTAATTGTAAAAATGAGATAGGCTGAGGAACATAAGTGCTTCCATTATCATCTACGATAGTTCTAAAAGTTATTTTACCTAACTTTTCGTTAATCTCATTTTTCGTGTATGTGCTACTAGTTGGTAGGTGTGGTTTTAATAATGTAGCCCACGCTTGAGCTTGTAAATCAGTCATACCAGAAGCATCCGCATTGGCTTTATTAGCTAATTGGGCAGCATCTGCCTTGCTGGAAAGCGTGGTGCTAAGGTCTTGGATTTTGTCCTGCGGTATAAGTTCATCCTTGTGCCAATAGGACTCCATCCAGTTCCAGAATTGGTCTTGTGTAGGCTTAGAGCCTGTTTTAAACCACTGTTTTATTGTATTTATTGCTGTTTGTGCCATAATCTTAAATTTTAATCAAACCCTATAAACTCGATGAACTTGATAATTCTGTATGGAGGCATATTGTTGTGAGGTTGATTTCCTCCTGTATTGCTCGTTATTGAATTATAGTTTGAATTATGAATACCATCACTTCCCCCAGGACCTCTCTGTCCGTGGTCAATTCTCCCCTTATATGTATCAATATATGGATGTGAATGACTAGGCATTTCTTCAATGGTCAGTTGATGAGTCTTTTCTCCATCATTTTTAAGAAGTTCCTTAAAGTCTTCATCATCTGGATTCCAGCCTAGAGGCATTCTCCCCCTTAGGTCGGTGCATTCTTTCCAGCCCTCTGGTATAGGTTCGCTGGC
Organism: Flavobacteriaceae bacterium; assembly: GCA_013333255.2. Lineage (GTDB taxonomy): Bacteria > Bacteroidota > Bacteroidia > Flavobacteriales > Weeksellaceae > JABCPE02. The sequence continues at coordinate 229,883 of JABCPE020000007.1, read as the reverse complement.
TGGTTTCCCCCAGATGGCGATTAAGCCTATCGGTACAGGGGTTTTCTTATCTTCAAGGGCTTTAATCCTTTTCTCAAAATCAGCATTCTTTACTCCTTGTTGTATCAGATTATCTACACGCTTAAAATCTTCCCATTTAAAGGTTTTTTCTGGCGTGGAACTTCCGAATGTTACATATCGTGTAATCTCAATAGGTTTAAATGAACCGTCTTCAAAAGTTCCTGATACTGCCTCTTCTTTGATAAAGATATTTGCCGAAAGACTTCCGCCTCTGAACTCCAATACTTCTTTGTTCACATAGACCACTCCATTGCTTACCGTGTTCCCTGTGATTTCACAGCCCGAAATAACCACCATATCACCAGCCAAATTCCCCAGTGTGTTAAGGATATGGAAAGAGTTTTGCAGAAAATCCAAATTATTGGTATCCAGCGGAAAGCCCCCTGTTTGTTTGTATCTTACTATATTCATGTTAATATTCTTGTATTTTATAGCGTTTTGAAGCCAGTTTATAAAAATCTATTAAGTATTTCATCTCAAATTCATTATACAGCAGTCCTCTCGGAACCAGTACGATAAAATCAACTCCTGTATCGCCGTAATCGGCTCTTTCATAGAGATAAATTCTGCCCAAAAACTTCGGTTTTTGCTCTCCCCTGGTATAGATATACTGCCGTTGAAACCTGTTCCCGTCAGTTATCTTTATCCGTCTTAATGAAACATCAAACTTATCGTTAAGCGCAGCGCGGAGGTAGCACACCTGCCCATTGTGAGCAAGGTTGTAGAGATTGGCATTCCTATTCACATTGAAATCATCGGCTATTTTTATCAAAGGATAATGAAGCGCCCGAAGCCATGCCAAGAGCTTTTCCCTGCGGAGAAAAGTCGGAGTTAAAAGGCTTGTCAATTTTGGAATGTCCAGATTAAACCACATATTCAATGTTGTTAAAGTTTTCTATTTTAAAATACCCAGAAACAGGGATTTTCTTTACTTCTATGGTCTCATAACCGCCATAGTCATTCACTCCCGCATCTATCCACTTACTTTCAGCCAAAATGATATGCGGAATCCTCACACCCTCTACCTGCTGGAGAGCATCCACCAAGTGAGCTAAAACAAGCTCTCCATCAAAAGGCAGATTTTTCAAATATTCTTTAATGGCATCTTCTACTGGCTTTTTCCCTGTTATGATGCTTTGTCCGTTTTCATCCAAAACCAATGGGTCTCGGTAGATTTTCATCTGTAGCTTGAGAATATCAGGCAGGTAGTTGATGACCGTAATTCTTACCCCTGCATCCTTGATTTCATTCATGTAAGCATCAAAAGAGGCTTTTTGTCTAACACCTATCGGCTGAAGTTCTCCGCCCTGTTCGGTTGCAATCTTGACAATGAGACGGCTTTCGGTATCCGCTTCGGTTACTGCAGAAAATTTGACAATCTTAGAAGCCGAAATTTGGTCTTCGGTAAATCCTTGATTATTGAATTTATCCGTGTCCGAAATGAGGTCAAAACCATACTGAAAGGCTAACGCCTTGTTTCTGTACCAGCGTGCCGTGTGTGGCTTTAATTGTGTCAAAGCCTCCAAGACTTCCGCTTTGTGCTGGTCAAAAATCAACTCTAAGGTATAAATCACAAATGCTGTGATGTACGCCCAAAGCCTCCATATTGCCACCTTGCTGGTCGATGTCAGCCCTGCAAGAGCTGGTTCTGACTCTTTGGCTTTAATTATCTCGTTGTTGATTTGTTCTATTGTTCGTGCCATTTTCTAACTTACTTTAAAATCTGTTTGAATAACCCAATATCCGATACCCTCTAATCTTTCCTCCTCTGGAAGCATTATTACTGCTGTGGCAGGTTGAAGTCTTTTTGCAGTGTAATAATTCAGTACATCGCTGTCTTTATTCACGCTGTCTGGGAGTTTAATTTCTGCTCCTGCAGGCAAATCATCGGTCAGACTCAGCCCATTCGCTACTGCAAGAGCAAAGGTATTTTCCACCGCTCCTGTGTGCTGAACCGCCAAATCTAAAAGACTTTGATTGTGTAATATGATGGTTGTCATATTTTATATTTCTATTTTTAAGTTTTCAAATCCATCTGAAAGGTCAATTTTAGGATTTTGATAGTTATCATTTTCTAATTGTATCTTTAAATCTCGTTTAAAATCACTTTTAACACGATTGGTCTTCTTTAAATAATTTACTACCCCAAAACCTGTAATAGGATAGTTTTTATATTCTCCTTTTTGAGCATGTACTATATGTTCTACATGTTGTTGGTCACTGTTATCAATTACAAAATCCCCATTATATAATTGCAGATCGTTATTGTTATCTAATAATATATCCTGTCTCATAGTTTAACTGATTGTACCGATTCCTTCAGTAGTTGTTGCTCCAGACCCTCCTGTTGTATTTACATTTATTCCTGGTTTAACAGTTACTTTTCCAGACTTTATATAAGCTTTGATGAGTTTAACCATTTCATCAGCCCAATATTCAAAAGCATCATCTTCCTTAGTAATCATCTCTTTTTGAAGTTTAATAAGCCCTTGTTTTAAAGCGTTATCATTCAAATAGTTCATTGTTTTTGGTCTTGATTTGGTTTAACTTTTGTTTTGTTGTTGGAGCAAATCTACCAGCTCCATTAGGTGTCAATATTATTGCATTATTAAGGGTTTCCAGCAGTTCGTTATGAATTTCTTTTAGGTCAGCTCTATTATTTTTAAATTGAAACTTTCCTCCACTCATTTCAAATTTTGCTCCCTCAATTTGGATGATTACTTTTTCAATCTCGGTATATTTAATAATGGCTGTTTCTTCGTTTTGGTCTCCAATCACTAAACAAAGGACTTTGGAGCCTATTTTAGGAATAATTAAAATATGATTGTCAAAATCCCCCTCAATGGCATTTAGCCTTACATCTTGTAAAGGAGGCAGGTTCTCCCGCTCTACCATGCAGGTAGAACCTGTTACCTCTTTCACTATTCCCATAGTTACCAATGAGGTAGTCTGGGAATGATAACCTTTAACAACTCTTAAAACAGCTTCATTAAACGCTTCCACGGTATTTTAAATCCTAAGTAAATTAACAATATAAGTATAGATAACTGCCCTGTTCTTATATAGAGTTTTTGCCACCATGTTAGTTTTTTTTCTATTTCAACAGGAGGTGGAATAATAGTTTTTTCTTTGAGTTTTGATTCTAAAATATGATTTTCCCAAAGAGCCACAGTTAATTGTTGTTCTAAACTTTCACAGCTTACCTGTAGTTTTCCGTTTTCATCTATTTTAGCGGTAGGAGGCTTTAAGTTCTTACCTGGTCTTACTTTTTGAGGTTTCCCAGAAGAATGGTCTAATATTTTGGGCTTTCCATCCCTACAATCTATGTAAGCCTCGTAATAAGAACTGTCGGCTTTTACCTGTATAATGGTGTCTCTTTGTGTTTTTGTAATCGTTTTCGTTACGATTTCTGTTTCTTTCTGTGTAATGGGTTGCGGTTCTTTGTAGGTCTTACAGCCTGTAAGACAAAACAGCAAAAGCAATACCCCAAATACAGCTTTAAATATCTGCATAGTCTTTGTCTTTAATTTTAAATGTTATTGTATTTTTTCTTTGAAAGCCTTCACTTTCGCTGATGTCTATTACCACAGATGAAATATAAAATATACCATCTCTGTGCTTATCCGGATAGTTAGGGTCTGTAATTTTTGCAGAATCACCAGCCTTAGTTCTGGGAATTCCCCAAGAATTAAAATCACCGCTGTACCCGTCATATACTAAACTTTTATAATAGTCTTCTGCCCACTTTTTTAGCTGGGCTTGATTTAGGTTAATGGGACCGTGTAAAGTGATTTCACTTTCTCCCTGTTCTCCAAACTCGTAGGTAACCTCTTTGGAATTTCCTTTTTGCTTACTTATGGCTTTTATCCATCTTTTACGGTTTTCTTTGGTTTCATAGACTAAACTACTGCCAGCTCTTACATTCCTGTTGAGATTAAATTCATGCACTTTATCTGGTTTAAGGCTGATATTTAACCCTGCAATGAGTTTTTTACCCTTAAAAAAACATCTCACACCGTAGTTTTGCTTTAAATATTCAATTACCTTGTAGGGTGTTGCATTATTTACAGCAAACTTTCCCAGAGGCATTTCTTTAAAGGTTTCTATTTCATAGCCAGGGGCAATATCCCGTAATAGTACTTTTAAATCTACTGCTGAATAAAGCTTTTTTATTGGTTGTGCTTTTTTGAGCTTATACATCTCATCTTCACACTCTATCTCTATTGGAGCTTCAGCACCTATTTTAGTAATATATCCGACAAATTCAGTATGATACTCTCCATTATATCCTGCTTCTATTCTAATACTATCTCCAATTTTTATAACATCTAAGAGTTTCTTGCCAGCAATAGAAAAACGATCTCCATTTTTTACTGCCTGTTTAAACTCACGGGGAAGCACTATTTTTGCAGTGTCAGTGAATTTCTCCGTACTGTTTTCAATACGGATACTTTCCACGACATTGAACTTAATATTATCTGCAATAGTTACCCGAAGGTTGATGTTTAAAAATGGTTTCATGATTCGTTAGGCTGGTCTAATGTCCAGGATACTGATTTAATGGCTGATGCTGACAATGAAAACTGTACTGTATCAGCAAATCCTTCTGTGGGTGTAATAGAAATGCTTTTAAGGTAAATAGCCTCTATATCTTTTTCCTCAAATTGAATTCCGTAAGCATCCAGAATATCATTGATTTTAAACAGCTGGTGCAGTTCTCTAATCTTATCACTTGGATACTGCCTGTTCTCTAAATCAATTAAAATTCCCTTTATTTCTATCTCCCAAGGTTTGGTTGTCCAACGCTCAATAATTACATTGTCATCTCCGTTGGTTTCAGTCTCTATAAGGGCTTTTTCTTTAGTAAATGTCATCATTAAGGGCGGAGCAAAAACACTGTTTCCTGCCTCTAATAATGTGTCTCCAAACACCAGCTCCATAGAGCTGTGGGCTATTCTGACAGTTTCAGTTTCTGGATTAAAATCATCAAAATAATCAATCTTATATTTGTTTTCTTCGTTGGTAATGACCACATTGTTGATATATTTGCTTGCCTGTACCATACCAAAGGCGGCGATATATCTTGCGGCAAGATTTATTACTACTGAAGTACCATCGTTAATATTCATTATTCTTTGTTTTTAATTCCTAAAAATCCTTTTTCAGCGAGCCATCCAAGCTGTGCCCATTTCATCGCCCAGACTTCATCAGAGAGTTGTTCCGGGAAAGGTATATGAAGGAAGAAACTCATTAGGGCATCAGCCTTCATATACAAATCACTTTCGGGATTATCGCTTAGACCGGAACATCCCTCTAAACTTTCCCAAACTTTCCCTGTCTCATCGGAATTAAATCCACGATAAGACCAAAAGCAGCAAGGAACAGCCCATCATCTGCCAGCACTTCCTCTTTGTGTGTTACCAATGTGTTTTTTACCAAAATATCCTGTGCTTTCTTAGGGTCAGCATTGACGAATTTTAAGTATTGTCCCACCACATTACGGCTGGGAACAACGGCTAATACCTCTATGATTTCATTATCAAAATCATCTTTCGGCAGCAATAATGAGCGTAGTTTTGCTCCATGTTCTTTTTTATACTGCTCTTTTACTTCTTCGCTGACATAAATTGTATTTGACATTTTTAAATTGTTTTTAAAGATTGATTAAAGATTAAATATTTCCTGCCTGTACATTAAGATTTACAGACAAAGCAAAGAGTTCGTACTCCTTTTTAAGTCCCATATCTCCTGTTACTTCACGCCCTTCATTTTTGAACTTGGCAATGATTTTATCTACCACTATGATATTGTATTCATTGACAAATTCTACTGTAATTACAAAAGGTTTGATTTTTAGAAGACTTCCGCCAGCGGCCATTTCTAAAGGGACAATATCATGCATCATTATCCCTATACTTGCAGAAGGTGTTTTTTTACCTACTGACCAAGATGTCGGATTCTCCCCAAGTGTGTGATTAGCTTGGTGCTCCTGCTCATTTCCGTAAGTTAAAGAGGTTACTTCAATGGGAATTCCATTGATTTGTACTTTAACATCTACAGAATCATAAGCCTTTCCATTTCTTATAATACCTGACATTATGCTTGTGTTTTAAGGTTAATAGTTCCGTTAATTTCTCCGATATTACCACGAGGAACAATTTTAAAACTCACATTCAGCACTTTATCAACAATGAGGTCGCTCTCCTTATCAATAATTGTTTTTCCGTAAGTAATCTCCCCTCGTTTTATCATGTCCTCAAACATTTTATCACCAATATCTTCTAATGCTACTACTGTTCCTGGACTAAGTTTGCTAGTTTTCCCATCCACAGCCCAATTAGTTTTAATCTTTGGCAGATATACACTTCTAAGCCCTCTTACAGCCTTACTCATAACTCTGCCATAAGCAATAGTATGCTCGTTAATCTTATTATCAGAATCAATGATAACAGGTGTACAGGTATGGTCATTATTCCACCTTACCCCAGCCATTCCTGCATAAGTAATTCCGAAGATATATCCTTTATTTTCCAAGGTTTGCAAGTCTGAAAACACTTCTGTATTAGGTTTGTGGCAAGATAAACCTGGTTCTACCCAAATTCCTTTTGCGGCATCAGTAATATTGAAGCTTTCATTTTCTCCAATATTTTGGTTTACTGTTGCTTTGGAACAAACCCCTAAAGCTGTCCCTATATCAGCAAATTTTTGAGCCTTACCGCTCTGAGTTTTTGCATAGTTGAAATCCTGACCGATAATAACACTTACTTTATCAGCTTTCAAATCTGTAATATCTCTTAGATTAGCAGAAGTAGAAGCTTTACCGCCATAAGCGTAACCTTCTAAGAAAATTTGCAGCGGCATATTATTCTGATATGCCCACTCTGCAAGTCCCTGTGCCTTTGCAACTGCATTGTAAACATCCGCAGGAATTCCATTCAGCATCGTGGGTTCTTCTGTTCCGGAAGGGTTCACTGCAACCGCCAGCTGTTTAATTTCGCCTTTGGCATGAGCTAACAGCCTTTTTGCTTTGTTTTCACAGATGTCAGGCATTGTGTCTGTCTGCGGGACAATCATTAAATGTAATTCCGTCCCTTCTCCAGCCATTCGGTAGAATTCAGACAAATGCCGGTAACAATTCAGCTTGTTTGTTTTGTCGTATTCTGCCGTAATTCCCAGAGTTTCTACATCTTTCATGTTGTACACCGTAATAGGTGTGTCTACTGCAAGAGAAGACACTGCTACAGCAGAAATAATAATCCCGCTGATTGCATCACTGGAGCTTAACCTATTTGCTCCAAGTCTTCCTTTCTGTATATTAACTCCTTGTAAATTTGACATTATTCTTCTTGTTGTTGGTTTTCACTGCCTGGAGCCTCCTGTTTTTGGTTTTCAGCACCACGCTTAATAGTTTCGTATTCCTCTAATTTTCCATCTTTATCTTTTAGAAGGGAATTGGTCAGATAGTTTATATCAGTGAAAAATTCCCCTCTTTTATTGAGATAAAGAACTTTTATCTGCGGATTTTCATTGAAGAAATTTTCCGCAAATTCTTTTTGTTCTTTTGTTGCCATAACTTCTCTTTTTATGAGTTAGCAGAAATAATAGCTCCAAAACCTATTTCCTGTCTCTTATCGCACAATCCATAAGTATGTAGTCTTATTTCACTTTCAGGATCTTTACTTCTGGTATCATTCTTCATATCTTTGAAAAGCACTTTTGTACTTTCAATATGATATACCGTATTAGGTGCATAGAATAAAACAGAAGCTTTTTGGTCGCCAGTTGCTTTTACAGCACCCATAGATTTTAATTCTCCATTGGATGCATAAATAGGAGCATCAGCGTTTTCAAAGAATTTCAAATTAAAGAATCTCTTTAAAGCACCTGTTTCCATATCAATTTCCAAATCACGATAGAAGTTTGTATTTGCTCTGTCGTGGATAAGGTCGGCCTTATGTTCAGCGTTTAATATCATATAAAGCCCGTTAGGGTCTCTGAAATTGATATCTGCCAGCCTGTTGAAAAGGAAATCTGCCAAATCGTTGTAGGTAAGTCTTTTTCTTCCGTTGAAGTCTTCCCCAGTGGTTCTAATTACTGGCATTTTTCCATCTACATTCTTTTTAGGAGCCAGTTTGTTCAAAACATAATCTCTGATTCCTATTTTAAATGAATTTAGATGCTCTACTCTGATTTCAGCTTCTTTATCAAAAGCCATAGCTCTTAACTCTGCATCAGTGTAAGAAGTTGGAGTAGTGTCTAACTTGTCCCATTCTACAAATGATTTCCCCCCTTTGATTTTCTTTGGAGTAAAATCTGTTGTTGCATTAACAACAAAATCAATGTTATTAATGAGTTTATTAAATCTAATCCCGTCTTTGTCTATTGCACTGGGATTTGCGGGTTTAAGGACGCCGATAAAATCGTCCTTATAATTCCTCATGTCTTCTAATAGCTGTGGTTCTACAAACTGCTCTAACCACAAACCGTCTAATAATTCTGCCATTACTATTTTTTGTATTTAGCGTTAAACAATTTTTGAAATTCTTCTGGCTCATCTTTCGCCAGTTTTTCCAGCCCCTTTGGGTCTTCATTCTGCCATTTGTCAAAATCCCAGTTCATTCGTGCGGCAGTTCCTGCATTTCCCTTATGTATCATTGCTGAAATATTAGGAGCCTGAGACTTTGATTGAGATTTAAGAACAACTGCCAGAGCATCAATTCCCGAAGTCTCTCCAATTTTCTTATACACTTCTTTCTGGTCATCAGATACACCAGCTTCCGCAATCATGGTATCAATCCTTGAAGATTCATACTGGTGGAGCTTTGCCTCCGCATCTGTTTTTTCGCTTTTAGCAGTCTTTAATTCTCCTTCAAGACTGTTAAATTTTTCTTTTAAGGCATTTACAAATGCCGTGTCCGAACTCTGCTCTGTTAATTGCAGAGCAAAAGCAGTAATTAACAACTGTTTCATATTATTATCTAAATTAAATTGTTCAAGGTTAGAATTTCTGGATAATGCAGCCGGCTGTAACAGTAGTTCTGAATAAAGGTTATACACTTCAGATTCTCCCATTTCTTCTGGATTTTTAACAGGTAAAATCGGCTGTATCTCTGCTGGTATAATTTCAGACACAAAACCTAGTTCCAAAGCTTCCTGTGCATCCAGCCAATTATCACCATCTAAGTATTTTCTTACAGATTCTTCCGGCTGATTAAGTCTTTTGCCCAGACGCTGGATAAAATTCTTTTCCATCATTCTAAGCAGTTTGGCCGTATCTTCCATATTTTTAGCGTTGCCATATGTCCCAGAATGAGGGGCATGTATCATAATATAACCATTATCTACTATTCGGACTTTCTTTGCCGACATAGTCAATATAGCTCCCATGCTTGCAGCTATCCCCATTACATCAATAGTAATATTAGCCTTACTTGCTTCTATGGCATTACACATAATATTGCCGTCAAATACGGAGCCTCCATAAGTATGAAGTTTTATTTTAATATCATTGTAATGTTTTTCAAGATGTGCCAGCTGTGAAACGAAGAACATACCATCCCCGTTCCATATAGTGCCGTATGCATATAACTCGTTTTTATCTATTAGTAAAATCATCTGTTTGTCAGAATTTTCTACAAACTTAAAGCAAGGATTTAAGCGGTAAAAAATTATAGGTAAGAGTTGCCACTTTTCTATAAATCAATGTTTTAAATATTGAAGTTTGCAAAAAAGTGTATATAAATTATGGCAAAAAGAGTCAATAATGAACCTATAAGAGCAATGGCAGAGCGTATGTTTGTAGAGGATGGTATGACAGCGAAAGCTATTGCCAATGCACTGGATGTATCCGAGCAGACCATAGGAAGATGGCGTAAAGGGATACAGGGAGATATTTCATGGGATGATAAAAAAACACAGTTTTTATCTGCTCCTAATAACATTAAAAAGGTTTTAATGAATGAATTAACCCATCTTTCCAAAGGTGGGGATGCTACACTTGATGTTAAGGCAATAAAAGATATTACCAGTGTTATTGAGACCTTGTCAGATAGAGTTTCTGCTCCAATCGTTTTTGCAGTATTTAAAGAATTTGATGCATGGATGGCTACACAGGATCCAGAAATTGCTATTTCTTTTTTAGAGTGGCACAAGCTCTTTTTACTCCATAAAGTCCAAAATGAAGCATAATGAGCACAATAGGAAGACTAAGCACGGCAATGGAAAAAATGCTCCGTAACTACGATGAGCACTGTAAAAGCATTGTCCAAAAAACCAGCAAAGGGCTTGATCCAAATGAACCACCGACAGAACGCAGAAAAAAACGGCTGGAATGGGAAAAGGATTACATTAACTGGTTTGAAAATATGTTTCCCCAGTATGCAAAAGTAAAATCAGCATGGTTTCATGCGAAGCTGGCTAAAATCATCATTGAAAATGATGTTTGTGATGTATTGGCAGAAATTTACCGCTCTGGAGCAAAATCTGTTCATTTAGATTTAGGTATTCCCTTGTATCTTTATGTAACAGGGAAGCTTCATTTTATGCTTTTGGTTGGTCAGACTGATTTAAAAGCTAAAAAACTGATTTCAGATATTCAGGCACAAATCAGCCATAATCAGATATTTATTCACTATTACGGAAAGCGTTATAAGTTTGGAGACTGGGCAGAAGGAGACTTTACTACAACAGATGGTGCCAAATTTATGGCTACTTCCCCTGGACAATCGCCAAGAGGTTTAAGAGAAGAGGCAAACCGCCCAGACTATATCGTAATTGACGATGTGGACACCCGCCAGCGATGTGCTAATGATGAACTTTCCATTAAACTATTTGAATATGCGTGGGAAGATTTGCGTGGGACATTTGACGAGGGAAGTAAAAACAGAAGATTTATTGTAGCTAATAATAACTTTCATAAAAATACACTGATTAACCAGCTTAAAGCAGAATATAAAGTTATTACCCAAAAACTCAAAGATGCAGGGCTGAAGCCTACCATGTTTTTGGTTTCTGTTCCTGCAGTAAAAGATTTAAATACTTTTGAACCCAACTGGCCAGAAAAAACCAGTGCAGAATACTGGAAACAAAAATATATCTCTACTCCCTACCGCTCATTTATGCGCGAATATATGCACATGCATATTGTAGAAGGAACCATATTTAAAAATGAATATATCCACTATAAACCGCGTCTGCAGTACCGCCAGTATGATGCTTTGTGTTTTTACGGCGATTTATCCTATAAGGATGCAGGGGATTATAAAGCGATGATTTTTGCAGGGAAAACTGGACGGGAGTTCCATATATTGAACTGCTTTGTCCGGCAGACTTCAAGGCATAATGTAGCTGAATGGCTCTATGACTTAGTAGAAGATAATAATCTTTTAAATTATAATATCCAATATTGGATAGAAGGGCTGTTTGCACAAGATGATTTTGTTAATGATTTTGACCAGGTTGGAGACCTTAGAGGCTGGTATGTTCCTGTCATGGCAGACAATAAGAGTAAATCAGGAAAATTTGATAGGATAGAAAGCATGGAGGGATATTTCCAAAGAAATAATGTTTTTTTCAATAGTGCTTTAGAGCATTCTCCAGACTGCAGAGAATTGATAGACCAGCTTTTGGCTTTTAAAAAAGGAAGCGGTGCACATGATGACGCGCCCGACGCTCTCCAGTCGGCTATTGCTAAACTTAATATCGCTGCAATTACCAACACTATACCACCAAGAACCACCAGTAGAAAAGATATGATTTCAAAACAAAAAAACCGATTTTAAGATGTTTATAACCAATGATGATTATTCGGTGCTTATCCGAAACGAAATAAAAGATTTACTGCTTGAGAATTATTCAGAATCCAGATTAAGAGCTTCTGAACAAATGGCAGTATCACAGATTAAAAATTATTTATCGGGCAGGTATGATGTAGCGCAGATATTTAGCAAAGAAGGAGAAGAGAGAAACAGCCATATTGTGATGCTTACAATTGATTGTGCTTTGTATCATCTTTATACTGCTACCATTCCGAGAAAAATGCCGGAAATCCGCTCACAAAGATACCAAGATGCCATAGACTGGCTGAAACTTGTTGCTGAGGGAAAAGCAAATGCTGACCTCCCAAAACCTAAAAGTGATAAGGGAGAAGAATATTTAGGGTTAAAAGTTTCATCAAAATATGAATTGAATAATAATAAATGGTAAAACATTCTTTAATTACCCTTTAATCTCAAAAATAAGACACTTTTAAAATAATTACGATGAAAGTATTAGGATATGAAATAAACTTTAAAAAATTAGATGTTTCTGCAAAAGCAGAATCAAGCCCTAATATAGGAAAACAAAATCCCGCTATTATCAGCATTGCTAAAAACTTCAAAGACAGTTCCAGAAAGGATATACAAAAATGGCGAAAAGCTCTGACGCTGGCACAGCATCCAGAAACTCCTAAAACGGTACTTCTACATGATTTGATTGATGACCTTCTTACAGATGGACATCTGCAGTCTCAAATTCAGATGCGTAAGATGAGTACTTTGAATACTGATTTTAGAGTAATCAACCGCAAATCTGGAGATGAAAATGAGGAACTTACATTTCTTATGCAACAACAGTGGTTTTATGAGTTTCTAAATATTTGTCTTGAAACTATCCTGCGGGGAGTTTCTGTGATTGAATTTACTGAATTTGCAGGGGAAAGGATTAAATTTAATCTTATCCCAAGAAGAAATACAGCACCTACACAAAATAAAATATTTCCAGATGCTACCAAAGATGACTTTATTGATTACTCTCTTCCAGAATATGCTGACTGGCTTCTCCCAATTGGGAACCCTTACGACTTGGGAATTCTCAATAATGTAGTGCCTAATGTAATTTGGAAAAGAAATGTCGCTCAGTCATGGGCTGAATTCTGCGAAAAATTCGGTATGCCCCTTATTACGGCAACAACTTCTACCAATGACAGCAAAACCGTTGATATGGTTCATGAAATGCTGTTAAGCTTCGGAGAAGCTGGTGCAGGAACATTTCCACATGGAACAACGATACAGTATCATGAAGCCAACAGAACCGATGCTTACAATGTTTATTTGCAGTTCATGCAGTCCAATACGAATGAAATCAGCAAACAACTGGTAGGTTCTACCATGCTTTCTGACCAGGGAACCAATAGAAGCCAGACCGAAGTACATGAACGGGGATTAGATTTTAAGATTGCACAGGCAGACAAAAGACAGATTCAGTTTATTGTTAATGATTTATTGTTTCCTCTATTGCAGAGACAAGGATACAGAATATCTGAAGATGACTTTTTTGAGTTCAAAATAGCAGAACAAGAAGTAGATTTAGGGCAGTTATGGACTATTACCAGCGGTCTTATTACTAGTGGATATGATGTAGAAAAAGAATGGATATCCAAAACCTTTAATATTCCTTTGGAAAAAGCAAAAAAGCCTTTGGGCAATAGGCAGGAAATAGTAAGCACAGAAGAGCCGTCAAGCCTATTGCCTGTTGCAAGTATCTATTTTAATCAGCGGTATCCATCTTGTGACTGTGGCAACCACACTCAGCCGGTAGGAGAGATTCCACAGAATGAAATTGATAATCTTACCGATGAGCTGATGAAATACATCTTTGAAGGCAAAGATACATTAGGCATTGAAGGTAAAATTATCTCCACAGAAACAGAAGTACTGCTTGAAGCTCTTAGAAGTAAATTCAAAACAGCTCCTAAAACCTTTGAAGGTATTGACCATTTAACCTTACAAATGATGGAGTATAATCTTTTTGAGTTTTCAGCGAGTAAGACAGAAAGCCGTTTGGCTTCAATGAAAGAACTCTTAATAGATAATGAAACAAGGCAGGTAAGAGATTTTGCAAGTTTCCGTGTAGAATGCGATAAAGTAATGGATAAATATAACCATCAATGGTTAGAAAGTGAATATAACCTATCTATTGCCGTAGGTCAGAATGCTGCTCAATATATTCGTTTTATGGCAGAAAAAGACAGTATTACCTCTTTTGTGAAGTACCAGACCATAGGAGATGAAAAGGTAAGACCACAGCACCAGGTATTAGATGGTAAAATATTCAATCTTGAAGATAAAGAAGCTATGGATTTGTGGCCTCCAAACGGCTATGGGTGCCGTTGTGAAATGGTACAATATTTAGGAGACCACAAAGGCAGAGTAACCAAAGGCACTGATGCTAAAACAAAAATATACCAAGCCGACCCTAAATATAAAAATTCCCAATTTGAGATAAATAGAGGGGATCTGAAACAGGTATTTACTAAAAAACAGTTTTACAGCGATATAAAAAGACTTCCCGAAAAACTTAATCAAATGACATTTGATAAATACGGTTTAAAAAAATGGGATGAATTTAAAGACAGTTTAAAGCCTATTTTATTAGACAATACCATTACAGAAGATAATGTAAAAGAACTTTTTAAACCTTTGGAAAATTCCAAAAAGAAAATGGGATTTGCGGATTATCTAGGAAGAAAAATGGTTTTGAATAAAAAAATATTCAGCCGTCATACAACAGGGTATTATATAAGTGATGATGAACAAAGGCATTTATTATTCCCTCATATAGAGGATATTTTGAAAAATCCGAGTGAAGTATGGCTCTCTACCCATGATAAAAAAGGATTCCAGACCAATTATATAAAACATTATCAAGATATGTCAGTAATGGTCTCTACCACACTGAGTGAAGCTGATAAAGGAATACAGATAGAGACCTGGTTCAAGATAGATTATGAAAAACCTTTACAAAGAAGAAAGGGACTCCTTATCTATAAAAAGAAAAAAGAAGACTAAATTAAGCCTTCTTTTATGAGGAATTTATATTGATTTAAAGAGCAAATGTCCGCGTTCGCTTTGCATTCCTCCGCAGTGAGCTATTTGCTACCGCTCTTTAAACTCATTACAAATATAAACATAATAATTAAAAAAACAAAATTTTTATGGCAGATACAAAATTAACCATGCTGATAGACTTAGGCACAAAGATGTTTAATTCTAACTTGGAGAAGCTTAAAAGCAAATGGGATCAGACTGTTGATAAAATGAAAGTGAAATATAACAGTTTGATAGAGAAACTACCAGCGGGGATGGGCAAAGCAGTAGATAAATTAAAAACTCCTATTACCACAGCTTTTGCAGGAATGGCTGTTGCAGCAGGAACTATGCTTACTGGTGCCGTAAAACAGGCTGACACTTGGCATACCCAGATGGCAGAAATCAATGTAACTGCAGAACTTAGTAAGAAGGAACTACAGGGGTTGTCTGATAAAATTCTTGAAATAGGAACCAAAAATGCTACTCCTTTAGATGAGGTTCCTAAGGCTTTTTCCCGTATTATTTCTGCTGGACTTGATGTAAATCAGTCATTAGAAGCCTTAGAACCAACTCTAAGAGCTGCAAAAGCAGGTTTTACCGATATAGAAACAGTAGCTTCTGCAGGGATAGCAACCATGATGTCCTCCGGAAAAGATATAAATCGTGTATATGATGTACTTTTTGAAACAGTAAAAGAGGGAAATGCAGAATTTAGAGATATTGCCCGTTATCTTCCTAAGGTGCTTCCATTAGCCCGAAATATAGGCTATGAGCTGGAGAGTACGGCAGGAGCTTACGCATCTCTGACAACAAAACTTAGTGCCGAACAGTCCTCTACTGCATTAGAGGGAATTATGAGAACCTTATCTAATGCTGATGTAGCAATGGGGAAAATAGATAGTAAAACAGGGAAATATGTCAGCGGTTTTAGGTCTATTGGTATTAACATTTTTGACAGCGCAGGGAAAATACGCCCATTGATAGACATTATCAAAGATTTAAATAAAGCTTTTGACGGGCTTACTAATGAGCAGAAAATTGAAAAACTGAGTAAATTAGGTTTTGACCAGGCTACCTCTATGGGGTTTGGAACACTGATGCAGGATATTGCGGGTCTTGAAAAAGCTACAAAAGCTACCGAAGGAGCACAAAACGCCCTTAATAAAGCATATATGGATTCTCTTACACCTACCGAGCAATGGGGTGTTATTCAGAATAATATAAAAGCTTCTATGATAAAAATGGGAGAAAAACTACTTCCTATGGTTACCACAGCACTTGAGAAATTACAGCCCGTATTTTCTTGGATATTCGACAATATTGATGCAATTGTTATAGTATTAGGAACATTAGCTACTGCATGGGGAGCCTTAACGGTTGCTGTATGGGCAAACAATATAGCAATGTATGCCAACCCAATTGGGCTTATTGTAGCTGCAATCATTGTGCTTATTGGTATCATTACTGCAGCGATTGTAAAATATGATGAATGGGGTGCCTCTATTTTACTACTGATGGGACCTTTCGGAATGGTAATTTCTGCGATAAAATCAATGTATGACCATTGGGAAAGTATTAAAAAAGCCTTTCAAACAGAGGGTATTATAGGGGGATTAAAAAGAATAGGGCAGGTTCTCCTGGATGTCATCCTAAAACCATTAGAGCAGATGTTAGGCTGGGTAGGAGAACTTACAGGCTGGGACTGGGCAAAAAAAGCCAGTGGTTCTGTCAATGAACTTAGGGGAAAAATGGATTTAATAAAACCCAAAGAAGAGAGCACCAGCAAACAGCCAGAAACTCCTAAAACACCTTCTTTGTACGGAGGGGAAACCTTAGGAGGCAGTTTCTCTGAATTTGGAGGAAAGGGCGGTGCAGGTAAAAAAACGAAAACCAAACTTAAAAATGACATCAGCAAAGTAGAAGGAGATGCTAAACAGATTAGAAATATCACTATAAAATTTGATAACATTCATAAAGGAGACAATATTATCAATTCAAGCAGCGGAAAAGGTATGACCATGCAGGAATTTGAAGATTTCTACAATGAAATGATGATGAGAATTATCCGGAATGCAGAAACAATCTAACTAAGATGGAAACATTTAAAATTGAAGGTAAAATATTTGAGCGAATGCAGAAAGCATTGGGGGTTAATTTTACCCGAAAAACAGCCTCTGAATTTGGAACTATTGCAGTAAATTTCAGCAAAGAAAGATTTATCAAAAAAGACTGGAAAAATCAAGTTTCAGAGAAATGGAAAGCACGGAAACGAAAAGATAGAGGTTCTCTTATGACAAGAACAGGGAGGCTCAAACGCTCCATTCACAAAATAAGCTCAGGGGATAATTATGTAATCATTGGAACAGATGTTCCCTATGCAAAAATACATAATGAGGGAGGCAAAATACAAAAAACTGTTTATGTAAGTGCTTACACCCGTAAAAAAACAAAGGCTAAATCTGTCAATCTACGAACTCGAAAAGCTTCACGAAAAAGAGTAGATACAGGGCAAAGTATAAAAGTAAAAAGCCATGTACGAAAAATGAATCTCTACCTTCCTAAAAGGCAGTTTTTAGGAAGGTCTCGGGCGCTAGAAATCAGACTGCAGAGGCATCTAAAAAAAGAAATACAGAAAACTCTAAATAACCTTTAAACTGCTTATAATGAAATTATTTTATAAAAAATTAACAGAGACTTTTGAGAAGGAAGAAATCAAAGATTTATATCGGACAAAGGGGCTTACCCCTGTTCAATTTATAGATTTATATGCTGAACAAGACCTTATTCCTGAATGGTTTGAAGTACATCATTATCCTGCTTTACTGGTAAGTTGGGATATTAGCTATTCCAATGATACAGCCGTTGCAAATATTATATTTTATATATGCTATGAGCAGCTGCATGATACAAGTAACCTGGGAACTAATACAGAAATGGCTTTGAAATTCTTAGATTTCATAGAAGTAACCGATGAAATTCTAAAGAATGTTATTAGTAAAAATACTGGAAAATTAGAGTTGGTTAGTGAAAATTATAAAAGAGATGAAACTGTTGTGGATGTTTATATACTTAATTATCAATGTAGTTACAGCGGTAAATTAAATACCCTGCAATATCTGCAGGGCAATGTTGATGATCTTAATATTAAAAAAGGGTTGTTTTCCAAAGTATTGGACTAATCTTTAATAAGATATCCTTCTATTTTCCAGCCTTTGGTAGTGTCTTCTATATGGAGTTCATATATCTTTAAATCTGTATAACCATTATAACGCTTATTAAAGAACTTTTGAACTCTATTTTTTACCTCTTTTGGAAGTTTACTATCTTTGAATTTAAGTCCATATAATGTTTTATCTACCACAATAACCCCTGTTTTTTTTACATCTTCATAGGGTTTCTCTGGGTAGTTTTTAAAAACCTCTCCTTTTCCACGATTGGAGTATGCCTGTGCAGAAAGAAAAAGAGGGAACAAAAGGAAAATTAAAATCTTCATATTGCTTTATTTATATACAAATATACAAAAATCCGCTTATAAAAAACAAGCGGATTTTAATTAAATTTTAGTGTAGATAATTTTACTTTCTTCCGTAGTTTTAGCTGAATCTTCTGTAACGGCCACCAGGCTGAACATTCCCTTTATCATTATATCTGTCCAGCCCTCTCCCAAAAACTTTATTTCTCTTAAAATTTGATTGTGGTAGACTGCTAAAACATACCGACCGCTTGGTTTTTTAGGTTCTATTTTATAAATACTTTCCATTTTTATAATAATTTTTGATGCAATTCATTTTTAAGCATGTCCAATTTGTTATATTCGTTCATTCCAAAAGAGGCTGATTGTAACAAACTGCATAAAATATCACATAGTTTATCTGCTTGATAGTATTTTAGATTAACCGTTCTGGATCTTCCATTAGGACTGTTTCCATAAGAAATACATTTTTTTACAAAAACATTAAAAAGCTCTATCAGTATTGATTTTAATGCCTTTTTAGCTCTAGTGTCTGCTGGTTTTGTCTGTATCTCATCAAGCAGTACTTTATGAACTAAAAACAATGTTTCGGGAGCTAATTTAACGGAAATTATCATATTAAATCATCATATTTTTTACAAATTTTGGCAATCTCTTTTGCTAATTTACCTCTGTTTTGGTCATATTTTGCCATATCATCCTGGTTAGAGATAAAACAGATTTCCCAGAGTACGGCAGTTCCTGCACCTTGATGAAGAATACCAATTTTATTATGCTGGCTTTGACCTTCTGTTTTAACACCTCTATTTTTAATTCCCATAACAGAAGATGCTGTATTACAAATTTCTTTTGCCATCTCTTTGCTGTGGGCAGAGGCATCATTAGCAATAAAGCACTCTGTACCACTTGCTGCAGGACTGCCAGCATTAAAGTGAATATCCAAAATTACCGAACCTTTACCAGGTTTTATCCTTGCTTGATATTCCCTGTTAGTTTCATTGTCATCATCGGTAATGAATTTAACTCCTAAAAACCGCAGTTCAGTAGTTAATAAATTCCGAAATACCATAGTCTCTTTGTTCTCCTGTCTGCCGTTATAAGTTGCTCCGGCATCTCTTGAATGATGTCCCGCAGAGGGGAATGTTACTTGTATACTCATAATATTAAAAATTAAATGTCAATTGTTGTCCTTTTAGTCGTTCTGCTTCTTGAAGTTTTTTCAACTCTCTTTTAGCAGGGATGCCCAGGTAAGTACGGTAAGTCCTGCTGCTGATATTGAACTGTTCTTCTATATGTTTATAGTAAATTTCCTTATAGGTCAAACCATGCTGATGCTTCTGCATCTGCGTAATCTCTTGAATTTTAATGATTTTTTTATAATAATTAGATTTATTGTAAGCCATACAGATTTTTACTATATTTGCATTGTTCATGTGCAAAGTCTGTGGTTTCTCTGTATGGCTACGGACTTTTTTAGTTAATAGATGGAGCAGAAATTTTATTTTTATGATACCATTGCTGCGTGAAAGGTATTTTTGCCTGCTTGTCATACTTGGCTCTCATGCTTTTGAACTGTCTTATAAGTCCCTCAAACTCATCAATTTTATACTGGTTCAAAGACTTCTTTAAAGGGCTGTACTTTTTCATAAAAGCGTTAAACCTATCCCAGTTATCAGGTTCTAACAGACCTATATAAGAAGCTTCTTTTAAAATAACACTTCTAAGGTTTTTTAATCTTTGTTCCATTTGAAGATTAAAAACCTGTTCTGCTGGTGATTTTTGGGGGCAAAGAAGACTAAATAAATTTTTAAGTTCGTCTTCTGTCAAATCTTCTACATTCCATTTATCATAATTAGTATGAAGCTCTACAGCAGAACGGAGAGCTGATTCACTAAATTTGTCCCGTAGTCTTAGTATAATTGCGTTTGGTGTCATGTTTTTTCTTATTTCTTATACTTTTAGCCTCCTTTAAATAATCTTCAATAACTTTATCTTTAAAGATTTCCACCAATTCTAAGGCATTTATAATACTGGCTTTGTTTCCCTTTTTATTTGGTTTTAAAGCGTATTTCAACAGTCTTATGAATTGTAAATCTGTCATTTTTATTTGTTCCCAAAGGCGATTTCGCTTCGCTGAATTTGGTCTTACCAACTTTGGGAAAGTTTTTTTACTTCTTTTTTTTCTCAAAGTATTTCATTGATACATAGTGCATTAAAACACTTCCGACAACTGAGCCTACAAGGTAAGTAAGCATCATATCTAGGCTGTCAAAATTCTGTACTACCTTTCTAATCACAAGGAGCCAGACTCCGTTACTGAGCACACTAGCAATAGTGTGATACATCAAGCTGCTGCTATTTCTTGCCCTGCTCACAAGGGTAAAACTTGCATTTTGCAACACCACAAGGGCAAACATTTTTAGGATTTCCATTTTTAATTATTTTTCTACGATATTTTTAAGCTGTTCCTCTGTTATTTTGTCAAAATTTGTCAAAAAGTATCTCAATTTACTTTCATCAAGGATGTTTAATTTTTCAAAATCTATTCTTTGAAAGTCATCTAGCAAAGGAAACAATTCATTTAATACTTCATTTTTTCTTTCCTTGATTTCTTCTACCAAATTCCAAGTGTCTATATCTTCTAAATCAATATGCACCGATACACATGCTTTTGCCATTTTCTATTCTGTTTTTTTTGAGTTTAAAAATCTTCATTTTTCTGTTTTTGAAGATTAAAGTCTTCAAAATCTTTATTGATAGCATATAAATTAGGCTCAAAAATGAAAGGGGAGTTTAACTTAATAAATTTGTGCCATTCCCCATCAATAAATGCGTAGCGATGATAGTCCAGATAATGAAAGGCTTTTTGTCTGTTGTGAAACTGCTCCATTGCCTTGTAAGTATTAAAGGTTTTGGACTTCATATCCACACCATCATCAGAATACTCCAACTTAAAGGAGGTCGCCCTCTCAATTTTGAGTTTTTTCTTAAATTTTTTCATAAAATTATTTTTTGCTCCGCCCGATGGCTCGAACATCGGTGCCTGCCTGTGCGGAAAGGTTTTGAGGATTATTCAGCATACATAGCTTTTACAGCAAACATGCACGCCTCCTCTAATTTTGTCTGCGCAAGGGAAATAAGCCTTTGCTTTTCTCCACTTGCTGGAGCAGTATTTTTATCGCCTCTCTGTTGTTCCAGCCCGTCTATGATTTCTGCAATACGCTTCCTTGTGGTCTCTACTATCATTGGCTCCATTTCTCTATTTCTTAGGCCACATCTTTTCTGTCCTATTGTCATTTTAAATTAGTTTTAAAGGTCATTTAAATTACTCTTGTGGAAGCAGGAAACTCAAATCAATATCCTTTGAAAGCTCTGCACTGGTCATGGATAAAGGCAGGTTTCTTTCTATCCCTACGCCATCTACTTCCCATGCTTCTATAAACCATTTGGATAATTTCGGTTTGTAGGCGTTCTGGATGATTTCCACTCCTTTCTGAAAGTCCGTATCTGGATAATCTCTATCGGCAATTTGTCTCAGTTCCAAAACTTTTTTACTATCCAAATCCCCTTTGCCGTTTCTTTGTAAAAGGCGGTAAATAGAGGCTACTAATTTTTTAGAGTTTTCATCCTTAACCAATGTCCCTAAGAACTTGTGCACCATTTCCAAACCATATCCTGCCTCATCGGTGTAGCCGTCTGTAATTCGGTAGCCCAGTTTGATACTTTGCTTTCCATGAGTAATGGTGTGGCTTTGCTGGTTTTTAGCCTTAATGCCCATTGTCTCTATTTTCAGCTTCAAATAATTTTCAAAAGTTCGGAAAGTGACCTCCTTTATTTTTGTAATATCATCCGAAACGCTTTTAAGAAGTTCAAACATTGTTGGCACCGTTCCTGCTGCCAAGTCTTCCAATGCTTTTAAATCTTGGGCTTTYTTCTCTTTCTTGGCTTTTTCCTCCTCTTTTAGTTGGTTTTGTAAAGCCTTTTTCTGCTCATCCGTGAGCTGTGTGATGTCTATTGCTGTCATAATCTTTTATTTTTTTGGTTCTAATTTCTTTTTTAAAATTCTTGTATGGGTCTGATGTCTTGCAGTTCTGGAGTAAGATTGTCAGCACTACGATTGCGAACATTCTATAAATCATCGATATCATCATAATAAAGGGTTATCAGTATAATGGAAACGAATGAAGTATAAGTAAGGGTAACTATTCCCCACATTATATCTTGTCGCCAGCAAATAGCACTTAACAAAAGCCCTATTAAAGCGATTAAAAGAGTGTTTTCCTTTCTGAATATATCAAACAGTTTTAAGATATAAACAGCGTGGGCTAATAATAAAATCATAAGTGTTATCATAATGTATCTTTTTCTTGTTCTTTTAATAATTGTTTTTGTCTCTCTAGTAATTCATCCAGTTGGTGCTGTAGTTCTTTCCACTCTGCAAGGCTTTCCGCCTCTTCCATTTGTTTCTCTATTTCTTTTATCATCACTTCCAACTCCTCAAGGTTGGGCTCAAATAATTCTATCATGATAGTTGTTTTTTAATTATTAGACATTTCATATTTTTGTTGTATTAACTCTCTTTTAATCACTCTTTTAAGTCTTCTTAAATCTTCAACAACCTTAATGCTCTGCTCCTGTATAACAATATTGACTGGTTCGCATTCTTCAAAAATTTTACTTATCATAGCTTTATCATCAATGCCATTGGCTCTGCATATCAGCTCCACATCTTCTTTTCTTGCCCCCAGCAGGTTATTGATAAATTTTCTTCCGAAACGGCTTGAAATCTCATCAAAACCGAGTTTATTATATTTAACCCCTTTGCTTATAGTTTTTTCTAAGTTTTCAGTCCCTGCTATTACAACTGCCATTTTATCCTCCAGCTCGTTATAAAGAGTAATAAACCAACGGAGGGCAGAAGGACGGAGCTTGTCGGCTTCATCTACGATTAAAAGAGGTTTTCTGCTTTGTCTCTTTGCAAAAAAGTCTATCACTTTCATTCCTAATTTATCTACCCCTACATAGCCTTTTCCTGCATCAATTCCTAGTTTTTGGCACAATTCTAAAAGAAAATCCCTCTTTGCCCACTCTCTGGCTTGGATGAAAAACACATTTTCCTCGCTGTTTACCTCTGAATAATGCTTTAGAGTAGCTGTTTTTCCACTTCCTGCCTTGTAGCTGATGGCCATAAACATACTTTCATTTTTAGCATCATTTAGAACATTGGTAATCTTTCTAAAATTCAATGTTTCGGCAAGCTGCCACTCATCAGAAGTAAAACCTAATGCCTGTGCTACCTTTGTCCATAGGCCGTCTGCGATTTTATCCCAGTTGTCATTTCTCATTTGGGAGATTGTAGCCTCTGAAACTCCGACTTTGGTAGCTACCCTTGCATAGCTACCTAATCGGGCTTTTTCTTCATGGATAGCTTGTACTATCTCTTTTTTTTGTAAATTTGTCATATCTATTTATTTTTAATAATCTTTCTTGTTTAGAAAGCTGTTTTCAAAGTCATCAGGGGCAATGTCGCTTCCTGATACTTTTTTTAGAGGGATATTTACTCCATTGTAGTAGTCCTCAAATCCATTGGCCTTCTTCTTATCCGTATTTATTCCTAATAATAGTTCCTCCTCATTCGCAACAGCTGTATATTGGTCTAAATCCTGCTGCTTCAGTTCTTCTATACGGCGTTCTCTTGCTTTCTGCTGTGAAATTTTGCCCAGTTCTTTGCTTGGTCCATGTTTCACTATTGGCTTAAGCTCCTGTGCTGTACATAATGAGACCAATAAATTGCCATGTTCTCTCCACAGATAGACCTCGTTTAAATCATCCAAATCATAAGAAACTAAAACCTGTTTGTTATGGTATTTGGCAATAATTTCATAATCCTCTACATCTATCTGGTAATAGAATTTTACCCCCATCATCTCTAAATGGAACTGTCCATTATTTCTTATTGTAATCTCTTTTTTCAAGTCAAAGAGCATAGAGGTCTGCAGTCTGTTTACAAAGGTTACATGCTTCTTTTCGCTTTCATTATGCAGTTCCTTTGGTGTTTTATGCAGATTAGCATGTTTTCTGCTGTAGTAGGAGTATTTTAAATTCCTCCATTGTTCTATCAGCGTTTCACATTCTGTATAAGCCTGCACTACATCAAATCCCGCTTTCCTGCTTTCTTTTTTTAGTTTTGCCAGATATTCTGGGCTTCTTTGGGCAGTCAGTCTTGTAGAAGTAATCCCTTCTCCGTAGTAGTATTTTGACCCCATCAGAATGACACTCTGGAAAGTTCCAAACCACCGCTCTATTCCTGCTTTTTCCTTAGCATTGTGACTCATCGTAACGATAACTCCCATAGCTTCCATTCTCTCAAACAGTCGTTTTATCTGGTCTGTATTATGCCCTGGGAAACGGTCAGTTACCAGTTCATAAGGTAGATATCCTGCTGTCTGTACTGCCATTTTCATGGCTCTTGCAAAGCTGGAGTGGTCTTCTGCATAGGTAAAATCATATCCCAGAATATCTCCGCTCATTACATCTCGAACTACCACCACCATTAGATGTCTTTCTACCTTATTCCCATTTTCATCTTTGGTTTGGTGGGCTATGATATTGACCCTCGTAGCATCCACTTCCCAGCAGTCACCAGCATAAAAAGCATCAGCAAAAGGGATGTATGACTTATGTATATTGGCTTTTTTACTGCTTCCATATCGTTTTTGAGCTGTCAAAAACTGAGCATGAGCCGTTTCAAATATCTTCTGTCCAAACCATCTGTCGGATGGTTTTCTTCTCCCTGTTCTTTCGCATGCTTCCCATATCTGGCGGATAATATATTTATCCGTAAAGTTTGCTCCTTCTGCTCTCAGCTGCATTGCCCAGCCGAAAACCACAGGGTCGTTATATACCTCCGCATTGAGGTTTCCTACCCTCGGAAGGTGGATGATTTCTGGTATAGCATGGTCAAACTCCTCCAAGATGTCTATTTTTTCCTTTAATCTTATAGGATTATGCGGGATATATTGTAAGTCCATTTCTTTTAGAATAGGGCTTAAATCCTTATAAATCTTATTCTTTGTTCCGCCGTAGCTGTCTTTTTCATCTAAAATAAAATCCAGTACGGCACATGCCTTAGCCAGTGCGGGGCGCTGTACCTCGTCAGCATCAGTATAGAACTCTAAAAAGTTTCTAAAATTAGCCTTTACATGGCGTTTAAAACGCAGTTCCAGCTCACTTTCAAATTTATTCTGTCTGCTCTGCTCCCACAGCTCACGCAGGGTTTCTGCATCGCCGAACATAGAGCGGTAGTGCTTGGGTGCTCTGTCTGGGATATTGTCCAGACAGTAGTAGAAGCCGTTGCCCGTTCTTGCCCATCTCCATGCCTTACCGCTGTCGGGTAAAAACTCCTTACTCTTTGCCAGGTCGCAGGAACGGACACTTTTTTTGTAAGGCGTTCGCATTCTTTTCAGATAATTTTCTTCAATCCCGCAGACTTCCATCACGAGGCGCTGGGAGAGCCAGAGCGTCTCCGTGCCGTCGGTTTTTCGTATGATAATGTCTGTGGGTTGTAAGTTCATTTTATTTAATTTGAAAATGTTTTTTCTTTGTTCCCGCTGGGGACCCGAACCCCAGTGTATGCCCTTCGGGAAAAATCACTAAATTTGTGGTCTCAAACTTTAAATTTTAGTGATTATGAATTTCTATACTTACCATTCAGTTGTTAATGTGCCTTCTTATCATAATGCGGATTTTCTTGCGGACCAGCTTTGGCACTTTTGTAGATTATTCCCATATTTTTGTTTCTCTATCAATGGGAAAGAATTTGGATATTATACTGATAAGCCAACCCATAATGATATATCAACAAAAGATGATAATATTTTTGAGTTATTATTTCACAGCAAAGAGACAGAAGACTCTGTAAAAGAAGCTGAAATACTTAATTATATTTTTCAAAAAAATAAATTTATTTCTCCTGATTTCTTGCCATTACATTTTTCTTTAATACCTTCTTCCTCAATTTCTCATGACAAAACATCTTAAGAACTTTTTTTAATTCTTTCATTTTTACTTTATTTCTCTATATCTTTTTACAATCACAAATTTTCCAAATAGTATCCATTCTTCTACTGCATAGACATCTGCAAATACTGGCATCATAGGTCTTATTCTGTATTTTATTATGCCTTGTATCATTTTTCTTATTAACTTTTTCATATCTATTTATTTTACTAATTCTTCTAACTCTTTCTTGATTTTTAAACCTTTCCCTCTGGTGGGGATTCTTTTTCCCCTTGCTATCTGGCTTACATAGGCTAAATCCGTGTTGAATTTCTTGGCGATACTCGTTAATGAGTATTTTTCTTTTATTCTTTCCGCCATCGTATTTTCCTTTTTCATATCTTTGTTAAAATTTATAGTGCAAATATACGCATTCTGCGTATAAAAACAAGTAAAAATAAAAATATTTTACGCGAAATGAATACAAAAATCAATAAATCTCTGATTTTGAATGAAATAAAATCGTATTATAATTTTGTTTCTGATAGTGAATTTGCTAAATTTTTAGGGATAAAGCCACAAACACTTTCTTCTTGGCATACTAGAAATACTTTTGATATAGAATTACTATACTCAAAATGCGAAAACATAAACGCAGAATATTTATTAACAGGAATAGGGGATATTGAAAAACCAAATGTTGAAAAAAAGTTACACTCTGAAAGTGTAACAAAAAGTGTAACCAATAATGTAACAAACCAAAAGTATAAAAAAGGTTACACAAATGAAGATAATCCATATATTATAGAAAATCTACCAACCAATAGAAGGACTACGGACTCCATACATGAGATACAGGAGGTGCCCCTGTATGATTTAGAGGCTACAGCAGGGCTTCAGGAGTTATTCTCTGGCGGTAAGTCTGCTGTACAGATACTGGACACCATAAAGATACCGCACCTGCCTAAGTGTGACGGAGCTATTTCTATTACAGGAGACAGCATGTATCCGCTCCTAAAATCTGGGGATATGGTATTATATAAAGAAATTCCTTTAGATTCCATATTCTACGGGGAAATGTACTTACTTTCTTATAAAATAGATGATTGGGAAGAATATGTTACAGTGAAATATGTCCAAAAATCAGATTTAGGAGATGAATATTTAAAGTTGGTAAGCCAGAACCAGCACCACCAGCCCAAAGATGTATTAAAGGCTCATATAACCGCAATAGCTATCATAAAAGCATCCATCAGAATAAATACAATGATGTAACTTGATGAATAAAAAATTTACATTTTTATGGCCTCAATTAACACATTGCAACAATCCTATCTGTAAAAATTAACATTTAATGAATATCAAATGTAGATAAATTTATATAAAATCGCTGTCAAGCTATTACATTTGGTATTTCTGTTTAATCT
Organism: Flavobacteriaceae bacterium; assembly: GCA_013333255.2. Classification (GTDB taxonomy): domain Bacteria; phylum Bacteroidota; class Bacteroidia; order Flavobacteriales; family Weeksellaceae; genus JABCPE02. The sequence continues at coordinate 202,077 of JABCPE020000007.1, read as the reverse complement.
TGATTTAAAAAATGTGAAATGGTCACCAGTGCAGTATCGCTATAAAAAATGGATAGATTTATACGAAAGCATGGGAAAATATCTCTATGTAAACAGAGGTTTCGGAGTTATTGGTTTTCATGGAAGAGTTGGGATTTATCCAGAGATTACTCTGATAGAATTAGATTAAATCTTTTAAATATAAAAAGAAAAACCTCCAAATTTTGGAGGTTTTTTGTGTTTTTAGTAGCCTAATAATTTTAGGACATCTTCAGGTCTTTGCTCTTCGCTAAATACCTCGTATTCAAGCTCTCCGTTATCATTTCTATTGATGAGGATATGTTTCGGCTGTGGAATCAAACAATGGTGGACTCCTCCGAAACCACTGATAGTTTCTTGGTATGCTCCCGTATTGAAAAATCCGATATAAAGAGGTTTAGTATCACTAAATACAGGCAGGTAGATGGCATTGGTGTGCTGTTCAGAATTATAGTAATCATCTGAGTCACAGGTTAATCCACCCAAGAAAACCCTTTCATATGAATCTTCCCATCGGTTTAGCGGAAGCATGATGAAATGGCGGGAAATAGCCCAAGTGTCAGGCAGAGTAGTCATAAAACTACTGTCTATCATATCCCATTTTTCTCGGTCGTTTTGGCGTTTTTGGCTGATGATTTTGTAAAGATTAGCACCGCTTTCTCCAACTGTAAAAGACCCAAACTCAGTATAAATATTCGGTTCTTCCACGCCTTCTTCCTCGCAGAATTTTTTGATTTGAGATACAATCTCGTTAATCATATACTCATAATCATAGTCAAAATTAAGAGAAGTTTTTATAGGTAGTCCTCCACCTATGTTTAGGGAATCTACCTCTGGTGCGATTTTCTTCAAACGAGCATAAACACGCAGACATTTGAACAATTCGTTCCAGTAATATGCGGTGTCTTTTATTCCTGTATTGATGAAGAAATGGAGCATTTTCAGCCTAGCATTCGGATGTTCTGCGATTTTTTGGCTGTAATAAGGGATAATGTCCTTGTATCCAATTCCCAATCTTGATGTATAAAATTCAAATTTTGGTTCTTCCTCTGATGCGATACGGATACCGATATCAAAGGTTCTGTCGATGCTTTCTGTCAGTTTGTCCAGCTCACGATAGTTGTCAATTATCGGCATTACATTTTCAAAACCATCATTGATTAGATTTGAAATTTTTTCAAGATAATCATCTGTTTTAAAACCATTACAGATAACTTCTATATCTCGGCTTACTTTCCCTTTTTCAAAGAGTTTTTTCACGATATCGATGTCAAATGCAGAGGAAGTCTCCACGCTGATGTCATTTTTCAGAGCTTCTTCCAAAACGAAAGAAAAATGGCTGGATTTCGTGCAGTAGCAGTATCTGTAGCCGTTTTTGTAGTCGTTTTTATCGATAGCTTCCGCGAACCATTTTTTGGCTCTTTGTATATTTTGTGAAATTTTTGGAAGGTAACTTATTTTCAGCGGCGTTCCGAACTGCTCCACCACATTCATCAGATTGATTCCGTGAAAGTGCAGGCTTTCGCTGTCATAGTTGAACTCTTCCTGTGGGAAATATAAGGTCTGGTCTATTAGCTCAGAATATTTTATTTTCATTTTTTGTAGGTATAAATTTTGAGTTAAAAATGATATGCAAAAATGCAAAAAAAAAGCGAACAATAAAATTTTATTTTATAAACACTTATACACATTATAAAAGATTTAGGTTTTAAATAAAATTCATAATTTTACGCCCATGATTACAAAAGAAACCATAGATAAGATTTTTTCTGTCATTCGTGTGGAGGAAATCGTCGGCGAATATGTCCAGCTGAAAAGAGCAGGCTCTAACTATAAAGGTCTCAGCCCTTTTGTAGATGAAAAAACGCCGAGTTTTATAGTTTCTCCTAGTAAACAGATTTGGAAAGATTTCTCTTCTGGGAAAGGCGGTACGGCGATTTCTTTTTTGATGGAAATCGAAGGGTTTTCCTATCCAGAAGCTCTCCGCTATGCTGCTAAAAAGTACGGAATAGAAATAGAGGAGCTGAAAAAAGACCTCACCGAAGAAGAAAAAAAAGCGCAGACCGACAAGGATTTGTTATACAAAATCCACGAAGTAGCGAATGATTTTTTTCAGAACCAGCTTTATGAAACCGAAGAAGGGCGGAATATAGGGCTTTCCTATTTCAAAGAACGCGAACTGAAACCAGAAACCATCAAGAAATTTCAGCTCGGATATTCTCCAGAACTCAAAAATGCCTTTACGCAACATGCCATAGAAAAAGGCTATTCCAAAGAAATTTTAGAGAAATCTGGACTTTCCATCTTTTCGGAAAAATCTACCGAAGGAATAGACCGTTTCCGTGAAAGGGTGATTTTCCCTATTCATGGATTTTCTGGGCGTGTGCTGGGATTTGGCGGCAGGATTTTAAAATCAAATACAAAAACCGCGAAATACCTGAACTCGCCCGAAACAGAGATTTATCATAAATCCAATGTATTGTATGGATTGTTTCAGTCTAAACAAGCCGTTTCGCGCGAAAATATGTGTCTCTTGGTGGAGGGCTACATGGATGTGGTCGCCCTTCATCAGTCTGGAATAGAAAATGTGGTGGCAAGCTCTGGAACTTCCCTAACCACGGAGCAGATAAAGCTGATAAAAAGGCTGACCGAGAATGTTACCATTCTTTTCGATGGCGATGCGGCAGGAATAAAGGCGAGTTTCCGAAGTATAGACATGCTCCTTGCGGAAAGTATGAATATCCGTATTCTGCTGTTTCCAGAGGGACACGACCCAGACAGCTTTGCGAGGGAAAATTCGATGGAGTTTGTTAAAAATTTCATTAAAGAAAATTCAAAAGATTTCATCGATTTTAAAGCTGAAATTCTCCTTAAAGAAGCTGAAAACGACCCAATAAAAAAGGCCGAAGCCATCAGAGATATTGTGAAATCTGTGGCGCATGTGGAAAATGGGCTGAAACAGGAAATTTACCTCAAACAGATAGCGACTCAGTTTGGGCTCACGGAAAGAAATCTTTTTGATGAACTTCAGGTTCAAAAACAGATTTTGAAAGGGCAGCCACAGCCAAAACCAAAACTGGAAATCGTCTCAAAAACCGAGGAAAAGCAATTTTATAATTTTGAAAATATCTCGTCGTTATTAACTTTGGAAGAAGAATTGATGGAGCTGATGCTGAAATACGGCGACAGGATTTTAACCCGAAGAGACTCTGAAAACAATACCTATCAAACCACTGTGATAGAGGAAATTATCCATCATTTTCAGGAAGATGACTGCGAAATCTTTACGGAAACCAATAAAAAAATCATAGAGGAAATACAACAGGGCTTGGAACAGAACGAAATCCGCTCTGGGAATTTCTTTTTTGGGCTTATGGACGAAGATATTTCAGGGAAAATAGCCGATGCTTTGGTGGAAAATCACGAAATCAGCAACTGGAAGAAGTTTAATATTTATTTCCCAGTTGAAGAAGAAGTTTTGGGTAAAGTCGTAAGGGATGTTATCCTTCGCCATAAGAGAGAATATGTGCTGAAACTGATAGAAGATCTGAAAAAAAGTCTGGATGAAACGGAAGAAAAAGCAGAAATTTATGAACAAATCGTCAGACTAAATCAATTAAAAATCAAAATAGACCAAAAACTTTTTCGGATTTTGTGATAGATTGGTTACCTTTGGAAATTGGAATAATTTTTGAGAAAAAGGAGATAAAACTATGTTTATAGTATCATTAAACTACAAAAAGGAAATCAGTGAAGTAGAAAAATATTTAAAAGAACATGTGGATTTTCTGGATAAATACTATTTGCTCGGAAAATTCATCTGTTCTGGAAGAAAAAATCCAAGAACGGGAGGGATTATTCTTGTAAATGAAAAAGATAAAGAAATGGTAATTGATGTAATGAAAGAAGACCCATTTTATAAAAATGAAATTGCAGAATATGAATTTATAGAGTTTATTCCGACCAAATTTGATGAAAAATTTGCTTATTTTGTAAATAATTAACCTTAAAAAGATTTATATATGGACATAAAGAAAGAATTTAGAGATTTTTCTGTAAAACATTTAGGAAATAATGGGCTGGTAACAGACCAATATATGGGAATGTTCAATCCTACCAACCTTACACCATACATCACTGAAGAAAGAAGGCTGAATGTAGCGCAGATGGATGTTTTCTCAAGACTGATGATGGATAGAATCATCTTTTTGGGAACAGGAATTGATGACCAAGTGGCGAATATCGTGACGGCACAGCTGTTGTTTTTGGAAAGTGCTGACCCGAGCAAGGATATTCAGATTTATATCAATTCGCCTGGTGGAAGTGTTTATGCAGGATTGGGAATTTATGACACGATGCAGATTATCAAACCAGATGTAGCTACGATTTGTACAGGTATGGCGGCTTCTATGGGAGCGGTGCTTTTGGTTGCAGGTGAAAAAGGAAAGCGTTCTGCATTGAAGCATTCCAGAGTGATGATTCACCAGCCGAGCGGCGGCGCACAGGGAGTTGCGAGCGATATGGAAATCAATTTGAGAGAAATGCTTAAATTGAAAAAAGAACTTTATGACATTATTTCCGAGCATTCTGGACAGTCTTACGAATGGGTAGAAAAAGCCTCTGATAGAGACTACTGGATGACTTCTACTGAAGCGAAAGAAATGGGAATGGTAGATGAAGTTTTGGAGAAAAAGAAATAAAGAAAAATTATAAAATTAAAAGGTCAGAACGAAAATTCTGACCTTTTTTGATTTAATCTAAATTCTGTTCTTTTAGTAGTCTTTTATGGATGATTTGAGCCATTGCGATACTCATTTCATAGAGTAACAGTAGCGGAATAGCCGCGATAAACATACTGACCACATCGGCAGGCGTGATGATAGCTGCGATAATCATAATGATGACAATGGCGTGTCTTCGGTAAGTTTTCATCAGCTGAGGAGTAAGAATTCCTAATGAAGTCAAAACATAGACTATCATCGGAAATAGGAAGATAATCGCCATTCCAAAAACCACTTGTAGGAATATGGAAAGATAGTCAGACAGGTCATAGCTCAGTTTGATTTCATCTGAAATTCTAAAGAAATACCCAAAATTGATAGCGAATGGCAAAATGATGAAATACCCGCACAGCGCTCCAAAGAAAAACAAAATCCAAGTTCCATGGATGATGATAAGCGAATATTTTCTTTCGTTCGGCAGAAGAGCAGGACTGATAAATCTCCACAGCTCCCAAATAATATAAGGAAACGCCAAAAGAATTCCTCCAAAAATAGAAATAGACATCATTACATTAAACTGCTCGTACAGTTTTCGCACTTGTATAGGAAATGTCTCAGGAAGCGAAATGCTTTCTTCGCCCAAATATTCTTGGGTAAAGTAATTAATGTATTTAAAAGTAGGAAAATCAGGTTTGGTAGGGTAGAATAGGATATTATCCACTACCCAATTGGTATTGATTCCGATGAAAACTGCAGCGATGATGATGGCTATTACAGATCTTATAAGGTGTCCGCGCAGTTCTCCCAAATGGTCTAAAAAAGACATTTCTTTTTGGTCGCTCATTCTATTTTTTAATTTATGCCCTCATCCAAAAGGCGGTGTAGGTCTATAATTCCGAAGTATTTTCCGTGGTCTGTCACGACCAGCTGTCCTATGTTGTTCTGTTTCAGTATCTGCATGGCTTCCTTTGCGAGGGCACTTTTCTCTATGGTTTTAGGGTTTTTACTCATAATATCTCTTGCGAAAATCCCTGAAATAGAGTCTCTTTCGGAGAGCATTCTTCGCAGGTCGCCATCGGTGATTACACCTTTTATTTCTTCGTTTTCGGTAATTACAGTGATGCCGTGTTTAGAGCTGCTGATGGAGATAATGACTTCTTTTATAGTGGCATTGATGTCCACTTTTGGTTTGTTTTGAGAGAGAAACTGCTCTACTTTCGCGGTTTGTTTGCCCAAAGCTCCACCAGGGTGGAATTTAGCGAAATCCTCTTTTTTGAATTGGTTAAGTTCCATCAGACACATTGCTAGAGCATCGCCCAGAGCCAGCTGCACCGTAGTGGAAGTGGTAGGAGCCAGTTGATTAGGGCAGGCTTCTTTGGAAACATGGGTGTTTAAGGTAATTTCCGAAAACTCGGCAAGTTTGCTTTTCATATTTCCTGTCATCCCAATGAGCGCCGAAGAATATTGCTTTAAAAACGGCAGAAGATTTACGATTTCAGGCGAATTTCCTGAATTGGAGATGCACAGCACCACATCATCTTTCTGAATAACTCCTAAATCTCCATGAATAGCCTCGGCGGCGTGCAGGAATTGTGACGGCGTTCCTGTGGAATTCAGCGTTGCCACTATCTTATTCCCGATGTGGGCGCTCTTCCCAATGCCAACTACAATCAGTTTTCCTTTGGCTTTATGAATGGTATTTACGGCCTTATTAAAGTTTTCATCGATACGATTTTTCAAGGCTTCCAGCTCTTCCATTTCTGCAGAGATGGTATTTTTTGCTATTTGGATTAAATCTATTGAGTTCAATTTGGTAAAATTTTATTACTTTTACATTTCCGTTCAAAAATAATAATTTTTTGTCAAAATTAAAGAATAAAAATTGCATAACATTCTTTGCAAATCAAATTTATTTCTTACCTTTGGTATAAGACACCTCACAGAATTAATTTTTTGAATAAAAACTAAAAACAAATAAGTAAGTATGAAAAATGGGAAAATATCAGATTCTCTAAAAAAATATTTTGGTTTTTCTAATTTTAAAGGACATCAGGAGGAAATTATTTCTACGCTCTTGGAGGGTAGAGATGTTTTCGTTTTGATGCCGACAGGTGGTGGTAAATCTCTTTGCTACCAGCTTCCCGCTCTGATGAGCGAGGGAACGGCAATCGTGGTTTCTCCACTTATAGCCTTGATGAAAAATCAGGTGGATGCTGTGAATGGGCTGTTTTCCGAGGAAGGAGTGGCTCATGTACTGAATTCTTCTCTCAATAAAACCCAGACCAAAACCGTAATGGATGATATAAAATCTGGGAAAACCAAACTGCTCTATGTAGCGCCTGAAAGTTTGATAAAAGAAGAATATTTAGACTTTTTGAAGGAAGTGAAAATTTCCTTTGTGGCAATAGATGAGGCACACTGTATCTCGGAATGGGGACATGATTTCCGCCCTGAATACCGTAATCTAAAAACCATTATAGACCAAATCGCAAATGTTCCTGTGATTGCCCTGACGGCTACTGCAACGCCCAAAGTTCAGGATGATATTCAAAAAACACTGGGAATGACTGATGCTGTGGTCTTTAAGGAAAGTTTTAACAGACCAAATTTATTCTACGAAGTTCGCCCAAAAGTGAATGTAGATAAGGAAATAGTGAAGTTCATTAACCAAAATAAAGGCAAAGCAGGGATAGTATATTGTCTCAGCAGGAAGAAAGTGGAGGAATTTGCCCAGCTTTTGCAGGTAAATGGAATCAATGCTCTGCCGTATCACGCAGGATTAGACGCAAAATCCCGAGTGGCAAATCAGGACAAGTTTCTGATGGAAGAAGTGGATGTGATTGTCGCTACCATAGCCTTTGGGATGGGAATAGACAAGCCAGATGTTCGTTTTGTGATTCATTATGATATTCCGAAATCTTTGGAAAGCTACTATCAGGAAACAGGAAGAGCAGGAAGAGACGGCGGCGAGGGCTATTGTTTGGCTTTTTATGACCCGAAAGATATAGACAAATTAGAGAAGTTTTTGGCTCAAAAACCTGTTTCGGAGAGAGAAATTGGTCTTCAGCTTTTGAATGAAGTGGTGGGTTATGCAGAAACTTCTATGAATAGAAGACAATATTTATTATATTATTTTGGGGAGCAGTTTGACCCTGTAAATGGCGCTGGAGCTAAAATGTGTGATAATTCTGTAAATCCTCCGACTCTGAAAGATGTTTCCAAAGAACTGAAAGTAGTTTTGGAACTAATAAAAGAACTGGAAGAGAAATTTAAGATAAATGATTTGATTTCAGTGCTTTTAGGGCGAGAAACTCCAGTTACGAAATCGTATAAATTAGAAAACTCTTCTTTCTTCGGTAAAGGAAAAGAGCAGACAGATAATTTCTGGAAATCCATCATCAGACAGGCTTTGGTGCAGAACTACATCAATAAAGATATTGAGACCTATGGTGTTTTAAAATTATCTCAAAAAGGGCTTGACTTCTTGGCTGGAAAAGAGAAAAATCCGTTCATGATAGCCGAAGACAGAAAGTATGACCTTAGCCAAGCTGCTTCGGAGCAGGTTCAGGTGCAGAGTGGTGGAGGTTTGGATGAAAATCTGTATAACCAGCTGAAAGAATTAAGAAAATCTGTTGCTAAAAAGCACGGAATTCCGCCTTATACAGTCTTTATGGACCCTAGTTTGGAGGATATGACGGTACAGTATCCTATTACTATAGAGGAAATTACAAAAATCTATGGAGTAGGCGAAGGCAAAGCTAAAAAATACGGAAAGGAATTTGCGGAGTTTATTGCTAAGTATGTGGAAGAGAACAACATAGAGCGTATGCAGGATATGGTTCTGAAACAGCTTGTCAATAAGTCTAACCACAAAGTTTTCATCATCCAAAATACCGATAAGAAGATGGATTTGGAGGATATCGCCCAAGCTAAAAACTTGACGATGGATGAACTTCTTTCTGAAATGGAAAGTATTGTCTATCAGGGAACTAAGCTGAATATAGACTATTATATCGAGGAAAATATAGATGAAGATCTGGTGGAGGAGTTTATGGATTTCATGAAAGAGTCAGAAAGTGACAGCATGAAAGTGCTTTGTGCCGAGTTTTCGGATGATTTGACTGATGAAGAAATCCGAATGCTTAGAATAAAATTCATCAGTGATGTGGCAAATTAAATTAGAAATTTTTAAAAATTTATAAATGGATTCAAAAATATTAGAAGAAAAAATGGAGCTGCTAAGGTGGATTATCAACCTTAATGATGAGCAGGTGATAAAGAATCTTATCAATTTCAAGAATGAGATTTTCGGAGTTCCTTTTGCTGAACCTACGGTGTGTTCTACTGTGGTAAAGCCTGGAAATAGAGGCTTCGCGGAGATTGTTCTGAGTGAAGATTATTTAAAATTCGAGGGAGCAAGCGAGGGATTTTTAGCGGAGTTTGATGAAGCATTTTCTTTGGAAGATGCTAAAAAGCAGTCAATTAAAAAAATACAAGGATGGTGGAGAGATTAGAAATAGCATACAGCAGAAAGTTTGTTCATAGTTTGGACAGCCAGTTGAATATTTTATTCAGAGAAGGTATTCTCAATAGAATAGACAGAGCCGAAGAAATGGTAGGCGAGGTCTATGAATTCATAGAAAATAATCTGGATAAAGCCGTAGATACGCCAGAAAAAGTGCATGTGGCAGAGAAAAAATATCTAAGATACATGATAAATGATAAAATAACTTGGTTCTTTTTCTTTAGACAAGAAGCAGGGAAAGTTATTATGAATCATGTACTTAACAACCAATCGCCAGATTTCTCGGCATTGTAGATTATGAGTCAAAAAATTTCGGTAATGTTCATTCTGCCCAACCTAAAAATGGGCGGGGCAGAACGGATAATTACCACGATATGCAATCATCTACCAAGAGAAAAATTTCAGCCAAGTCTTCTTTTATTCGAAAAGGTGGGCGAGTATCTGGACTTCTTGAAGGAAGATGTAGAAATTATAGAAGCGAATACCAAAAGTATTCGTTCTTCTTTGTTGCCTATTTTAAGAACGATAAGACAGCGAAAGCCAGACATTGTTTTCTGTGGCTGGGGCGAGATTTCGGCGTTTGTTTCTCCGTTTATTCCGTTTTTTAGGAAAACCAAATTTATTTCGCGCGAGACCAATGTGGTTTCAAAGCATGTTACACGAAAGGAAATCAGATTTTTTTACCGATTTTATAATAATTTTCATCAAATCATTACCCAAAGTGATGATATGACGAATGATTTAATTGATAATTTCAAGATTAAAAAAGAGAAAATATTTAAAATCAATAACCCTGTTGATTTTGATTTTATCAATGAAAAACTGATGATTTCGGAAAAGCCAGAGGGTTTTGATATGGAGTTTAAAAATGTGCTGGCGATAGGAAATCTTTCCTCACGAAAGGGTTTTGATAATCTTTTGAAAGTTTTCTCTTTCCTGAAAGATGAAAAAATAAAACTCCATATTTTGGGCGATGGGGCGGATAGGGAACTTCTTCACCAAATGAAACAGGATATGCAGCTGGAAAATGTAATTTTCCACGGACAACAGAAAAACCCTTATCAATACTTGAAGTTTTCCGATTTGTTTATACTTTCTTCACGCTATGAAGGCTTCCCAAATGTCCTTTTGGAAGCGGGAGCCTGTGGTGTGTATGCTCTGGCGAATGACTGCCCAGGGGGAATCAGGGAGATTGTAGAAGAGGGAATCAATGGGGAGATTTCGGATATCAATGAGCATCAGCAGTTTGCAGAGAAGATAAAAGAAATCCTTTCTACCGAAAAAAGAGAGAGAAATCTTATAATTAATTCTATCAAAAACCGATTTTCAAAGGAAATAATTTTAGATAAATACGAGGAAATATTACTGAAAATTTCGAATTAAAAAAATATTTGTAATATTGTGCTAGATTTAATTAAAAATTGAATAGGATTATGATTAAGAAAATTTTTGGATTAGCTGCTTTGGTAGTTTTTTCAGGATTTGCTACAGCTCAAGAGCAGGCTGTAGATAGTGTAAAAGTGGAAGAAGCAGCTGTGGCGGCTCATGACGATGAGGAAGGAAAACCACTGAAACTGCACCACGCAGAGCCTTTGTATATCGACTTGATGAGAGACCTCGGAGCGAGAAAAGGCGAAAGAGAATGGAATGTAGCTATGGGGGTTACAGAAAATAATGGTTACTATGAGCTTTATCCATTAGTAGAATATGAGTGGGCGGTGGCTGATAGACTTGGATTGGAAGTAGAAGTGCCTTTTAATGTTTATACTTCTGCGGAAAAACTTCCGCATAAATCACCAGGGACAGGAGTTGCAGGTATCAAAACCTCTATCCAGTATACTTTTTTGGTAAATAAAAAAGCTTACACTTCCATGGCGATAGGTTACCTTAATGAAATAGAGCTGAACTCTTTCAGAAACTATGGAAATGGGAAATTTTTCACAGGGAATGTTTATAATCCGTTCTTTGTAGTAGCAAAGGGATGGGGTAAAACTCACAGCATCAGTACAATGGTGTATGCAGGTCCTGTTTTCACGCATCATTTTGGAAGTAATCATGTGGATACAGACTGGCAGATTAACTCGAGTATCCATTATCTAATTCCAAATTCTAGAAACTTTGTTGGTTTGGAGGTAAATAAGAGTATTACTAAAGAGAGATTTAATATGGTGCTTAGACCGCAGATTAGAGTAGCTCTAAATGATAACACTATTCTAGGTTTGGTGGTTGGAGTTCCTACTAACAGACAATATGAGGGGTATAGTGGTTTCATCAGACTTGTTTATGAACCGCCTCATAAAAAACACTAATAAAATAAGAATCCTGCTTTTGTGCAGGATTTTTTATTTTTAGATAAAATTAAATTATAAAGAAACCAGATTTAAATAAAATGTTTAATCTATTAAAAGTTCTCTCATTTCCCATTTGTTTCCATTATAGACATTAAGGTCTATTTTGGTTTCTATGCCGTCTGATATTCCGTTTTCTGTGAATTGCCATATTTTCCAAGGGTCAGTATCAGAGGGTTGTGGAACATCATTGTAGTTTGCCATCCAGAGAGGACATTCATCAAATTGTCCTTTTAGATAGTCTTTATAAAAATGATAGTATGTGTAGAGAATAGGTTTTTTGCCATAGTGTTTTTCTATTATATCTATCCAAATATGGAGGTCTTTTATGAATTGTTCTTTGGATTTTGTTTTTGGTAGTTTTTCTACATCTAAAACAGGACTCATATCGCCAGAAGAGAGATTTACGCTCCTGATATATGAATCTGCCTGAGTGACAGGGTCTTCATCTGGACGATAGAAATGATAGGCGCCGCGGGTAAGTCCGTGTTTTTTGGCTTTTTCCCAGTAGTGAGCAAAGTGTTTGTCCTTCCCATCGCTGCCCATAGTGGCTCGTAATATGATGAATTCTAAGGGAATAGCGCCATTTGAGATAGTCAGTTTTTCCCAGTTGATATGCTCCCGCTCTTGGTAATGCGATATGTCAAGTCCAAATGTTTTGTCTGAATAGTTTTTTATAATTTTATTGATTCTCTGCGTTTCAAAAGGCGAGTTGGTCAGTTTTGGTGCTTGTTTTTCGCCGAAATACATTGTATAATAATACATTATCTGATTTTTTTTCAGTAATGCAACAAGCCCGACAGCCAATAAAAAAAACAGCCCAAGGGAAATAAATAAGTATGAGCGGTTTTTATTAATCTTAGATTTAGATTTTTTTCTCTTTCGTTTTGCCATTTTGCAAATTTAAAAAAAATCCTTGCCTTTCTATGAAATTTAGTTATATTTGTGGACATTTTGAAAGAATAAATGCAAAATTATTTAGATTTATTACAATATATAAAAGAAAACGGAACAGATAAAACGGATAGAACAGGGACGGGAACACGGAGTGTATTTGGGTATCAGCTGAGGTATGATTTGAGCAAAGGATTTCCGCTGGTAACGACTAAGAAAGTTCACCTCAAATCCATTATCTATGAACTTCTTTGGTTTTTAAAAGGAGATACGAATGTGAAGTATCTTCAGGAAAATGGTGTCACGATTTGGGATGAATGGGCAGATGCAGAGGGAAATCTTGGGCCTGTGTATGGCGCCCAGTGGAGAAGTTGGCATGGAGCGGATGGTAAGGTAATAGACCAAATCAGCGAAGTGATAGACCAAATCAAGAAAAATCCTGACAGCCGAAGGCTCATCGTTTCTGCGTGGAATGTGGCAGAACTGCCAAAAATGGCATTGGCTCCTTGTCATGCGATGTTTCAGTTTTATGTAGCGGATGGGAAACTGTCATTACAGCTCTATCAGAGGAGTGCAGATGTGTTTCTGGGAGTGCCGTTTAACATTGCCAGCTATGCTCTTCTGCTGATGATGGTAGCCCAAGTTTGTGATTTGGAAGTTGGTGAGTATGTGCATACTTTTGGTGATGTGCATATTTATAATAATCATTTTGAGCAGGTGGAAAAACAGCTTTCCCGAGAGCCAAAATCTTTGCCGATGATGAAACTTAATCCAGAAATCAAAAATATTTTTGATTTTGATTTTAATGATTTTACACTAGAAAACTATGACCCGCACCCAGGGATAAAAGCTCCTGTGGCGATTTAAAATAGGAACAATTAAACTAAAAATAGGACACATAAACAAATGAACAAAATACTAATATCAGCCTTGCTGTTGACTGCTGGATATGCTTTTGGACAGGTGAAAACAGACTGGGACAGAGATAACCTGAAACAGAAAGTAAAATCTACAAAGGTGACGATGTTCCTCACAGCTAAGGACAATAAAAATAACATGATAAAAGGAGAGATTATCTCTAATTTTGAAAATAGAAAAACGACATATAACTCCTATGGCGAGGGCGAAGAAGTCATATATTATGATGCAAATAATAATGTGACGGAGGTTATCCGCCTGCCGAAAAATGATATACTTCGTGAAAGAATAAATACTTATAGAAATCCTAATAAAGGCTTTGAAGATAAGTATGATGACAAGGGAAATATAATAGAAACTACCTATTCCGATGAAAACGGAAATGTACTTACCAAATCATACTACAAGTATAACGATAAAGGATACAGAATAGAGCATATATACAATAATATAAATGTAGAACCGCGGTATAGAAGATTTGTGTTTGAGTATGATAAAAAAGGAAACAAAGTCAGAGATATCGTATTTAACGAAAAAGGAGAAAAAATAGACCAAGCGCGATATAAGTATAACAGATACAATGATATGGTCAAAAAGAAATCTGATGACACTGTCCTGAAATACCGCTACAAATATGACGATAATAAAAACTGGATAGAAAAAATAACGATATCAGAGAATAAACCACTCATGATAAGCGAGAGAACCATAGAATATTATAACTAAAAAGATAACAAATAATAGAAATTTTAACAATGAAAAAGATTTTATTCTCAGCGATGATGCTTGGAGCAATTTTAGGAAGTAATTTTGCCCTTGCACAGACCGAAACTTCTGGTAGAAATGCTCCATATAGAGCTACTCACAACAAGACTACAGAACTGAAACACACCAAATTAAAGGTGAAATTTGACTTTGAAAAAGAGCAAATGCACGGTGAGGAGTGGCTTACTGCATCGCCTCATTTCTATGCATCAGATTCTTTGGTGCTTAATGCCAAAGCAATGCTTATCCACGAAATAGCTTTGGATAAAAATGGCTCTAAAAGTCCCTTGAAATACACTTATTCAGACGATTTGTTGAGAATAAATCTTGATAAACAATATCAAAAAGGGCAGGACTATACCGTTTATATCAAATATACAGCGCGCCCGAATGAGCATAAAGGAAAGGGAAGTGCAGCGATTAACTCTGCGAAAGGGCTTTATTTCATCAATGCTCAAGGAAAAGACCCAGACAAGCCGACTCAGATATGGACACAAGGTGAAACAGAGTCTAACTCCGTGTGGTTCCCTACGATAGACAAACCAAACCAAAAGACTACGCAGGAGCTCTATATGACGGTTCCAGATAAATTCGTTACTCTTTCTAATGGTATTTTGAAATCTTCTACCAAAGAAAATGGCGGACTGAGAACAGACTACTGGGTGATGGATAAAAAACACGCTCCATACCTATTCTTTATGGGAGTGGGAGAGTATGCGATAGTAAAGGATAAATGGAAAAATATTGCAGTAGATTACTATGTAGAAAAGGAATATGAGCCTTATGCAAAACAGATATTCGGAATGACTCCAGAGATGCTGGATTTCTTCTCTAAAAAACTAAAATACGAATATCCTTGGCAAAAATACGCACAGCTGGTAGGAAGAGACTATGTAAGTGGTGCGATGGAGAATACAACTGCCGTAATCCACGGAGAATATGCGAACTTAAAGGAAGGCGACCTTGTAGATGAGAACACTTGGGAACCTGTGATTGCACACGAGCTGTTCCACCACTGGTTTGGAGATTTGGTAACTGCTGAAAGCTGGTCTAACCTTACTGTAAATGAGTCTTTTGCGAATTATTCTGAATACCTTTGGAATGAATACAAATACGGAAAAGATGCAGCAGATTATCATTTAATGAATGATATTTCGGCATATATTCATAATCCGCTGAATTATAACAAACATTTGGTGAGATTTGATTATAAGAGCCGTGAGGATATGTTTGACAGCGTGTCTTATAACAAGGGAGGCGGTATTCTTCACATGTTGAGAAATTATCTTGGTGATGAAGCGTTCTTTGAAGGGCTTTCTGACTATTTGAAAACCAATGAATACGGAACAGGAGAGGCTCACCAGCTGAGACTTTCTTTAGAAAAAGTTTCTGGAAAAGACCTTAACTGGTTCTTTAATCAGTGGTATTTTAATAGTGGAAACCCTAAATTGGATGTAAAATATTCTTACGAACCAGTGAAAAAACAAACTGTGGTAACGATTAACCAGACTCAAGACCAATATTTTGAGTTCCCGCTTACCATAGATATCCACGAAAACGGAAAAGTAAGAAGAGAAAAAGTGTGGGTAGATGCTAGAGCGAAGAATGATTTCACATTCAACACAGCTAAAAATCCAGAACTTATCAATGTAGATGCAGACGGGCTTCTATTGGGAGAAATCAATGATACTAAAACTCCTGAACAATACGCTCTGCAATATGCTAAAACTAAGGAGTTTAAGAGCAAATATCTGGCATTAAAAAATGCTGCTGAAAATGCAAAGAAAAATAATAATATCACTTCTGTGAAAACATTGGTATCTGCATTGAAAGATCCGTTTTTCAGATTGAGAATTCAGGCGCTTGCAGGATTAGATTTATCTAAACCAGAACAAGCAAAATTAGCTCTTTCAGAAGTAGAAAAATTAGCTCAGAACGACCCTAAAACATTGGTTCAGGCAGCGGCAATCAAAGCATTGGCTACGACTAAGAACAAGAAATACCTGCCAATCTACGAAAAGGGAATCAGCTCTGTGTCAAACGCAGTGAAAGCAGCTTCTCTATCGGCTAT
This sequence comes from Flavobacteriaceae bacterium, assembly GCA_013333255.2. Lineage (GTDB taxonomy): Bacteria > Bacteroidota > Bacteroidia > Flavobacteriales > Weeksellaceae > JABCPE02. The sequence continues at coordinate 185,817 of JABCPE020000007.1, read as the reverse complement.
TTCTATGACAGATCCAGAGAGGGTAAAAGCCCTTGCAGACAAGGTGGATTTATCCAAAGCATCAGATGAAACGATTACACAGCTGTTACCGACAATCGTGGATAACAAAATCGTGTCGCAGATGCCTTATATAGGAAAAGTGGTAGCATTTTATCCATTCCTAAAATTTCAAGATGAAAAATTAGGAACTACGGCTGAAAAAGGATTCAACTGGATAATGGAATCTGATAACACAAAGGCTACGGCTGGAGTTGCAAAGATTTTGAAGCAGGTAAAATCTGAAATTCCAGATAACCCAAATGTGAAAATGCTGATCGTGCAGATGCTGCAAAACGGAATTGCTAAAAAAACAGAATTGCTAAGAGCAAATCCAAAAAGAGAGAGTATCAACCAGCAAATAAAGTCACTGACAGAAACGCTGGAACTTTATAAATAAAAAACCAAAAAGCTTGACAAATTTTGTCAGGCTTTTTTGTTTCAGAGGTTTTGATGAGTAAAAAACGGAATATTCTTTCGCAGATTTACAGCAAAATAATGTATTTTTGTAACATATAAGAATTTTATGAAAAGGACTTTGAAGGATTATCTATTCATTACGCTTCGCGGTGTGGCGATGGGAGCTGCAGATGTGGTGCCTGGTGTTTCTGGGGGGACTATCGCTTTCATATCAGGGATTTACCAAGAGCTTATAGATTCTATCAATAAAATCAATTTTACAGCAGTAAAAATTTTAAGAAAAGAAGGGGTAAAATCTGCATGGGAATACATCAATGGTAATTTTTTTGTGGCTCTATTTTTAGGGATAGGAATCAGTATTTTGTCCCTAGCGAAAGGCATTAAATACCTTCTGGAAACACATCCGATAGCGGTTTGGTCTTTCTTTTTTGGGCTGATGATGGCGAGTGTTCTTTTTCTATGGAAAGATATCAAGAAATGGGATGCTTCAGCAGTTATTGCTATCGTAATAGCTGCATTTACAGCGTATTACATCACGGTTATACCTCCATTGGTGAATAATAACGGGCATATTTTCTTGTTCTTTGCAGGAGCTTTGGCTATTTGTGCAATGATTTTACCAGGGATTTCGGGGGCGTTCATTTTAGTGCTTTTAGGGGCTTATCATACGGTGCTCAATGCGCTGGACACTTTTGATTTGAAAGTATTGTCCATTGTAGGACTGGGAGCTGTGATAGGAATTTTGAGTTTTTCTAAGGCTCTGAAATGGCTTTTTGAACATAAGAAAAACACCACGATGGCAGGGCTTACAGGCTTTATCATCGGTTCTCTGAATAAAGTGTGGCCATGGAAAGAGGTTTTGGATAAGGAAATAGATGCTCATGGGAAGGAAATTATTTTGTTGGAAAAAAGCGTGCACCCTTTGGATTTTGCTGGAGAACCTCAGATTTTATTGGCTGTGGGGCTGGCTTTTGCAGGGTTTATTTTGATTTATGGAATTGAAAAATGGGCATCAAAAATGCAAAATAATTAATCGGCAAAAAAGATATGTGGAAGCGTTTTTATATCAATAATAGATTTTTTCATATTCTGGCAGGGATAGGGCTGTGCTATGTTTTGGCGTTTTTCTTTCCAGAACTTACATGGTTTGCTCATGGGTTTTTGTGTCTTTTAGCGGTGCTTTTTATCGTAGATTCGCTGCTTTTGTTTAACCAAAAAGACGCAATCTATTCCCAAAGAATTTTGCCTGAAAAATTATCTAATGGCGATGAAAATTTTGTAAAAATAAATATTAAGAATAATTATCCATTTCGGGTGGATTTGAAAATTATAGATGAAATTCCATTTCAGTTCCAAAAAAGGGATTTTTTGATAAAAAAGACCATTTTGCCGCAGGGGAGTTCGTTTTTTGAATATATTTTAATTCCGAAAGAAAGGGGAGAATATGTCTTTGGAGGACTGAATATTTTTGCTAAAAGTCCTATTGGTCTTGTTTCTAGGAAATTTGTTTTTGAGGAAGAGGCCTCTTTGCCGAGTTATCCTTCTTTTGTTCATCTTCGTAAATATGAGCTGATGGCTCTTCAGAACGAGTTTTTACTTGGAGGGATTAAAAAAATCAGAAAACTAGGGCATACGATGGAGTTTGAGCAGATACGAAATTATGTGCAGGGAGATGATATAAGGAGTATCAACTGGAAAGCCACTTCTAAGGCTAATAAGCTGATGGTCAATCAGTACCAAGATGAAAAATCCCAAAGAATCTACATGCTGATAGACAAGGGAAGAACGATGCAGATGCCTTTCAAGGGGCTGAGTCTTTTGGATTATTCCATAAATGCGGTGATGGCGCTTTCGCATATTATTTTGAAGAAGAGCGACCGAGCGGGGATGATGACTTTCTCACAAAGGACAGAGAATAAAGTGCAGGCAGACCAAAAATCTGGTCAGCTGAAAAAAATATCGGAGGCACTCTATAACATTAAAACCAATTTTTATGAAAGTGATTTCAGCCGACTTTATCAAGATGTGAAAACCACCATCAACCAAAGAAGTCTGGTGCTGCTTTTTACTAATTTTGAAACATTGGATGCCGTTAATAGACAAATGAAATACTTGCGTGGCATTGCGAGAAATCACCTTTTGGTAGTTATTTTTTTTAAAAATTCTGAACTGAATGATTTGATGAATAAAAAGCCAGAAAATATTCAAGAAGTCTATGATGAGATTATCGCTGAAAAGCTGGAATTTGAGAAGAAATTGATTATCCAAGAGCTGAGAAAATACGGAATATTTACGGTTTATACACTTCCAGAAAATCTAAATATAGAGGTGATAAACAAATATCTGGAAATCAAAGCAAGAGGAATTTTATAACAAAAAAAGGTCAGTCGCATTAGCAACTGACTTTTTTAATTAAAAATAATATGAGAAAAATTCATTAGCAAGGACTAAACATTAAATCTAAAATGCATAATGTCACCATCTTGCACGATGTATTCTTTGCCTTCTACGGAGAGTTTTCCTGCCTCTTTTACTTTTAGTTCAGAACCATAGTGTATGAAATCTTCATATTTCATCACTTCTGCACGGATAAATCCTTTTTCGAAATCAGAGTGAATCACTCCTGCCGCCTGTGGCGCAGTCCAGCCGATGCCGATAGTCCATGCCCTTACTTCTTTCACACCAGCAGTGAAGTAGGTCTGAAGTTTTAGCAAATGATAAGCCTGACGGATAAGACGATTGACACCTGGTTCTTTTAGTCCTAGTTCTTCCAAGAAAATTTGGCGTTCTTCGTAAGTTTCCAGCTCGTTGATATCAGCTTCTATCTGTGCTGCAATTACCAGAGTATCAGAACCTTCTTTAGCTGCCATTTCTTCTATTTTAGCAATCCAAGGATTTCCGTTTCGGATAGAGTCCTCATCTACATTGCACACATAGAGAACAGGTTTTTTAGTCAAAAGATGAATTTCATCGATGATTGATTTAGCAAAATCATCCGCTGGGAATTCTCTTGCATTTTTTCCGCTTTCTATGAACTCGTTTAGTTTTACAAGAGTTTCATAAGTCTGGACATCTTCTTTTTTGCCAGATTTTATTTGTTTTTTAGCTTTTTCTATCGCTTTTCCAAGAACTTCTAAGTCCTTGAGCTGTAGTTCTATATCTATGATTTCTTTATCTCTCAGCGGGTCTACAGAACCTTCCACATGGACGATGTTTCCGTTTTCAAAACATCTAAGCATATGGATGATGGCATCACACTCACGGATGTTTGCAAGAAACTGATTTCCAAGACCTTCTCCCTTGCTCGCTCCTTTTACCAGCCCTGCAATGTCTACAATCTCTACTACGGTAGGAAGGACACGCTCTGGTTTTACTATTTTTTCTAATTCGAACAGTCTAGGGTCTGGCACAGAAACCGTTCCTACATTGGGTTCTATGGTACAGAAAGGATAGTTTGCTGACTGTGCTTTAGCGTTACTCAAACAATTAAAAAGGGTAGATTTTCCTACATTGGGCAAGCCCACAATTCCACATTTCATAAATTTATATTTTATTCAAAAGGCAAATACGCCTTGTTTTTACCAGCTGCAAAGATAAAAAATATTATCGATTATTTAGGCAATAGCATTTTATAAAATGAACCCAAGCTATTTTAATTTCTTAAAATTTAGAAAAATAAAAAAGGTTCAAGATGTTTTGTCTTGAACCTTTTTCAGTAAGTTTAGAAAGGATATCCTATCGCGAAGTTTATAGTAGGGTCTAGCAGATTGATTTTAGAAGCTACCCATTTCTGTCCTTCGGGTCTGTTCGGGTCGTAGATTTTGTAAGCAAAATCCAGCCTGAAAGTGACATATGCGATATTCATCCTAATCCCAAAACCACTTCCAATTCCCATTTGTTTGTAGAATTTGGTGATTTTGAATGAGTTTTCGTTCTTTTCTCCGCCTATGGACCAAGTGTTACCTAAATCCGTGAACACAGCTCCGTGGAACATATTATTCATTATAAAACGGTATTCTATATTGGTGGTCAGTTTCATGTTCCCCATCATATAAGTTCTGATGTTTTCATTTAGCTGAGAATCAGAAGGTCCCAGTCCGCCGTAAGCTTTCCAAGCTCTGATATCATTGGAACCACCATTATAGTAAGCGCGCGCGAAAGGCATGTTTTTAGAGTTCCCATATGGCAGCCCTATTCCTATGAATTGTCTCAAAACAAGGGTCTGTCTACCATCATTGAAGTTAAAATATTTTCTGATATCTAAGTCCAATTTAGCAAACTGAGAATACACCGTTCCGAAAATACTTCTCTGTGCGTCGTCATGTATTATACTTTCGTCTCTTCTCTCAAATTTGAATATATTGTCCAGCAAGCTTAGTGTGTTTCCTGAGAGTTCAAATTTAGCATTAAAATAGAACGGGTGTTTGAAGTATTTTTTGCCTAATTCGTTGTACAAGAAGTTATAATTTAACCCAAAAATGATAACATCCTGAGTCTGTCTTTCTTTATTAATAAGTGACTGCTCGAATAAAGACATCTGATACAGGTCAGTCGTACTTAGACCACTCATAAAGCTGTGATCATCCAAGATAGCCCTAGAAACGGCATCAGAAGTTACATTTCCATTATAAAACTGCGAAACCAAAGTAGGGTTCACACTTTGATAAAGACTAAAAATATAGTCACGGACAATCTTGTCACTAGGGAACAAATCATAGTAGTTATCCTTGTTTCTGGTAATACTTAGTAGAGAATTCAGCAGGGTGAAACGATGCGAAACCACATCATTTACATTCAAGAAATAGTTTATCCCACCATTAAAGTTAATTCTTCCCAGACCGATATTATTCTGCACGGATGCTCCAAAAGTGATGGAGGATGATGGCGAAAATCGGCGTGGTATGATTTTGTCCATTCTAAAAGGCGAGATGAATCTTGGGAATTTTAGTGAGACCTCTGCCGAAGTTTCATAAGCGTTGAAAAACTTGCCTTTTTCATTTCCAGTCGTACCGATAATTCCTGAAAAGCTTAGATTCAGGTTTTCTCCTCCTCGGAAAATGTTTCTACTCGTAAATTCCAAACTTGGCGAAATCCCAAAGTTTAGAATTTGGGAATAGTGCAGATCCGTAGCCAGTTTTAGATTATACCTTTGTAAAGGAATAAGGGTATAGCGAAGATCCAAGATACTGTCATTAGGCGCTTCTTTAGACCTTCTTGTCAAAGGATTCGCATTTACGATAGTGAAATTATCAAGAGCAAGGAGATTCCTTCTTGTAAGGTCTATTCTACTTTGGTTATAGACTTCTCCGCTGTCTACCGTGACAGCTCTCCAAAGGTGTCTAGACTTGAAGTAGCGGTGCATCCTTCTTATGGTAACATCTCCTATTTTTTTCTCTATGATTGTGGAGTCAGAAGGCTTATCCTTTATATAAATTTCTATTTTTCCTATCGTGTGTCTCTTGTATCGCCCGCCGACAGTGTCTTTTTTAATCTCCAATGTCAGAGGAACTTGTTTTCTGCTCTGTAGAGTATCCGCGGTGAAGAATATTTCTTCATTATTACTATTAAATTTATAATATCCCTCAGCCCTCATCAGCTCGGTGATTCTTTTAATTTCGTTTTCCAGCTGAACTTGGTTTAGGATATCGCCTTTCTTTATGAGGCTTTTGTCATAATTTTGCTCATAAATAGCCCTTATATCAGGATAGGGAATATTATGGTTGTATTCACTGATATAGGTAGGATCTTTGTGGGTGATTGTGAAGATATTCTGCGCCTTTTTAGCAGAGGAGTCTTTTTTGATGTTGTATTCCACCTCTGTGTCCCAGTATCCTCTGTATATCAGGTATTTTTTGATACCATTGGCACTCAGCCTGGTTTTGTTTTCATCGAGAATGACAGGTGCTTTTCCTATGCTATGAAGCATTCTGCTCAGAAGCATACTTCTGCCCACATATTCCGGATGCCCAGCTCTGATGGATAAGGTATCTCTCAGCTTACTATTTCTAAGGTGAGAGGGATAGGTAGTATATTTATTTAATATAGTATCATACTTAGGATTTGACATATTATAAAACCATAAACTCATCGGAAAAATAAAGAGTGTCTTTCCGTTAGGTTTTTGGGAAACATAGTCGGATACTCCACTAGAATAGACGGAGCCATCAGTGAATTTGAAATTATTTTTAGTTAAAAGATACTGTCCTTTAGGGACTTTGTTGGTGGTACAGGCATAAAATAATGCCATAATTATTGCAAGAGATAAAAATATATGATATTTTTGGAAATATTTATGCCTATGCTTACTGCTCATACTATTAAAATTTTACAATCTCTGGATAAAAAAAAATTTAGACAAAAATACAATTTATTCTTGGTTGAAGGAGATAAAATTATCCGAGAACTAAAAAATTCTTCCTATAAGGTACAAGAGATTTTCAGTACGGATATATCTAATCCTGATTTTCAGTCATTTAAAACCAATCTAATTACAGAACGAGAATTAAGAAAAATTAGTCTGTTACAAAATCCTAAAAATTCTGTTGCAGTCTGTGAGCTGAGGGAGAACACCTCCATAGAAGCTCCTATACAGTTGGTTTTGGATAATGTGCAAGACCCTGGTAATCTGGGAACTATTATTCGTTTGGCTGACTGGTTTGGGATAGAGCAGATTGTTTGTAGCGAGGATTGTGTGGATTTTTATAATCCCAAAGTAATCCAAGCGACCATGGGTTCTTTCACGAGGGTTAATGTTATATATAAGGATATAGCGGTGCTTTTACGAAATCCAGATCGACCAGTTTTCGGGACAGATATGGTAGGACAGAGCCTCTACAAGACAGATTTCCCAGAGCGTTTTTATCTTATCTTAGGCAATGAGGGAAATGGTATCCGCCCAGAGATTAAAAAACTTGTTTCTCAAAATATCACAATTCCAAGATTTGGAAAACTTCAACATACTGAAAGTCTTAATGTTTCTATGGCGGCAGGCATTATTTTAGGACAAATATTTTCTGAAAAATAAATTTTTTTATTTTTAATAGAGAAAAAAATCTATAAACCACGATAAACAGGGAGTTTAATCGCGATATTTACATATGTGAATAAGATAAAAACATATGTAAATTTATACAAGAAAATGTATTTTTTTCAGGTGATTATTAGGAAGATATATATTTTTTTTGTACATTTGCTCGATTAAATAAAGCTCGCTGAATCTAAGTGGGTTATTTTACATTAAAAAATAGATTTACTATAAATTAAAATATAGATTATGAAAAGACAATTCTTAGCTTTTGTTATGGCTATCTTGTTCTCTTTAGGAGTAAATGCTCAGGATTATAACAAGTGGTCTATTGATGCAGGTGCAGGGGTAAGTATACTATCTTCTTCAGGTCTTTCTGAAGGATATAATACACCATTTCCAAATTTATGGACGATGAATGGAGGTATTCGTTACATGTTCAATAATAAATTTGGTGTTCGTGTAGGAGGAGGATTTGACCAGCTAAACCAAGCAGGTAACTCACCTAAATTCGCTACTAGAATATGGAATGTGAATGTTCAAGGGGTGGCTAACTTAGGTCGTGTTTTGGCTTTTGAAGAATTTACTAAAAACATAGGGTTATTAGGTCATGTCGGAGTAGGTTATGGTTACATGACATCTAAAAACTTTAGAGGAGTTGACAACTTAGGTATCATTACTTTTGGTCTTACTCCACAAGTTCGTCTTAGTGATAGAGTAACATTACTTTTGAGTGGTACATTTAATTGGTATTTGACACAACAATATACATTCAACGGAGAAAACTTGACAAAAGATGTTAATATGACTCCAATGAGACATGTTAATTTCCAAGGACTTAACTTTACTGCTACTGCAGGGCTTCAGATTGCTTTAGGTAAAAAACAAGTTCATGCAGACTGGTATGGTATAAAGAGAGAAGATAAAGATGATGATAAAAAGGTTGCTCAAAATGAGAAAACAGTAAACAATCATATAACAAGAGGAGGAAGCGATGTGGCAGCAAATGGTCAGCGTATAGAGAATGACAAAAATGCTCTTGCTAATAATAATGTCAATAATGCAAATGATTCTGATGATGAAGGTGATGTAAATAACAGCAATATAGCATCTAACCAAAATACAACTACTAATAACATCATCGTAGAAAGTGTAGACCCAGCGAAGGAGCTTATAGAAAAAGGATATGTTAATGCTTACTTTGGATTTGATTCTTCTGAGCCTCAGGATGGTTCATTGTGGGCAGTAGGTTTCGTAGCTAACTACTTGAAACAAAATCCAGATGCTAAACTTAATATAATAGGTTACACAGACCAAGTGGGTAATGCAGGATATAACGAAAAACTATCTAAGAAGAGAGCAGATGCAGTTAAACAGTTATTAGTTGAGATGGGAGTGGATACATCAAGACTAGTATCAGAAGGTAAGGGAATAGATAAAGGCGCTAAATCTAGTTCCGCAGGAGCGAGAAAATTGGTAAGAAGAGTTTCTTTCGAATTGACTAACGAGTCAGGTAATAAAGATTCACATATAGCATCAAAATAAAAGTAAAAAGAGAGATTTTAAATCTCTCTTTTTTTTAATCAAAAATATAACGAAAATGTTAAAAAAAATTATTATAGCAATTTTAGCGTATATACTGGGAATAGTAATTATTGTTATACTTTTTAGAAAAGAGAGAATTGTTGCTTTCTTTGCACTATTTCTGAGTATAGTATTTTCTATCTATATTATTTGGGAAGTTTTTAGTTATTATAAAGGAGAATGGAATAAGAATACTGATAAAATTGTATTTAGCAATTTGCAAAAAGATAAAGACATAGCACAGCTGAAAAAAATCTCATCAAGACCTTTCTTTTTTGGTCTGGAGAGTAAGGCTATTAGTGATGAGAGTTTTTATTTTGATGATAAAGATCTATTCTACATTGTTGCCAAAGATGGTAAAGCGATCGAAGTTCCTTTTGATCAAATAACCGAACTCAAAAAAACAAGCATAACTATCAATAATGTCAAAATTTGGCAAATTAGTGTAAGAATAGAAGGAAAAGATGTGGTGTTCCGATTTGCGCATAATTACAATATTTGGAATAACAATTTCAAAGAATTTTACAATAGATTAAGCGCGAAAAATCCTGCTGTTGTAAAAACAAAATGGAGCATTTGGAATATATAAAATCAGTTAATCATTATGATAGGGTTTTCCCTGTAAAATAGTAGAAGCGCGATAGATTTGCTCGACAAAGAACAGCCGAATCATCTGGTGTGTGAAAGTCATTTTTGATAAAGAAATTTTCTCATTGGCTCTTTGGTACATTTCATCAGAAAAACCATAAGCGCCGCCGATGAGAAAATTTACTTTTTTAACTGATGTATTGAGCCAGAAATCTATTTTTTCTGAAAACTGTCGGCTGGTAAATTCTTTCCCTTTTTCATCCAAAAGAATAACCAAATCTGCATTGTCAATTTGGTTTAAAAACAACTTTGTTTCTTCCTTTTTTAGTAAATCTGGAGATAGATTTTTTGCGTTTTTGACATCAGGAATTTCAATAATCTCAAAATTCCAATGTTTCGGAATGCGTGGTAAGTAGTTGGAAATAAGATTGGTAATCTCTCGGTCATCGGTTTTTCCTATGCAAATGAGATTGAATTTCATATGGTTTCTGTATCTTTGTGGTCTGCAAATGTAACTAAAATGGAGATAAAAAAGTTCAAAATATATCAGAAAATCCATGGTTTTTTAGATGGAATCCATTTACCTGTGCTGGATCTTTCTCTTTGGGGGCTTTTAGAGATTTATGTAGGGGGGATATTTCAAAAACAGATTATTAGACGAGCATCGAGCGTTTCTTTCAGCTTTTTTATAAGTCTTTTTCCACTGATATTGTTCATTCTTTCGGTTTTACCATATCTGCCACATTATGAGGAGCTTTATTATTATATTTTTAATGAACTGATGCCTCATGTCCTGCCAGACCATATGCTGGATGATGTGACGGGGTATATAGAGCAAAACATTATGCCGAGTATTGCTGAAATGAGCTTATTGACCATTGGTTTGGTACTTGTTTTTGCTACGAATGGCACTTACGCCCTTATCAATGGCTTTAATCATGATACGGATACGAAGAGGGGGATGATTTGGGAGTATTTTTTGGCTTTTTTAGTTACAGCGAGTCTAACAGTGGCTATCGTAATGTGCCTTTTGGGGATTTACTACGCCGAAGTTGTTTTTAAATTATTAATGCCCGAATATCCGAGTAATTGGTTTTTTTCTAATTTGACAGTAATTATCGGATACTTCTCCTTTCCTTTGGTCTATTGCTTATTGCTGACGCTTCTATATTGGGTTGGTTCTGTGGATATTACAAGGTTTAAACAATCTATTCCTGGGGCTATTTTAACTACGATTTTATTTATGGTAGTGACCTATTTTTTTGCCATCTATGTCAGTAAGATTGCGAGGTATAATGTCCTCTATGGTTCCATCGGTTCCGTGATTTTATTAATGATTTGGGTGGATGTGAATGTGGTGCTGATAATGTTTGGAAATGAGCTGAATTTAGCGATAAAGCGAATACACGATTCCAACAAGCAGAAAAATGACAGCGCAGAAGAGAGCGAAATAGATTTTCAGATATAGTTTAAAATATTGTAAATAAAAAGAGCAGCTAAAATTTTAGCTGCTCTTTTTTATTTTCTTTTAAAAATTAAATAGAATTATCATTTTTAGCTGCGTTTTTTAGGAGTAAATATCCTAAACTACCTGCCAGTATAGATGCTGTAAGAATAGCAAATTTAGCCGAATCTTGCAGCTCTTGGCTGTCTTTATAAGAAAGCAGTGCGATGAAAATAGACATCGTAAAACCTATCCCTGCCAATAGTCCGGCTCCAGCCATGTGAATCCATCTACTTCGGTCAGGAAGACTGCTGATTTTCAGTTTTATAGCAATGAAAGAAAATAGGTTAATCCCAATAAGTTTTCCTAAAATAAGACCCAATACTATTCCATATCCAAAGTTTGAAAACAGCCCGTCTACCATGCCTCCTTTAAAAGTGATATTGGTATTTGTAAGTGCAAAAATCGGCATGATAGCATAGCTCACAGGAAGGTGTAAAGCATGTTCTAACTTCTCTAATGGAGAAGGCTCTGACTCGTTTTCTGAATTAGCAGGAATAGTAAATGCTAAAATAACTCCTGCAATGGTAGCATGAATACCAGAATGATGCATGAAATACCATAAAAATGCCCCTGGAATTAGATAAAAAATATGCTTTTTAACTTTAAAATAATTTAATGCAGCAAGTAAAACTATGACTAAACCGCTGTAAGCGAGATAATTCCAATGAATTTCATCCGTGTAGAAAATCGCAATTACTACAATCGCTCCTAAGTCATCCACAATCGCTAAAGCAGCCAAAAATACTTTTATCGCAGACGGGACACTTTTTCCTAGCATAGAAACAATAGCCAGTGAGAAAGCAATATCTGTAGCCATAGGAATAGCCCACCCATTGCTGTATTCCGTACCATGATTGAAAATAGTAAAAATAATCGCAGGAACTATCATTCCGCCAATCGCCGCAAAGATAGGAAGTGAGGCGTTTTTGAAGTTAGAAAGTTCGCCTTTGAGAAGTTCTCGTTTTATTTCTAAACCTACTAAAAGGAAGAAAACCGCCATCAAACCGTCATTTATCCACATACTTACAGAATATGGACCTACCATTTTATCTAAAACAGCCTGAAAACCAGTCGCTGCCGAAGAGTTGGCTATCATCAGAGAAATGGTAACACATAAAACCAATAAAACCCCTGAGGACTGGCTGTTTGAGAAAAATTCTTTAAAAAATTTTGTTATACGCATTTTTAATTATTTTTAAAATTGAACTTTAAGATTTACAAATATAACAAAAATCATAATAATCTATTTTGAAAAACCCTAAAATAATGGTAAATTTACATAAAATAATAATTTTTTAGTTATGAAAACATTTATTAAAGGAACTTCCATATTGGGAGTCTTGTTGATGCTTTTTATGTCGTGCAGTGGTGCGAAAGTTTATAATTCTAATGACACATTGGCGGTGACATCCAGCCAAAAGAAGATAGCCATTTTACCTCCTAAAATCTCTATGCAGGAAGGTAAATACACAGGGCGTTTTAAGCAGTCCAAAGAGCAGGAATCGGCTAATTTTCAGAAAGAAATGTACGCTTGGTTTTTGAAGAGATTTTCTCAGAATAATGTAAGCCAAGAAATACAAGATATAGAAACTACCAATACCAAACTGAAAAGAGCAGGGTATCCTGAAAAAGAACTGACAAAGAGTGAGATATGCGCTGTCCTTGGAGTGGATGCTGTCATAAGTTCTGACTATGTGATGACCAAACCTATGCCGCAAGGCGTGGCAGTGGCGGCTTCAGTTCTGCTTGATTATGAGGGAACTACGAATGAAATCACAACAGATATGAATATTTATGATAAAAATACAGACAAAATATTTTGGAATTACAGCAATAAATATTCAGGAGGGTGGAGAAGCAGTTATAGTGATATTGTAGAAGACCTTCTGCGAAATGCAAGTAAAAAGATGCCTTACGGAGCAAAAAAATAAAAACATAAACGCCTTAAAAAGGGCGTTTTTTTATAATCTTCTTACTTTTTTGATTCCTTCTATCTGTTCCAGTTGTTTCAATAAAGCATCCAGCTGGTCTTTGTTTTTAACTTCTAATGAGATGGTACCGATGAAAATACCGTCAATAGAGTTGATAGAGATTCCTTTCATATCGATGTGCATATTGTTAGAGATGACGGATGCTACATCGTTTACGATTCCCATTCTGTCCACTCCTTGCAGTTCTATTTTGATATTGTTGATAAATCTTTCGGAATTTACCCATTTAGCCAGCATCACACGATAGTCATAGTTTGCACGGAGGTTTATCGCATTAGGGCAGTTGTCATTATGAACTTTTATCCCTTCATTTATCGTTAAAAATCCAAAAATCTTATCTCCTGGGATTACCGTGCAGCATTTTGCAAAGGAGTAGTCCAGTTTTTCTTCATTTCGCCCAAAAACTATCAGGTCTAAATCAGACTTTGGCGTTTCCACGAAATCGGTTTTATCCTTTCGGAATCGTTGTAAAAGATTTCCGAAGAAACTTTTTTTACTATCTAAATATTCCTTTAAATCGGAAGTGTCCAGCGTTCCTTCATAGAATTTTAAGAATAAATCCTGCGAAGTTTTTAGGTTAAAATATTTCTGAATATTATTGAGTTCCTCTTCTGAGAAGTTGATTTTGGCGTGTCTTAGTTTCCTTTGGAAAATTTCTTTTCCTTCGGCTACTTTTTGGTTTTTGTCTGAGTTTAAAACCGCTTTTATTTTGGAACGAGCTTTGGAAGTCACCACAAAATCCAGCCAGTCTTTTTTCGGTTTTTGGTTGGGAGAGGAGATGATGTCTATCTGGTCGCCGTTTTTTAGGACATAACTTATCGGCTGCAGTTTGCCGTTGATTTTAGCACCGCTGCACTTCATTCCCAGTTCAGAATGTACCATAAAAGCAAAATCCAGTGCTGTAGCGCCTTTCGGAAGGATTTTGACATCTCCTTTTGGTGTGAAGATGAAAACTTCTTTGGTGTATAGATTTAGCTTAATGCTATCCAAAAGCTCCGTGGTGGAGAGCGACTGCTGATTTTCCAAAACCTCACGAATCTGAATTACCCACTGCTCAAAGTTTTTATCATCCGTATTTTGGCTGAAACCTTCTTTGTATTTGTAATGGGCAGCGACTCCTTTTTCTGCGATTTCATCCATTCGCTCACTTCGGATTTGTACTTCTACCCACTTGTTATCAGGCCCTAAGATAGTCAAATGAAGACTTTCATAACCTGTACTTCTCGGTTGAGAAATCCAGTCCCGCATTCGTGCAGGATTGCTGTGGTAGAGGTCGGTAATGATGGAATAAATTTTCCAAGCAAGGAATTTTTCGTTTTTAAAGTCTGATTTGTAGATGACACGGATGGCGTAGTTATCATAAACTTCCTCAAAAGGAATGTTCTGTTTCAGCATTTTTCTATAAATAGAGCTGATGGACTTCGCTCTTCCTTTAATCTTGAAATTGAGTTTTTCTTCTTTTAGTTTTTCAGAAACATGCTCTATGAACTCCTGTACATAGCCCTCGCGGTGTTCTTTAGCTGTGATGAGTTTTTCAGAAATCTCGTTGTAGATTTCGGGCATGTTGTATTTTAGGGATAAATCCTCTAATTCGGATTTTATGTTGTAAAGTCCCAGCCTGTGAGCCATAGGAGCGTAGATATACACCGTCTCCGAGGCTATTTTTTTCTGTTTGTCTGGGCGCATGCTGTCCAGCGTTCTCATGTTGTGAAGGCGGTCAGCTATTTTGATGAGAATGACCCTAAAATCATCCGATAGAGTGAGCAGGAGTTTTCGGTAGTTTTCGGACTGTACGGAGATGTTTTGGTTATTCATCACAGAAATTTTGGTAAGTCCGTTCACCACATCAGCGATTTTCTTTCCGAAGAGTTTTTCTATGTCTTCATAGGTGTAGTCGCTGTCTTCTATCACATCATGAAGCAGCGCTGCGGCGATGCTGGTAGCACCTAAACCTATTTCCTCAGCCACGATTTTTGCTACCGCTATGGGATGGAAAATGTATGGTTCTCCACTCTTTCGGCGCTGGTCTTTATGGGCATCCCAAGCTACATCAAATGCCTTTTTGATGAGTTTCAGCTGATCCTCATTCAGTTTTCGGTAGGTGTGATGAATGAGATCATCGTATCTTTTGAGGATTTCTATTTGTTCTTGTTGTTCTTCGGTGCTCATCTTAAGGAAATTTTAAGGATATACTCACGAAATTAATAAAAAATATTAAAATTTACAAATATCCTCTCTTTTTTATATTTTTGTAAGTTCTAAATATCAGAAATTTATGAAAACTATACATATACAAGCCAAGGAGTTTTTTGAATTATTAAAGCTGAAAGACCAGTCTATGTGGGATATTTTCGCACAGATGATAGACGGTGAGGAAAAGGAAATTCTCTTTCTGGATGAGGAAGGAAAGTTCCTTTTTGGTTACCGCCTGCCTGCGACTTTGGAAAAAATGCAGGAGGACAAAAAGCTTTTTGCAGAGAAATATGCTGAAAAAATAATGCTGAATTAGTCTCGGCAAGGGAAAAATCCTTAAATTTGGGGCTTTATATTTCGTTCTTAAAATTAAAATATGGGAAAGAAAAACATATTTACAGATGCCTTTGGCAACTGGTATATTTTGAAAAGATTGGTGGTGTTTATCTTTGGGCTGGTTTCTTACCGAAGGTTCAATGGTTTTAATAAACTGAAAATCACAGGAGCAGAGCATTTGGTGGATTTACCGAAGACTAATGTGCTTTTTGTTTCCAATCACCAGACTTATTTTGCAGATGTGGCAGCGATGTATCATGTCTTTTGTGCAGTGAATAACGGCTTTATCAATACGATTGCTAATCCTATTTACATTCTCAATCCCAAAGTAGATTTCTACTATGTGGCAGCGGAAGAAACCATGAATAAAGGGCTTCTGACAAGGATTTTTAAGCTGGTGGGAGCTGTTACTGTGAAAAGAACTTGGCGTGCCAACGGGCAGAATGTCAATAGAAAAGTAGATATGTCCGAAGTAGAAAACATCCTAAAAGCGCTGGATAACGGCTGGGTGGTGTCTTTCCCGCAGGGAACTACGGCTGCTTTTGCTCCTGGGAGAAAGGGAACAGCGAAACTAGTCCTTCAGCAGAGAGCGATAGTAATTCCAGTGAAAATCAATGGTTTCCGTAGGGCTTTTGACAAAAAAGGATTAAGACTGAAAGTGACAGGCGTGCAGCCGACAATGGAGTTTAAAAAACCGCTTGACATAGACTACGACAACGAAAGTGCTGAACAGATTTTGGATAAAATAATGAATGCCATAGAGCAGACACCAAAACACAATGTCCTCCATGAATACGACCAAGAGCTGGAACGAAAAAAACAAGAGGAGGCAGAAAAACAAGAAGAAAAATCACAAGCATAAAAGAAAAATATGAAAGTTCATTTTATCGCCATAGGAGGGAGTGCCATGCACAATCTTGCTATCGCACTGAAAAATAAAGGTTTTGAGGTTACAGGCTCAGATGATGCTATCTTTGAACCCTCAAAAACACGATTGGAGCAGAAAGGCATTCTTCCAAAGGAGTTTGGCTGGTTTCCAGAGAAAATCACAGCGAATATAGATGCTGTAATTTTGGGAATGCACGCCCATGCAGACAATCCAGAACTGGCAAGAGCCAAAGAATTGGGATTAAAAATCTATTCATATCCAGAATTTCTCTATCAGCAGAGCAAGGAAAAAACCAGAGTAGTAATTGCTGGTTCACATGGGAAAACCACCATCACTTCTATGATTCTGCATGTGCTGAATTTTCACAACAAGGAAATAGACTACATGGTGGGCGCCCAGCTGGAAGGCTTTGACTGCATGGTGAAAATTACCGAAGATACAGACTTTATGATTTTGGAGGGTGATGAGTATCTTTCTTCTGCCGAGGACAGACAGCCTAAATTCCTGCATTATCACCCAAATATCGCCCTAATCAGCGGCATAGCATGGGATCATATCAATGTTTTTAAGACTTTTGATGATTATTTAGAGCAGTTCAGAAAATTTACCGAAAGCATCACTTCTGGCGGAGTTTTGGTGTATAATGAGGAAGATGAAGAAGTGGTAAAAATCGTAGAAAACAGCCAGAAATATTTCCGAAAACTGCCTTACAAAACTCCTGAATACAGCATTCGCGAAGGGAAAGTTTATCTAAAAACAAGCATGGGCGAAATTCCGCTCTCTGTTTTTGGGAAACATAATTTGCTCAATATGGAAGGCGCAAAACTTATCTGCCAGCAGCTTGGCATTATGGAGGAGGAGTTTTATGAAGCGATAATGAGTTTCAAAGGAGCTTCCAAGCGATTAGAAAAAGTGGAGAGAAAAGATGGCGGAATTTTGTATAAAGATTTTGCTCACGCTCCATCCAAGGTAAAGGCAACTGTGGCGGCTTTCAAGGAGCAGTTTAAACAGGAAAAAACTTACGGATTTTTAGAGCTTCATACTTATAGTTCGCTGAATTCCATATTTTTAGAACAATACAAAGGAGCAATGGACGGACTGGATACAGGAGTGATTTTCTATTCGGAAGAAGCCTTGAAAATCAAACGAATGGAGCCGATTTCTCCTGAAATGATTAAAGAAAAATTCGGTAATCCAGACCTAAAAGTCTTTACCAATGCCGAAAGTCTTCACGAATATTGGAACACGCTGGACAAGACCCAAGGTGCTTACCTGATGATGAGTTCAGGTAATTTTGGAGGATTAGACTTAGTTAATTAGTTTTCAATGAAATAGGTCATTTAGGCTTATTCAAAATATTATTAATAAACACAATGGAGTACAACACAAACCGCACAAAGTTACTCATGCCAGAATATGGCAGAAATATCCAGCAGATGGTAGAGTACTGTAAATCGCTACCTTCCAAGGAAGAGCGTAACGAAGTGGCGAAAACCATAGTAGAATTTATGGGACAAAGAAATCCTCATCTCCGCGATGAGGAAAATTATAAGCATAAGCTTTGGGATCACTTGTATATTTTGGCAGATTATGATTTGGATGTAGATGCGCCGTATCCTTTCCCAACGAAGGAGGAACTTGCCCAAAAGCCCAATAGAATGGATTATCCATCTTTTGATAATGAATACAAGTTCTACGGGAAGAGCATTTTACAGCTGATAGACAAGGCCATAGAGCTGGAAGAAGGCGAGGAGAAAGATGTGCTGATACAGGTAATTGCCAACAATATGAAAAAATCCTATAATGTCTATAACAAAGAACATGTGCAGGATGAAGTGATTTTCAGGCATTTGAAGGAACTTTCTCAGGATAAATTAGACTTGACAGGGATAGAAACTTTGGATAAAAGTAAAATCTATCATCCTAACAGAAATAAGAGAAATAATTATAAAAAAAGAAACCATCATTCCCAAAAAAATAGAAAAAGATGACAGAAGCATTTCAGATAAGAGGAGGAAAAAAACTAAGCGGAGAAATCACACCACAAGGAGCTAAAAACGAAGCACTGCAAATTCTTTGCGCCGTGCTTTTGACTTCTGAGCCTGTGAGAATCAGTAATATACCAGACATCAAGGATGTTAATCGTTTGATAGAAATCCTACAAGATTTCGGGGTAAAAGTAATTAAAAACGGAAAAGGAGATTTTACTTTTCAGGCCGATAATATCCATTTTGACTACATTAAATCAAAGGAATTTAGAAAAGATGGAGCAAAACTTAGAGGCTCTGTGATGCTTTTAGGGCCGATGCTTGCGCGTTTCGGTGAGGCGTATATGCCTACACCAGGAGGAGACAAAATAGGAAGAAGAAGGCTGGATACTCATTTTCAGGGTTTTGTGGAGCTGGGAGCAGAATTTAATTTTAATGAAGAAGAAAGTTTTTACACCCTTACAGCTAAGGAATTAAATGGGAAATTTATTCTCTTGGAGGAAGCTTCGGTAACGGGGACTGCCAATATCATCATGGCGGCTGTTTTGGCTAAGGGAACGACCCAAATTTACAATGCAGCTTGTGAGCCGTATCTCCAGCAGCTCTGCAAGATGCTCAATAGAATGGGAGCGAAAATAACAGGAATAGGCTCTAACCTGCTGACGATAGAAGGTGTGGAAAGCCTTGGAGGAACAGAGCATGTTCTCCTTCCAGATATGGTGGAAATCGGTTCTTGGATTGGGCTGGCAGCGATGACAAAGTCAGAGATTACCATCAAGAATGTGAACTGGGAACAGCTCGGCATTATTCCTGATACATTCCGAAAATTAGGAATAAAATTGGAGCGAAAAGGCGATGATATCTACATTCCATCGCAGGAAAATTATAAAATACAAAAGTTCATCGATGGGTCTATTTTGACCGTTTCTGATGCTCCTTGGCCTGGTTTTACGCCAGATTTACTTTCAATTATTTTGGTTGTGGCTACTCAGGCGAAGGGAAGTGTTCTTGTTCATCAGAAAATGTTCGAAAGCCGTCTGTTTTTCGTGGATAAACTAATTGATATGGGAGCGCAAATCATCCTTTGTGACCCGCATAGAGCCACAGTAATAGGGCTTAACCACGAAACGCCGTTGAGAGGAACTACATTGATTTCGCCAGACATCAGAGCAGGAAATGCCCTTCTGATAGCGGCTCTTTCAGCTGAAGGGAAAAGTATAATCCACAATATAGAGCAGATAGACCGAGGCTATGAAGACATAGAAGGTCGACTAAAAGCCATAGGCGCAGATATTGAGCGAATAAAAATTTAATTTAATCTTCAAAAAAAACGAGCGATGAAAAGGTTTTTTATCAATCAAAATGATTTGTCCGATAAGTTTTGGAATATCGAATATGAAGGAGAGGAGCAAATCGTTTATTATGGAAAAATAGGGACTGCTGGGCGAGAAATGACAAAGAAATTCACGAGTGAAGAAGAATGCCAAAAGGAAAGCGAAAAACTCATCGCTCAAAAAATGAAAAAAGGCTATGTAGAAGTTTCTCCAAACGAAGAAATTCCTGCTAAAATAGAAATGAGCGAGGAGGAAAAAGCTGAATTTTTGTTTTGGGAAGCCATTGAAAAAAGCTATAAATACAACAAGAAAAAGTGGGATGCCTACGATGTAGAAGAGCATCTGGAAAAGCTGACAAGTTATCTAGCGAAGCATGGAAAAGAGCGTTTGGTATCTTTTGAAAAAACTATGCAAGAAAAACTGATGGAACTATATACCGCCCAAATAGCAGAGCTTTACATCATTTTGAATTGTGATTTTGAGAAAAAAGATGGTGTTTATAGCTTTGAGGAAGAGCCTTATGTTTCTGCCGATGGATTTATTTATTTCCGATGCTGGCTTTTGCTGAAAGGGAAAGAATTTTTTGAAGATATAACCAAAGATATCAATGCTTTCATTAGCGGGAAATATCATTTTGATATTGGGGACACTTGGGCAGAGGGGCTGCTTTATGTGAGTGATGAAGCCTACTCTGAAAACCACGAAAACGAAGATGAGAGCGAAATAAGGGATATAGTTTTTGAAAAATATCCACATATCAATTATGATAATATAGTAGAAATGAAGGAGAAATTCGCAGTGGGAAAAGAATTGTTTAAGAAATATCCAGCTCTTGTGGAGCAGGTTTGTGATTTGAGATAAGTTAGTAAAATTAGTTTAAAATAGAATTTAAATACATAAAAAATGAAAACATACGCAGGAATACCAGAAGAAAATGCAACATTAGAAAACTCAAAAGTAATGCTGGTAACAGTTCCCTATGATGGAACTTCTACTTGGGGAAAGGGTGCAGATAAAGGCCCTGAACTTTTCTTGGATGCTTCAGAAAATATGGAACTCTATGATATAGAGACTGCTACGGAGCCGTATTTGGAGGGAGTTTATTTAGCTGGGGAAGTTACAGAGGATTCTTCGCCAGAAGCCATGACAGAGGCTGTTTATCAAAAAACAAAAGAAATGCTTCAGCATGACAAGCTTTTTACGCTTTTTGGTGGGGAACATTCTGTGTCCATCGGTTCTATCCGTGCAGTGGGAGAGAAGTACGAAAACCTTACGGTGCTTCAGCTGGATGCCCATACAGACCTAAGACCAGAGTTTCATGGTTCTACTTCTAATCACGCTTGCGCTGTTTTTGAGGCTAATCAAAAGCATAATTTGGTTCAGGTAGGAATCCGTTCGTGTGATGTGGAAGAAATGCAGTATGTCCCAAAAGGGCAGTGTTTCTGGGCGCACGAGATTGCTGAAAATCCAAACTGGATAGAAGATGTCCTTAGTAAAGTTTCTGGTAATGTGTATATTACGATAGATTTGGATGCTTTTGACCCGTCTATAGCGCCATCTACGGGAACGCCAGAACCAGGGGGATTGGCTTGGTATCCTACTTTGAAATTATTAAAGAAAGTTTTTGAGAAATGTAATGTAGTTGCGTTTGATATCGTGGAACTTATGGATTCTGCTAATCCAAAACCTACGGCATTTTTGGCAGCGAAATTATACTATAAGATGCTTGCTTACTACCATTTGTCTAAAAAATAAACGAAACCAGAACCTCTTCGGAAAGATGGAAAACCTCTTGGTTTTAATCAATAATTTTAAATAATAACATCATGAAAAGAGTAATCGCTTTAGTGTTTTTGGCTTTACTGTTGATAAATTGTAGTAAAAATCAAGTAGTCGTGGGGAGCAACAACATCATTACCCAAGAAAAACAACTTTCTGCGTATGACAGAATAGAGGTTTTGGGTAGCTATGATGTTATTTTCACCGATGGAGAGGTCGGCAAGATTAAAATAAAAGCTCCTGACAACATCCTTCCGCTCATACAGACAGAGGTGTCTGATGGACTGCTGAAAATAGGCGCAGAAAAGAACAGATACAAGGTAAAAGAGCCTATCATCATTTATGTTCCTGTGGATTCTCGTTTGAAACAAGTGGACATCAAAGGTTCCGCGGATATTTACTCCGAAAAAAATCTGGAAACAAAGACTTTAAATGTTGGCATATACGGCAGCGGTGATGCGCGTTTGGCGGTGGATGTTTCCTCTCTCGCTTTGGAGGTAGTTGGTGCGGGCGATATCCGAGTAAGCGGCAGGGCTAAGGACTTATCCATCGATATCAGTGGCAGTGGTGATGTAGATACTTCAAAACTAACTGCCGAAAAAGCCGTTATCAGCATAAGTGGTGCAGGCGATGTTTCCGCCTATGTGACCGAAGATGTGGATGTTTCCATAACGGGTTCTGGTGATGTTACCATTAAAGGAAATCCGAAGAAAGTAAAGCAGAAAATCAACGGCTCTGGTAGAGTGAGTGTAAAATAAGCAAGAGGCAGGAAATTATTTACATTTCAAAAGAAATAATTTTAAACAAATAATTTATGAAACACTTAAAGCATGCGTATTTTGGAGAATTAAATACGGAAGGGCTGGATGATTATGATGTATTGTGGGAAGAAAATATTCCTTACAAGAACGGGAATATAATTGTATTTTTTTGGTTCTGTGGAGAGGATGATTTGTCCATAGAAAGGCTGGATTCATTTGAAAAATTCCTAAAAGACTTTGATGCAGTGGATGAAAAAGCCCGTAAAGCCTTGAAAGTCTATTTAGAGGAGGAACCTGAATACATGAATTTTCATGCAGAAGAATTAGAGAATATTCCTGAAAATGTGGATGATTTCGTTGCGGAGATGCAGATAGAAACCATTGGGTTGTGGTATTCCGTTTATGAGGGTTCAATAGGTGAGGTAGTAATAGACTATATGATACGCCCAGAGGAAAGCGATGAAATCCTTGCCGTGAAGTATGACCTAAATGGGGAAATCCGCGCTATTGACTGGGAAAGTTAATTCATAAATAAAAAACTTACAAGGAGGCGGTATAAATAGCCTCCTTTTTTTAATAAAATGATAGAGCGTATTATAGATTTAGACCATCAGTTGTTGATTTTTATCAATCAGACAGGCAGTGTAGAGTGGGATAGTTTTTGGCTGACCATTACGGATGCATGGAACTGGATTCCGTTTTATGTGCTGATTCTTTTTTTAGTATTTAGATATTTTTCTAAAAGAGAGGTGAAATGGATTTTGATTTGTTTCTCGCTGACCTTTTTGTTCACTGCTCTGATGACCACAGGAACCAAGGAACTGGTACAGCGGCTTCGTCCTTTGCATAATGAGGAGCTGATACCTTATCTTAGAATCATTACTACGGAAAAAGGATATAGCTTTTTTTCAGGGCATACCAGCAATAGTTTTGCTATCTGCACTTTTCTTTATTTAGTGTTGAGAAGCGTTTTGCGATGGGCGTTTTGGGTTTATCTTTGGGCGGTGCCTTATGCATTCAGCAGGATGTATCTGGCGGTGCATTTCCCTACGGATGTGGCTGTGGGACTGGTAATAGGCGTTAGCATCGCTGTTTTGGGATATAGATTTTTTGAGAAGAAAGTCAGTTTTGTTGATTTGGATAAATAAATATACAAAATAATGAAATTAAGAGAGATCATGTAACACAATCTATATATGATAAAATACAGACTCCAATAAAGTTAAAAATAGATATAATTATGAAAAGAAGAGTATTTTTAATATTACTTTTAATAGGGGTAATTATCAAGGAGATTTCTTTAATAACTATATAAAGGATGGTAAAACTATGAAGTTCAATTTTCAAATTCCTAATAATCCCAATTATGGCAACCATGGTAAAGCAAATAAATCTATCGGTCAATAATATAATTATAATTATAATTATAATTATATTTACATTATTTATCTTATCTTGTAATAAAGTAGATAAACAAGCTCATTTTAATCATTATACTTCCAATGACTTATCTATTGACAGTTCCGTTAACAGAATTACTTTAGCGGATAGTAATAGTATTTTAAATCAATTAGGTGATATTAGCTCATATATAATTGAAGATTATGATAAGGGAGAGTGCGTAATACTATCTAATAAAAACAAAACTCAATATTTAGAAATAAGAAGAGCATATGGTGGAGCAAAGAATGAATATAATTACTTTTTTATATTAGAAGAAGTTCCTAAAGAATATCAAACTAAATTAATTATTCTTCCAGATATTTTTTTTCAAACAAATAAAGGAGCTTTTTTATATATGAAAGAGCAAGATTTTCTTAGTAGATATAAAGATTTAAACTTAAAACGAAAAATAATAAAAGATACTATAATTTACTTTCAATAGAGAGGATGATATCTACGAAAGTAAATATATCTTTATAAATAAAAAATTAGTAGAAATCAGCTTTGGCTATCAAGATTAATATTCTACCTTTACCATCACAAAATCAGTACTCTTTAAATATTGAAGATGGAAAAGTCTCCCAATATACAATACAAAAAACAAATGAAAATCATAAGATAGTAAATGCTACTATTCTAATGGACCCTCAAAATCTTACAGATATTCCTCTGTATAATGAAACATATATATATCAAGATACAAATGGAAACCTTGTAACTGGTGCCCAAAGTTGCCCAGATGGCACTAAGTGCGGAAAAGCTCACGAAGTGATATTTCAAAATAAGAAAGTTATAACTACACCTAAAAGTGCTGAAGCAACACTGATTCATGAAATTGCTCATACTATTTATGAGGGAAGAAATCAAAAAAATGTTATTGAAGAAGAAAATACTGTAAGAGAGATTCTTAATATACCTCAAAGATCATCTTCAGACCCTGAACATAATTAAACCTAATATTTATGACTAAACAAATTATTGCTTCTATAGTTCTATTATACTCTTTTATTTGTTATGCACAAATAGATTATAAATATTTATATATCAATCAAATAAACAACAATATCCCTCAGGATAGCAATATTCAAGTCTTTTGTTGTACAGAAGAAAGTGAGCAAGTTGAACCTAACTTATTCAAAGTAGATAATAGATGCCTAAACATCGATATAAAAATCCAAAATGAAAAGCTTAAAATCAATTTGGCTCAGGTTATCTCTGATGAAAAATTCATCAATATATCTATATTTTTTAGACCTAAAACTAAGCCTAATAATAAAATAATTTTTACTAAAAGAGGAGATTTTATAAAAATTCAAAAAAATTGTAGAGATACGAATTTATGCCACTTGATAACCATTGAATTCCCTAAAATTGTCATTGTAGATAAAAAATATGAAACAACTATAAATCCTATTTTCTCAAAATATATATTCAATTGATTTTATAAAAAAAATCAAATAAAAACTAACTATGTATAAAATACTATTTACAGCTGTAATTTTATCAATATTAAGCTGTACAAGCCATAAAAAAGAAATATTAATGGTAATGTTCCAGATGTGTTGTTTTTAATTATAAATAATATATAACTATCTGATAAACAGAACTAACATAATAATATAAAAACCATAATATAGATGGGCAATAGCCTATCTATATTTTGCACAAAAATAATGATGTATATGACTGAGTTTCATTCCTCGTGTTCCAGATGTGTGGACAGGTTGTTCTTATTGTAGCGGCAAAATCATAAAACACGGCTTTACCAAAGGAAATAAACAAAAATATCAGACTTATGAAGATATTGAAAATGCTCATAATTAGTTTTATATTGCTATCTTGTAAGAGTGAAGAAGATAAGATAATAAAAATAATATCATCAGAAAATGGGACAAAATGGTATGTGTCAGAGTTATTTAAAGATAGAAGATATAATCCGTATTCTGTAGAGGAATACTTTACGAATGGAACTAAATATGAATATACTCATTATTTAAAAACAGGGGAATTAGTAAAGAGAACCGATTTAGATAATAAAGAAAACCAATGGAAGATAAAGAATAATGTAATTACTTTTTATATGAAGAATTTAGGAGGAAAATATGAAAGATGGACACAAAAAGTTATTTATTATGTCGAAGATACAATTATCATGAGAAATCAATATGACAATTTAATAATTTTCATCAAATATGATGGTAAATATCATAAAAAGTAACCAGCAGAAGACTATTATGACTTTGTAAAACAAAGATATGTCTACAACTATACCGACCATCTCGGTAATGTAAGGCTAAGTTATGCTAAAAATAATAAAGATATTGGAAGAAAATAATTAATTAAATATAGAAAAATTATCAAATGATTATTGAGAATCCTTTACAAAAAGAGCTTTTCGCTTTACAGGACAAGGAATACAGAGATTTCACCGCGAAACTCATTCCCAATGTGGACAAAGAAAAAATCATCGGCATTCGTGTTCCTATTTTACGGAAATTTGCCAAAGAATTTTATAAAGATAAACTCGCGGTGGAGGAGTTTCTCAGCGACCTGCCACACGATTATTATGAAGAAAATCTCCTGCATGGCTTTCTTATTGAGCAGATAAAAGATTTCCAAAGTGCCGTGGAGCATACAGAGGCTTTTCTTCCATTCGTGGATAACTGGGCGGTTTGTGATGTATTTTCTCCTAAAATCTTCCAAAAATATCCCAAGGAAGTCTATGAATACATCCAAAAATGGATAAAAAGCGATAAAATTTATACGATAAGATATGCCGTAGGGCTGCTGCTTTCCAATTATCTGGATGAGCATTTCCAAAAAGAGATGCTCCAGCTGGTTTCTGAGGTGAAATCCGAGGAATACTATGTGAATATGATGCTCGCTTGGTATTTCGCAACGGCTCTTGCGAAGCAGTATGAAGCGACTATGCCACTGATAGAAGCCAAGATCTTGCCGCCTTTTGTGCAGAACAAAACCATTCAAAAAGCAAGAGAAAGCAGGAGAATTTCCACCGAAACCAAAGAATATCTGCTGAAATTTAAACTATAAAATTTCGGGTAAAGTTTTGGTTTCGTCCTCTATGGTGTAGTTTAGGGATTTAGCCAATACAAAAATATCCTGCAGGTTGGAAATCAGCTGTTGCCTTCCTTCCTCTTTTAGCTTGGTCTGATTAATGCTGTTAGTCATATTTTTCTTTGCAGATTCCATGATGTTATTTAGGTCGGCTTTAGAAAATCTATTCACAGCATAATCATCCATAAAATGAATTTTCACATCAGGATAAATTTTGATTTCAGCTTCAGGGATTTCCTTTATGATTAGTTTTTTATTCGTAGAATCCACTTCTATTTTTAGTTTCTTTAAATCATAAGTCACCTGCGCTTTTGCCGTAGTATAGAGCACCATTTCTTTGGAAAGAAACTTCACGCCGCCAAGTTCAAAGGCAGAACTTTTATGAGTTTGGAAACTAGAAAAGTTCTGCTCTAAGACTATCATTTTGTTCATTTTTTCTATCTGATTGCTAAGGATATAGTAGTCCTTATTGATAGCTTCTGCCTCTTTTTCTGTGTTTTTTTGGAAGAAAAAGACCAATAAATAGGCGAATAAAGCACCAAATAGAAAAACGAAAATATTTTTATAAGAATTTTTCAATGCTTATTTGCTTTTGTTTAAGATTTCTAATAAATCATTTTCCAAAGAACCGCTGTTTGGAGATTCTATGATTCTTCCCACTTCTTTGTCATATTTATTTTGGACAATTATAGTAGGCACTCTTTTGAGGTTGTAAGGGACATCCTCTCCATCAGGAGTTTCCTTTTTTCTGTTTACGGCTACCAGAGTCAGCCTTTGTTCAGGGTATTTCACCGCATCCAAAATTTTCAGCAATCTAGGCACTTCTCTATGTGAGTCTCCACACCAAGTCCCAAAAAACACGATGATATTATGACTCGTTAAGTTCTTTTTTTGAAGTTCTTTGATGGTCTGAGGGTCGTATTCATAACTCTTGTATTCCTCCTCATACCACGCATTGAAAGGCTCTTGTTTCAGTTGGTCTCTGGTCTGTCTTCCAAGGAGCATTTTACCATGTTTTTCAGATACTGTGCTTCTATTGTATACTTTTTTCTCATTGAAACAAGCCGTGGCAGACACTACTGTAAGGGCGAACAATGCATATTTAGCTAATTTTTTCATTTCTACAAATTTTTACAAAGGTAAGCAAAAAGATAAAATTTGAAACCTATTTTAGCCCAATAAATTTAATTCAATAACAGGTTTGGCTTTTTCTACTCTTTTTTTAGAATTTTCATTTAGATTTTTTAGGTACAAAACTTTATCCAGACTAGCGTATTTATTGGTCATTTTGGCTAAAGATTCTAGTGCGCTCATATCCTTTATTTCGCTGTTTTTGAAGTCAATAACCACTGTTTTTGGGTCGTTTTTTATATCAAAAATACCTTCAAAAGAAGCCACCGCTCCGAAGAACAAGTCAGAGTTTAGATGATAGATTTTCTCAGTGCCATTGGTTTCAGTATTTACGCTGAGTT
The DNA here is from genome assembly GCA_013333255.2 of Flavobacteriaceae bacterium. Lineage (GTDB taxonomy): Bacteria > Bacteroidota > Bacteroidia > Flavobacteriales > Weeksellaceae > JABCPE02. The sequence continues at coordinate 157,397 of JABCPE020000007.1, read as the reverse complement.
CATTGGCTTTTTGCCAAGTAAAATTCAGTCCAGAGATGATGATTCCTGTCAGAACTGCCACTGCTAAATTATGCGTAATGATGGTAATAGCAGTTACTAAAATGATGATGAAAACATCAGTTTTTGGCATTTTATTTAAAATCTTAAAACTAGACCATTTAAAGGTTAAAAATGCAACTACCATCATTACCCCAGTAAGCGCTGCCATAGGGATTTTCTCGATAATAGGAGCCGCAATGAGGATAATCATAAGAATAGCCAGAGCCGCGATAACCCCAGAAACTCTGCTTCTAGAACCAGCATTGAGATTTACCAGAGTCTGGGCAATCATAGGACAGCCTCCCATCCCTGAGAAAAAGCCGTTCAGAATGTTAGAAGCCCCTTGCGCAAGGCTTTCTCTAGAGCCATTTCCTTTGGTTTCCGTGATTTCATCAACGAGATTTAGAGTCAAAAGTCCCTCTGTAAGCCCCACAGCAGCGACTATAGCCCCAGCAGGAAGAATAATCATGAAAGTTTCCCAAGTCAGAGGAATATTTGGAATATGAAATGGCGGAAGAGAACCACTGATAGGAGAGATATCGCCCACGGTTTTGGTTTCAATTCCGAAAACTAAAACAATCGTAAATACTACGATAATCGCCATCAATGACGAAGGAACTGCTTTTGAGATTTTAGGGAAAAGCCAAGTAATCAGTATAGTAAGCGCCACCAGCCCAGCCATTATCATCATCGGTGTTCCTGTGAGCCATTCCATTTGTCCATCTGGTGCAGCAGTTTTGAATTGTTCCAGCTGAGCCGAAAAAATAATCACCGCTAAACCATTTACAAAACCATACATCACCGAACTTGGAACGAGGCGAATGTATTTAGCCCATTTAAAAATTCCCACAATCAGCTGAATAACCCCAGCCATCGCCACTGCTGCAAAGGCATAGTCTAAACCATGAAGTTTTATAAGTCCAATGAGCGTGACCACAGTAGCCCCAGCCCCGCCCGAAATGAGCCCAGGTCTGCCGCCAAACATAGCCGCTACCAATCCAGCGATGAATGCCGCATAAAGCCCAGAAAGAGGCGGAAAACCTGCTAAAATAGCAAAAGAAAGAGACTCTGGAATCATGGTCATCGCTACGGTAAGCCCAGCTAAAATTTCTATTCTCCAATTGATTTTTTGGTCAAGGTTGAAAAATTGTAATATCTTGTTCATGAAATTTACTTTTAAAGATTTGCAAAATTAGATAATCCTATTAGATTAACTAAAAATTAGAAATATGAAATATCTCATTTATTCATTTAAAATCAAATTTTAAGAAGCGATATTAGAAAAATTCAATAAGAAATGTTATCTTTGTGGTTTGTAATAAAGAGTTATGGCAGAATATAAATTGTTATTACCTTCCATGGGAGAAGGTGTGATGGAGGCAACCGTTATAGAATGGCTTTTTAGAGAAGGAGATTTTGTAGCTGAGGATGATAGTGTAGTAGAAATCGCTACGGATAAAGTGGATTCTGATGTTCCCACACCTGTTTCTGGAAAAATCGTTAAGATTTTGGTAGAAAAAGACCAAGTTGCAAAAGTGGGAGAACCTATCGCAATATTAGAAATACAAGGAGAGGAGACAGCAGATGCTCAACCAGAATCTGATGAAAAAGAAGAGGAAAACAAAGAAGAAATAGTAGAATATAAAGTGGTAGACCTTTTGGAGGAGCCATTTAAAATCGTGCCTGTTTCTATGCCGGTGAGCATAGAGGGAATGAATCTTTCGCCGTTGGTAAGGTCTATTATCCAAGAAGAAAATATAACGGAAGAAGAGCTGAAAAGCATCCAAGGAAGAGGGCTGGAAGGCAGAATCACGAAAGAAGATATTTTAGAATTTGTCAGCAATAGAGGAAATGCGAAAACTGTACAGCAGCCAAAAGCAGCAGAATCTAATGCATTATCAGCTCCGAAACCAGTTCAGGCTTCTGCACCAGCTGTGACAGCTAATGAAGGTGATGAAATTATCCAAATGGATAGAATGAGAAAAATCATCGCTGAAAATATGCTGCTTAGCAAACAGATTTCTCCGCATGTAAGCTCGTTTATAGAAACAGATGTTACAAACATCGTAAAATGGAGAGCCAAAAACAAGGCTTCATTTGAGAAGAGAGAAGGAGAGAAACTTACCTACATGCCTATCTTCGTGAGAGCTGTAGTAAAAGCGATACAAGATTTCCCAATGATAAACATCTCTGTAGATGGAGACAAAATCATCAAAAGAAAGAATATAAATATAGGAATAGCGACAGCATTGCCAGATGGTAACCTTATCGTTCCTGTTATTAAGAATGCTGACCAGCTTAGTCTAAGTGGTTTAGCGAAGGCTATAAATGCTTTGGTGGATAAAGCAAGAAATAAAAAACTTAGCCCGCAGGATATTCAAGGAGCTACCTATACTATTTCTAATATAGGGACTTTCGGGAATCTTATGGGAACACCTATCATTCCACAGCCGCAGGTTGCGATATTGGCCATAGGAGCGATTGTCAAAAAACCAGCAGTTTTAGAAACTCCACAAGGAGATGTGATAGCAATACGACAAAAAATGTTCATGTCTCATTCCTACGACCATAGAGTAGTGGATGGCTCACTTGGAGGATTGTTCTTAAAACGAGTGAATGACTACCTTGAAGAGTTTGACCTACATACAGAAATATAAAAGAAATCTCCCAAATTTGGGAGATTTTTATTTTTTTAAATTAAAATTTTCAGACTTTTAGGAAGGACTTTCACTTTCACAGGAGAGGAAATCTGGTTGTATTCGCCATCTATGTGCCAAGTGTCTGTATCCAATGAAAACTCTAGTTCTGAACAAGTGAAATAAGTCAAATATTTATCTTGTTTCAAGGTTTTTGCGAACATTTTCAATGCAAATGGAGCCGCATACCACACAGGGAATTTTTTCACCAAAACCACATCTACCAAGCCATCCGTTACCAGCGCCTGTGGCGCGATATAGGCATTATTTCCGAACTGTCTGGTATTCGCAAGGTTCATCATCAGATATTCACCATTGTAGGATTTATATTTCTCCTCAAAACTGATATTGATAGGTTTAAACTTAAAAAATGTGCTGATAGAGGTCTTGATATAATTCGCAAAACCACGGCTGGTTTTCTCAAAATTCTTCGCGACCTCGCCATCAAATCCCGCTCCAGAAAGATTGATAGACAGCTTGTCATTGATAGTAAAAGTATCTATTTCTCTGTGTTTTCTATTTTTAATTTTAGAAAGAAGAGTATCTATATTTTTAGAAAAATGGTTCTCATTCGCAAAACCATTTCCAGAACCAGCTGGGAATATTCCGAGAATTTTATCCGTGTTGATAAGCTTCTGAGCCACTGTAGATATCGTCCCATCGCCGCCCACAGCCACGAAAATATCCACCTTGTCCATATTATTTTCTATAAAAGAAAAAGTGTCCTCTATCGATTTAGAAATGAGATAAAATGGCTTTTCCACCTTTTTTTCTAAATCATTTACGAAAGGTTTGTATTCTTTTTTCGCGGAGAAAGGATTGATGATAAATGCTACTCGTTCCATTTTTTGATATAAATTAAACTGTCCATGTGATATTTCCGTTCAGAATTTGCTGCATATCTGGCTTGTTTTTTTCCACTTGATTGGTAAAAGTTTCTTCGTAAGAAGCTCTATTTTTTTTGTAAAAAACACCAAAAGGGCGTGGAAAATCAGAAAATTCTTCATCAAAATTAAACCTTGCCAAAATCTGGGCTTTCAGGATAGAAGTTTCATCATGTATCCAAAGCTTCGATTCATCGGTATCTTCCGTAATATCAATGATTTTTGGCTCAAAATTCTCTAAAATAATTCCTTTGGATAAATCTTTTCCGAATTTCAAAGGTTTTCCGTTTTCCAGATAGAGATTAGTCTCTTCTTTGGTGGCTTTATTGGTAAATTCATCAAAAACTCCATCGTTGAAAATCACACAATTTTGGTAAATTTCCACAAAAGAAGTCCCTTTATGTTTCTGTGCTTCCAGAAGCACCTCTCGAAGGCTTTTCGGCTCTCTGTCCAGCGTTCGCGAAACAAATGTAGCTCCGCTCCCCAAGGCAAGACTCAGCGGATTAAAAGGCTGGTCTATCACCCCAAAAGGTGAAGATTTAGTTTTTAGACCAAGCTGGGAAGTTGGTGAAAATTGCCCTTTGGTCAGCCCATAGATTTCATTATTGAAAAGAAGGATATTCACATCTAAATTCCTCCTCATCAGGTGTATAAAGTGGTTTCCACCGATGCTCAGCCCATCGCCATCTCCCGTGATGATCCATACATTCAGCTCAGGGTTAGCCAGTTTGATGCCCGTAGCCACCGCAGGCGCACGCCCATGGATACTATGGATACCGTAGGTGTTCATATAGTAAGGGAACCGCGATGAACAGCCGATTCCTGACACGAAAACCATATTTTCCCTCTTGATACCGATTTCTGGGAGAATGCTCTGAACCTGCTTTAAAATAGAATAATCGCCGCAGCCAGGGCACCATTTTACCTCTTGGTCTGATGCAAAATCTTTTGCGGTGTAAGTTTGGATTTCTTCCTGCATAATTTTATCCATGTAAGTGTTTCCAAATCACATCTTTAAGCTCCATAAGCCCCTCCTGCGTAACTCCAGAGAAGAACAAAGGTTTGTATTTTTCTGGAAATTCTGCTGAAATTTCGGCCTTTAATTCATCATCCAAAAGGTCTGATTTTGAAACAGATACGATGAAATCTTTATCTAAAAGTTCTGGATTGTATTCTTTTAATTCGTTTTCCAAAATTTTAAACTCTTCATAATGATTTTTGGAATCTGCTGGGATAAGGAATAAAAGAATGGAATTTCGTTCAATATGTCTCAAAAACCTGTGTCCTAGACCTCTTCCTTCTGCTGCACCTTCTATAATCCCTGGGATATCCGCCATTACAAAGGATTTGTAATTTCTGTATTCTACGATTCCCAAATTGGGTGTGAGTGTAGTGAAGGCATAATCTGCAATTTTTGGTTTTGCTGCCGAAACCACGGATAAAAGCGTGGATTTACCAGCGTTAGGAAAGCCAACTAAACCTACATCTGCAAGGACTTTCAGCTCAAAGATGATGTAGCCTTCCTCCCCAGGAAGCCCAGGCTGTGCGTAGCGAGGAGTCTGATTGGTAGCAGATTTAAAATGCTCATTCCCAAGACCTCCCTTTCCACCCTTCATCAGGATGATTTCTTGTCCGTGTTCTAATATTTCGCCTAATATTTCGCCGTTTTCATTTCGTGCAACCGTTCCCACAGGCACCTCGATATAGACATCCTCGCCGAAACGCCCAGTGAGCTGGTTTTTGCCCCCAGGTTGTCCGTTTTCTGCCTTTATGTGGCGGGTATACCGAAGCGGAAGAAGTGTCCATTCCTGTGCATTTCCTTTCATGATGACATGACCGCCACGCCCTCCATCGCCGCCATCAGGGCCGCCTTTTGCTATATATTTTTCTCTTCTAAGATGAGCCGAACCTGCACCACCATGCCCCGACTGGCAGTGGATTTTAACATAATCTACAAAATTTGACATAGATATTTTTTTGAAATGTTTTAGGTTTGAAAATTTTTCAAACCAACTGCAAAGATAAAAATTAAATTGATAAACTTCTGAAAATAGGCAATATAAAAAAGGCTTCCAATTTTTGTTGAAAGCCTTTATTTAGTTTATTTGATTTTTTCTACTTCTGTGTAGAGTTTTTCTGCGATTTCTGCGATTTCTCCTACGCCGTTCACTTCTACATATTTGCCTTGTTTTTTGTAAAGTTCAGCAACTTCGGCAGTTTTAGTGTAGTATTCTTTTATTCGGTTTCGGATGATGTTTTCATCAGCATCATCACTTCTACCACTGGTTTTACCGCGTTCCAAAAGCCTTTTTACCAAGATTTCATCTTCTACAACGAGGGAAAGACAAATGTCAATCTGGTCGTTCAGTACATCTTTTACGATTCCTTCCAAGGCTTCGGTCTGGAATGCCGTTCTTGGAAATCCATCGAAGATAAACCCTTGAGCATCAGTTGGTTTTTTAAGTTCATCGATAAGCATATCGATGGTAACTTGGTCTGGAACAAGTTCTCCTTTGTCCATGTAGGATTTGGCTAATTTACCAAGTTCAGTTTCATTCTTGATATTATGTCTGAAAAGGTCTCCTGTGGAGATTTGTTTCAAGTTGAATTTCTGTATTAAATTCTGAGCCTGAGTGCCTTTACCACTTCCTGGAGGCCCAAAGAGTACGATATTTATCATTTTATGAAGAGTTATTATTTTTTAGTGGTTGATTCTTCCTTCTTCGAGCTGGTAGAGGTCTGGAAGGTTCCTTCCAAGCTCATCATAGTCTAATCCGTAGCCGAGCACGAATTTATTAGGAATTTCTTTTGCTACATAATCAACTGGGAAATTTTTCTTGAAAACTTCTGGTTTTAGCAGCAGAGAAGCTATTTTTAGGGATTTCGGACGGTGTGTGTTTTTGAAATATTCCAAAAGACTTTCTATCGTATTTCCTGTATCTACGATGTCCTCCATCAGGATGATGTGTCTGCCCTCTACATCTTTGGTTAAGTCCATTTTTTTATAAACTATACCTGTAGACTGAAGTCCGCCATTGTAAGAACTTACTTGTAAAAAGGCTACCTCGCATCTTCCTGGGTAATATTTCATAAAGTCTGAAAAAAACATAAAAACGCCATTCAGTACTCCGATAAACACAGGAACTTCATCTTTGTAGTCTTCGTAAACCTTTTCTGCAAGGTCTTTTATCGCTTTCTGCAATTCCTCATTGGTGAGATAAGGAACGAAATGTTTGTCATGAATTGTAATACTGCTCATATCTTTCCAAAATGCAAAAATAAGAATTTTATTGTTTGTATATGTTATAAATCAAGATTAAATTTTGATAAATCAACTTTACTGCATTAAATGAAAAGAATATTTGTTTTAGAAAAAATTATAAATTAAATTTGTCACATTACAATAAAAACAAATAATTATGTCAACTTATGTAGTTGTTGGTCTTCAGTACGGAGACGAAGGAAAAGGAAAGATTACGGATGTTCTTTCCGCAAAATCTGATTATGTAGTCCGCTATCAGGGTGGGAATAATGCTGGACACACGGTGTATGTGGGAGATGAGAAATTCGTTCTTCATCTACTGCCGTCTGGTGTTCTCCAATGCAAAGGGAAATGCATCATCGCAAATGGAGTGGTGGTAGATCCGAAAGCCTTTATCTCGGAGGTGGAAAAATTAGAGGAAAAAGGCGGAAGAACCGACCATATATTCATCAGCCGAAGAGCGCATGTTATCATGCCTTATCATATCCTTCTGGATACTTATAGAGAGGAAGAACAGGGCGGAACGCAGATTGGTACGACTAAAAAGGGTATCGGTCCTTGCTACGAAGACAAAATCGCACGAGTGGGCATTAGGATGATAGACCTTCTAAATCCTGAGGTTTTGAGAGAAAAAATAGAGAAAAATCTTAAAATAAAGAATGCTTTATTTGAGAAATATTTCGAAAAACCTACACTTAGTTTTGATGAAATTTACAATGAATTTTTAGCCATTGGTCAAAAGTTAAAAGACCGAATCATCGACACGGAAATAGAAATCAATGAAGCTATAAAAAACGGCAAAAATATCCTTTTCGAAGGGGCGCAAGCGCTGATGTTGGATATTGATTTCGGAACATATCCTTATGTGACTTCCTCATCGCCTTCCACAGGGGGAGTTTGTAGCGGTGCAGGAGTTCCTCCTACGGCTCTACAAAATCTCATCGGAGTTGCCAAAGCCTACACTACAAGGGTAGGGAATGGTCCTTTTCCTACGGAACTAAATGATGATTTAGGAGAAAAAATAAGACAAATAGGACATGAATTTGGGGCGACAACAGGCAGACCGAGAAGAACAGGCTGGCTGGATTTGGTTTCGCTGAAACATGCTTGTATGATTAACGGGATTAATAATCTGGTAATCACTAAACTAGATGTTCTCACAGGGATAGATACTCTGAAAATAGCTACAAAATACCGTACAGAAGACGGGAAAATCATAGATTATTTCACTTCTTCTACGACCAAACTCTATGATTATGAGCCTATTTACGAAGAACTAAAAGGCTGGGAAGAAGACATCACAAAGGTGAGATGCTATGAGGAACTTCCAGAGAATGCAAAAAAATACATAGAATTTATAGAACAGTATTTGGGTATCAATGTTTATTTGGTATCTGTGGGGCCAGAGCGTTCGCAAAATATTATAAGAAAAGAAATTTTTTAGAAAATGTTTTCAAAGAAAAGTGTACTTATTTATATTATCATTGGTTGGCTCTTATATGTGGTAGGACTTCTTTCATCTTTCCCATATTTGTTAGATTTTGAAAGGAGCAAAGGAGCAAAGATAGACACAGCAAGGAATATCATAGAGTATTCTCTGATGTTTTTATCGCTTCTGTATTTTTGCGTACTATTTTTAAGAAAAAACAAATTTTTAAGAAGCATAGCTTACTTACTATTACTTTTATTGAGTCTTAATTTCATGCTTTCAGCTTCTTGTTTTTTTATTTACAAAGAAGGATTTAATGTAGGTATGACACTCAGTATTTTGGAGACAAATGTTTCTGAAAGTCTCAGTATGGTCAAGACATTGGTTTTACCAATTATTGCTACAATCATATTCTTTATTATTTTACTGTTTATCTTTATAGGTGGAAGTAAGATTATAGATAAGAGTCCTGTAAGAAATAAATTCTTGATTGCTTTTTCTTTTATATGGATTGTTTTCCCATTTTTATTTTTTATTAAACATAAATATATAAAGAATAAAGGTGGAGGTCTGATGGTAAAAAATGCAATATATCATTATTCGGATTTTGTTGCTGCACAAGTATTGAAAAAAAACTTGAATGAAACAATAAATACAAAGGTTAGTTATAATTTGATACCAACAGGAGAACAGTCTGTAGAAAATATTGTAGTCCTAATAGGTGAGTCTGTAAGGAAGCAAAATATGTCTCTATATGGCTACCAGAGAGAAACTACTCCTAATGAAGTTGCCGAGAGAAACAATATGCTGCTTTATCAGAATGCATATTCTCCAGCAGCTATTACTAATATGTCTGTTCCCATAGTTTTGAGTAACATTGATATTGATAATTATCAAAAAGAATTAAAAAAACTTAGTGATAATATAGTAAATGCTGCTAATCATGCGGGATATAATACTTACTGGTACAGTACGCAAGGTGGAGCTCTAGGGATTACAGCGATTGCTACTTTTTCTAGAAATAAAAAATTCCTTAATGGATATGATGAAGCTGTCATTCCTTATTTAAAAGAAGCCTTAAAAGACACTTCTCCTAAAAAACTGATAGTACTCCATATCAATGGAAGCCACCCTTATGCATGTGACAAATACCCACCTAAAGAAGCTGTATGGGAGGGAGGCATAGATGAATGCTATGATAATTCTATAAGATATACGGATAAACTTATTGGGCAAATTTTTGAGCAGCTTAAGGATAAAAACTCTGTTTTAGTTTATTTTTCTGACCATGGACAGATTAAAGAAAACGAGGTCTATAAGCATGGCGATTATAAAGAAGCTGTACAAGTGCCATATTTTATATGGTTTTCTCCGTCTATGAATACAGATAAAAAAGGACAGAAAATAGAGGAGCCAACTTCCATTACCACAGTTTATTCTAAAGTTTTAGAGCTTATGGGAACAAAAAATTCTAAAACAATAGATAACACAGGAAAATATTTAAGATTAGACTTAAATACTATAAATTATGATGATTTGAAATAAATTTTAATTAAATTTGACAAAAATTATTCCAATGCAAGATATTATATTTGAATTAATCGAAAAAGAAAGACAAAGACAAACGAATGGTATAGAGCTTATCGCTTCTGAGAATTTCGTTTCTGATGATGTTATGAAAGCTATGGGCAGCGTTCTTACGAACAAATACGCAGAAGGCTACCCAGGGAGAAGATATTATGGCGGCTGTGAAGTGGTGGATGAAGTGGAGCAGTTAGCCATAGATAGAGCAAAACAGCTTTTCGGGGTGGATTATGTGAATGTTCAGCCGCACTCTGGTTCTCAGGCAAATGCAGCGGTATATTTGGCTGTGCTGAAACCTGGTGATACAGTGCTGGGAATGGACTTGTCTATGGGTGGACACCTTACGCATGGTTCACATGTTAATTTCTCTGGAATTAACTTTAGGCCTGTATTTTACGGTGTTGAGAGAGAGTCAGGGAGAATAGACTATGAGCAAATGAGACAAGTTGCCCTAAAAGAAAAACCAAAAATGATAATCGCTGGATTTTCAGCTTATTCCAGAGATTTGGACTATGCTAAATTCCGTGAAGTAGCAGATGAAGTAGGGGCTACACTTTGGGCAGATATCGCTCACCCAGCGGGGCTTATCGCTAAAAAGTTATTGAATTCGCCTTTTGAGCATTGCCACATCGTTACTACAACGACTCACAAAACCCTGAGAGGGCCGAGAGGAGGAATGATTATGCTTGGAAAAGATTATGAAAATCCATACGGACACAAGACACCAAAAGGAGAAACTAAAATGATGAGTGCCGTGCTGGATGGCGCTGTATTCCCAGGAATTCAGGGAGGGCCGCTGGAACATGTAATCGCTGGTAAAGCGGTGGCTTATGGCGAGGCTCTTGACCAAAAATTTGAGGTGTATGCTAAACAAGTTATTGCAAATTCCCAAGCATTGGCTAAGGCTATGATAGACAGAGGTTTTGATATTGTAAGTGGTGGAACGGATAACCACCTGATGCTCATTGATTTAAGAAATAAAGGAGTAAACGGAAAAGAAACTGAAAAAGCTTTAGTAAAAGCGGATATCACTTGTAACAAAAATATGGTTCCATACGATGACAAATCGCCGTTTATCACTTCGGGGATTAGATTAGGAACTGCGGCGGTAACGACTCGTGGACTGAAAGAGGCTGATATGCCAGTTATCGCGGATTTGATAGACGAAGTTGTAAAGAATATCAATGATGAAAAAGTCCTAGATGCAGTAAAAGTCAAAGTAAATGACCTGATGAAGGGAAGAGCATTGTTTAATGCATAAAATCATTTTTAATCATCATTAAAATTTTAATTTTGCCAAGGTTTTATAACTTTGGCAAAGTTTTTAAGTAGATATGGAAGAAAAAAGAAAATCGTACACTTTTGAGGAGATTAAACAAAAACTGGTAAATTACTGCATTTACCAAGACCGCTGCCATCAGGAAGTGGAACAAAAAATGCAGGATTTTCTGCTGATTCCAGAGGCTAAAGATGAAATAATGCTTTATCTAATCAATGAAAATTATCTCAATGAAGAGCGGTTTGCCAGAAGCTACATCAGAGGAAAATTTTACCTGAAAAACTGGGGCAGGCTAAAGATAAAAAATCACTTGAAATTCAAAGGAGTTTCCGAAAAACTCATCAATAAATGCATGGACGAGATAGATGAAGCCGATTACCAAAAGACCATAGAAAAGCTGTATAATGCCTATTTCTCCGAGCAGAAAGGTCTAAAAAACTATCAAAAAGCCATGAAAACCGTGCGCTATCTCATATCAAAAGGCTATGAGTATGAGCTGATTAGGGAAGTGGTGCAGGAATAAGATTTTATATAAAAACCCAGCCTTTTTGAGGGCTGGGGTTTGGATTTAATTATTTCAAAGATTTTACTTTGTTGAGATGCCATTTAAGTCTTTCAAAAGAGCCATTGTCCAATGCTCTTTGTCCTGTCAGCATACCAGAGAAAAACACAATAGTGTCCTTAAAATCAGAGTTATTAATAATTCTATAAGTGCCTATAGTGTCATCAAACTCAAATTCAAAATTCATCGTATCACTTTTAAATAAATCTCTTGCAAAAGTATCGCAGACTACGATAATTTCAGGATTTATTTCTTTGATGATTTCTTTTGAAATTTCCAATTGTTGTTTGATAAAGTCAGGCTCTTTATTGTAAAAATCTCTTACACTTTGATGCTTAGTCTCTCTAATATACAATAAATCAAGAAAAGTCCAATCGTTTTTGTTTTCTACAAGAATAGGGAATTTTTTGAAATAAGGGTGGTCGTTATTAGTTGCATCAAAACTTTTATAATATTCTTCTTTTTTTGCTCGCTTTTCATTAAAGGAAGGATTTAAGCCTATAAACAATACTTTTCTTCCCGTGTGGAACTGCGAATAAACATATTTTCTGTTGATGATTTCTTGTAATTCAGGGTCTTGGGATTTGTGACTCTCGAATAAGTTTTTGATTTTTTCTTCGTAAATTTTATACATAATTCTATAATTTTTAATTGTAATATTCTATTTCAGATCGTTGCACACCTATGAGTTCGCCATTTACGCAGGTTGTTTGGTGTATCATATTTCCATATTTATCATAAACCTGCTTGATATTGAAAATATCTGTTTCTGAGCCATTTTCATCATATTCTTGGAAAATCACATCGGTGATGTTTCCATTGGTGTATTTTATATTTGATGTCTTTGTTAGTGCATCATTATTGAAATTTTCTTTGTATTCACTGATGATTTCTTTTTTGTCATTATATTCATACTTACATATTTCTTTTGTGGTATTATGTTTTGTGTATTCTATTATTTCTACCTTGTTATGCTGGTTATCATATTTTATAGTCCTTTTCGTTCCACCAAGGTCATAATCAATAGAAGTATCACGCTCTCGAAAAGAAATATTATGAGATTCCTCTATCATATCATTGTTTTCATCATATTTGGCGCAAATTTTATGATGTACAAATTCTATCATTTCATCTAAAATCTCTCCACATTCATTAGAGTACTCATATATGGAGCATTCTGTCTTATTTCCTCGTTCATCGTATTGATATGAAACTTTTTTTGGATGAATATTTTCTTTATCACAAGAAGCCTCTTCTACAAGTCTCCCTTTATCATCATAGGAATATATTGTTTTATAGGTATAATCATCTGTCAAAGGATGTTGGGAATCTCCATTTCTCTCATACTTTTCAGTTAGTTTTCCTTCTTTGTTATAGATATAACTTGTTGTTTCTGTGGTGTATTCACTTTGGTCATCAGACCATTTTCTATGTTTTTCTTCCAAAATATTTCCATTTTGGTCATAATAGGTGGTATAGTCATCAGTCAAAATTTCTATGACTTCTCCATTTTCTGTTTCCACTATAAAATCCTTTTTGTAGATGGATTTTATTTTCTTAATCTTGTCGTTTTTATTCATAAAATGTTTTTTTAAGTTTAAAATTTTTCACAAAGTTACAGCGTAAATACCTTTAAAATTTTGCTCAATTTTGCTCAAATTGAATAAACAATTTTTATCTTTGGTTCAAAATGTAACCCTACAATATGGATGCAGAAATAGACAGACTAAAAGAAGATTTTAAAAAGGTATACCACTCTAAAATACAGACAACAAAAGATATAGAAGAGTTAGCCAAAAAAATAAATATTGGTAACAGTACGCTTCGTAGATTTTTAGGAAGAATGGAGGCAGAAAGTAAATTTAGTTCTGTAACCTTAAATCTTATTTGTAAGCATATGGGATACAGCAGTTTCGATGACTACTGCAAACCTAAAAATATTTCACTTTTGAAACAGGATTTTTTGAAGGTATTTTATGATTCTGTCAAAGACAAAGGTGTTTTGAAGAGTGAGAGTGGCTTCAATGATGTGAATTATAAGTATGCCGAAAAAATCCTAGAAACCAATGAAAACACCAAGGAATTTGTCAAAAGATTTGCGACCAATAGGGTAGCGCTGGAATACACTCTGGCGTGGCACCCTCACTATGGCAAGATTACAGCCCCTGAATATCAGGAGATTCTCACCGATTTGGGAAAGAAGACGGAAATTTCCCATATCAAGGTTTTTGCACCGTCTTTTGTGCTGTTTGGGAAGTTCGTTTCAGAGAATTTTGATGACAAAAAAGAAATCGAGGAACAGCTGAAACTTATTAATAAAAAGCTGGTTCTGATGAGAAAGGAATATAAATGGTTTTTTGTTTTTCCAGAGTTTAGGGCTGCTGCGGCGAGGGTTTTATATTATTTTCACTATAATGACCATCAGAATTTAGAGAAAGAAATTCAAACCCAATATTCTAATTTTAGGAAAAAGACTATAAATGGAGATAGGGTCTTTTTTGCGAGTTATTTTGCTGATTGTCTTAATCTTATCGGGCGGTACAGCGAAGCGAAAGAGTTCATTTCCGAAATCAGCAAGGAGGATTACGAAGAATTTAAGGAAGAATACCATTACAAAAGGGACAAATATCTATTCTGTATCGTGAAAGGCATCACGCTTTTTCATCTTGGCGAAAAGAAAGAGAGCGAGAAGCTTTTTCAGGAAGTTTCAAATGTCACTTTCATGGAATTTCCTTTTGATATCAGGGATTATCTGGCACTGCAATATTATCTTTTGGGAAAACTCCTATATCCCCAAAAAAAGAAGTTTTCAGATGGTTTTAACTTCAAAATCAAGGAAATGAAATTTACTTATTTTAATAGATTTAACTGATGCTTTCTTTATTTTTGATAATTTTGGGACATATGGCCTACGGCGTTACCAACGGCCTGTGGAAAGGGCCGAGAGATAGAGTAGGGACGCTTCCGCTGATTTTGATGAGGAGTTTTGGCTGCTGTGTAATTTTTTTTATTTCACACCTGTTATTTACTTATTTTCAGGTACTTCCAGCGAAAGAGTTTTCCTGCCAAGATATTTTGTACACTGTACTAATTTGTATGGTCAATTATTTTGGGTTGTTTTTTTATTTAAAATCCCTAAAACACACTTATGTTTCCAATGTTATCGGCTTTGGAAAAATGGGGCTGATTATAGGTATTTTGATAGGTGTCTTTTTTTATGGCGAAAGCATCAGTATGATAAAAGCATCAGCCTGTGTGGCGATTTTACTGGCTGTTACGCTCATAGAGAAAAGCATAAAAATAGAAAAAACGCCCATTTCTAAAGGGTTGATTTACTCCATTTTATCTAGATTGTTTTGGTCTACGGGACTGCTATTTGTGCCGTTTATAGAGAAAATAGGAATTTTGCTTTTTTGCTCTATTTTGGAAGTTGTGGTGTTCTCTATGTCACTGATTTTGTTTTTGTTCCAAAAAGATAAAAGCTGGAAGGGAGTGGATGCCAAAACCCGAAACGAAATCTTTTTCTTAATAATTTTGGGGACAACAGGGACTTTTTGTCTTAATTTTGCCATTACTAAAACAAGCATTATTGTTTTTGCATTCATGGGGCTGATAGAGCCTATTATTGGGATATTAGTTTCTATATTTTACCACAGAGAGAAAATAAACAAGTTGCAGTTTGTAGGACTTGCTTTGGGGCTGGTTTCTTCTTTTGTGCTTTCCTTTTTATAGTTTATCTTTGCCAAATATAATTTTAAATGCTGCCAAAAGAAAAATTACCTCAGATTTTTGAATATCTTAAACAATTTCTCACCGAAGAGCGCCTAAGGAAAATAGAGCATTTCTCTGAGCGAAGTTCAGATTTTGTCCTGCCTGTCATTGGCGATGTTTATCAGTTTCGGAATGCGGCTGCCATTGTCCGTTCGGTGGAGGCGTGCGGGTTTCACAAGGTGGTGGCTCTGGAGGAAGAAAATGTTTTTGAACCAAACCTGAGGGTGACCAAAGGAGCGGACACTTGGGTAGAAGTTGAAAAAATGCCCAATGCGCTGGAGTCTTTACAGGAAATCAAAAACCGAGGTTATAAGATTCTGGCAGTTTCGCCTGAAAAAAATGCAGTGATGCTCCCAGATTATCAAATAAAATCGCCCATAGCCCTTGTTTTTGGAACGGAGAAAGAGGGCGTTTCTGATGAGTTTTTGGATTTCGCAGATGAAACTCTGGCTATTCCTATGTATGGTTTTACGGAGAGTTTCAATGTTTCTGTGGCGGCGGCGATTTGTATGTATGATTTCAAACAAAAATTGCTGAAATCTGATATAGATTATTTCTTAAAAGACGAAAAACTGCTCAGAACTAAAATTCGCTGGGCGGTCAATTCTATCCGTAGCGGACAGGAAATTTTGAATAAATATATGAATGAAAATTAGGATTTTATTTCATTCATTGTTTCATATTTCTTTGCTGATGAGCCAGTGGAATAGGGTGTTATGCTGGCTGTCTATTTCCATATAGGAGCCTATCAGCTGACCATTGTGGTAGTGGAGCTCATCTATATCACTTACTAAAAACTCTTCTACCTCATCTTGATAAGGTTCAAAACCTTTGAAAATGATTTCGTCTTCCACTGTGAGGGTACTGACATCAAAAATGTAATGCCGATTGCAATACATATCGGTAATCAGTATTTTGTCACCTTTGAAAGGTTGTGCTACGGCTCCCCAATCCTTGGAGAAATGGTGTTTTTTGAGTGTTTTTAGCGATGGATAACTCATTACATAAAGCTCTGCCTCGTAGAAATTGGTGAATACAGCTTCTTTTTCACTGAGCATACAGCAGAAATCTACATCATTAGGCAATTGTTTGGCTACTTTTAGTTTTTCGTTTTCAAAAGATAGCAAATAGCTCATACAACCATCTTGTCCGCCATAGAAAGTGATAACCACTTTGTTATTAGGCAATGTTTTCAGCTCTATATTAGCATCGTAGATTTCGTCGTCCATAGACATAGAAGCCAATGCATTTCCTTGCAGGTCATACACCCATACGGTGATGTGCTTGGCATCGTGGCGCTGGGTAAGCCAAATTTGTTGGCGTTCTATCGCTAATAATGCGCTGCATATAGGCTTATCTATTTCCCAAAGCAGTTCTTTTTCAAAAGTGTAGAGCTGAAAGCCTTCTGACTCATTGCATATGCCTATTTGCTCATGTTCATAGTTGATAGCAAAGATGTCTTTTCTTTTTAAAAACTGAAAAGCCTCAGGCAACAACGGGTTCTTTGAATTTTTGGTATAATCAGTAATTAGCATTTAAAGTAGTTTTTGGTTTAAAGTTTAAATATCTGATTTATCTGTCTGTCATTCAGGGTTTATTTCTTCACCTAATTTATTAATTTCAAATTGTTTATCCCCTATCTGTACCCACGCTTTACCATTATTAAAGAGCTTCCCATCATCATAAATGAAAGGAATCACTATTTCGTTTTTCTCATTGATATAGCCATACTTATAGCCTTTCTTCACCAAGGCAAGCCCTTCGGTAAAATAAGAGGCATCGTCATAGATAAAAGGAATTATTTGTTCGCCTTTTCGGTTGATAAAGCCCCATTTATCATCTTTCTCCACTGCTGCTTTACCCTCTTCAAAAAACTCTACTTCATCGTAAATAACAGGCGTAAGTTCCTCGCCCATATCGGTTACAAAGCCTCTTTTGTTCCCTATCTGTACGGCTACCACTCCCTCTGAAAAATCGCCTATATCACTGTATTTGATAGGAGTAATCTCTTGGCAAGCGATATTCACAATCCCCCACTTGCCATCAATGCGCACATCGGCAAAACCCTCATAGAAGTTAGAAGCATAATCGTATTTTAAAGGCGTGAGTTCTTCGCCTTTTGTATTTACATAACCCCAGTAGTTACCTATCCTCACATTGGCTCTTTCACAACAGATAGGAAACATCTCGTCATATTTTACGGGAATAATTTCTTCTCCTTGCGCATTGATAGCTCCCCATTTATCGCCTATTCTCACACGAGCATACCCCCCTCTATCAGTCATTATTTGGTCGTATTTATTATTTGCCATTGTTCATTAAACATTAGAATTTGTTAGATGTCTATAATAGCTTGTGAGTATCGTAGCAGACATATCATCAGGGTGTTTGATGCCTTGGTCTAAAAAGAATGTAACAAGCTCAGGATTTCCACTGCGAATCCACTCATTGCGGATGCCCATTCCTATCGTAAAATGACTTTCCATAAAGAATTCATCTTCTGTAAGCGTTTTTATGTAGTCCTTATCCTCCGTTTTGAGGTTCTTATCCAGCATTTGGATACATTCTGTAAGGTTTTTAGGTTTTTCTTTTTTCATATTTTATTTTAATTATGCACTCCATCATACAGGCGAAATACCAATAGTTGTAAGACGCATATTATTCATTATTTTTTTTTAGACCATATTTTTTAGCATATCCTTCTAGAGTAGGCTTAGCCAAGGGATTTACTTTTTGTAAAAGCTGGCTATATACCGCTTGGGCTTTTTCGGTTTTCCCATGTTCTGCATAGAAAATAAGGAGGTCAAAGGTAATACCTAAGAGATTAGAATCCTTTTCTAATGCTGAAAGGATTTTTTCTACCGAATCAAGCTGGTCAAAGAAAGGCAAGATATAATTTTGTATATCTTCCTGCACTTCTTTGATGAGTTTTTGTTCATCAGTATAGTTGTGAATCTCGTACCATAGGTCTTTTCTTCCTCGTAAATCGTTAATAGTTTTACGGATAAGACAGACAGGTTCTGTAGGGTAATCAGGGACTTGTCCTGTATGGCTAACTGACCAAAATTTAGGCTCAAAAATCCCTATATTGATGCGAAACTTAATATGATTTCTATGGCTATAGATGCTTTTCTGTATATTGATAATATGCCCCACTTCGGAAAGCTGACGATAATAGTTCAAGGCTTTCTTTTTAAAGGAAAGTGGCTTCAATAGAGGCGTAAAACTTTCTTTTACAATCGTATCGAATTTAATTTGTGTATCTGTTTTCATTTGTTGGATACTTTATTGATATTTTGCTTTTATTTGATCCTCATTGATTTGTTTTCCAGTGTTCAAATCAGTATAAAAATAAGAATCGTGAGGCGAAAAGTAGCCATCGGCTTGTATATGGGCATTTTTTAGCGCATTTTCCCACCTTTGTTGAAACCATTTAGAGATAATATCCTCTTTCTTCTGAGCATATTCATCTAAGTAATCATCTATCTCGTCTTCTTCTACCTCTTGGTCATACAATTCATCTTCCAAATGAATATCTTTATCCATAAAAATATCTGAAGGGAAGTATTTTTCTTTCTTTTGGGAAGGAATATCAATACGCTGACTTATGTAGTCCCCTTCTTTATTCATCGCCCAAGCAGAAATTTCAAGCCATTCATAATCATATTCAAAGAGAAAGTAGGCTCCTTTGTTCTGTAGGAGCTTTAAGATATCTTCCTCTACAAGAGAATTGTATTGATTCAAGTCAGAGCGCAATAATTCTAATAATTCTGTTATATTTTTCATATTTTATATATTATTGTTTACTATTAGTTGTTCCTTTTTGTCAGTCTGTTGTAGAAGCAAGAATTCCTATATATCTATCCCAATAGGGATTATATACCGTCCAAAAGAAGCTCCCCCACCAGTCTTTTCCCACATCAAAGTAATTGGAGCTATCAGTACTCCACTATAGACTTCTATTTGAGAAATATCAGTAAAAAGCAACCTACAAAAATCTAAAAAGAAGTTTCCTTTTTCAAAAATAGTTTTTCCACACATAAATGAATAAGGAGGATCTAAAAAGGCATACACAAAACCTATTTGCCCCTTATCTTCTTGAGTAATAGAGAGTGCATTTTCAATCACTTCTTTGTCATTGTAATAGAAATATAGGTCATAGCCTTTAGTTTTAGGGTTAAGCAAATCATAACTGAGTATTTTTACCCTTCCGCTTACTTCTTCATATTGCCAGCCCATAAAGTCTTGGACAGAAATCTCTTTGCCAGAGTCTTTAAGAATGTTAAAATCATAATCCATCGTAAAAAGCTCCCTGCGATTCATTTTCAGTTTAGCCGCCATACGGTCTAGACGCGTATTTGCTTCTTCTGCTACCGAAATGAGGGTCTGCTGGGCTACAGCCAAATGCTTCTGATAAGGCGTATCCTCCTGCTCCGTATCCAACTGAAAGATACGAAAGTCTATCACACCGCCTTCCCGCTCATAGGCTTTACATTTTTCTATAATTTCGGGAGTTTCTATGATTGTCATTTGTTGATATTAACCAATTAATATTGTGTTTGTTATAATTATGAACACAGTGCGTTCAAAATTGCGAAACCCTTTTTTAGGAAAATAAGGCTTTGCATCTTTTGTGTGTATGGGTAGGTTGTTATTTTAACATTCCCTATTTATTAATACCATTAAATAAATATTTGTCATCGCGAGGATCATTAACACTTTCAAACTTTTCTACTTTTGCAAAGGAAAATAAAAAACCACTATTTGAAGCTGGAAAATTTTGTTTTTCCTTGCGTTCATATCCTTGTATGGACACAAGATATTTACCTTTTTCTAAAGGAAATTTCAAAGCACTAGTAAGTTGAAGTCCGTCTAATGTAGAGTAGGTTATGGAATTATCTATAAATTTATTTACATTCCAATCAAATAAAAGCCCTATGGATCCTATCCAGATACTATTATCTATCCCTACACATAGGTTAAAGGAGGTATAGTTGTATTTTTCCTCCCATTCTTCATTAAAAGAATCACCTAAATTAGTAATTTTTATCTCATATAAAACTGAATCAATTTGTGGAATTGGCAGCCAGCTTCCTGTTTGTATCGATCTCTGATATAAACTTTGTTCCTTTTGAAGAAGTTGTAAAACTTTTTTCACTCTTGTTTTTTTCTCTTCTTTCAAAAAAGAACTAAATTGATCTATGGATAAAATAAAAATACCATAGCTAGATACATCAATTTGATTATTCATATTATCCCTTTCAAATTATTTCCCCCAATTAACAGGCGCCCACTGGGTAAGATGCCAAGGGAAATCGTTGAGGTCCAATCCGTTGTATTTTTCATAGATATCTCCGCCTTTTTCCCAAGGGTTAGGCTTGCCTTGTGCCATCTCATTTATAGGATGTTCTGCCGTGAAGGTATGGCAAAAAAGATTTTTATCGGCTGCATAGCCTCCATATTTCTGTATCGCTTTGGCTACTACGAGGGTGAAAGGACGAAGTTTTAGCTTGTTAAGATCTATTTTAGGATCTATACGGAACCATTGTCCTTCCAAGGGAGCATTAGGATTGGTTGAAGTTCCATCTCCTTGTTTAGCTGGATAAGAAAAGCCTTTTCCTGCATTGGCAATGGTAAATGACAGAGCGTGTTTTATTTCGCCTTTTCGCGCTTCTTCTATTCCTATTTGGGAAAGTGGATTGAGCATTCCTACTACTGATGAAGAGCCAGTGGTAAGTTGCATTGCAAAGTTATCTTTGCCCAAGTCTTTAAAGTTTGGTTTTGCCTTAAAGTATCCAGAAGCAGAGAAATGCCAAGTTCCTTTTTCATCTTTAACAGCATGAAAATATTCCCTCATCATCCCTGTTGCTCTGTCATAAACGGCAAAAGATTTATCGCCTCCGCCTGCCGGTTGTGCATATTTAGGCAAAGGAATACGCCCTGTAGTATATTGTACAAGGTCTTCTTTATAAATAACTCTATTATCCTTAGACTCAAAATTAGCATATTCCTGAAAAGGATTATTAGAATCTACCACATAAATAGGAATGTTATAAGATGTGGTGCTCAGTGTAGTCAGTACTGTTTTTTTAAATCTCTCAGGCAGGTATTCCGCAGGCATTTTGGGCATATAAGCCGCTATGGCAGCAGAGTTCGTTGCTAAAGGCATATTTTTAACTTCTCTTGTGAAAATAGACCCCTGAGCGATATAGGGATCAAAGAGACTTTGTTGGGAATTCTGATAAACCATTTGTTGTGGTTCATCCTCTCTTGAATTTTTGCCACAAGCAGATAGCGCAAGTAAAGCGAAAATAAGTGTTTTGTTAGGTGTCATTTTAAATGTTTTTATTGATTTCATTTTTTGTATTGTTTAGATAGTGTTTCGGTTAGTTTAGGAAATATTTCTTTTAGTTCATCTAATGTCCAGTCTCGGTTTCTTTTTTCAGGATTGATGCTTAGCGATTGGGTTATCTCATCCTGCACATCTTCGCTCCACGCGGCTAAATAAATCTTCTCAAAGGCACGAATTTTCGTTTTGGTGCGTTCCATATAGATTTTTTGTGCCAGTCGCCTCACTTCCTTATAGTTACATTTATCTTTTTTAGGCTCTAATGTAGCCAAAAAATCTGGATTTGCAAGCGTTTTTTCGTAAACCTCACGCCCGTGGGTAATCAGATAACCCGCAAATCCGTAAGTATCAGTGCAATAGCCTCCGTTAATCAGTACCAATGCCGACCACATCAGATGAGAGGGCTGTTTGATAATCGTAATTTCGTACCATTCATAAATAAACTGAAACAAGAGCAAATCCTCTTCCGATAAGACTTCCAGTTCTGTTTGTAAGGCGGAAGCAAAAGCATTATCATTTGTCCCTGCTGTATTTCTTGCTTTTTCGATGAGCTGCCAAAAGATTTCTACAGTCATTTTTTAATATTTAAGACTCAAAATAATGAAAAACAAATTTAGGGAATTGCTCGCCAAGGTTGTAACATCCTTTGATAATAGCTAAATATTCCTGATTGTCCCACAAATGGGCTTCTATTCCCACAGCAGTATCGTCATTATTATAGTTATAAACTTCCAAATTTACCCCTCCGCCTTCTTCATTGTCCATTTCTTCCACAGGAAAAAGACGCAAAGTACTTTTGTCCTCTACAAAATCCAGCATTTCGTAGATTTCCTCCAAAAACTCTCCCAAAATACCAAACTTCTCCGCTAAAATTTGGGTGTTTTCGGTTTTGTAAGCTTCTAAAAAGTCCGTAAGAGCGTGATAAATTTCTATTTTAAGTTCTTGAGTAATATTCATATTATTTTATTTTAAAATCAATAAAGCCTCGCCAATAAATCCGTAAAATCAGTCGCAATAGGAGAGGACTCTATGTCTTGTATATTATGATTAAAAAGATAAATCTGCTGGTCTTCTGCTAATAGAAGCGTATCGCCCGCAGGCGTGCGCGCAATCGGTATTCCCAGCTTCTGAAAATCAGGATACAAATCTATGAGCGAATGAAACTTATAAGCCGACCGAAAAGCCAAAAAATGGTCTATCACCACCTTGCTTCCTTTGACTCTGCTTTTAGAGGGAACGCCGCCGTTGTGTTCCAATAGAAAACGAGCGTATGCCTTATCAATAGGTTGGTTTAGTTGTTCTTGAAAATCAGCGAGTTCTGTTTCTTCTACATTGTCTGTCTCGTAGGCTTTGATGAGGTTTTTTAGGGTTTGTTTATCGGGCAAAATCTTATACGCTCTGAGCTGTTCCACTTTCTCAGGACTCAGTCCATATTTCTCAAAACTAAGGTTTTTCATAAGTTCTTTGTTCGTATTATGCTCATTTACAAAGATAAGCTTTTAATTATAACTCTTTTTTATACTTAAATTGTATTAAAATTAAATAAAAACCAATCCGTTCTCCTGTAAATAATGATTTTGTCCTACTTGCTTTTTTGCTTTATCAGAAATCCAAAAATCTGGTTTTAGGAGCGTTTCTTCTTTCATCATTTTTGCTTTATGGCTGATTTTCTTAATCTGCTTGATGATATCCTTGAAAATGGCACACATAGGATACTTTTCGGTATCGTAATTGCCTCTTAGGTTATCGTTTTTGTCCTTTAGACTGATGGTTTTAGGATAATTTATTTGTAATCCAAGAACATTTTCAGGCTCGTGATAGATGGTGGAGAGCAAGTTCTTTTCCTTTTTATAGAGAAGATAAAAAGGGGCTATTTCCATAAAAGGCTCTTTGCAGCGCACTAATTTATACTCATCTGATACCTCACCACTAAGCACTACTTCAAGAGAAATAAGTTTTTTCGTTTGGTCTATCATGCCTTGTCGCATTGCATTTACAATTTTCCATAGAGCCTTATGTTCATATTTTTCTCCACTGGTAAGCACTTTTTCATAATAAAGCTTATAAGCACTAAAGATTTCCTGCTTTTCGGTATGGGAATAGTCTATATTTACCCGAGTGTTATTGGTTACAAACTCAAAATCTTCTCGGTTAAATATCGCTTCAAATTCCTCAGGAGTGATTACAAAATTAAATTTGTGCCAGCTGTTTCCAAAGTACATAGTTGTGTTATATTTAAATAAAATAAATTTGCGATTTAGTTTTAAAGATACTGATTATACGCCCACGCCGCCACGAAAATACCCGCCGTTTCGGTTCTCAGTCTCTGCTGTCCTAGGGCAATGGCTTTTATTCCTTTTTCAGCTAAAAGCTGGATTTCCTTTGGGCTGAAATCTCCTTCTGGGCCAATGAGGAAAGTGATTTTGTCTTTGGGCTGGATTTGGCTGAGGTTTGCTCTCTCAAAAGCCTTGTCACAATGAGCCACGAAAGTGTTTTCAGCCGAAATACCTTTCATAAAATCAGAAAACTTGGTCAGTTCATTCACGATAGGGAAGTGGAATCTCAGGCTTTGTTTAGAGGCAGCAATGGCTTGTTTTCGGATTTTTTCTATGTTAATATTCTTTCTTTCAGATTTTTCTGTCAAAAGAAAAGTAATCTCTGAAACGCCCATTTCAGTGGCTTTTTCCACGAAAAATTCTATTCGGTCTATGTTTTTAGTGGGCGCTATGGCAATATGTGCCTGTAATGGGAAATTAGGCAGATTTGTTTTAATTTCAGTGGGTTGTAGAAGTGTTTTTTTTCCTTCAAAAAAGAGATTTCCTTTGGCTAGTCCTCCTTTGCCATCAGTCACGAAAATTTCTTCTCCTGCTTTCATTCTTAGGACTTTAGAGATGTGCTGCTGCTCTTCTTCGTGTATTATTACAGCGTTTTCTGTGATATCACCGTGGAATAATTTCATTGCTTTCTATTGTTATTAGAAGCAAAAATATTAAATTGAAACAGAAAATAAAAATAAAAAAATATCAAAAAATTTGTTAAAACGAAAAAAAAGTATACCTTTGTCACAGAAAAAATTTAATAATTGTTTAACTAAAATTTGTTTTAAAATGAAAAAACTAGTATTCGCTCTAGGAGCAGTAGCAATGTTATCAATGGTTTCTTGTGGTAAAAAAGAAACTCCAGCTGAACAACCAGCAACAGAAGAAGTAGCAAAAGATTCTGCTGCTGAAGCAACTGAACAACCAGCTGCTGAAGGAGAAAAAGTAGCTGAAAATGTAGCTGACGCTTTCGCTGATGTGCCAAAATTCAGCAACGAAGAAACTCAAAAATTCGCTGAAGAGTACGCAGCTTATTACAAAGAAGTAGTAGAAGCTGGTAAAGCTAAAGATGCTGCTAAACTTGCTGAACTTGGACAAAAAGGACAAGAGTTGGCTAAAGCTGCTCAAGAAAAAATGACAAAAATGTCTGCAGAAGATGCTAAAGTATGGGCTGAATGGGCTCAAAAAATCGCTGCTGCTGCACAAGCACAATAATTTAACATTTTTGTTAAAAAAAATTAAGAGCTTTATTTTTTAATAAAGCTCTTTTTATTTTCAGAAAATGATAGTTTTTTTAGAAATCATATCTGGATGTAGCGGTGGTTCTTAGGTCAGTAAACTCACCTCGTTCATATTTCAGCTGCGCTACCATGGCTATCATAGCGGCGTTGTCCGTAGTGTATTCAAATTTTGGGATGAAAATATTCCAGCCTTGTTTCTCTGCATTGCTCTGCATAGCTTTTCTTAATTCTGAATTTGCGGAAACTCCACCAGCAATCGCCACTTCTTTAATTCCTAAATCTTTCACGGCTTTTTGCAGCTTGTTCATCAAGGTATCAACGATAGTTTTCTGAACAGAGGCACAGAGGTCAGATAGATTTTCTGTAATGAAATTAGGATTTTTCTGTAATTCTTTTTGGACAAAATACAAAACAGAAGTTTTGATGCCACTGAAAGAGTAATCATATCCTTCTAGTTTAGGTTTCCCAAAAGTGAAAGCATCAGGGTTTCCGTTTTGGGCGAGTTTATCAATAATAGCTCCCGCAGGATAGTCCAGCCCAAATATTTTTCCGATTTTATCAAAAGCCTCTCCAGCTGCATCGTCTATGGTTTTCCCGATGATTTCCATATCAAAATAATCTCTCACCAAAACAATCATCGTGTGTCCGCCGCTTACCGTAAGGCACAGAAACGGAAACTGTGGAGGAGTGGGATTGGCATCGCTTATAAAATGTGCTAAAATATGCGCTTGGAGATGATTGACCTCTATCAATGGAACATCTAAGGACATTGCCAAAGACTTTGCGAAGGAAGTTCCTACCAAAAGTGAACCCAAAAGCCCAGGTCCTCGTGTAAAACCTATTGCAGAAATCTCATTTTGTTGTATCTTTGCTTCTGCAAGTGATTTTTGAACTACAGGGATGATGTTCTGCTGATGAGCACGGGAAGCCAGCTCAGGAACTACACCGCCATATTCATTATGAATAGTCTGCGTATTAGCAATATTAGAGAGAATTTTTCGTTCCCTAATTACCGCAGCGGAGGTGTCATCACAGGAGGATTCTATCCCTAAAATAATAGGTATATTCATAATGGCAAATATAGATAAAAATATAGATAACAACGAAACCGAAGAAAAAACTTCGATAAAAAATGTCAAGGAAAAAGTAAAAAAACTTTCATGGTGGGCGAAGCTGTTTTTGTTTTGCTTTTTTAGTTTTATATTTTTGGTTGTTTCACTGCTGATAGCTATCAATATCCCTTCGGTAAAGGATAGACTCGCAAAGGAAGCAATCGGTTTTCTGAATTCTGAATTTAAAACCACATTCAGTGCTGAAAATGTGGAAGTTAATTTTTTTGGTGATGTGGTTATCAACGGCGTTACAGCAAAAGACCATCATGATTTTGAGTTTTTGAAAGTAAAAAAACTTACGGCGCATTCTGACTGGTTGATGATAGCATTCAATTCCAGAGATTTAAAATTCCAAAAACTAAGTCTGGAAGAGGCTGATTTAAAGGTTATTACCTACAAAGGCGAGGAACAGGACAATTTTACCAAATACATTGAAAAATTTGACACTCCGAAAGACCCTACGAAACCACCAACGAAATTCACTTCCAGAATAGAGATTATCAATAGTAAAGTTTCTATAGTCAATAGAAATCAAGGAGAGGACGGCAACTGGCTGAAAGCAGATAACTTTAATGCCTATGTTTCTGATTTAAAAACAAATGGCCCAAATGTCAATCTGAAGCTCAATAAATTTTCTTTCATCACGGAGCGATGGGGCAAAAAGCATAAAGTAGAGGCACTTTCAGGAGATGTTACAGTGACAAATCAAAAACTGGAGCTGAAGGATTTGATTTTCCATACTGACCACTCACTATTGCAGGGTAATTTGACTTTTAACCTTGATAAAAAGACAGGTTGGAAAGATTTTAATAACAAAGTGGTGTGGGATATGAACCTCAAAAGAGGCAGCTACCTCGATGGGTATGACATCAGTTATTTTGTGAAAAACTGGGATAATTACCAGAAATATCAGCTTTTCGGGAAGATGGACGGAACGCTGAATGATTTTGTCCTTAAAAACTTTTTGATAAAAGTAAAAGACAACGAAATCCAGACCTCTGAAATTAGGATGGCAAAACTGATGGATGGGAATTTCAATATTAAAAGTAATAAAATCTCTGCATCCATCACTTATAAGGGGCTAAAAGCATCTTTGCCGACTTTCATTGTGAAAAAAATGGGAGGCGTGGCTGATGATTTTGGGCGTATGAAATACAATGGTTTTGCGGATATCAATAAAGACCGAGTGGCTGTAAAGGGTGATTTAATCACAGGAATTGGGCAGGCGCAGGTTAATAATTTTGTCCTTAGAAATTACTCTTCTAAAATGCCTGAATATAGTGGAAATCTCGTTGTAAAGGATTTGAATACAACGATTTTGACAAAAAACAAGCAGGTCGGGCTGATTTCTGGAAATTTCAATGTTCAGGGTAAAGGCTTTGATATCAATACTTTGTCGCTAAATACGAAATCCCATATTTCAAAAATAGAACTTATGGGAAAAACACTGAACAATGTTTCTTTGGATGGAGAACTGGCGCAAAAGCAGTTTAAAGGAATTATCAGCATCAATGATGCGCAGGCAAGAGGTTTGGTAAATGGAAAAATAGATTTCAGCAAGCCGAGGCTTTTTGCTGATGTCGATGCGCAGATAGATTATCTTAACTTGGACTATTTCGGTGTGGCAAGTGCTGGAACCAAGTCATTTAAAGGAGATGTGAAGGGAAAAATTTCGATGACTAACCTTAATGATTTAGACCTTGATGCTTCTCTGCATAATGTAGTTTTGAGCGGAAATAAGTCCATTTCTATCCCGAATGGAGCCGTGAAAGTGGCTGTGGAAGATGGAAACAGAGTGATAGATGTGGATATGCCAGATGCTATCAAAGGGAAAATTTCTGGTAAATTTAATTTAGAAGACATTGGAGGAATGTTCCAAGAGGGCGCAAATAGACTTTTGGCAGGAAATAAAGTGAAAAAATACTACAAAGGTCAAAGTTTCACGATGGATATTGATGTTCATCAGAAATTGATAGACTATTTTGAGCCTAAAATTTCTATCGCAGATGGAGCAAAAATCACAGGAAGTTTTGATGGAAATACTGACCATCTGAAACTGAATATGGATGCTCCTTCCTTTAAATATGTGATGGAAAAAGAGGTGGAAATCTCTGAAGCTGAAAGACTTTTAGCAAAAGCAAATCCAGACTATGAAGTTCGTGAAGGAGTAGAGAGAGATAGTATCATGGCACGAAATGTAGCCCTAAGAATAGACACGGCTAATCCTGAGGACTATTGGTCTGCGAATGTGGAAAGGACTGAGTACCAAGGAAGTGTGTTGAAGGATATCAGTATAAAAGCTCAAAATAAGGATAACAAAAAACTAAACATCCTCGCAAGTCTAAAAGTAGGGACATTGGAAAAGGAAAAAAAGAACCAATGGACACCTTATGCGGCTGATATAGAGCAGACTATGAGCGAAAATGGAGATTATGTAGTGAAATTTTCGCCCACAGAGCTTAAGCTGAGTAATTTTATCTGGATGGTGGATACCTCTCCAGAGCTAGACCATTCCATAGTTTATAGGAAAAAAACTCAAGATTTTCAAATCAAAAACTTGAGATTGTATTCTGATGACAGCGAAATCCTCGTTAATGGAATATTTAAAAACGGAAAGGATTTTGATCTGTCAGGAGATGTTAAAAATATGGACATTTCTAAAGTTCTCGCAGTAATTCATCAAGACAGTAAAATAGACTTGAAAGGGGTAGCCAATGGAAGTTTGAAGGTGAAAATGAACCAGACGGCTTTGGTTCCATTGATAGATCTAAAAGTAGAAGATATCAGTGTGAGTGATAACCATTTAGGGAATCTAACCATCAATGCAGAAGCAAGCGAGTTTGTCAATGTTTATAATGTAAAGGCTAATATAGAATCTGGCGAATGGCTTGGGAAAGATAAGCTGGTTCTGGACGGAACGATAGACAACAACATGAGATCGCCTAAATTAGACCTTATAGCAAAACTGGATGAATTTGATTTAGCGTTTGTTCAGGCGTTTGTGAAGGATATTTTCTCTAATTTTAAAGGGAAAGCCACAGGAGATGTAAAGATAGATGGAACGCTCAAAGACCTGAACTATGGCGGAGATATCGCAGTGAAAGGCTTTGCTCTGAAGTTGAATTTCTCAGGGGTAGACTATACTTTTGATGATACTGTCGTTACGCTTTCTAATGGAAACTTACTCTTTAACCTTGTAGGCGTTAAAGACCATAGAACCAACTCGAAAGGGATGATTTCTATCGGGCGATTGAGTTTATCAGATTTATCCAATATCGGTGCCGACCTCCTTATTCGTGCCGATGACCTGATGCTTCTAAACACAGAGCAGAAAGATTTTGATACTTTCTGGGGGATGATTTTTGCTAAAGGCGATATCTTTGTGGGCTTTGAAAATCAGACTTTGAAAATAGATGCTACGGCTGATGTATTGAAAAATAGTATTTTCACTCTTAATAGTGCTTCTGCGAGTTCAGGAGATGAATTTAAGATGCTAAGATTTTTGAAAGAAAACAAGGAAGGAAATGTAGTGGTAGCAGAGAAAAAACGAACAGGTTTGGCTATGGATATCAAGCTGGACATTACAGCTGATAAAACTTCTACAGTCAATGTTTTAGTGGGTGATGAAGTAGGGGATATCAGTGTTCAGGGAAATACTAAAAATATGAGATTCCGTATGGATAAGACTGGTAATATGCGTATGTCAGGAAGTTATTCTGTAGAATCTGGGACATACATTTCAAAGGCTATTCTAGAGAAAAAATTTGATATTAAAAAAGGAAGTAATCTGCACTGGAGTGGAGATGTGATGGATCCAGAACTGAACATTACTGCCAGCTATGATGCCATAGTTTCTAACATGGGAGAGTATCTAAATACAGGGTCTCTTCCGCCTGTGAATGTAGAACTACAGACTAGAATAACTAATAAACTGACGGCTCCAAATATACAACCTGTAATCCAAGCTCCAGAGGTATCCAGCCAAGTTCGTGAAGTGCTGAATACTAAATTGGCCACGGAAGAGGAGCGTGTCTTGCAGTTTGCATCTATTTTGGCATTAGGAAACTTCAATGTGTCTAATACGAATGCTTCTTCGGCGATAGCTTCTGGGGTAAATGTCTTCTTCCAGCAGCTAAGTTCGGCGTTTAACTCGATTAGTAATGATTTAAAAGTTGATTTAGACTATATCAAAGGTTCTGAAAGCCTAAATACCAGCGACAGAGCGAGTGCAAAAGTGAGCTACACCATCTCGCCAAGACTTACCATAAAAGCAGGAACAGGGGTTCCTCTATCTGGAAGTGCAAGAACGCAGAACAACTATCTTTCAGGAGAGGGAATCATAGAATATGATATGTCTAAAGATAACAACGGAAGCCTTATCGGAAGAGTGTATTCTAAGCCTTCTAATGTAGGTCTGGTTCTGGGAAGTTCCGCAGGAGCTAACCAGACATATGGTGGTGGTATAGTGTTTTCGTATGGATTTAATAGGATTTTACCAAAGAGAAAATCTAAGAAAGATGTGCAAGAAACCAAGAAAGACAGCATCAAACAAGATACAATGAAATCAAATTAAAATTTTTATTGAAAATTCTTTTTTTAATTGAATAAAAACAAGTATTTTTGTACAACAATTGAATATTTGTGTTAAACATTGATAAAAAGAATAAGATATGCATAATTCACAACTTGATGACATTGATAAAAAGATTCTGGATTACTTGGTAGAAAATACAAGGATGCCTTTTACAGAAATCGCACAGAAAATGGGAGTTTCCGCAGGAACTATCCATGTGAGAGTAAAGAAAATGGAAGATGTAGGAATCATCCGTGGTTCTTCTCTCGTGATAGATTACACCAAACTAGATTACAGATTTATCACATATGTTGGTATTTTCTTGAGTAAATCAAATAAGACAATGGATGTCCTTAAAGAGTTAGAAAAAATCCCAAATGTGACGGAATTAAGTGTTATTGCAGGGAAATATAACATCTTCTGCAAAATCAGAGCGAAAGACACAGATGATGCCAAGAGAATAATCTACGGAATCAATGATATAGATGATGTGATGCGTACGGAAAGTATGATTTCCATAGAGGAATATTTCAGTGATAAAAATAGATTGATAAAAGCAGTAGAAATATAAAATTTGGAGGAGTATTTTTTACTTCTCTTTTTTATTTATTTAGAAATGAAAAGAATAATATTTTTGGTCATAGGTCTTTTTTGCTGCTGTTCTGTATCAGCACAAGAGCTGTCTAATGAGTTTTATGCAAGGGTAGTGGGAATTTCGGATGGCGATACCTTTAAGGTTTTATACCAAGAAAATCAAGAAATTAAGATTCGGCTCGGTCACATAGACGCACCAGAAATGGGACAGCCTTTTGGGAAGAGCGCGAAGAAATTTGCTTCGGATTTATGTTTTGGAAAAGAAGTGAAAATCGTCAGACAAAGTAAGGACAGGTATCAGAGAATCATCGCAGAAGTATTCATCGGAAAAACCAATGTCAATAAAGAAATTGTAAGAGCTGGGTACGCGTGGCATTTTAAGAAATATTCTTCGGATAAGGAATATGAAAAGATAGAAAATGAAGCGAGAGAGAATAAACGAGGGCTTTGGCAGGATAAAACCTCTATAGCTCCGTGGGCATGGCGCGATATCAAGAAAACAAAAAAGAGTACTAAAAAAGTACTCCTTTTTGATTGTGTATTATAAAGATTATTAGTTTTCGCTTAATCCGTCTACTTGGTAGTTTATACGCTCGATATTAGTATCTTTAAGAGAGTAGTAAGCACCAACGATTTTGATTTCTCCTTTGTCCTCTTTTTCTTTGATGTATGGACTTCTCTTACGGATTTCATCGATTGTGTTTTTCACATTGTTTATAGCTACATCGTGCACATATTGCTTGTTTTTAGAAGACTTTTCACCTGTGAAAGTTTTATTTGTCATAGCCACAGCTGGTTTTATTTTAGTAAGCATTTCAGTGATGTTACCCAATTTCACATCGTCGATTGTACTTTTTATAGCACCACAGCTTTCGTGTCCTAGTACCATAATCACTTTAGAACCAGATTTTACTGCGTATTCCATACTTCCTAATTGATCTACATCTACGAAGTTACCAGCTACTCTTCCTACGAATAGGTCACCGATACCTTGGTCCAAGACATCCTCTACAGGAACTCTACTATCTATACAGCTTAAAACAAAGGCTTTTGGATACTGTCCTTCTACAGCTTGTAATACCGCAGCAGAGTGGTCTCTGGCAGTAAGCGTTCCTGTTCTAAAACGCTCATTACCAGCAGCAAGTTGCTGAAGTACTATATCAGGAGTTAGTTTTTTCTGATCTTCTTCAGACAAAATATGATATTCTGTAATCTCAATACCGTTTACTTCTTTTGTTTTTTCGTACTCAGATTTGTGTTTTCTTTCTTTTTTGTGATCAGCGTGAGCCTCTTTTTTATCTTCTTTCTTACAAGATACTACACTCAAAATTACTCCTAATACAAGAGCTGATTTTAATACTACTTTTTTCATAAATCTAATATTAATGTTTTTATGTTTACAAATATAGCGTGTTTTTTTAAATTATTTTAATATTTTATTTTAAAATATAGAATTTTAACTAAAATTTAACAATCATAATTTTAACAAAAACAATATAAAATTATAAAAATAGAGGATATTATAGAATAATAACTATATTTGCTGAATTTTAAAATTAAAAAATGAGAAAAATTGCATTCACATCTCTTGCCTTAGCATCATCTATGGTTTTCGCTCAAGAAAATCAGTCGGCTAAGGATTCTATGGTAATTTCTAATAAGAAAGAATTAGATTCTCTAAAGCTGGAAATTCAGTCTTTAAAGGAAATGGTGGCTGCCAGCTCAGCCGATAAAAAGGAAGAAAAAAAGGCTTCCAAATGGTATGATAAAATTTCTTTTGGGGGATATATTCAAGTGAGATATAATGAATTTTTAGAAACAAATCCAGAGTTAGATTGTGAGCAATGTGATCCTTATTGGGGAAAGGGTGCTGATGGGATTTCTTTTAGAAGAGTGAGATTTAAATTTGAAGGTCAGATTTTACCAAGAGTTTATTTTTATTTACAACCTGACTTTACTAAAGTTGTTGGCTCGTCAAGATATATTGCAACATTACAGGATGCTTATTTTGATGTTGGATTAAACTCAAAAAATGAATATAAAATTCGTTTAGGACAAAGTAAATTACCTTTTGGATATGAAATAATGCAGTCCAGTAGTGAGAGAATTCCTCTAGATAGGAGTGATGCTATCAATAGTTCTGTGAAAGGAGAAAGGGATTTTGGAATGTATTTCATGTGGACTGGTCAAAAGAGGAAAGATATAATGAACGAGATTAAAGATAAGGGATTAAAACATTCAGGGGATTTTGGAGTTTTTGCTTTTGGGTTTTATAATGGGCAAGCAGCCAATAATACTGATAAAAATAAAAAGTTTCACTGGCTTACAAGAATTTCTTATCCTTTCAGATTAGGACAGCAGATTTTAGAGCCTAGTATACAGGCTTATACAGGAAAGTATGTCATCCCTCAAGTAAGTACGGGAGTAAAGGTGAATAATAATGGGGAGTATATAGATCAGAGAATAGCAGCATCATTTGTTCTTTATCCTCAGCCTTTCGGTATTCAAATAGAGTACAATATAGGTAAAGGTCCTCAATATAATCATAATACAAATTCTATAGAAGCTAAAAATCTATATGGAGGATACGCAATGTTTTCTTATTATATAAAGAAATGGAACCAGCTTTTTATTCCTTTTATGAGGCTTCAGCATTACAATGGAGCTAAAAAACATGAGTTGGATGCTAGGAGTTATAATATGAAACAATTTGAGTTAGGAGTTGAGTGGGCTCCATTCAAAGCTCTTGAAATAACAGCTGTTTACACTTACTCTGATAGAGCTCATAAGGATTTTGTAAATCCTAACTACCACGAAAAAGGAGGTTTGATAAGATTACAAGCACAATTAAAATTCTAACTCAATATAAAAAAAGACTTATCACTATGATAAGTCTTTTTTTGTTAATGAATTAAATAACTCCTAATTCTTTTCCTACTTTTTCAAAAGCTGCGATGGCTTTGTCTAGATGTTCTTTCGTGTGGGCTGCAGAGAGCTGAACTCGTATTCTTGCTTTTTCTTTCGGTACCACTGGATAGAAGAAACCTATCACATAGATGCCTTCATCCATTAGTCTTTCAGCCATTTTTTGTGAAAGTTTGGCATCATAGAGCATCACTGGGACGATTGCCGCATCACCATCTGGAATATCAAATCCTTTCGCTTTCATTTCAGAGCGGAAATATTGGGCGTTTTCCATTACTTTGTCTCTCAGGGAAGTGGATTTGGATAGCATTTCCAGCACTTTTGTCGCTGCTCCTACAATCCCTGGTGCTAGTGAATTAGAGAAAAGATAAGGGCGGGAACGCTGTCTCAGCATGTCTATAATTTCTTTCTTACCTGATGTGAAACCACCCATAGCACCGCCGAGCGCCTTCCCAAGGGTAGAAGTAATGATATCCACACGGCTCATCACATCATTAGCTTCGTGGGTGCCTCGCCCTGTTTTTCCGATAAATCCTGTGGCGTGGCTGTCATCCACCATTACTAAAGCATCATATTTTTCAGCTAAATCACACACTCCTTTTAGATTAGCCACAATGCCGTCCATAGAGAAAACGCCGTCTGTTACGATGATTTTGAAGCGGTGGTTTTTCTCCGAAGCAGCTTTCAGCTGGGCTTCTAAATCCTCCATATTATTGTTCTTGTAGCGGTATCTTGCTGCTTTACAAAGTCTTACACCATCGATGATAGAAGCGTGGTTCAGCTCATCAGAAATAATGGCATCTTGGTCTGTGAAAAGCGGTTCGAAAACTCCGCCATTTGCATCAAAAGCAGCAGCGTAGAGGATAGTGTCTTCCATACCTAAAAACTCAGAAATTTTGTTTTCCAAATTTTTGTGAATATCCTGTGTCCCACAGATGAACCTTACAGAAGACATTCCGTATCCGTGTGTATCCATCGTGCTTTGTGATGCTTTTATCACCTCTGGATGATTAGAAAGCCCGAGGTAATTATTCGCA
Organism: Flavobacteriaceae bacterium; assembly: GCA_013333255.2. Classification (GTDB taxonomy): domain Bacteria; phylum Bacteroidota; class Bacteroidia; order Flavobacteriales; family Weeksellaceae; genus JABCPE02. Next base: position 121,742 of record JABCPE020000007.1, on the reverse strand, counting down.
CAGAAATTCAGTAGCTTTTTTCCATTGGCTACGATTTCGGCATCTTGTGAAGAAGTGATGATGCGCTCTCTCTTGTAGAGACCATCATTTTCTATTTGAGTCAATTCATTTTGAAGATGAGATAAAAATTTTGAACTAAGCATATCTATATTTTTTATAAATTACAATGATAAAAAGTTTTGAAGAGTTCGCTGTGCTTCTGCAACATCGTGAACACGCAGGATTTTAGCTCCTTTTTTCAGCATCTTTAGATGGAGCTGCTGGGTTTCTTCGTTGATGTCATGAGGCGATTTCCCAAGAGGTTTATAAATAAAGGATTTCCGTGAAATTCCCACTAAAATAGGATGTTTTCCGAAGGAAATATGTTCTAATTCTTCCACCATTTGGTTTTGATTTTCAATAGTTTTCCCAAAACCAAAACCAGGGTCTAGGATAATGTCTTTTACTCCCAAATCTAGTAATTCCGCTGTTTTTTTTGAAAAGAATTGATTCAGGGCAAGGATAATATCTTGATAATCTTCCTTTTCGTGCATGGTTTCGTAGGTAGAATTGCCATGCGTCAGGATGTATGGCAGCTGGGTTTTAGCCACCGTAGGGAACATATTAAGGTCGTATTGTCCGCCAGAAATATCATTGATGATGTCAATGCCCTCATTGTCCCCAAAATAGGCAGCCTCGCTATGAAAAGTATCCAGTGAAATCAACGCCTGAGGAAACTCCTTTTTGATGGATGAAATGATTTTTCCCAGTCGGCTAATTTCTTCATTTGCAGTGAGAAATGTAGCATTCGGGCGGGTAGATTGTGCGCCTATATCTATGATGGAAGCTCCCTCGGAAAGTATTTTTTCGGTTTGTTTCAAAGCCGAAACTTCATCATTAAATTTCCCTCCATCAGAAAAGCTGTCTGGTGTCAGATTGAGAATTCCCATGATTTTCGGAGTTGTCAAATCCAGAAGAACTCCACGGCAATTGATAGAAAACGACTGCAAATTTTTCATACTACAAAAATAATAATTTCTTATCTTTGGGCGAATATTTTATTAAAATGCAACATACTATAAATCAATATAATGAAGTTTCTGCAATTTGTAGAAATCTTTTTGAGAAGAAATTAGCAGATTATGGTGCTGCGTGGCGAGTGCTGCGTCCCAGCTCGGTGACGGACCAAATTTACATCAAAGTTAATAGAATCCGAACTCTGCAAATGACCGACAAAAAGATGATAGACGAAGATGAAGAGGAGGGATTTATAGCGATTGTGAATTATTCCGTTATTGCTCTTATCCAGCTGGATAGGGGAGTTTCAGAGGTTTTAGGCAAAGAAGATAAAGCCGAAATTATGGCGCTTTATGATGATTTTATCCAAAAAGCAAGAGACCTTATGGAAAAGAAAAATCACGATTATGGCGAAGTTTGGCGTGATATGAGAATCAGCTCAATGACTGATTTGATTTATCAAGAAATATTGAGAACCAAGCAGATAGAGGACAACGAAGGCAAAACATTAGTATCCGAAGGCTTGGAGGCAAACTATTTTGATATGCTGAATTACGCAGTTTTCTGCCTTATAAAATTATCCGAAAAATAGAATCAGCTAAATTCTATATAGATTTTTTCGCCGATATTTAGTCCCATCAAAGGAGCGGCTCCATTGGTCTTACTTCCTTTGTACATGGCGATTTCCAGCAGATCAGCCTCATTGAATAAAGCCAATTCTTTCGCTAAGAAAAGATTTTCCTTTTCCCAATCTGTGATAATATCAGTATGTTTTTTAACGATATTTTTCATTGAACATTCCCTAAATTTTACAGTAAAATTTTGGTTTCCAGAAAGATGCTTTTCGAAAATTTCCTTGCTGATATTAGAAATAGCATTCCCAAAATGGTCAATATAGACTATTTCTCCTGCAATCATTTTTTGGGCTTCATTGTAGTTAGGTTTTGGGAAAACCACTTCTTTTATGTCTGTGATTTGCTTTCCTATAAGTTTGGCTTTATTTCCTTTGTATAGATGTACAGCCACAGGTACAAAAATATCTATGGGTGTGAATATTCTATCATCATCAGACGCATTGTGAGAAATTTCATAGATTTTTTCAGGTTTTATCTCTGGAAAAATTAAGCTGAAAAGCCCATTATCAGGTATTATGAAGAAATGTCCGTTGGCTTCTAAAACTAAAAATTTTCTATCTTTATGATAAAAACAATCCACTGCAATCATGTGGATGCTCCCTTTCGGAAAATGCGAATAGGAGTTTCTGACAATATATGCAGTCTGTATAATGTCGTGAGGCTCAATATGATGCGTAATATCTACAATAGGAACATTCTTCTCCAAACTGAGAATACTTCCTTTAATGCTTGCAACTTTATGGTCTTTTGTCCCTAAATCTGTAGTAAGTGTAATAATCGACATCGTATTTTTTCTATTTTACAAAGATATTGCTTATTTTTGGATATTTAAAACAATAAATTTTTAATAAAATAAATGTTTGAATTAAATTATGAAATAAAAGATATTGACATCAAAACTTTCTATGGTGTTCAAAATCAATATTTTAACTTAATAAAATCTACATTCCCAACCCTGAAAATCACAGGGCGTGACTGTTATATTTTTGCGGCTGGCAATCAGCAGGCATTGGATATTTTAGAGCAAAAACTGGATGATATTGTTAAATTTATTCAAAGCCACCATACAATAGAGCTGAAAGATGTGGAAAATATCTTGAATATAAAAGATGAAACCGAAAAACAGCTGATTTTTGACCAAGACATCATTGTAAAAGGTGTCAATGGAAAAATAATAAAAGCAAAAACAACCAATCTAAAAAAACTAGTCAAAGAATCCGAAAAAAAGGATATGGTTTTCGCCATAGGTCCTGCGGGAACAGGGAAAACTTACACGAGTGTAGCTTTGGCAGTGAAAGCCCTTAAAGAAAAAAATGTAAAACGCATCATTCTCACAAGGCCAGCCGTGGAGGCAGGGGAGAGTCTAGGGTTTCTCCCAGGGGATTTGAAGGAAAAATTAGATCCGTATTTACAACCATTGTATGATGCGCTTCGTGATATGATTCCACATGAAAGATTGGAAAATTTTATAGAGAAAAGGGTAATAGAAGTGGCTCCGCTGGCTTTTATGCGAGGGAGAACCTTGGATGATGCTTTTGTAATTTTAGATGAAGCCCAGAATACGACTCATTCACAGATGAAAATGTTTCTTACGAGAATGGGAATGAATGCTAAATTCATCATTACAGGAGACCCGAGCCAGATAGATTTGCCTAAAAATCAACAATCTGGTTTACAAGAAGCTATGAAAATCCTCCGAAATGTAGAGGAAATAGGATTTATACATCTAAATGAATCTGATGTAGTAAGGCACCCTATCGTGAAAAAAATAATTTTGGCGTATAACCAAAGTGAAAAGAAATAAAAAAGCCCATGATTTCATGGGCTTTTGAATTATACCTAAGGTCAGATTAGAAACCTCTACCTTTGATTCTTGCTTTTTTACCTCTAAGGCTTCTGAAGTAGTAGATTCTAGCTCTTCTAACTTTACCTCTCTTATCAACTTCTATTTTTTGTAGAGCAGGCATGTTGATAGGGAATACTCTTTCTACACCTACATCACCACTCATTTTTCTGATAGTGAATGTTTTAGTAGCTCCAGTTCCTCTTAACTGAATAACAACTCCCTTGAAGAACTGAGTTCTTGTTTTCTGTCCTTCTTTGATTTCGTAATAAACAGTGATCGTATCACCAGCTTTAAATTCAGGAAACTCTTTCTTTGTAATGTACTTGTCCTGAACATACTTAATTAAATCCATTTTTTATATAAATAAAAGGTTTAAAGTCAAACAACATACACGGCTCTCGTCAGAGGTTGATTAACAAGGTGCAAATTTAATAAAAAAAATTATATAGACAAATATTGTAAGCAAAATTTAAGGCTCAAAAACCTCAAATTTTCCATTTTCATAAAAGAAAACGATTTTTTTAATACCATTTCCTTTTTCACTGGGAGTTTCTGTTTCTGGAATACTCTTGTTTTCTGAAATTTCTGGAGGGTTTTCTACTATATTATATATAGGTTCTGGAATTTCAGTTTTTTTAGGTTTTTCTTCCTCTTGCTTCGTTTCTGTTTCTTGAGGAGGAATAGAAAAAAGCCCTGTAATTATAGGTTCATCATCATGATCTTCATTTAATTTACTTTCTTCTAATAAATAGGAAGAAGGAGTAGAGGTTGTTTCTTCTTCAGAAAAAACCATTGTCCCTTTTCCTTCGATGAGCCATTCCCATTGTATCTCAGGAAATCTATCTTTTATTTTCATGAGAAAATCAAGAGAGGGTTTATTCCTTCCAGAAAGAACATGAGAAATATTAGATCGCTGAACTCCTATTTCATCTGCAAATTCAGACAAGGATAATTCAGAATAATTGATAATTTTTTGAACTCGACTGTTTAAATCCATATACAAATGTAAAAAATATATTTTACACTTGTAAAAACATTTGTAAATTATTTGATTTTTGTTTTGGTTACATTTGTAAACAGTTCATTTTTAATAAATTATAAACTATTTATTTGTAAAAATATTTTTCTGGAATTATTATGATTTTTTATCTGGGACTAATAATGATGCAAAAATACTTACACTTAAAATTCCCAAAATTATCATCAAAGAGTGAGATGTAGTGAAGCCCCACTCGTGTAGGTACGAATGTAAAATCATTTTTAGTCCAATAAAAACTAATAAAACCGCCAATCCGATTTTTAGATATTTAAACTTATCGATAATTCCAGCCAATAAAAAGAACATAGAACGAAGCCCTAGGATGGCAAAAATATTGGAGAAAAAAACGATATATGGATCTTTGGTCACAGAGAAAATAGCAGGAATGGAATCCACGGCAAAGATGAGATCTGTAAATTCTATAATAATCAGAACAAGAAATAGTGGAGTTATTTTTTTCACACCCTCTATTGATACAAAAAATTTATTGCCTACGAATTGGTTATGCACTTTGAAAAATCTATTCGCAAACTTTACGACAGGGTGATTCTCAGTATCTATTTTTTCCTCGTCTTCAGGCATAAACATTTTTATACCAGTGAAAATAAGGAAACCTCCAAAAATGTACATAATCCAGCTAAACTTGGTAATCAGGGCTGCTCCTATGAAAATAAACATAAAACGCATCACGATAGCTCCTAAAACCCCCCAGAATAAAACTCTGTGATAATTCTCCTTTTCTACATTAAAAGCAGTGAATATAAGTACGATAACAAAAATATTATCCACAGAAAGAGCCTTTTCCACGATGTATCCTGTCATGTATTCAAGGCCTAAATTCATATTATACAGCTGGATGCTGTGTTCTAGATTATTAGGAATCACATCCACTGGATGAGAGTTCTTATTTATAATGTATTGGAGTTTTTCCATGCTGTCGATGCCGTGGAGTAGGTGACCATAGCTGACTAATGTAAAATAAAAAACAACAGAAATAAATATCATGAAAAAACTCATAATTCCAGCTTGCTTCAAGCTGATGTTTCCTGTTTTTTTAGCAAAAACACCTAAATCTAGTGCTAATATTAGTCCAATAAATAATAAAAAACTTATTAAAAATATAATCTCGTTTGACATTGTTGTAAAGTTTATTTCGCAAATATATTGAATAAAAAATGATTCAAGATAACAAATGTAAACAGTGGATTTTAGCACAAAAGTGAAAATACGGGTTTTACAAATGTTATATTCAAAAACCCTGAAAAATACAGGTTTTCACAATTAAACTAAAGTTAAAAACAACATTATATAAAATCTATAAAAGTCTGATTTTTAATTAATAACAAAATCTAATTAAATGAAATGCAATTAACAATTTTATATACTGACAAATTGACAGAAGTGGATTATACACCCCTGTATTTGTATATACATTTGTAAAGTAAAATTATTGTATTTTTGCAGAAATTTTCAAGACAACAAAATATGCTGTTTAAATATTTTAAAAATGTAAACTTCCCAAATCGCTATATTTCTCCTAAAAAATTGTTTTTATACTTAGAAGAGAATTATGGTGCGGAAATTCAAGAAATAGGAAAATCAACTTTAGGGAAACCGATTTATCTTTTTTCTAAAGGAAAAGGAAATATTTCTGTGCTGGCTTGGTCACAGATGCACGGAAATGAAAGCAATGCCACTTTGGCGATGCTGGATTTATTGACTTCGTTAGAAAAAAATCCAGCGCCTGATTTTTGGGACAAAATTCGTTTGGATTTTATTTTTATGCTCAATCCTGATGGCTCAGAGATTTGGACAAGGAGAAATATTTTAGAAATAGATATCAATAGAGATTTTCTAAAAGAGTCCAGCATAGAGATGAAAATTCTGAAAAAACAGGCTTTTTCTAAAAAATATGATTATGCTCTAAATCTGCACGAACAGAGAACTATTTTTAGTACTGATTTTGAGAATCCTGCCACGCTTTCGTTTCTTTCGCCTTCGGAGGATGTGGAGAGAAATTTGACAGAAAATAGAAAGAAAAGTATGGCGGTGATTGCCGAGATTTATAAACAATTAAAACCTGAAATTCCTAATAATATAGGGCGTTATACGGATATTTTTTATCCTACATCTTCGGGAGATAATTTTATGAAAGCAGGAATTCCTGTGGTTTTATTTGAAGGAGGACATTTTATTGATGATTATAAAAGAGAAAAAACGAGAGAATTTTACACGAAGGCTTTGTTTTTTGCGCTAAAGGCGATAGGGGATTTGAAGGGAGAAGTGTCTGGCTATGAAAGATATTTTGAAATTCCAGAAAATAAAGAATCTCATTATGATATCATCTATAGAAATGTGAGGTTAAATACTGATTTTGAATGTGTTTTGGATGTTGCTGTCCAGTATAAAGAAATTAAGACAGAGGCGAGCGAAGAGATAGAATTTGTCCCTTATGTAGCGGAAGTGGGAGATCTTGGGAAAAAGAAGGGCTGGAAGGAGATAGACTGCACAGGTAAGAAATTTGTTTGTGATAAAAAATATCCTAAAATAGATGCTCCTGTGGAGTTTCAGATAATTTAAATTTTAACGAAAAATGCCTATTTTTAAGGAAATAATATCGGAGCAAACTCAAATTTTGATTTGGAAATATTCAGACGAAGAAGAATTTTCTGCTGATTTGATTTCGGATGAAAAAGAATTTGAAAATTTAAAGCAAAAATCGCCTAAAAGACTGATAGAGAAACAGATGGTAAGGCACATGCTCAAAAAAATTCTGCCTAATCATAAAATCAGAAACCATGAAAATGGGCAGCCTTATCTGGAGCCATTTGATAAGTTCGTGTCGGTCAGTCATTCTTTCCCTTATGTGGTTTTGGCGATTTCCGAAAAAAAAATAGGAGTGGATATAGAGCAGGTGAAAGATAGGATTGATAAAATTAAGCTTAAATTTCTGCATCCCACAGAAATAGACTGGCTCGGCAGGGTAGAATCAGGGATAGAACATCTGACGGCTATCTGGTGCATAAAAGAGGCTTTATTCAAAATACATTCCTCTAAACAATGGTCTTTTAAGGAATTTTATGTAGTTGATGAATTTCTTTTGGATAAATTTTCTAAAATAAAATGCAAGGTTTTTTATAAGGATAAAGAAGATAAATTCTTAGCTCATTTAGAGAAAATTGAAAATTATTATCTGGCAATAACAGAAGAAGAATAAAAAATAGCACCACGAATTATGGTGCTATTTTATTTATGGAAAAATTATTTTTACTCACTGATGTCCCAAACAAGACCAAATCTAAGTGTGTTATCCAATGCGTTATTGATTTTAGCAGTATTGATAAGGTAAGAAATATCCAATCCGAAAGATTTGTATTTCAGTCCCACACCTATAGTCGCAAATTGTCTTCCTCCTTGCTCGGCACTTTCGTGGAAATATCCTGTTCTGATATCAAAAGTATCATTGTATGAATAATCAGCAGCGATGCTGTACATCACACTTTTCTTATTGCTAAAAGATTTACCCATACCATTGATGACACTTACATCAGGATATGTATAAGAAATAGTATTAGTAACAGGATCTACCACAGGTTCTGCTCCTGGAACTAGCAGTTTAGAAGCCTCCACAGAAAGCCCTAAACGGTTTTCTTCATCAAGGAATAAGTCATACCCAGCTCCTAATCTTGCAATGGTAGGAAGGTAAGATTTAGAATCTATACTTTTGCTATAGTTAAGTTTAGGTCCTACATTTTGAATTGCAAAACCACCTCTTACTCTGCCTTCTTTCTCACCGAAACTCTGCATTTTAGGTGATTCGTAATATCCTGCTATGTCTATTGCAAATGTATTAGCTGCTTGTAATGTGCTGCTGCTTTGCCCTAAACTAGACAAGTCTGAACGGATATATCTACCCGTAACAGCCATTGAGAAACTCTCTGAAAGTTTCAAAGCATAGGCTAAATCAATAGAGAATTCGTTAGGTTTAGACTGTCCTTCACTTACTGCGACTCCTCCTACGATTCTAGACAAATCTACTGTTCCCATATTGAAGTAATAGATACTCGCACTCAGTGTGCTTCTATCTTCCTCTCCCAATTTTGTATAAAAAGAACCATATAATAAGAATATATCATTGGTAATTTTATTCATATATGGAGTAAAACTAACACCCACAGATGTTTTTGCTTTAGCAAAAGGGTATTTCGCAGCGTTCCAATATTGGGAATATGTGTCTGGCGTAGTAGTCACCCCTTGGTCCGCCATACCTCCTGAACGAGCATCTGGGGCTATCCTTAGGAAAGGAGCACCTGTCAATACGGGACGAATGTTCGTAAGATCTTGGGAATAAGCACCAGTAGCCACTCCCAGTCCCAGCATGATGATAAGTTTTTTGTTAAAATTCATATTAATGTTTTAATAATCATGCAAAAATAAAAATTTTAATTTAAAATTTATGATGTTTTTATATTTTTTAGTTAAAAAAAGTTACATTTGTATTAAATCATATAGTTATATGAAATAACAAATCGATTTTAAAAATTTTAAGAAAATTTTAAGATTTTATATTTCGATGTAATTTATTTATAATGAGTGTTTTATAGCGATTTTTTTATTTGTAAATACAAAAATGTGAAAAATATTTGTTAAAAAATCGTAAAGAAATTTTGATAAAAGAAATAATTTATCGTTATTTGCAGTCTGAAATTTAAAAAGTTTATAAGAAATACAATATTATGAAAAAAATGAAATTGTTTTCATTGTCTGCCTTAGGAGCTTTGACTCTACTTACTAGTTGTGGTGGGGGAGGTTCTACTAAGAGTGGTGGAGGAACAAAAAAATTCACAAGTAAAACTGGTTGGAAACCAAATGACCAAAAAGGTTGGTTTTTCACAAGAAAAGAGCAAAAACAGAAAGGATGGCCAGGAATGGTGTATGTAGGAGGTGGAACTTTTACTATGGGGTTAGTAAAAGACGATGTGATGAGAGACTGGAACAACACACCTAGAAGAATGCAGGTTAGTTCTTTCTTTATTGGAGAGACAGAAATCACGAACTACGAATACCGTGAGTATGTAACATGGTTGAAATTCGTATTCCCATCTTCTGATCCTAGTTTTAAAAATATCTATTCAGGAGCGCTTCCAGATACATTAGTATGGAATAACAAGTTATCTCGTAATGACTATTCAGAGTCTTATTTCCGTGCACCTGAGTATGATTACTATCCAGTTGTAGGGGTTTCTTGGACTCAAGCAACAAGATATTGTGATTGGTTGACAGACAGAGCTAATGAAAAAGCCTTGATGGATCAAGGAGTTATCAAAAAAGATTTCTATACTAGTGATGCTAACAACCAAGGAGCAAATACATTTAACTTAGATAAGTTCAAATCTAACGACCCAGAACTTCAAAGTTATGTAGATGCTAAAAGAATGGAGCAAAAACAAGGTATCAAAACTAAAAATGCTAGAATCCAAGCAGCGAACAGAAACGCAGCAGCTAGCTTAGTAACTAAGTTTAGACTTCCAACTGAGGTTGAGTGGGAATACGCAGCTCTAGGACTTCAGAAAAACAGAAATTACAATAATTATTTAGGAAAAACACCTAAAGAAGATGTGTTAAGAGCTACAAAAGGAAGAAACAAAGGTCTTTATCTTGAAAACTTCAAACAAGGTAAAGGGGACTACTCTGGTGTAGGAGGATGGAATAACGATGGTTCTCCTTCAACATCTGATGTGAAAAGATATCCTTCTAATGACCTAGGTATCTACGGAATGCTAGGAAATGTGGCAGAGTGGACAGCAGATATCTACAGACCTATAATAGATGAAGAAGCTAACGACTTCAACTACCATAGAGGTAACATGATTAAAGATATTGTTAAAAATGCAGATGGTTCATTCAAAAAAATTGAAGGAAATACTATAGCATATGATACTCTTTATGATGGTAGATTAGTTTATAAAGGATTACCTGGACAATACGAAAGAGTTGTAAGACAAGATAACAGTAACTTTATGGATGGTGACTATATGTCTTCTATGGAGTCTGGTTTTGGTAGAGCTCTTGAAGATAGTGCAGCAGCTAAGTTCAGTATGTATAACTCTGTAAAAAGAAGATTTATCGTAGATGGACAAGGAAGAGTAGTTCTACAAAAAGATACAAAAGACAGATCTACGAACATGTCTAACTCTATCAGAGTAGTAAAAGGAGGATCTTGGGTTGATACAGCTTATTGGTTAGATCCAGGACAAAGAAGATTTAAGGATGAGAATAAAGCTTTCAAATGGATTGGTTTCCGTGTAGCACAAGATGCGAAGGATAATTCAAATGTAAGATCAAAAAGATAAAATATATCCCTAAATATTAAAAAAGCCTTTCCTAATTGGAAAGGTTTTTTTATTTTTGAATTATGGATGTTAAAGATTTTTATTTCAGCTATTTTCAGGCTGGGAAGATAAGTATAGATAGTAGAAAAATAGAAAAAGGAACTATTTTCTTTGCTTTTTCAGGAGAGAATTTTGATGCCGCTACAAAGGCAGAAGATGCCATACGAAATGGAGCAGCAGCTGTAATAGTTGAGAAAAAAGAATATGAAAATATAGATAAAAAGATATTTTATGTTCCTTCTACGCTAGATTTTTTACAAAATTTGGCTTTATTCCATCGTAGACAATTACAAATTCCTATTATAGGACTTACAGGAAGTAACGGAAAAACCACTACAAAAGAATTAATTTCCTCTGTATTGGCTAGAAAATACAAAACTCAATATACTTTTGGAAATTTAAATAATCATATAGGAGTTCCTCTTACATTGCTTTCCATAACGAAAGAACACGAAATTGCTGTGATAGAAATGGGAGCAAACCACCAAAAAGAAATAGAACTTCTCTGTTCGCTAGCAGAGCCAAATATAGGCTACATTACTAATTTTGGTAAGGCTCATTTAGAGGGCTTTGGTGGTTTTGAAGGTGTAATAAAAGGAAAATCAGAACTTTATGATTATTTAAAAGAAAATTCCCAGACAATATTAGTAAACGAAGCTGATGAAATTCAGCGAGAAAAAACTAAAAATTATTCGAAAAAAATAACTTTTGGTGCAGATGATTCTCAGTATTATTTTGAGAAGTTTGTAGAAAATAATTTGGTTGGAATCACTTATAAAGGTCAAAAAATTCAGTCCAATCTTACAGGAGATTATAACTTTACTAATATTTGTGCAGCGGTAAGTTTAGGTTTGCATTTTGATATTGATTTTGAAGAAATTAAGGCAGCGATAGAAAATTATAAGCCAACCAATATGCGCTCGCAAGTTGTAGAGAAAAACGGAAAAACATTAGTTTTAGATACTTATAATGCTAATCCCAGCAGTATGGCTTTGTCTTTGAATAATTTTAGTCAATTTACTGGTTCTAAGACTGTTATCATAGGTGATATGCTGGAGCTGGGCGAGGAGAGTATCACAGAACATCAGAAGATATGGGAACTTGCTCAGTCCTTGAATTTAGATGAAATCATAACCGTGGGCAGTATTTTTAAGCAGGTGAACCCTTCTGAAAAATCATTTAAAAATACCGATGAGCTTATAGAATACTTAAAGCAAAATCCTATCAAGAATAAAAATATTCTGCTAAAAGGTTCTAGAGGAATCGCATTAGAAAAAGTAATAGAGTTTTTATGAAAAAATAAAGGTTATTCTTTTTTGAATAACCTTTGTTTTTTATCTTCTAAACCAACTGCATTAGTAAATCAGTTTCTGTTTTTTCTACTTTTACCATGTTGCTTTTCGTAAGATTTTTGGTTGCTTTGTCCCATTTTTTACCAGATAGTTGAGATTTTTCTTTAACCTCAGAAAGTGGCATCGCTTCACCAGATTTTAAGATTTCTAAAATCAGTTTTTCATCATCTCCTAGTTCTATTGCTGGCATTTTCTTTTCTGGTCTCATCTGAGGGAAAAACAGCACTTCTTGGATGGATGCATTATTGGTAAGGAACATCATCAGTCTGTCCATACCTATCCCTAAACCAGCTGTTGGAGGCATTCCGTATTCCAAAGCACGCAGGAAGTCTTGGTCTATGAACATCGCTTCATCATCTCCTTTTTCGGAAAGTTTCATTTGTTCTTCGAATCTTTCGCGCTGGTCTATTGGGTCATTTAGCTCAGAATAAGAATTTGCAATTTCCTTACCGCAGACCATCAGCTCGAATCTCTCAGTTAAACCTTCTTTATCTCTGTGTTTTTTAGTCAAAGGCGACATTTCTATTGGATAATCTGTGATGAAAGTAGGCTGGATAAAGTTGCCTTCACATTTTTCTCCAAATATTTCATCTATCAGTTTTCCTTTACCCATTGTCTCATCTACATTTATACCGATGGATTTCGCGAATGTTCTAAGCTCTTCCTCGCTCTTGCCAGTGATATCGTATCCTGTAAATTTCTTGATGGCATCTGTCATAGAAATTCTTTCGTAAGGCGCTTTCCAGTCTATCTCGTGTTCTCCGAAAACAGCTTTGGTTGTTCCATTTACTGCTTTGGCACAATGCTCCAAAAGTTTTTCGGTAAAATCCATCATCCAGTTGTAATCTTTGTATGCCACATAGATTTCCATTGCCGTAAATTCAGGGTTGTGGGTTCTGTCCATCCCTTCATTACGGAAGTTTTTAGAAAACTCATATACACCATCAAAACCACCGACAATCAGTCTTTTTAGATACAATTCATTAGCAATTCTAAGGTATAAAGGGATATCCAAAGCATTGTGATGAGTGATAAATGGCCGCGCGGCAGCTCCCCCAGGGATAGACTGTAAAATAGGCGTTTCTACTTCAAAATATCCAGCATCATTAAAGAACTGGCGCATCGCATTGAAAAGTTTGGTTCTCTTTACGAAAACATCTTTCACTTCTGGATTTACTACTAAATCCACATATCTCTGGCGGTAACGAAGTTCAGGATCGTTGAAAGCATCATGAACAACGCCGTTTTCATCTATTTTAGCAAAAGGAAGCGGTCGGAGAGTTTTAGTCAAAAGAGTGAAATTTTTCACCATTACTGTCATTTCTCCTACCTGAGTTTTGAACAATTCTCCTTCTACACCGATGATATCACCGATGTCCAAAAGGTGTTTGTACACTTCATTATAAAGTTCTTTATCATCAGTAGGGCAGATTTCATCTCTATTGAAATAAACCTGAATACGCCCAGAAGAATCCTGTAATTCCGCAAAAGAGGCCTTTCCCTGTATTCTTCGGGAAATAAGTCTTCCTGCTATCTTTACTTTTTTTCCTTCTTCAAAACCTTCTTTTATAGACTGCGTAGAGTCCGTGATAGTATATTCATCTGCTGGGAATGCATTGATTCCCATTTGGGTAAGTTTTTCTAACTTCTCTCGGCGTATGATTTCTTGTTCTGATAATGACATTTTCAATCTTATTTAATTAAACTGCAAAAGTAAATAAATTTTACTTAAGAATGGTATTTAATCTTAGCTATAATAACAAAAAAACCTCTTCATCAAATGAAGAGGATGCGATCCGGACGGGACTCGAACCCGCGACCTCCGCCGTGACAGGGCGGCATTCTAACCAACTGAACTACCGGATCTAAAAACAAATTTTTAAAACCTTAAAATTATGGTGCGATCCGGACGGGACTCGAACCCGCGACCTCCGCCGTGACAGGGCGGCATTCTAACCAACTGAACTACCGGATCTTTTTTTATTATGAACTTCTATTCTTGATTTTGTGAGTGCAAATATATAGATAATTATCTTTACTCGCAAATAAATAATAAAAAAAATGCTTTTCATTTACGAAAAGCACTCAGTATCAAATAAATATTTTTATAAATGTGCAGAAAGTTTCTCTGCGATAACTTCTTTTGGAGAAACACCTACTATTTTATCTACAACCTCTCCATTTTTGAAAATAAGAAGAGTAGGGATGCTTCTGATACCGTATTCCAAAGCAACTTGCTGATTGTTATCAACATCTACTTTTGCAACAACGGCCTTGCCTTCAAACTCGTTATGAAGCTGCTCGATAACAGGAGAAAGCATTCTACAAGGAGCACACCAAGTAGCCCAAAAGTCCACTAATACTGGTTTATCTGATTGTAATACGGATTCTTTAAATGTTCCGTCTGTAATTTCTAATGCCATTATAAATATATTTTACGATTAAACTTGATGCAAAAATACAACAATCTTTTTATTGTAAAATCTATACTAATTATTATTGATTTCTATTTTATTTTCTTGAACGATTTCATTCAGAGCAGATATCAGTTTATCTATATCTTCTTTGGTAGTTTTATTGCTAAACGAAACCCTAAGCGGAGTCGTAGTGTCCATTTCTTCATCTGTTTGGATGGACATCAGCACCATAGAAGGCTTGCTGGCGCCAGAGCTGCACGCACTCCCTTGAGAAACAGCAATTCCCTTCATATCCAATTGCAGACCTATCAAAGGATTTTTGAATGGCAGTGCCAGACTCAGCACCGTGTAAAGGCTTTTTTCTTTGTTGGAAGATTGTCCATTGAATTTAATGTTTGGAAATGCTTTTTTCAGTTCTGAAATAGCATAGTCTTTAATTCCTTGAATGTGAGTAGAATACTGCTCTAAATTCTCTATTGACAATTCTAATGCTTTCCCTAAACCGACAATTCCCACCACATTTTCTGTTCCTGCTCTCAGGCTTCTTTCCTGTGTTCCTCCCACGATAAGCCCCTTCAAACCAGAGGATTTTCTGACAAATGCAAATCCTACACCTTTCGGGCCATGGAATTTATGAGCGCTGCACGAAGCGAAATCAATAGGAATTTTTGAAAAATCTAAATCCAAGTGTCCCACAGTCTGCACCGTATCAGAATGGAATAGGGCGTGGTTTTGCTTACATATTTCAGCGGTTTTTTCTATGTCTAATAAATTTCCGATTTCGTTATTGGCATGCATCAGACTCACCAAAGTCTTTTTATTAGAAGATTTTAGGATTTTTTCCAGCTCGGCTAAATCAAAATTCCCGTTTTTGTCAGGGCGAAGATAGACAAGCTCCACGCCTTTGTGGTTTTTCATTTCAAGGCAGGATTCTGACACGCATTTGTGCTCAAGGGCAGAAGAAATGATTCTTTCTACTCCAAGATGCTCTACGCAGGATTTGATAATCAGGTTGTTAGATTCTGTTCCACAAGAAGTGAAAATAATCTCACCAGGAGTCACTCGCAGATATTCTGCTATTTTTCTTCGGGCATTTTCTATCAAGGTTTTAGCCTCTTGCCCGATGCTGTGCGTAGAGGACGGATTTCCGTAATGATTTCTCATCACAGAGAGCATTTCTTCTATAACCTGTTCGTTTAGAGGAGTAGTAGCTGCGTTGTCTAAATATATTTTATTCATAGATTATTGAGATTTTTTTAAATTCTATTTTTTTTGGAACCGAAAAAATGATGTAAGGTCTGGTAACTACCTGAATACTAAACTCTAAATCTGTTTCGTGTTCTTTTTCAAATTTTCCTTTTTTGATGAACAATTCCAATGTTTCTCCATTCACTCTGTAAGCATCAAGCTTCTCAGGTGTATGGCTTCCAGACCGAAATTCGCCCAAATTGTACTTTATTACTTTTCTGTTTTTAGGAAATGTTATCTTTTGATTATCAGTGTTTTCAATGTCTATTATAAATGTCCCTTCGCCCAGCATAGCTTTATCCAATTCTTCTTGGTTTTTAATCAAAGAAAAACTCGGATATAATGCACCTCCATTTTGGTTGGAATACAAAATATCTTTTTTCGCTGAAAAAGATATTTTAGTGTCATTTTTTACATTTTTCTGAGAAAGACAAGATGTGAAAATGCTCATAAATCCTATTAAAATAAAATGTTTCATATCAATATTTTGACAAATTTAATGAAAAAAACGATAAAATCCCTCATCTGCCCAAGAAAGCATTTCTCGGTCTCCTGATGTATCGCCAAAAGCGATGATTTTATCGAAAGTTTCTTTTTCAATAAGCTTTTTTATTCTGTTTACTTTTTCCTGTCCGTTGCAGTTTTTGGTGCTGAATTTTCCTGTAAAAATATCATTTTCAAAGTGCGCCTGTGTGGCTACCAAATCCATTTTCCATTTTTCTGCAAATGGTTTTGCCCAGATATCCAGAGATGCTGTCACCAAAAGGCATTTGGTGGTAGTTCTGTCAATTTGATTGATAAAATCTATGGCGTTTTCTCGGATAAGGCTCGGATAGTTTTTATTAAAAAATTGTAAAGATTTGGATTCTATTTCCTGTCGAGTTTTTCCTTTTAGAATAGAATTGACAAAACTTTTTTTGACCTCTCCAGCATTGGCTAATTTTAGTTTTAGCATGAGGAAAAGAGGAATGTGTTTGATGAAACTAATATAGAATTTTTTAGGTTCATAAAATTTAAGAAAAGCGAACATGGTGTCTCTTTTTGTCAAAGTACCATCAAAGTCAAAACAATATAATTTTTTTTGCATAATCTTACTTAAAGTAAATCATTAATACGAAAGATATAATCCAAAGTAAAACAGTCACTTGTATGTATTTATCTCTATAAAAGGTTTTAGTAGGAGATTCCGTTTTGTTATACACCAAAGTCTGCTGTAAATATCTCAAAAAAACAAAAATCACAAAAAATGTGGTGTAAAAAATATTTTGATTAAATCTGGACTGAACATCAGGAGAGAGGGTAAACATCACATAGCAAATGATTGCTAATGAGCAGCTTACCGCCAATACAATATCCGCAAACTGAATATTATACCCATCCAGCGCTTTTCTCGTTTTTCCGTTTATTTGTGAGTTTATAAGTTCGCCTCGTCTCTTTCCAATCGCTAAAACCAAAGCCAGCACAAATGTTAGTAAAATAGCCCACTGAGAAATCCAAATTCCTGTAATATATCCACCTGCCAAAACCCTAAAAACAAAGCCTAAGGCAATGATAGAAATATCAACTATCGCGATATGTTTCAGCCTAAAAGTGTAGGCGATATTCATAATAAAATAAGCACAAATGACAAGACAAAAATAGAGTAGGTCTATTGAAAAAGAAATCCCACAAGGCTTGTCAAAGAAATAATCAGAAAGACTAAACCTGCAAAAACCAATTTCGCTGCCGACTTACTGATTTCTCCCGAAGCTAGAGGTCTTTTGCACTTTTCAGGATGTTTTTTGTCTGCTTCTATGTCTATATAATCATTGATTATGTAAATACAACTTGCCGTAAAAGAGAAAATAAAAAACGCAAATAAACTCACACTAAACAGCTCCAAATGAAGAAAATACCCTGAAAAAAATAAGGGCAGAAAGACAAAAATATTTTTAATCCATTGTTCTATTCTAAGGAGTTTTATATATTTTTTCATAAAATATAATTAAATTGTAAAAACTTCTAAAACATTAAGCTCTGAAATGGCTTTATTTCACTGATTAGTAATTTGTTGTGATTTTAATAACACATCTGAAACATTACCCATTACCATAAACTTGTTTTATATTTTTCTTTATAAAAAAGTATTGAATAAGACAAAAAACTCATCCAAAGCCTTTTCTTCCGTTTCAAATTTATAAAAAAGTATATTAGCCCATCCCATAGAATCATTAATATTATATCTCTTTCTTAGCCATTCATAGAATTCGGTATATAGTACATCAGCCTTTACATCTTCTTTCTCATCACGATGATACCAGCCATTAACAAAGGCTTCAAAACAAAATATACTATGTTTCCTAATATACATTTCAGGAATAGGCTTAATAAGTTTTATAAGTTCTATAATAGTCATATTGAAAATACTAAAGTTCAGTTTTTGTATCTGTATTTGTTATATTAGCATATTATGTTTTTAGCAACATATCTGAAATATTACTATATTTTATAAAATTAGGATTATTCTGTCTTTAAAACAATGTATTCCGCCCAAAATTCAATCTTTTGTCCTTCATAAAACTCTAAATAAAAATATCCTCTGCTATCATCCGAAAGCTCTTTTAATTTTCCTTTAGCTTCAAATCTGCCTCTATATAAAGTATCTATTGTAAAACCTTCTGTTTCTTTTATTTGGGAGTAAAAAGAAAAATTAGCAATAGTTACATTTATAAAATTAAAAATCACATTTTTATTTTCTTCAATATGGTTTAAGTATATAAATAACTCATTATCGGAATAGAATAATTTTTGACAATAATAATCATTATGAAAATCATAATAAATATTATTAAATTTATATTGAATCAAATTTTCAAAAAGAGGTATTGAAGTTACATTTATCATAATTAAAATCCCTATTTTTCTATATTTTCCTAACTATTCCATCTTACCTTTGAATATTCCTTTATTGCTACATTAATTATCTTTATAGTATCATCTATTTGTTCTTCATTAAATAACTTTTCTATATTTGGTAAATTTGTTGATATTTCTTTATCGTAAGAAAGCAATTTTATTTCTTCAAAACTTTTCTCTGGATATAAAACCTTTAAAATATAAAAAAAATCAAAATACAAACCTTGCTTCTTATTTAATAATTCATTTGTTGTAAGAGTTATCGATAGAATACCTTTCTCTATCAAAAAATAAAAAATAGTTCCTATTTTTTGATTAACACATTTCAAAGAAGAAAATAAATAACCATTATCTTCAACACTTTCATTCATATATCCATTATCATATAGAATTCTATATTTTTCAAAAATTTCATCCTCTATATTTAGCATGATTACAACAAGTAATGTATTTTCTATTTTATGATAGAGTTATTTACAAATTTTCTTCAAAGCCCATAGATTTTCTCCATAACCATTTTATGAATAAAAAACTATAAATAAAAGGCGCAGAACATGAGCCTGCACCTTTCGTTATATGAGAAACCTAAATAGATTAGTTTCCATTTTTAGCATCCTCTATCATTTTTTCGTTTGCGGTGATAGCAAACTCCACTCGTCTGTTTTTAGCTCTTCCAGCCTCTGTATCATTAGACGCAATAGGCTCAGATTCTCCCATACCGATAGCCGTAAATCTACTTGATTGTAGACCTTTTGATTTAAGGTAATTTACTACCGCATCAGCTCTTCTTACAGAAAGCTTTTGGTTGTAGTCATCAGCACCTTTGTCATCAGTGTGTCCGTAAACATTGATGTATGTATCAGGATTGTTTTTGAAAACCTCTGCTACTTTGTTCAAGTTGCTTTTTGCAGTAGAAGTCAGATTAGAAGAATTGAAATCAAAATTCACGCTGTTTTCATTCAAAACTACCTTGATACCTTCTCCTACACGCTCTACCTCTGCACCAGGGAGGGCTGTTTTTATCTCACGAGCCTGTTTGTCCATCTTGTTACCGATAACACCACCAGCTACACCACCTACGATACCGCCTAAAACAGCACCCATAGTTCCTTTACCGCCTTTACCGATATTGTTACCCAAAATACCACCCAAAACAGCTCCACTTACAGTACCTATAGCTACACCTCTTTGTGTATTGTTAGAGTTTTTTACGGCTTCACAACTTGTGAATAATAATGAGCCAGAAAGCCCAAGCGCCACTACATATGGCTTATTAAATATCTTCATAATATAAATTATTTTACTCGTTGAAATTGATAATATACTTTGATTACTTCTCCTTCAAAAGGCACGCTCTGTGTAAGGGTAAAACTATCTTTCTGCTGGTTTTCCAGCTGAAGCACATATCCTTCTGTGATTTGTTTAGCCTTTACATTATCTTGAAGTTTTTTGAATCTAAATTCTTTGTTTTTTGTAACTTCAAATTTGATGGCTTGTGTCACCATAGGGCAGTTACCTTTTCCGTTTAGGCTGTAGCTTCCAGAGTAGTTATTAGGAATAAGTTTCCATGTTCCACCTACAAAACACTGAGCATCAGCATTTTCGTGGAAAGGTTTTAATTTGAATTTTTTATCATAATCCACAGAAGAAACTACCCATTCACCTTTTAGATCATAATGAGTC
Source organism: Flavobacteriaceae bacterium (assembly GCA_013333255.2). GTDB lineage: Bacteria > Bacteroidota > Bacteroidia > Flavobacteriales > Weeksellaceae > JABCPE02. The sequence continues at coordinate 101,239 of JABCPE020000007.1, read as the reverse complement.
AAAGTCTGATTTCCTTGCGATGCAGACCCTTGAGATTTACAAGCTGTCAGGAACAATGCTCCCAAACCTGCTGTTAATAAGAACTTTTTCATAATTTCTAATATTTTTGAATCTTTATAATAATGCTAAATTATATAAATTTATCTTAACAAAAAAGATTTTTCTATTTTTTAAGAAATTTTTAAGTTTTTCAGCATTCTTGTTAAAATTCTTCATTCTTTTCATTTAAAAACAAAAACGCTTCCAAAATAGGAAGCGTTTTCTTTAAAATTTAATTATTATTTTGACTTAACAGCTTTTCTGTTTGCTTTTACACCTTTTTTGTTGTAAAAATTGTCATAAGCGTATTGAGCCGCTTTGTAAAGGTCTATTACACCACCAGCAACTGAAATTTGGTCAAAGTTTGCATTAGAATCTACATTTGCATTTACAGTAGATTTATTTACTGTTTTTACTAATGCTTCTTTTATCTGCTGAGGAGTAAGGCTTGGCATGTATGCCCAAAGCACAGCCGCCGCACCTGCTACCACTGGAGATGCCATAGAAGTTCCTTGTAGGTATTCGTATTTAGCATCTGGAACAGTAGAGTAGATTTCTTGTCCTGGTGCGAAAACATCTACCATTTTACCATTGTAGTTAGAGAATCTAGCTCTTAGGTTTTGGCTGTTATTTGTGCTTGCACCTACCACTATCATATTGCTAACGAATGGTTTTTCGTCTGACTGCTTCATGAAGTTAGTAGGGAAATACTCATTTTCTCCGATGTTCTGGTTGTCATTTCCTGCTGCTTTTACTAGAAGAACACCTTTTTTCTCTGCGTATTTCATCGCATCCCAAACATGTTTTTTCCCTGGAGATACAGCCTTACCGAAACTCATGTTAAGGATTTTAGCTCCGTTATCTACTGCGTATCTGATAGCATTAGCAACATCTTTATCTCTTTCGTCTCCGTCTGGAACGGCTCTTACAGTCATGATTTTAGCCACTTTGTGAGCTACACCATACTGAGCCTCATTTCCGTGAGGAAGTCCCGCGATGATTCCAGAAACATGCGTTCCGTGAGATGCATCAGGCCCTTCGTAATGGTTGTTTCCGTAGTGTTTTTCGTTATAATTATCATAATTATCTCCTACGATTTCTGCTCTTGGGTCAAAATCAAGATTGTAGTGTTTTGTCGCCTGAGATTCGTAGTGTTTTAGGGCACCTTCAATCTCTTTTCTCAATAATTCTTCAACTTCTTTCGGAGTTTTTCCTACATTTCCTGCATCTTGAACAAGAGAGTTTAGAATCTGCAAGTTTCTGCTGTCCTCTTGAGAAGCAGGTTTTATAGCTGCTAAATTAGCTTTAGTTAAAGTCTTTCCATTAAGAGTTTTTACAATACTTGGGATAGCATTGTTAAACCCAGAGAAATAGTGGTAATATTGCTTAGCTTCTGAACCTTTTTCGTCATATAGTTTTTTAGACTTTTGGTAGATAGCATATTCTTCTGGCATTTTTGCCTGATTAGCTCTATTTTTAGCAGAATCAGTCCCTTCAAATATCGGTTGATATTTTTTAACCATTCTGGTTACTTCTAGGTTATCTGCATCTACATCTGCAGTCTTTCCACCGATGAAGTTCCATCCGTAGATATCATCCACATATCCGTTTTTATCGTCATCTATACCGTTGTTTGGGATTTCATTTGGGTTTTTCCACATGTTGTTAATCAACCCTGGGTGATCTACTTCTACACCGCTGTCTAAAACACCTACTACAACAGTTCTTGGCTTTAATCCTTTTGATTCTAAGAACTTGTAAGCATTATCGGTATTAACACCATAAACATTGGTAGTCGAAAAATCCTTGTGATACCAAGTTTTTAAATCGTTGTCCTGCATTTTGTCTTGTGCAAAAGCAAAACTAAAAGACGCTAAAAACGCCGCTGCAATGAGTACTTTTTTCATTTTAAATTTGTTATTTATAAATTAATTACTTTTCCTTGTTCAGCAAAGATAATTTTTATCCCTTTTTTATACAAAACATTTAACTCAGTTTTAACTTTTTGATGAATGTTTTTCTTAGGTTTGATGTGGGTAATGATGAGATTTAAGCCTTTCAGACCTTCTTCGCCGACAAGTTTCTCCAAGTTCTCCATTTCCTCGGTCAATAGGCGAGGAGTGAGATGTCCATATAGTTGGTTTTCAGGTTGTTCATTGCTGTAAGAACATTCTATGGCGATGCCCTTCAGTCTTTTTTCTTTGATAATCGGAGCGACGGCTTTCCACAAATCGGCAAGCTGCTCCGTTCCCTCAATTCTATCTGCGCCTGTATCTCCGAGATATACAAAGTATTGATTTTCAGTGTTTTTTACAAGCGCCGCAGAGCTTAGATTTTTTCCTGTGTGGCTTAGATAATACATTTTCAGCTGAAAATCAGTGTTTTCTACGCTCATCCATTCATCTGTGTTCAGCTTTTTGTAAGTATATTTTCCCAAAATAGGTTTTTCGCCTTCATTGGCAAAATTAGCCCAAGCTTCCCAAGAAAAATGATGTTTTTTGAGGGCTTCTATCACGAATTCCGCTGCATAAATATTCTTTTTAGAATCTTCGGGCGAGTTGATCACCAGCCCCGAGCTGTGGTCAAAATGCGGATGCGAAATGAAATATCCCTTGATATTCTCTTTCAAAAATTGCTCTGGACTTTCTTTTTTCCTGTTTTTTTGTAAATAAACTTTCAGCCCTGTATGGATAGTTCCAGCATCCAGAGCCAGATAGGCTTCTTTGCTCGGCTCAGAGATGAGATAAGAAGAAAGATTGCTTTCATCTATTCCGCCAAAAACGCCCAAAGGAACGATTTTAAAACTCTGTGCAGCGAACAGCTGTCCTAAGAAAACCAGCGGAAAAATAATTTTCTTATTCATTTCTATGATTTTTTAGGTAAGAACCAGCCTCAGGCCCTAGATTGCAGAGCAAATCTACTACGGAAAGGTCTTTGATAAAGCCCAATTTATCAGAAAAAGTTTGATAATATTCCTCCTGCTGGAAGGCAGGTTCTATTTTTGCTGAAAAACTTTCCCTAAAATCCTTTGCCGAAGGTGTTTTGATGTATTCTTCGGTTAATGAAAAACTTATGTTGGTTTTCAATAATTTTTGAAGAATTTCCAGACTTTTTAGATTGAAATCAATCAAAAATTTGGGTTGATTTTCATAAACTTTGCCCAGCTGGTCTTCATAAAATTCAAAATAAGGAGAAGACTGATAAGCCGTTTTTATTGATTTCCAATGGAGCGCCTGCCATCTTTCGGAATATGATATTTCTATATCTCGGAAAGCTCTTTTCCCATTGTGGTTTATTGGGATAATTAAAGGCAGTTTTCCATTTGCCCCGAAAATACAGGCTCTATTTCGGTAAGTCTGCTTTGGGAAGTGTTCCTCTTGCTCCAGAATAATCTGATTTTCTGAATTACAAAACTCAGAAAACCAAGAAATAGGAGGGAGGTAAAATATTGGTAATAAGACTGTTTGCATTTTATTTGGATTAAGGTTTTTCTAAAAGAAGGCTTACCCATTCTTCTCTTTGGACTTGGTTTTTCAGGACTAAATCATGCTTTGTGCAGACTTCCAAAATATCATTGATATCGAAGAAACAAAGTCCCGAAAGCAGGAGTTTTCCGCCGTTGTTCAAAACCGAAACATAAGTAGGGATATCTGAAATCAAAATATTTCGGTTGATATTCGCTAAAATAATATCAAAATTTTCCTTGCCCAGATTCTCTGCTGTTCCTTGTTCTATACGGAAATTCATTTGGTTTCTTTGCGCATTTTCTTTGGAGTTTTCCACTGCCCATTCATCAATGTCAATGGCTAAAACATTCTCTGCGCCTTTCAGTTTTGAAAAAATTGCTAAAATAGAAGTTCCGCAGCCGATATCCAGCACTTTTTTACCACTGAAATCCATATCCAGCATTTGCTGAATCATCAGGTAAGTAGTGGCGTGATGCCCTGTACCGAAGGACATTTTGGGCTGAATGATGATTTCATACGGCGTGTTTTGGCTTTCGTGAAATTCGGCGCGGATAAGGACTTTGTTTTCCACATTTATGGGCGAAAAATTCTTTTCCCATTCCTCATTCCAATTGATATTGGGCATTTCCTGAATGGTGTAGGAAATTTTAACCTCATCATGGCTCAGCAGCCAAAGATTTTTTAGCTCCTCTTCGCTGAAAGACTCCTCTGGAACATACGCCAAAATGCCGTCATTCTCTTCTGTAAAGCTGTCAAAACCAATGTTTATCAGCTCTGCCATTAGGATTTCGTTCCATGGCTGGAGCGGTTCTATTTTTATATTAAGTTCAAGGTATTTTTGCATTTTTCTAAATTATAATCTTATTTGAGCCGAAACTTTTATGCTAAATTTAGGTGGATTGCTTTCAAAAACCGTGCTGGTATTGTGCAAATGAGTAAGTCTATGCACGAAATCCACTCGTAAAAACCTGAAAATATTAGAAAAACCATAGCCAACTTCTATGTACGGCTTTCCGTTCAGGCTGTTTAGCGCTCCATTTGTGTTAAATCTTTCTTCTAAATCACCTATTAAATAATTGAAAGTGAAGTGGTTTCTCCAATTTAATTTTTTAATTATTGGTAATCTGTTGGTAATCAGACCTTCCAAGTGCTGGGTGTATTGCAGGGAGAAAAATCTGTTACTTGTAAACTCAAAGAAACGCATCATGTTAAATGAGTTGGTATTGTAAAAAATAAAATTATTCCCCAAGTGATTTTCCAAAAGAGGATAAGGAACACGGTCTGGGATAATCCCTGCTGTGAGGGAATAGTTCCCCTGTCCCAAAATACCCATAGGGATTTTTTGCTGGACATTTAGATAAATTTTATTGTATTCAAAATTACTTCCCAAAATTCCCTTAAACGCATGTGTAAACCTGAAAGTAACCGTAGGAGTGAAGTTGTTATCTACCGTTATAGGTCTGTTTTTCTCAGATTGCAGGGTTTTTCTTCCCATTTTCCACTGAGTTTCCGAAATCATTTCAGTAGTTTTGAAACTATTATACACATTCCCTTTCTCATCCGTGTAGGTCGTGTAGGACGAATCAAACAATGGGTCAAAGGTAGAATGTCTCAGAGTAAATCTCTGCGTGATAGAACTTAGAAAATCTCTTTGGAAATAGATTTCATAGTTATTCTTCCAGAAAGGCTTTCTTATCAGCATGCTTCCATTTTTAGAATAAGCATCGAAAAGGGAATTTTTCTTTTGTAAAAAATTACCATACTGCAGCGCCACTTGGTCTAAATCATGCAGGGCAGAAATACCCATCTGTGTCCATGGATCTCGTGAGATAATATAATCCACGCTGCCGCCATATTTGAACTCGTGGTCTTTGAATCCGTAAGACAAATATCCGCTGAAAACCCATTTCTTGCTGAATTTATGATTAGTTCTAAAACCAGCTCTCAGCCTGAATCCCTCCACATCGTTATATCCAGCCGTGTAGAGTATCGGGCCTAAATCAATTTTTCCCACCTCATAGTAGCCTCTCAGGATAATTTCCAAAACATCTATGTAAGATTTTACCGAAGGGAGATTTTTGACTTCGTCTATCATTGCATAGACTTTTTGTTCTCTTTCCGTTATCGGTTCGTGTCTGTTCTTTTCCCAGTATTGCTCATCTTTTTCGTTCGCATTAGGCAGAACAGTGATAGGTTTGCTGAATATTTTTTCGTCAAAATCTTGGTTGATTTTTATTTTTTTGCTCGAAACATAATACTTCAAAACTCCCGCCATTCCGTTTTTGCCCAGTTTCGCGGTTTCCAGCGTAACGAGGGACTTTACAGGCATATGTATTTCGGTGTCGCCTACTTCTGCAAGTTCCTGATCTACTACGATATTATTGACAAAGTTCAAGTTGGCCGATGGAGCTATTTTCGCTGTAATTCTGAAAAGCGAATAGTTGCTGTGCGAAATCAGCAAAGTTCCTTCAAAAGCCAAGTCAGAGGCTCTTTTAGGTTTAAAATTGATTTTATAATATCCATTTTCATTAACCTGAAAATCTCTGTCCACCAGCTCAAAATCATAGTTTGAGGTAAAATTATCATTCAGCGGCGAGATGAAGTTTTTGTCTAAAATATGAATATAATTATTGTAGAAATTATATTTGATGAAAGTGGAACTCATCAGCTGGGAAAACAGCGCATTGTCCTCTATTCCGACTCCGTCTACTTTACTTTTTTTGATGATTTCTGCGCGCTTTTCAGGGCTTTTTTGATAATAAAAATCCGAAATGTTTTCTGAAATAAAAACAGGAAGCGCCACATCATTCCCTAGGCTGTCCTTGGAAGATTCCATTACCTTTTTCAAATCCTTATAGACCTTCGTATTCTGAAACTTATCCCCAAGGCTGCTGAACGCTATCTCCATACGGGACTGATTTTCAGAGAAATATGATTTTAGGTTATCAGGATTATTGATGTGTTTTTTGGCTACCAGCTTAGCTAAAATTTCGTGCGCTGGGTTTTTATATTTTTTCTTCTTTTTAGAGATGACTACGGCTCCTATTTTTTTTGAATTGCCTGTATCTTCATCCTCTTGGGCATATGAAGAAACCCCTATGAATAGGGCGCCTGTAAGTAATAATTTTTTAGAATTCAGCATTTTAAAAAAATGATTAAGAGGCAAAAGTATTAAAAAAATATTTGAAAAGGCTAAAATCTATTCTTAGAATTAAAAATATTGATTAGATTTACCCAATTAAATCAAACTTTTCATGAAACTAAATACTAAATTAATTTTGATTTTTATTCTTCAAATTTCAGCGGTGCTTTTTGCACAAAAACCAAAAATTAGAATCATAGCCACAGGCGGCACCATCGCAGGAGTGAGTAAATCCTCTACCGAAAGCAACTACAAAGCAGGAGCAAAGGGCATCGATGAGCTGTTACAGGCCGTTCCAGAAATTCATCAAGTAGCCCAAGTAAGCGGCGAGCAGTTAGTGAAAATAGGCTCTCAGGATATGAATGATGAGATTTGGCTCAAATTAGCCAAAAGAATAAACGAAATCCTAAACAAAGAGGGTTATGATGGAGTAGTGGTTACCCACGGAACAGACACGATGGAGGAAACGGCTTATTTCCTAAATCTTACGGTTCATAGTTCAAAACCAGTAGTAATGGTAGGTGCTATGCGCCCTTCCACAGGAATCAGTGCAGATGGACCGCTTAATTTATATAACGCTGTGGTTGCGGCATCTGATAAAAACACAGGAAATAAAGGCGTAGTCGTGGTGATGAATGAAAATATCCTCGATGCCAAAGATGTGATAAAACACCACACAACTGCCGTAGAGACCTTTACAGGAGCGAATTCTGGTAAAATAGGCTATATTCATAATGGGAAAGTTTATTTCAGTAAAACGCCTCAAAATCTGCATACTACAAAATCAGTTTTTGATGTGGCATCGCTGACTTCCCTGCCGAAAGTAGGGATAGTCTATGGCTATGCCAATGCTTCGGAGCTTCCGATGAAAGCCTTTATCGATGCGAAATATGACGGAATTATTTACGCTGGTGTAGGGAATGGGAATTTATATCACACTAATTTTGATTTGGCTGTAAAAGCCCAAAAACAGGGCATTCAGATTGTTCGTTCTTCGCGGGTTCCTACAGGCGCTACGACACCAGATGCAGAAGTAGAGGATGCGAAATATCACTTTGTGGCTTCGCAATCGCTCAATCCACAGAAATCTAGAGTTCTGCTCATGCTGGCGCTTACCAAAACCAAAGATTGGAAGCAGATTCAAAAGTATTTTAATGAATATTAATCAAAAATAAAAATGCAAAAAATAATTATTAAAATACCACTTATTACATTGTTATTGGGTTGTAATCCAAGTGATAGTTATTTAAAAAATCATGAAGTTTTTCCATATTCTATGGAAATTGTCCAAGAAAAGAAATATAAAATTAGTGTCAAACAAGCTAATGACCTATATGTAAAATATTTATATGATAGAAAAAAAATTAAGGATTTAAATTATGATGAAACTTTTCTTTCTCCAACCTTAATTATTGATGATCATTATGTATATTCTTTTCATAATTTGATTGAGAAAAAAGTGGCAGTTTTTGGTGTTTGGATAAATGCCAATACAGGAGAAATAACTACTTATGATGAGTCTATATGGTTGGAAGAGAAAGATATTTTTGATAAAAATTCAAAATCTGAAAAATATTCTAATTAAGCGGATTTTTAATCAATAATGCTTACATTTGTGAAAAATTTAAATTTTCTTAAAAATGTTACAAGTTAATTTTTTAAAAGAACATAGAGATAGAGTTTTAGAAGGGCTTAAAAAGAGAAATTTCAAAGATTTGGAGCTGGTGGATAATGCTATTTCGCTGGATGACGAAAGAAAAAAAGTTCAGTTTGATATGGACTCTCAGTTGGCTGAAATCAACAAAATTTCTAAGGAAATAGGGCTTTTGATGAAGGAAGGAAAAAAGGAAGAGGCAGAAAGCGCAAAGCAAAAAACCGCTCAGTATAAAGAAGCGAGCAAAGACCTTCAGCAGAAGCTAAACGACATAGAAGAGAAACTTACAGAAATTCTGTATCTTATCCCAAATATTCCACATGAATCAGTGAAAGCAGGAGTTTCTGCGGATGATAATGAAAATATTTATCAGTCTCATGATGTGAAAGGTCTTGGCGAGGGTGCGATTCCTCACTGGGAACTAGCATCTAAATATAATCTTATCAACTTCGAGCTTGGTGTGAAAATCGCGGGAGCTGGTTTCCCAGTTTATTTAGGCAAGGGAGCTAAATTACAGAGAAGTTTGGTTCAGTTTTTCTTGGACAGAAACACAGAAGCAGGGTATATGGAAGTAAATCCGCCTCATGTGGTGAACGAAGCCAGCGGATATGGAACAGGACAGCTTCCTGATAAAGAGGGACAAATGTATTTCGTGAATGAAGATAATCTGTATCTGATTCCTACGGCGGAAGTTCCTGTGACCAATATTTACAGAGATGTGATTTTAGAGGAAAAAGAACTGCCTGTTAAAAACACGGCTTTTTCTCAATGTTATAGAAGAGAGGCTGGGTCTTACGGAGCGCATGTAAGAGGACTGAACAGACTGCATCAGTTTGAAAAAGTAGAAATTGTAAGAATAGAAAAACCAGAAAATTCTTATCAAGCCCTAGAAGAAATGGTGGAGCATGTGAAAGGACTGCTGACAGACCTAGAACTTCCGTTTAGAATTTTGAGATTGTGCGGTGGAGATATGGGCTTTACTTCTGCGCTGACTTATGATTTTGAGGTGTGGAGTGCGGCTCAGGAAAAATGGCTGGAGGTTTCTTCGGTGTCTAATTTTGAGACTTTCCAAGCGAATAGACTAAAATGCCGATACAAAGCCGATGGAAAAACTCAGCTGGTGCATACGCTGAACGGCTCTGCGATGGCTTTACCGAGAATCATGGCGGCTCTATTGGAAAACAACCAAACTGCTGACGGAATAAAAATCCCTAAGAAATTAGCAGAATACACGAAATTTGATATCATTTCATAAATAAAAAAACTCACTTTTTAGTGAGTTTTTTGTTTATCATGCAGGTTGCTGTGTCGGTAGCCGTAAGCAAAGTATATACAAACGCCCACAGCAGACCAAATCCCAAACCAAAACCAGTTTTCCATGCTCATTCCTGTCATAAGGTAAAGGCAGGAACTCAGCCCAAGTAGAGGAATCAGAGATAATTTTTTGACAAAGGCTAAAACGGAAAGCCCTATATTCAGCAAAATATAAATGAAAATAGCAAATCTAAATTCTCCCTCTTTCTCATCGCTGAAATCCATCAAGTTTTCAAAAAACGAAGGATACAAAAGATAAATAAAAGAAATACCTCCGATGAACAGCAGCGGAAAAATCCATTGCCCATTGATATAAGGAAGATGAAAATGCCCTTTTACTTTCTCTTTTGGTGGGAGTAGTAAAACTCCGCCACACACCAAAACAAAAGCAAAAATAGTCCCTATACTCGTGAAATCTAGTATGAAAGATTTGTCCGTAAATAGGATAGGGACACCTACCACAAATCCTGTAACCACCGTAGCAAATGACGGCGTTCTGTTCTTCTTGTGGATTTGCTGGAATTTCTTCGGAATCAGTCCATCACGGCTCATGGCATACCATATTCTAGGCTGTCCCATTTGGAAAACCAATAAAACAGTAGTAATGGACACGATGGCAACCACTTCTATGATAAATTCCATCAGTGGAAGATTGATATTTTCAGCCTTAAAGACAAAAGAAAGCGGGTCTCCGATGCCTTCAAATTTTCTATAATCCACCAGCCCTGTAAGGGTCAAAGTAAGTGCGATATAAATAGCCGTGCAGAGAAATATAGAAATAATCATCCCTTTGGGAAGGTCTCTCTGCGGGTCTTTGGTCTCTTCGGAAAGCACACTCAGCGCATCAAAACCGATATAAGCAAAGAAAACTCCGCTGATGGCAGACATTATTCCTGTGAAACCATTGGGAAGGAATGATTTTTCGCCTGTTGCCGTGTCTATGGGCATCCAGTTATCAGCATTGATATAGAAAACACCAATGGCGATGATCAGCACTATCGCAAGTAGTTTGATTAAAACCAAAAGATTATTAAAATTTTTACTTTCCTTCACACCGATGTAGCAAATCCAAGTGATAAGGGCGTTGATCAATAGGGCAGGGAGGTCAAAAATCACCCTCAAAGAACCCAAGCGAGGAGCATTCTCCCAAGCGGAAATCAGCTCTAAATTTTGAGAGCCGTTTTTCACTGCTTTTTCGGCTTCGGTATAGCTGCACGAGAGGTATTCGGGTATGTACAGTCCCAAATTATCAAGCAATGAAGTGAAATAATCCGACCACGAAAAAGCCACATAAATATTCCCAAAACTATATTCCATAATCAGCATCCAGCCGATAATCCATGCTGCCAGCTCCCCAAAAGTAGCATAGGCATAGGTGTATGCACTCCCAGCCGTAGGAATTCTACTGGCAAACTCCGCATAGCAGAGAGCCGTAAAACAGCACGAAACGCCACAAATGATATATAATAAAATGACCCCAGGGCCGCCTTTATAAATGGCTTCCCCCAGACTGCTGAAACTCCCAGCACCGATGATGGCCGCTATTCCAAAAAACACGATATCCCTAGTGGTTAGGACTCTTACAAGGTTGTTGGTATCTTGGTTATCGGAATAATTTTTCTTTTTAAAAAGCTGTTTCATTAGCAAAATTTCGTTGAAAATGGGAGCAAAATTACAGAAAAAATCTTTGAAAAATATAGAACTTAATCATAAAAAATACTAAATTTGCGCTTTACATCATTGGCTGCATAGTTTAATGGATAGAACTACGGATTTCGGCTCCGTCGGTGAGGGTTCGAATCCTTCTGCGGTCACAAATAACCAATCTAAACGCTCCTAAAAATATTTTTTTAGGAGCGTTTTTTCAAGAAAATGAGTTTTTTTAGATGTAAAATCAGATAACAAAATTTTAAATTATGAAATATTATAAAATAAAAAGAAAAACACGATTTCCAGAATTAGGGAGAATAGCAAGTAGCGCTGAAGGTAAAAATGTGCCTGAAAAAGAGTATTTTTATAGAATAGGAAAAAGGGAAATTATTGAAAATACTCCCATTTTTGATTATTTTGTTTTAAAAAGTTTTGATAAAGAAAAATACTGGGAATGGGCTTTATTTGATGTTCATGGTTTCATAGGAGTGGGAAGTATAATGTGTGGTTGGTATATCTCAGATAAATTAAAAACGCTTTTAGAAAATTTCAGAATCGCTCCGAAATATCATTTCTACGAAACACGACTCCTCTACAAAGAAGAAAAATTTAAATACTGGATTTTTCAGTTTCCAGTAGATGGATTTGACAACTATAATTATGAAAAAAGTGAGTATTTTATAGATAATCAAAGAGTTTTGGGAATTAAGACCGCAGAAGAATATAACGAGTATGACTACAAAATCTGGAAAGAAACCAAAAAAAATATAGAGTGGGGAAAAACTGTTTTAGTAGATAAATTTGATATTGTTGATACTTGGCAAGGAGATATTCTCTGCTCCGAACGCCTGAAACAAGCCATAGAAGAAAACGGCATCACGGGTTTTGAGTTTTTTGAGATTGATTATGAGGTGGTTGCAGAATAAGAATTTGAAATTCCTTCATATTATAAAATAATACTAAAATAAAATATTGTTTATGGATATAATTTTCATCTTAATAATAGCTACTATTATTTTCAGTTCCTATTATCTTTTTGGTTGGTCTTATTACATCACTGTTTTTGTGATAAATTTATGTATTACATTCACTATTTTCAAATACTACCCATTAGCAGATGGACACGGTGCTGTAATCGTGTATTTATTTTTTTTTCTAAATGTTTTAGTCTTACATTTGAGTATAATTCCTTTTTTATTTATAAAAAAAAGAAAAAAAATATTATACTGGATGACACCTATCATAGTATATTTTTTTGAATCTTTATCTTATTTTGGTATGAGTAGTCATACTTCTAAAAATTTACAGGTTTTATTTTTATTATTTATCTCTTTTTTTCCTCTACATATTCTATTTTACATTAAAAACAAACATAAAATAGAAGAAAATGAATAATTGGTTTAATCCTAAAATAAACAAGGGTGGATTTTTTTACTACAGAAGCTTTTCAAATAACTATAAAATAATTTTTATGATACTAACACCTAATAATGATCATTCATACCGTTTTTTTAATTTATCTAATTCTCCAGTTTATTTTTATAAATCTGTCATATTTCATTTATTTTTATTCTTATTGTATTATAATAAATGGACAAATCATAAAAGGTAATATAAAATAAAATTTTAAATTAAAATGAGTTTAGACGCGAATATAGATATTCATTTTGAGCACTTATCTTTTAAAAAAGTATAGATTTATTGTCTTCTGATTGGAAGATAGATTATCATGGACAATCTTATTTTGAATAATCTATATAAAATACAATGCACAGATATTGTATAAAATAATCTTTACAAGATATGGGAAAAATAAAGTTTCCTTTTCTTTAAAAAATATAAAAAATGAACATCATCAAGAAAATCATAACTCATGCTAAAATAGCGATAATGCTTATTTTAGTATTATTATTGAAAAATTGTAAGGAAAATGTTAGAAAAGAAGAAAGATTTGGTCCAAGAGCTCCCATTTCAGAAAAATTGAGTTATCAATTAAAAAATAATAAATGGAAACTGCGAAGATATCGCGTTATTGACCAATCAAAAGGAGAAATAATCTATAAAAAAGACATAAATAACATTATATTATCCTTTAATGAAGAAAATATTCTAAAGAACAACAAATACTATGGAAAAATTAATTATGAAGCGAATGAATTTATAATTAGCGACATAGATACTCTTACTAACCGATATTATCTTTTACACCTAAAAAACGGACAGGCTATTCTACAAAATAATGTTTTATACTATAAGAATAACCACATTATAAAATCACTTACCATACACATTAGTTTAAGCACAGATACCATAAAAATCAATGAAGAATATTACCAGACAGCTCCTTGATTTAGCTTTAAATCATTTCTTCCTATAATTTATATTATGTTAAATTGTAAAATAAAAAAATAAAATCCTTAACTTTGGATTCTCTTTTTTTGACTTTATATAAATTTAATAATATGCACGAAAAACAATTTGATATATTGGGAATGAGCTGTGGCAGCTGCCAAAAGAAAATTTCCGACAAGCTGAATTCCCTTCCTGATATTTCTGCTGTGGTAGATTTAAAAACCAACAGCGTTAAAATTTCTTCCAAAAACGAAATCAATCTCCAGCAGCTGAATGATGTCGTTGGTTCCATCGGTCATTATTTCCTAAAAGACCCTGATAATCATGATTATACATTCGTAAAACCAGAAGACAAAATCTCGCCCAGCAGTGTGTATTTTTGTCCAATGGAATGCGAAGGAGAAAAACTCTACTTCAAACAAGGGAAATGCCCTGTTTGTGGAATGTATTTAGCTCCTATCGAAGAGCGTGAGGAAATCAGAGAAAAAGCAAAAAACACTGAAAATCAAAAGGTTAATTTAGATAAAATTGGTGAATTCTATTGCCCGATGTTTTGCGAAGGCGACAAAACTTACCCGAAAAACACAGGCTGCCCAGTCTGTGGAATGGATTTAGTCCAAATCGTGGCCGAAGGACAGGAAGACAACTCCACCTATATAGATTTACGAAAGAAATTCTATATCGCTCTCGCCTTTACCATTCCTGTATTTATCTTAGCCATGGGCGGAATGATGGGACTTCCCCTAGACAAGATTCCACACCATACGCAGCTGTATTTACAGGCGGCTTTCACTATTCCTGTGGTCTATGCTGGATTTATGTTTTTTCAGAGAGCTTATGTTTCCTTTAAAACTTGGAATCTTAACATGTTCAGCCTCATTGGTTTAGGTGCTGGCTCGGCTTTGGTTTTGAGCTGTATTACTTTATTTTTCCCAAATATTTTCCCTAATCATGCTCATCCGCCTATCTATTTTGAAAGTGTCTGCATGATTATCACTTTGGTGTTATTAGGGCAGTTATTAGAGGCTAAAGCCCATCAAAAAACAGGAAACGCCATCCGAAAACTCATGAACCTCTCCCCTTCTGAGGCTCATTTGTGGGAAAATGGCGAAGAAAAAACTGTTAAAATCGATGAAATAAAGGCTGGTAACATCCTGAGAGTCAAACCTGGAGAAAAAATCCCCGTGGATGGAGTCATCATAGAGGGATATTCTACCATAGACGAAAGTATGATTACAGGCGAACCTATTCCTGTGGAAAAAAGCATTGATAATCAAGTGATTTCAGGAACTATCAATGGAAATGGAACTTTCCTGATGAAATCCCAGCGTGTAGGAAGCGAAACTCTTTTGGCTCAAATCATTAAAATGGTAAATGATGCCAGCAGAAGCAAAGCACCGATACAAAAACTAACCGACAAAGTCTCCAAAGTATTTGTCCCTGTGGTGGTTTTCATCTCCGTTCTTACCTTTGTTTTATGGTGGATTTTTGGCGCCGAACCGAAGTTTTTCAATGCCTTTGTAAATGCTCTGGCCGTGCTGGTCATCGCCTGTCCGTGCGCTTTGGGACTTGCTACGCCTATGTCTGTGGTGGTGGGCATCGGTAAAGGTGCTCAAAATGGTATTTTGATTAAAAGCGCTGAAGCTCTGGAACAAATGGAAAAAATAAATGTCCTGATAACAGACAAAACAGGAACGCTCACCGAAGGCAAACCATCATTAGAATATGTTTTCCCAGCGAAAAATTATACAGAAAACCAAATTATCAATATTTCTGCATCATTAAATAAAAACAGCGAGCATCCCCTATCCAAAGCTATTTTGTCTAAATCTGATGCCTCGAAGATAGAGGCTGTTTCAGACTTCCAAAACTTGGTCGGAAAAGGAATTGAAGGGATAATTGGTGGTAAAAAATATTTCTTGGGAAATGAAAAATATATCACAGAAAACGCTGTCCATGTAGCAGATGAAATCAAAGAAAAAATCTCAAGTCTTAGCAATAAGGCCTTTACTATCTCGTATCTTATTGAAAATAATGTGGTTATAGGGTTTTTATGCTTTACCGACAAACTAAAACCAACAGCGAAAAAAGCGGTAGAATTTTTGCAGAGCAAAAACATAGAAGTCATCATGCTTACAGGTGATAACGAGGCAACTGCCCGTGCTGTAGCAAATGAATTAGGAATAAAAAATTATCAAGCCAACTGCCTTCCAGAAGATAAAATTAACAAAATCAAAGAATTACAAAAACAAGGAAAAATAGTAGCAATGACCGGTGATGGTATCAATGACGCCCCTGCCCTTGCACAGGCTGATATAGGAATAGCGATGGGAACAGGGACAGATGTCGCCATAGACAGCGCAGAAATCTCCCTGCTAAAAGGCGATATCTATGGAATAGTAAAAGTCAAAATCCTTTCCGAAAAGATGATGAGAAATATCAAAGAAAATCTGTTCTTTGCGTTTATTTATAACACACTGGGAATACCTGTGGCTGCTGGATTGCTCTATCCTATTTTTGGGATTTTGCTCTCTCCTATGCTTGCAGCAGCAGCGATGAGTTTCAGCTCTGTTTCAGTGATAGCCAATTCACTAAGGCTCAATTCTATTAAACTATAAAAAAAACTCCCAATTTTAGGGAGTTTTTTTTATTTCAATTTGTTATAAGGGAAATTTATCAGCAAAATTAAATGAAAGAATATAGCCGTGAAGCCCCATACGGGCTGATTCTGGAAACATAATCTATCTATGTAAATAAGAACTCCATTTCCTACGATGAATAGTAAGATGTAAAGTATTTTGTGTTTCATTATTGTAGTATTACAGGTGTTTTACCATCGGTTATGATTACTTTATTATTGGTGTTTCTTATGGCTTCTATCCATTTTTCTTGTAAAATCTTGTTGTCAAGTCCTTGGGCTCTTACGCGGTTGGCTTCGGCATCTATCTTGGCTTTTTCAAGGTTCATTTTAGAAACTTGAAGTTCATTTTTTACTTGCTCTGCTTGTTGTATTGCATTGTTTCTCAGCTCAATAGCCTTCGCCATAGAAGCAGGAGGTTTAAGCCCAGAAGTCAAGTTGTTCAACTGAAAAAATTTATTCTCAAAATCTTTTTTAAGCCTGACTTCCACTTGTTTTTCAAACGAATTAAGGTTATTCATCAGACTGTCCGTAGTATAGTTTCTGGCTTCTTCTCGGTAGGCATTGGTCACCAGTTTATTTAGGATAGAGTTTTCTACATTATCCATCATTACCTCTGGCTGATTTATACCTAAATGCTTGTAATTGAATACAATATCTACCCCTTTACCTCTAATGGGTTGATACTGATAGGAAGGATCTACCGTGAAAACGCCTGCATCTTTCGCAGAAACCTGCACTGCTTGCGGGTCGCCACTGGTCTCAAACATTGGCACTTGGTAGAGTTCTACTCCTGGGAAGAATGTCCATTGTCGCCCAGAAACGGTTGAAAAATCTGCTTTTCCGTTTCTACCATAATTTTCCATCAGAACGCCTTCATAGTTCGGTTCTACTCGGGAACAGCCGTTCATCATTAAAAAAACAGCTGCCACGACCGAGCATCCTGTGATAACGCTTATAAGTGTATTTTTTTTGTTTAGCATAGTCTAAATATGTTTAGCACAAATATAATAAAAAATCCCCCAAATTTGGAGGATTTTATTGTTATTCTGTTTTAGCGCTTCTTTCTGCTCTTTTTCTATCTTCTTCAGATAAAAGTTTTTTACGCATTCTGATGAAATTAGGAGTCACCTCTATACATTCATCATGCTGGATATATTCCATGCATTCTTCCAATGAAAATAGAATTTTCGGAGCGATGCTTCCGTCTTTATCTTTACCTGCTGCACGCATATTGTTCAACTGTTTCCCTTCCACGATATTTACTACTAAATCCCCTGGTTTGTTCTGCTCCCCTACAATCATACCTGCATATACTTCCTCCCCTGGATCTACGAAAAACTTACCTCTATCTTGCAGTTTTTCAATGGAATACGCTGTAGTTTGACCTTGGTTTTTAGAGATTAAAACCCCATTATTTCTACCAGCTATAGCACCTTTGAAAGGCTTATAATCCACAAATCTATGCGCCATAATAGCCTCTCCAGCCGTTGCCGTAAGCATTTGGGAACGAAGTCCTATAAGCCCTCTGGAAGGAATTTCAAACTCCAAATGCTGCATTTCTCCTTTGGTTTCCATAATGTGCAGATCTCCTTTTCTCTGAGTTGCTAGGTCGATAACCTTGGATGCAAATTCCTCTGGAACATCCACTACCAAAGATTCATACGGCTCACATTTCTCTCCGTCAATATCTTTTAAGATAACCTGCGGCTGCCCGATAGTCATTTCGTATCCTTCTCTTCTCATCGTTTCTATCAAAACTGAAAGGTGAAGAATACCACGACCGAACACCAAGAAAGTATTCGCATCATCAGTTCCCTGAACACGAAGAGCCAAGTTTTTCTCTAATTCTTTTTCTAATCTCTCTTTCAAGTGGTTAGAAGTCACATACTTACCATCTTTTCCGAAAAACGGCGAGTTATTGATAGAGAAAGTCATATTTAAAGTAGGTTCATCAATAGCAATTCTCGGTAGCGGCTCTGGATTCTCCAAATCTACGAAAGTATCACCAATCTGGAACGCATCAAAACCTACAATCGCACAAATATCCCCTGCAAAAACTTCCTCTACTTTTTTCTTTCCTAACCCCTCGAATACATATAGTTCCTTTACTTTTCCTTTTACTATTTTGTCGCCTTCTTGTGAAAGTCCTATCCACTGTCCTTCTTTTACAGAACCTCTGGTAACTTTACCAATGGCAATTCTTCCCAAGAAAGATGAATAATCAAGCGATGTTATCTGCATTTGCAGCGCTCCTTCTTCTACTTTTGGTGCTGGAACATGTTTTAAAATCCCATCTAATAAAGGTAAAATACTATCAGCAGGAGTCAAACTTGTATTAAACCAGCCTTGTTTAGATGATCCATAATATGTAGGGAAATCCAGTTGTTCTTCCGTAGCATTGAGGTTGAAAAACAGGTCAAATACTTTGTCATGAACTTCATCTGGACGGCAGTTATCTTTATCCACTTTATTGATAACTACTATTGGTTTCAGCCCTAATTCTAAAGCTTTTTGAAGCACGAATCTTGTCTGTGGCATCGGCCCCTCGAATGCATCTACCAAGAGAACAACCCCGTCTGCCATTTTCAAAACTCTTTCCACTTCTCCCCCAAAATCGGCGTGCCCTGGGGTGTCTATCACATTGATTTTCGTGTCTTTATAAGTTACAGAGATATTTTTAGATAAAATGGTAATCCCTCTTTCTCTCTCCAGGTCATTATTATCCATAATCAAATCACCTGATTCATCACTCTTTCTAAAAATATTGGTAGCATGAATGATTTTATCCACCAAAGTAGTTTTCCCATGGTCTACATGGGCAATAATTGCGATATTTCTAATGTTTTGCATATATATATTTTACGGGGGCAAAAGTAATAATTTTTTTTCAAACCATTTTATTATGAATAAAGAATAGTTTTTTCTATAATATTCCATATTTTCTTAATTTTTTTTACATTTGCGAAAGAATTATGAAAGAGAAAGAAAGAGTAAAACTTCATTTTAGCTTTTGCCATAGAAAACCCGAAAGGTCTTTCTTTTGGAAAGGAAAACAGTTTCCCGTTTGTGCAAGATGCACGGGGATACATCTGGGGTATCTTTCTTTTCCATTCTTCTTGTTTGATGTAGTATACCTCAATTTTTGGATAACTATTTTACTGATAGTTCCCACTTACTTGGATGGTTTTATTCAGGCCTATTATAATAAGGAAAGTACCAATATGAGAAGACTAATTACAGGGCTAATGGCAGGCGTAGGAACGATGTCCTTGGTCTCTATTATAGGAATATTTATAGCTAAATTAATTTTAAAATTTGTTTAATTATGAGTGATTTAAATTTAAATCAAAACCCTAATGCAGATCAACCACAGAATCAAGAAGATTTGGAATTAGGTCTGAAAGCACTTTCATTTTGTATTCCTATCGCAGGAGCTATTATTTATTTTGTTAATAAAGATAAAGCACCTGTAAAAGCGAAATCTGCATGTACTATGGCATTGATAGGTTTTGGTGTAGGGCTTGTTCTCCGAATCATCGCAGAAGTATTGAAAGGTTAGGAAAAACAATTATTAAAATGCATTTGAAAATTTCAAATGCATTTTTTTGTGAAAAAATTTGGTAGTTAAAAAAAATGTTGTATATTTGCAGAACAATATCGCGGGATGGAGCAGTAGGTAGCTCGTCGGGCTCATAACCCGAAGGTCGTAGGTTCGAGTCCTGCTCCCGCTACTAAGTAAAGGAGGAATAATAAACTTAATTGCGAAATCACTGATTTTTAGAGGTTTTATTAAGGGTTTATTATTCCTCTTTTTTTGTGTTTCGGTCTCTATGTTGGTCACTCAGTAGATAAAAGTAGTGCCTGGTTGTGTTTTAATTTTTAAAACATAACTGAAATGATAGAAAACATAAGCTTTGGAAAAGATGCTGCTTATCTCTATGCAGCTATGAACTACAATTTTTTTATAAAAAAAGAGAGTGACAAATCTGGAAAGTCACCTATTTATCTCAATGTAAGATTGAACGGAAAAAGAGCAAGAATCTCTACTTTATTAAAAATAGAAGAAAAACACTGGGATAAAGAAAAGAAAAAAGTTATCAAGTGTGATGAAGCAGATGATTACAACCTTATTCTGAAACAATTAGAAAACAGAATCACTAACATCATCGTCAAACACAGACTTTCTGAAACTCCACTTACAATGGATATGTTTCTGAATCAGCTAAAAAACGCACCACCAAGTTATGATTTGGTGCAATTCTTTGAGCATGTAATCCAAGACCAAGACCTGTCAGAATCTACCATAATAAAACATAAAGGAATATTCAATAAGCTCAAAAACTCCAAAATACCAAGCTCTTTTCCCGATATCAATTTGCTTTGGTTCGACAAATACAGATCCTATTTAAAAAAATTAGGAAATAATTCTGCTACAGTAAATACCAATATCAGCATCATCAAGAAATACCTTCGCATGGCAAAAGCGAATGGAATAAAAATCTATGTAAATTTGGATTGGGTCAAGGTCGGTTCTACAGGAGGAAGAATCATTTGGCTCAAAGAAGAAGAAATAAAGAAAATGGAGGAATACTACTATTCTTCTTTTATTCCAGAACATTTGAAATTAAGTCTGGGATATTTTCTATTCTCCTGCTATACAGGACTGAGAATTTCCGATGTTATGGAAAGAAATCGTGATGACTTCAATGCTGACACCTTCGAGTTTATTTCGATTAAAACGAAAATGCGCCAAATCATAGGAATAGGACAGAAATGCCGACAAATAATAGACAACAACCCTATGCTGTTCATCGCAAAAAAAGCAGGAGTTCACATCAATAAGCAAATCAAGGAAATTGCTAAAATATGCGGAATCAAAAAAAACATATCATTCCATACAGCAAGGCACAGCTTTGCTACCAATTACCTAATCAAAGGCGGAAAGGTGGAAAACCTGCAAAAGTTATTGGGACACACTAAAATAATGACTACAATGAAGTATGTCCATATTATAGATGAAGAAGCTGCACTAACGACAAACATCTTCGATTAAAAAACTTTTGCCCCTAAATAGGAGCAAAAGACTAATAAGTTTCAGTTTCTATCTCTATAGAATAGTGCTTGTCCGAAATGGAATTTTTTACCCAGGATTTTATCCAGTGCCTTTTATTATAGGCAAAAATTTCCGAGCGGATATCATACTTACGGATTTTATTTTTTTCCGCAATGAATGTCCATTTGTAGCTGAAGTTAGACAGCCTGTTCATATACCAGGGCTTAAGATGCTCGGCGCACTCCTCTCCTTCTAGCCCTCTCGGATTGGTGGCGTGGTTGTCGCCGTCTCTGTCCAGCCCAGCATAATAAACCAGCATCAAGGAACTTTCCTTGTAAGCCTTGGCAGTATTAGCACCACGGAAAAACGCCATCGGAAGACAAAAGCCATTAACAGTAACTTCTGTAGTATTTTCTGGCACAAAATGAGGATTGAGCTGATAGCCTTTTTCATTGAAGAAAATATTTCTGTTTTCCATTCCCTCTACTTCTGGAAATTTCAAATGAAAATACTCTTTATCAGTAAATTTCCTGATAGGATTTTCTACCTCAAAGGCTCTGAAATCCTCTGGCTCCTTGCTCTTATCAATTCTAATAAGGTTCATTATAGCCTTGGAGCCGTCAAAAGTAAGGTCATAGTTTCGCCAGTTCTTGATGATGGTCACCAAATCCCCGAACGACATATCTGGCACTGCTTTTTTAAGATTAACCCTGTTAAAATTAAATACATACGGAATCACATTGCCCTCTATGGTGTGCTGTCTCATCGGTCGGATTTCCATATACGCCAGACCTATATCTTTTTTAGAAGAATCCATTAAATGCGGAGCCTCTAAGTAGCCGTAATATTCAAAGACAAATTCCTTCCTATCCACGGCGTCCTGCTCGCTGACATCCAAAACAAAACTCAGATTTTCCACCACTTGGCGCTGATTACCAGCACCGAAAGAATAAACATGCTTGCCTCCATAATAGAGATTAACATCGGCGCCCTTCAATGCATTATGCACTTTGAAATAAATTCTGTATTTCCCTGGCGCCTCTATCACTACTGATTTTTTCCACTTCCCAAACATATCGCCCCCAGGAGTCCGCTCGGTCAAATATACTTCCTCCTTGAACATGCTGAGTTTATGTAGTTTTTGGTCTCCTGTGGTATAATAGTTTTTATCAGTAAAAATACATCTCTGTAGCAGATGCTCATCGCTAAGAATATCCCCCATAAGCTGGAACCCTGCATCTTTAAACCCAGCCTTCAGAACATACAGCAGGTAAGGCATTGGATGGATGATGTTTTTATTATAAACATCCATGCCGTCCTCTACTCTATTTCTAGGGAAACTCTTTTCAGCCTTTCCCTGTTCCTGCACTCTGTTGTTTATCATCGAATCAAAATATTTCCATTCCTCACTGTCCAGATTGTATTCATCTGTATAGAGTTTTGGAAAATTATAATCTGATGCAGGATAGCTCTTTTCTACGACTTCGTTGGCGTGCTGGTAGATGTCTGGAACTTCGAAATTATGCAAAGGCAAATCTGCTAGTTTCTTGTCAAAATTTGGCAAGTTTTCAAATCCAGAATCAATCTGGAATTTTAGCGACTTTGTCCCAAACTCCAGAATTTCTATTTTTCCTTTTCTCCGCTTCCCTTCATGAATATGGATTCCATCATGAAACCGCTTAAGTTTAGAATTGTCAAGCGAAGAAAACTGACCTATCTTCCTAAGAAATTCCACCGTATAAGGACACTCTATGGGCAAAGTGTAGTTGGTCCAGAAGCTGTCCTTGAACCTTGGGTTTTCTTCGGTAAAACTAAATGAGAGTCCGTCCAGCGGAATTTCAATCCCCTCGTTGGTTATAAATTTGTCCTGCATAACTTACTTGGTTTCTATCACATTAAACTCTAAATCCATCTGATACAGATGTTCGCTGGTATCATACATTTCGTTTTTCTTACCCACAGCTACAGCTTTCAGCCTTAAATTGCCAATCATGATAAAACACAGATTAGACCCCAGCAGGTCATCTATCAGCGCAATTTCCTCCCGAAGAATCCACCCTGTATTGATAGTAAGCGATTTCTTCCTTTTACTGCCGTATTTTAATTTATTTTCGGCATCAAAATAATGCTCAAACTCCGAAATCATTCGGTATTTATCGTGAGCAGAGAACCACTCAAATACCAAGTTCTCCGTTTCAAAGAAGATATGAATCGGATTTTCAACCTCTGGGAACGGAATATATTTAATCTCCCCAGCAGTAATGATTTCATTCTCTTTTCCAGTGAATAATTTTCGGATAAAATTATGAGAACAAACCTCGTTTTTCTTCTCAAAAGCGGGTTTTCCTCCTTGATAAATATTCATCAGCGGAACAAATTCTGCCTTTTCTGAAATAGCATCTGCACTGATTCGGATTACAGATTCTGGATAGGTTCTGCGCATGGGATGATTGGTAAATAATGGAAAACATCGTGGTCTTCTGCCAGGAACAAAGAAAACATTCTTTATCTGGTATTCTGAAAGCTGTTCATCATCCGCATTATGCTCGGTAATGGTAATATTTACCAGCGCAAAACTATACTGATAACCTACATCATTCAGTGGATAAAGCTCTCTGCATCTTGCAAAGAAGTCTTGGATTTCCTCTCCAGGGAAAATCTCTACTTCATTTTTGAAATAAAGATATTCATACTCCTGAACCTCCTGATATTCCTGCTGATAGCCTTTGAAAAACATCTCCAATTTCATTTTCACATAACTGGAGAAAGGATTATTCTGGCTCATCTTTATCTTGTTCTTGTCCAGAGCAAAATAATAGGCTTCGCCTCTAAAATCTGATTTTAAACTCTCTGCTATCTTCAGCCTTACTGAAAAACTCTTTTCTATTGTCCCAGCTGAAAGCAGTATTTCTCCGCTGTAAGCTCCCACGGCAAGACTCTCTGGTTTTACTGTGGTAATTTTCAGTTTTCCACCTTCTATTACAGCGGTTTCTATGAATGATGGTTTTAAAGAAACTCTGATTTCTAAATTATTTGGATTAACGATATCTGCAGTGAAAGTTTTTGCAGAATCTACCCCTTTTATTAAAGTATCTTCAAAAATTCTTGGAGAAAAATCAAAATCTTTCACTACTTCCCCCGAAATAGTTTTGAATAAAATTATAATTGTTTTTTTCTTTCCTCCCGCTTTTATTTCTGCATGAAATTCATAAGTAGAATCTACTGGAGTGGTGTCTGAATATACAGACTTTGATATTTGTATAACACTTTTATCAGTTTCTTTCAAAATATCCAAAGAAAAAGGATAAAAAGACTCCCAATCTGGAGTAATATTAAAAGTAATAGGCTCCGTAGTGTGGACTTCTAACCTGGTATCTCCACTAAGGGTCTTTGTTGCCTTGTTGTAAGTCAGAACAAGATCGGTCTTGTCTGTAACCAAATCCGATGGAGAAGCCTGCCCCTGCTTAACTTCCAATTTCACAGTCACAGAAACAGAACTCGGCTCTATGTAATGTTCACCGCCTCTGTCATCTATTCCGTAAGCCTCGTAGATGATAGATGCTGAATATCTTCCCGCACTCAGTCCCGCAAGCCCTGTAACATCCAAAAGGACATCTGCTTGGCGTGGGTTAATCTTTCCGCTGTTTCCCCCGTCTCTAAATATCTTTTCCTTGGTGCTGACATTGAGCCAGTTCGATGCTCCAAGGTTATAAGTCACCCGAGTTTTATAGACAAACTTCTTATATGGAGCATCATTCCACAAATCTAGTTCTGGGAAAGTCAGCCTGCTGGTCTGCTGGCTGGGCATTCCCTTGCCTTTGATGTATTCAAAAACAATAGTAGGAGGATTCACATCCCACTCCACCAAAGGAGCGTCTTCTTGTTTGTATCCGCCGCATTCATAACCATTTTGCGAGGTAAGTTGCCAATTATCACAAACCGCAATCTTTTTTAATCTAATTTTCTTTGCCATAATCTGTATAAAGAATTTCGTTTTGATATTTTTTTAACTCTCTTTTTTCTGAAATCGCATTATGCACCCATATCTCTATACAATATCGATAATCTGTAAAGAGAATTATTCTATTGGGATTTTGTTCAATCATTTTTACGCCTGTAATTTCAGTAGGAATTTTCCATAGCAATTGGCGGAAAGCCCACCTGCTCACTACGAAATCTACATCTTTCGGCGTGTAGTCTTCTTGCAGCTGTTCCCCGAACACTTTCGCTACAGAACCACACACAGCAGGCGTTTCATTTGTCAGCTCTTCGACCAAGGAAATCACTTGGTCGCAAAGCTTATTCATCGGGTCGTTATCAAAGACCTTGAATTTTTGGAAAGAATTTTTATTTTCTCGCATTTCTTTTCTCTATATTTTCAAATTGTTTTATTGCGTTTTTCAATCTTTTACCGTTTTCGGCGTTCTCTACCATCCACGCTTCTACTCCGTTTTCTTTTAGTTCGGAAAGAACTTGTTTCAAGTCTGATAAAAGAGGCTGTATTTCTGCTCCTAAAACCATCTGAGCCGTTGCAGGAGTCTGAGTATCCCCTCCCGAAGTCTGTCCTCCACCCGTAAAACCTCCTTCTGCGTAGCCTCTTGGTGCTTGAGTTCTCCCTGTTCGGATACTTTCCATCCAGTCTACTACATCAGCAACCACTGGATTCTGAAGCATCCATTTAGGAGTGACATATTCGTTCTCGTGGACTATTCCCGCTGGTCTGAATCCAGAACTATCAGGAGAACCGAAGCCCCCACCTGTAAAACCACCTTTGTCAAAACTATCTGGCTGAGCAAGAACCGCTGCAATCTGTGCAGCACCCAAAGCTGACACTACACCAGTAAGAACCCCAGCAGAAATACCAAAATCGAACTTAGGAACCTGCGCCCATATTCCGATAATTGCTTGAGCTGTATTGATAGCAATCTGTGCAATCGCCATTGCTTTTTGAATTTTAGCTTGTCTGTTTGCCAATTCTGCTTTCTTTGCATCGGTTTCCTCCTCTAATAGCTGGACACCTTTATGATATTGTTCCTGGTTGATGTAGCCTTCATTCAGCTGTCGCAGAAGCTCTTTCTTCTTGTTGTCCTGCCCTTTGGTAAAACTTCTGAGTTCTCGCTCATTAAGTCTTTGCTGAAGTTCGGAAAACTGAGAAAACGCATTTTTCAGCGCCTGCACACCCATCATTACAGCTTGAAGCTTGCGCTCGGTAGTGTCTAGGTTTTTGAAAGTATCGCTCCACTGGGTAACCGAAAACCCAAGAATATCGACTTTGTCCATTTCCTTACGGGCATCTTTCTGAATTTGGGATTCATCACCTACTTCATTTCCATTCTTGGCAGCATTCAGCTTATTGACTTCTGTCGTGATGGATGCTATTCTTTCTTTAAGTTCCTGCACTGATTTTTCAGAAAATACATTTGGATTGCTGAGTAAGTCCTCCAATATTTTTTGCTCTTTTTTGAAGAGTTCTATCTGTGCCTGCAGTGCAGCTCTGTTTGCATTTTCTCTCAATGCTTTTTTGGCGTCTTCTAGCGTATGAATGTTTTTCAACTCTTGATCGCTGAGTTTCAAAAATTCCATTTCAGCAAGTTTTTCCCTTGCCTCTGCCATGGTTTTAATTTCTGTGATTTCATTCTCATTCTTCTCATGAATAAGAGCAGCCTCCTTCTGCAGATTCGTGATATCACGCTGATGTTTCTCAAGTTCTGCTTTTTCATCAATCGTTTTTATTTTCAGCTGATGTGTATGCTCCATCTGCTCTTTGATTTTATTATTCTGCGCAATAATGGAGTTGATAACTGCGATTTCTTCTCTTTTATTCTGTATCGCAGCATCATAATTCTTTTGAGCTTGAGGACTTGCTCCTGCTTTTGCTTTTTGAAAATCAGAAATCTCTCGCTCTACTTTAGCAATAGCGTCTTTCTTTTCTTTATTCTGATTTTCGATATCTTCTAAATTCCGATTGTGCTCGGTTTCCAAAAGTCTTTTTTCTTTCTCATAACCTTCGAGCTGAATTTTTTCCCTTTCATCTTCGTATTTTCTATGAGCATCCAAAAGCTCTTTGTCATATTTACGCTTATCTTCTAATGATTTTTCATAAGCAGATTTGGATTTATCTTCTCCCGAATTCTTTTTGGGAGTCTTGTTTTTTGTCGGATTTGCAACAGCACTATTTACTGGCTTATTAGAAGCAGGAGCAGTTCCACCCTCCTCTCCTTGTATTTTGGCTATCTCCTCTGCAAGCGCCCTCTGCTGGTCCGTTAAACCTTGTACATCTTGCTTTCTTTGTTCATAAACATGAGCATATTCTTTTTTTAACTCATCTGCTCGTTTTTTTCCTACAGCTTTCAGCCATTTTTGATATTGAACAGCTTCATTTTTATCAAGATTTACAACATCTTTTCCTCCAAAAAAATTACTTATTTTATTAGCTGCTTTATCAATAAGCCCAAGGTTTTCGCCCAATGATTCGTTTTCTTTATCAATAATCTGCTCTCCTATTTTATCCATTTTGGCTGTAAGGGCTTTTACTCTTGCCATTTTTAGGAGATGCTGGGTGTATTTATCGACCGCTTTAGTTGCTTCTTGAGTATTGATGTTTTCCAAATTCAAAAAACCTAAATACTCTGGAGAAATTTCGTTAAGTTTTCTAATAGCCTCCAGCCTTTTTTCTTTAGATAAGGTTTCGTCTCTGGCAGTTTTCATAAGCTGGTCCAGCTCATTTTTTTGAGAAACAATACTTTTTTCCGCCTCTACAAAAGCATCATTTAGATTTTTCTGCTTTTGTGTAGATGCATCTACTTCCTTATGATAAAGTTTATATGCTGCTACTGCCGCCATTACTGCTGCGACTAATAAACCAATCGGGTTCATTTTAGTAGTCATATTAAAGGCTCTCATTGCTGCAGTTGCTCCAGCAGTATTTCCCGAAAGTGTAGCCTTTGCTGCTGCATATAGCAAGGTTACGCCTTTCGCTGCATTATCTATCACCATTTTAGCCTTTTGGACTGCATTATAGAGAATGGTCTGCTGGTAGGCTTTTTGGGTGGAAAGAGCAATGAGATACATTGCCGCTTTATAGCTGACCATAGCAGTAACCATCACCCCGATGATTTTCGCTAAAAAAACAAGCCTGTCTTTAAATTCCCTTATGCCGTCTCCTGCCTCCTTGGTCACTCCTGTAATGAAGCCAATCACACGGATCACATCTTCAAAAAGATTGATAATATTATTAGATGTAAACATTTCTGCAAAAGCATTTTTCAGCTTTTCCACTATTGCGGCTGCATTGTTGTTTTTCTTGCTAAATTCATCTGAAAGGGAAGTTCCGTCAGCCATTGCCTTGCCAGACCTTTCCATAGCAGCTCTAAAT
This sequence comes from Flavobacteriaceae bacterium, assembly GCA_013333255.2. Lineage (GTDB taxonomy): Bacteria > Bacteroidota > Bacteroidia > Flavobacteriales > Weeksellaceae > JABCPE02. The sequence goes on along the minus strand of JABCPE020000007.1, from coordinate 72,552 downwards.
TCATCAGTTCTATTGGCAGCTGCACCGACCGCCTTCTGAACCTCCAGTGATTTTATACCAAGGCTGTCAAAAATCTCAACCGTCTTTGTGGCTTCTACGCCCCGCATTCCCTCGGAAAATCTTAAGAAAAATTCTTCTGGATTGGTATTAAATAATTCCTTAGCCTCTGCTGTGGACATATGCATAGATTGGGCAAACAATCCGATGTTCTCCCCTGCCACCTTCATAAAGTTAGAATATCCCGAAGCTGCAATCTGAGAATCTACCCCAGATTCTTCAAACGCTGCACCAAGCCCTAAGACTTTATCAATAGATGGCTTGAGTGCGTCTGGCAAAGCACCTATCCTAAGAGCAAAATCTGAAATATTCCCCTCGCTGGCTGTTCCCGATGCAGCAAGTTCGTTCAAGGCAGAACCTACGCCATTGATAGCATCGGCATAGCTCTGTCCTTTGGTCTCCTCGAACAATCCTTTGATTTTTCCTAAAGAATCTACCACACCCTCTAAACCGCCATCGAAAGAATCTCCCAGGGCAACATATGCTTTGTCCACTTCCTGAACGAAAGATGCCATTTCTTCCTTAGGAACACCAAGCCGACCGCCCACTTCGGCAATCTTCAGTCTGTCCATCTTGGAGGTTCTGGTGTCCATATCATCGAAAGCCTCCCAGAGCTGTTTCACTTCATCCAGTGCCATGCCTGTAGTCTTCTGAACATCCGCCATAGCATCAGATACTTTGAGCAGTTCTTCTGCTGTGTTTTTCAAATGGAGACCAGCCAAACCTACACCGAGATTTCCAAAACTGAGTCCTATATCAGAAAGTTTGGAGCGAAATTTCCCTAAAAAGCCTTCTGACTCTTTTAGCTTTCCGCTTACAGCATCAATCTCACTTTTAACTCTTGAAAAATGCTCTTTTACCTCTTTGAGTTCCGCAGCTTTTCTCATGAACCTTTCAGTTCCTGGTGTGAGTTTCCGAAGCTCACTCTCCAAGGTTCGGGCTTCCTTGCTTAACCCACTGAAAGAATTTTCAACATCTTTTCCGTTTACCTTTAAAACTATTGTTGTAGATACATTCTTTGCCATGTTCAATCTTTAATTCCCAAAGATTGATTTTTTCAAGCTCTCTCCAAAGGACAAAAAAACGGACTGAAAATTCAGCCCGCAATTGTTCAAGTATGTAAATGTTATGTATGAATGTTCTATTTTTCTGTTTGAAGAAAAGGATAAGTAATAATCATCCCTGTAGTCGCTATACTAACAAATATATAAAGCACTTTTTCATCTATATTTTCAATAAAAATTGAGTAAAAAACTATTCCCAGCAGCCCTAAAAAACCGACTACTAAACTCCAGCCTCCCATTCTGTAAATAGTGTTTGGAAATTTAATCCTACTAAAAAGCACACCCAAAAGAACAAGAGAGGGAATGTATAATATAACAAACCAAAACTTAGATATCAATGCATAAGAAAGAACCATAAGTCCTAAGACAGCATTCACTCCACCAACAGCAAGGAAGATAAGGAGCATTAGTAAAAAAGACTGTGTGTTTTTCATACCTCTAAAATAAGTAATTATTTTCATTTAGCAAAATGCGAAAGTGGAAATATAAGCTCTTCAGCGAAATTCTTAGCTCTGAGTTCTGCTACATTCTGGGAAACAAACTCTACTACATCACTTTGTTTGATAGCATCTCCTATGAATGGCTGGGCTCTCATCTCCATATCGTGGGCATCATAGTGATATGAATTCCCCAATTTGGATTTCCTAAACCCACCAGCACGCAGACTATTGACACCATAGTGCTGGACAAAGCCGTGCCGAGCCATACGAATAACCAGCCTGCGCAAGAAAATCTGCTGGTTTCCGTCTTTCTTTCTGCCGTATTTTTTCACATAGGATTTAGCAGATGCCTGTTTTAGGCTTGGTTCATCTTCTTTTTTCCCGTTGTAGTGGTCGGCAAAAGAATTGGTTTTGTTACGAATAGCACCAGTGAGCATCTGCTCTGCTTTTTGTGCTATTTCTAATTCATCTCTGTATTCCATATCCCAAATTTACAACAAAAAAAAACGCCCAGCAATAGTCTTCATTCTATATACTGGGCGAAAGTTTATACTCCGTTTTTCTTTTCAAAGACCACCCATTTGAATACTCGGTCTACTTCGACTCTATCGTATTCAGCAGGGATGCCTTTTTCTTTATCTCCTTCAAAGATACATATTTGTCCGTAGACAATTTCCAACTCTTGGTAAAAGCCCATATCCGTCATGCATTCATAGATATCATGCTCGCTGATAGGCTTTGAAGGAATTACCCCCCCCACCATTTCTAAGATCCTCTTGGTGGAGAGATAGGTTTTCTCCTCCTCCTCGCCGATGTTCCTGTAATACCGCAGGAACAGGTCTTTTATTTTTTCTTTGTAATCTTCCATAAGTTATACTATGTATTTTTCATGAAAGTTTTTTAACATATTCTTGTAGGCTTTAGCAATAGAACTGCCCCAGGCGTGAGCTCTCTGCTCCTCGTTTTGGAATCCGCAGTAGTAGCATCCTCCTACCAACTTCATCTGCAGGCTTCCCCCGAAAACTTCTGCAAAATCTACTGGCTCTATTAGATTTTTTTTCACTCTTCTAAGCACCCTGCTACTATGCTTCACAGGTTGTGCAATTGTTTGATTGTTATGCATTTTATATAAATTTGTATTTCCCAGATACAAAAACCCCCGTTAGGAGGTGCATAACAATCATTTGGGAAACGATCTGTGCAGCCTCTCGACTGCAACCCTCCTTCGGGAGTAAAATATTTACAATAAAGTTATATAAATGGGATTGTTCCCAAATGATTGTTATGCATTGCAAATATAGGAATAAAAAAACAACTACCAAATATTGGTAGCTGATTTTTTAATTTTGAATAGTAACTAACTTGCCATTTTCAAAATACAAATAACTCCCACTATCATACACCCACTGCTCTGAAATAGAATACTTACTTGTTGTTTTATTTATCCTCTTAGGCTCACCCCAGGACTCCATACACATTTCTTTAGTCCAACCTATACGAACATAACCATCCATTATTTCTTTTGCTATAGATTTTCCGTATTTTTTGATCAACCTTGCATGCTTTTCACTTCTCTGTTTTTCCCAAATCTTTTCCTGTTCTATCCTTTCTTTTTCATATTGTTCCTCTTTGGCTATTTTTTCAAGTTTTTCCTCTTCTATTCTTTTTTGTTTATAAGCTTGATAACCTAAATAATAATTTTGATACTCATCAAATGGAGTTAAACTAAAACGATCTAAATTTTGCGCAGGATAATTATCAAATTTTAGTTCAAGGTCTGGATATGATAAGCGAGGACTAAAAGTATATTCTACAGCGACTACCTTTATCAGATCTTCTTTATCAATTTCTTTTGGATCAGAATATTTAGATTCATAAACATCTTTGTAGCTTTTTTTAGGATTATAATTATACTTATAAAAGTCTTTTATAAAAGTTTTTCCTAAATATTTTGACTTCATATTTTCAAAATATTTTTCTGCTACAAAATGATTCAATGCTCTGCTTTCTAACTTAAATTTTTCATTATTATTTTCATCAGTAATATATATTTCTACCCCATATAATGAAACTACAGATTGATATTTATTTTTTTCATCCCATTTTTCAGGAGAAATTTCTTTATCACCTCCAAACTTTATATTATCTACCTTGAAATATTTCCCAGCCAATAAATTACTATAATCTCCTTTTATATTTACGGGTCTATATTCACCAGGCTTATAAATTTTATTTAATCCTTTATACTTTTCTTTAGTTAAGTAGTATATTTCCATATACCCATAACCTGTTTCATTATAATCCTTATTCAAAGGCAATGCATATATTCTATTCCCTACCAAACCTAAAATTTCCCCAGCTGTCTTATATTTGGAAATATTTACATCAAAATTTTCAACAGGAATTACTGCTGTTTTTTTCCCTTCAGAATACGATACAGGAATTTGTCCACATATGATTGATGTAACCATCACTGTGGCAAAAATTAAAAGTTTTTTCATATTATCACAAATTTTTCTTCAGCCACAAAGATAATAAAAAAAGCCCTGCTGGTGCAGGGAATATTTCTTATTGAAAAAAAACACGATTTTTTTCCAAATCAAAAATAACATGGAAAAAAACAGCGAGAATTTGCCACATTCTCGCTGTTTTTATTAGCATACTTTATCTACATCGTTCCAGTCATCAGCATCAAGTTTCAGCGACTGAATGTTCTTCAGCTGGAAACTCACTTCTACCCCGAAGAGCCTGCTTATATCCAGTTCCACAGGGCGGACTTCTATGCTGTTTTTCACAAATGCGCCGTAGAGGAAGTGCTCTGGTCTATTGGCATCAAAGCGCATTCGTGATGCTACTTTTAGAGCCAGTTTTTCCGCCTTGTCTATTGCCTCGTATTGTTTTTCGTAGTCATCTGCTGGAGCGTCCAGAAGAATAGCGAAACTCAGATTTCGCACCGCTGATGAAGTCGCCATCTGCTCCCCTTCAATCCCAAAATTATAATTAAAAAGAGCCAAGCACGGAAACTGAATTCCTCTGGAACTCTGCTCTTTGTTCCTTAACTCTCTTGAAAAATAACCAATAAAATCCTCCAAGAATTCAGATTTTTCCACGATTTGGTTAAAGTAATTCTTTAACTCTAAATAAGATGTTCCTCTCATTATGCTTTGTTTTTCAGTTTATGAATTTTATTACTCTCCAAAAATGCATTCATGAAATCATACAACAGAGTCTTCTGGCACTCGTGCAGGTTCCCCAGCAGGCGGAGTTCATCTGCTGCCATCATTACTACAATCTGAGAAAATGGAGTGAATTTTTTCTTGGCAGTAAATACAGGCTGATCTTCTGAGCGTGGCGTGTCGCTCTTGAAAATGCTCGGATACACCTTGGCAATATACATCCTCACCGACCCGAAGATAAAGCTAATCCGCTCGGCTTCCTTTACATCTATTTTGTCCGAAATTTCAGCGATTTTTGGAAGTAGATTTTTGTCAAATCGTGGTTCTTTGCTCTCGTTCTTCGGGTCCAGCCGATATAATGCAGCCACCAGCTGGCGGAGATACACCTCCTTTTTCTCCGTTTGGTAACGATAGAACAAGGTATCGCAGACAGAAAACTGCTCTATGGTAATATCCCCCATTCTTACAGCAGGTTTTACCAAGCCTTTGATTTCTGGGAAATGATGCAGTTTCGGCTCTTCTGATATGAATTTAAGAGCTGGAGCAAAATTGGAAATCGGTATGTTTTTCAAAACCCTCCGCATCTTGATACGCTCCCAAATACTTCCTTTTTTCATCAAAAGAATCTGCACTATCTGCACATACTGCTCGGTAAAATCTTCCGTATCGGTATGGCTGATGATATGGATAATCTCTCTTTGCTGGTAATCCGTAAGTTCCTCCCAGCAGTCTGGAACACTGACTTGATTCATTTTTTACTAAAATTTTTCCCACTGGAAATGCATCCAGTCATAGTTTTTCTCCCTTCCGAGCGAAATAAAGCCGTGTTTGTAGAATATATCAATCATGGTTTTGTATTCTGGTCGGGCAAAACGGGCTGTTCTTGCTGTTTCTTTCAGCTGATTTCTTTCAGGGTCAAGGTCAATGGCAAGTCCCCAGGAATGCACTGAAAACTCACTGCCCCCACGCATTTTTCGGAAATTAAAACAGCCTCCGAAAATATCTATGCCCAATTCTCTGATTTTATCTGGTCCGTAATGTTTCAGAATATCAGAAAATACGGCTTTCAAAGGCTCTGCTATTTCCTTATGGCAGGTTATTTTTCTTACTATTTGGTTTTTGTCCCAAGCCAACCGCATAGGATACGGCAGGTCTATGGTTACCAAATAACCAGCCCCCGCAGGATTGGGAACCCCGAATCTGTTTCTAAAATGGGATACTGTTTTCATATTTACGGATTTTGGTTTTGTTCTTCTTTTCTTTTTCTTTCGGTTTCTTCGGCATCTCTGCGGACTTTCTCTTTAATGGACTTATGAAGCTGCCAGCCTTTGGTCAGCACAAAACCAATCCCAATTCCGATGAAAATAAGCCCTAAGGCATCAAATGTACTCATGTTCTAATTTTTTAAGGTTAAAATATCTTGTTTCTCAAAAATTCCCAGCATAGACCTCCCGCAGCAAATATTACGAAATAAACCCACCAGCTTTCCCTCCGTTCGGTCTGCTTGGATTTGGTTTCTGTTTTTGCTTTAGTCTGGGTTTCTTTTTCTTTATCGGTGCTAACTGCAACAGTATCTGTTTTATAGGTGTCAGTTTTTTTGTTTGACAAATCCTTCTTATTATTAAAATCCAGTTTCCCTGTGGTCTTTCCTTTGACTTCTTTGCCATTATAAAAAAAGGAAAATTCCGCAGGTGTATTCCCGATCGGAGTAATACTAAAACCAGAATCCATACTGATACTGCTATATTCCTCGTGTTCCCTAGTTTGGGAAATTCCCGTGGAATCTTTTTTCTCTCTTTCAGCTTCGTGAATGCTGATTTCTGACTTCTCTTTTTCTAGGACTGCCTTTCGGCTCCCACAGCTTACCATGGACAATAGCAGACAAGCAAGCAGGAGCCAGAATCCTATTCTGTGGCTGATTTTACTTTTCATCTTTTTTGCTTTTTAAATCGTCAATATCTCCACTATTGTGGAAGTTTTTTATTTTATCCAAAAGTCCGCTCGGCGGGAATCTTCCCCCTGTAACAACCGACATGTTCGTAAGTGCAGTAGCGCCAGGATAGAGAATAACCATGAGCTGAACCAATACGCTGAAATAACTCTTGAAAAACTCTATCGGTTCCAAAACCTTATTGATAACAGACAAAATGATAAATCCCATTGAAATAATAGATAATTTAGTAATCAATTCTTTGAGATTTCCTTTGAATGTGAAATCCTTAAGAATTATCAAGTGAACATAACTATCTAAAATATGGTCTATCGCTAAAACCACACACAAGCAGAACAGGAAAAACTCACTTTCTACATACCATCCACTAATTCGCTCCGTGAGAGTCAGTGCTGCCGCTGGCGCTAGTGACAACTGTGCTGATGCCAACAACTTCTGCGAAAAACTCCCTTTGTATAACAACACCAGGTTGTCCACAATAAATTCTTTTATATTCATATTTAAAACTCTTTTATGCTTTTTTTACAGTGATTTTTGTCTATCGTGTCAAGAATGAATACCAGCACTTTGCCAGCAAACGAAAGCGTGTTATCCCTTTGGTTTTTGCCCAAAACAGAGCTGATAGTTTCCTCCATGTTTCCAAATTTATAGCCTTCTTTTTTCTTTAAAGTCAAGTTAAAAAGAGTTCGGAATTCAGAGTTTCCGAAACGGTCTAAATTGACCGCCGAACTCTTGAAATAGCCTAAATCCTTGAATTTAAGCCCAACTATAAAAAAATTGAGAAACGAAATCGGAAGAAACAGCGCCCACGCCAATAGGAACAACACCAATCCAACTAAAAAATTCGCTATCTCTTTCATATCTTATTCTCTTACAATAGACCAATCGGCTGCTTCCGTTTGATATCTTCCTTTTCCTTTTACCCCAAGTAATCCCTGTTTGCATTCTTGAATCGTCACCACATAAAGCCCCTGTCTAAATAATTCATTGATATAGTCTGTTTCTGATTCAAATTGACTCTTGTTAATTTTTAAAACTTGAGCCAAAGCATTTAACTGCTCGTAGCCAAATGACAAGTCTTCCCTAACAATAGAGCCTATCTCTCTCTGAATTATTACATCTCTCATTTCTACGCTTCCGTCTTCTTGAGCAAATGGCTGCCTTTCGCTAACTTCTTTATAACAGCTGTCAGTAATAACCAAGTTGTATTTTCTTTCTTTAGGTAAGTTAGTTATACTGTCTATGGTCATTTTTATAAACCCTATCTTCGCTCCTCCGAAGAAAAACTCTTTGTTTGTTTTTACTGAAATACAATGATTCATGATTTTATTTTTTATTGATTATTTTAAAATTGCTCGTAAATACACTTTTGCAATATTTTTTCCATTTGTAATACTGCTATGAAAAGGAATGCCTTTTTTACCACTGGAAAGCATTACCGATTTTGCCCCCTGTAATGCCACACTTGTTCCGTCTGAAAAAATAAAATGAAGGTCAAGAATCGCTATGATAGAATCCAAGTTAGGGATATTGTATATAGCCCTGTCATTAGACCCGTTTTCTTCTCCAATAAGCGTCAGGTCATTATGACTGAATACATTATCAATTTTTGAAGCTGAAACAGTTACCATTATTTCATCGGTATTCGGGCGCCAGTCGGTAGCCTTCGTGCCATGTTCTATTTTTAACTTTCTGATATCCAAAGGCACATTTGGAGTAGTCATAGACAACAAGAAAAATTCACTATCTGTGGCTTTTTCCAGTTTTATCCTTGTCCATTTATTTGGCGGAATACTTTTGTTCCAAATCATTACAGCTCCAGAGTGTGAGTGCCGAACATCAATGGATTTGGAGTAAAAACCATCATTAGAACCTTCTATTCTAAACCCATACAGAGAAACAGCCTTTCCACTGGCTGGAGTAACTCTTGTAAACTTTCCTGTTGCATCTTCCATAACCACAGAAGTTCCTGTTCCTGTATCATTAGCACCAAGCATAGGAGTTAAAGTGTTTTTCACTAAATTTTCCCCACCTATCATCACATCATTCAGCATTTTTGTAACTTCTGCTTTGGATATATCAGCAGTTCCTCCTCCGCTGGATGCAGGAATAAATGGTTTTATTGCTTCGTAAAACTTTTCAGCTTCTATATTAGAAGCATCTATACTTGCCTTGTATTGAATTACACTATGCATATTCCCAATTGCTCCGCCATCTGCCTTTCTATCTAATTCAGTAAAAGTTTTTTCAAAACACTGTCGGAGGTTTGCTTCTGTAATTTCTCCGTTATTATTGTCGGGAAGAAGTTGGTTGATTTCTTCTAATGTTGTTAAATTACTCATAGTCCTTTATATTCTAAATCCTTTACTAAATCCTCTGGAGAATCCTCCTACTTGTTTTTTCTCTGCCTCCTCTCCTATTTCTGCGATGCTTCCTGCATATTCATACAGCCCTGTATTAGCTGAAAAAGTGAAATTTACCATATTATCCTCTTCGAATTTCTTCCCAGAAGTAGCATCTCCACTGGTAAGGTATGCAGCGTTCCTAAGATTCCCCAGAACCCAAACTCTGCCATTACTATCCGAGACAAAAAACACCAGCCCAGAATTTCCCGTCTGGGAAAGAAAACCAAGGTTTCTAGGCGTCATTCCTGTCAGCTGAAACGAAAGCTCGCTCATCTGCTTCCATCTCTTTGCACTGCCAGTGACCTTCTCCGATAGAGAACCTTGGTCTAGATAAACATCCACAGCCTTTAGGCGTTTCCCATGTTTGAGTAAAATATTTCCTTTAGAAATTATCCTGCTGTCTTCGTAGCCCTCCGCTTCGGGAAGAACCATTTTTGCAAAGTCCCAAACAGAAGCATAATAGAGCCTCACCAAAATACCTCCAAACACCTCTGTGCTTGGACAATAATGCAAATCTTCTGTATGTATTTCTGTAATCACAAAAACAAAAATAGCACCCCGCAGGGTGCTAAAAAAAGACAAGATATTACAAGAAAAGACCTCCTTTTTTTGCGATGATAGGGACTTTTAGCTGAGAGTCCTCGGCATTCCAGCAAGGGAAATTGTCCTTGTTCTTGCTCAGATAGTCCCAAATTTGCGTAAGATACCTTTCGCTTCCTCTCAGATGACCTTCCTGGAATCTTATTTTTTCCTCATCTGTAAGCACTACAGACTTTTGCCACGGCAATTCCTCATACTGCACCACGATGCCTGTGCTGGTAAATAGATAGCCCTGCTCTGCTGTGGCATCTGCTTTTGATTTATCAATACAGTATTTTTTTATCAAATTCTTCAGCACATCATCGCCCAGAAGAACATCTGCTTCACAAGGTTTCATTTTGGAAAGAAACTCATCCAAAGCACTACGCATCAAATCTGAAAGCATCAAATAAACCTCTGGAGAAATTTCTCCGAAATAATATCTCGTTTCAGAAAATGGCAGTAGAGAAAAACTTCTCTTGAAAAAAGGCAGTTCCTGTTTTTCCGCCAAAAGATTCAAGGCTTTTGCTAAATAAAAATCTGCCTTTCTGAGCCAACTCAAAGCCAAGTCACGAACATCCCACCAGCTGGCGTTTTTGGTCGTTCCCTGCTCATATTGGTTAATTCCATAGTTACTCAGATGAACCTTTATCCTCGGAAGCGACAAAACAAAGCTGTAATGAAGCCCCGCCGTTACCAAATTATTATAAGCCGTTGGATTGGAGGTTTCCAGCTCTTGGAATACTTCTTTGTCTACCAAGGAGAAAATCTTTCTCTCAAATCCATACTGCTGGTCTATCAATTCAAAATCAAAATTCTTCGGAAAGCTCACCAGCTCTCTGGCTTTCTGCTCTGTTATTTTTTCCATTGTTACTATATTTTCCGCACTGATTACGAAACTTTTACTTTTGGTAATTTAATTCTTAACTGCCACTTGTCCATTTGGGTTTTTGTCCAAAGTTGTCAGATTGATGTTCGGGAATTTCGCCACGAGGTCTTTGTTCCAGTTATTCCATTTCTGAATTAGTCTGAAAACCCAAAGCGTTCGGGCGTGTTTCCTCGGAAGTCTCGCACAAAGTATCGTCCATGCCTCCCGCTTATCAGAACCAGAACCGCTCAAGTTTTTCCCACCAGGAACACCCGCACCCAAAAGGGCTGGATCTACCCCCATAGAGAACAAAATCTCCGAGTTCCCAGCGCTGGCATCGGGCAGAAAATCACCGCCAGCCTGTGTCTGCTTGATTTCCTCAATCTGAATTCCCTTTATCAGCTCTCCCGAGTTTTTGTCCCTAAAAAATGGAGAAATCAAACTTTTCCCGCTTCCTTTATTCCCCGTCATCTCTTTGTCTATGCTGTTTACCAGCTCTTCTCGGTATCTATTTTTCAGCTCACTGTCGAACTTCGCCCACTCATCCTTTCCGTATCTGTGAATAAAGAAATCATCAGCGATATGAATCATATATTTAAAATTAAACTGCTGCTCAAACATTCGTTTTTTCAACTCTGGAACGGACAATACTACATCCATCCAGCCATTTTTGAACGAAGAATGCCAGCCGACTGATGGATAAACTTTCTCTATCATCAAGGTATTGACAATAGGAATAATGAATTTGCTGATTTTCTTCGCCTTGCAGTAGTCTTTAATTTCCTGCATGGACAAATTCTGCCCGAAGCATCGCACCTTTATGGTATCTTTTTCGTTAAAATCCGTTTCGCCCCAAGCAGAATTGATGTAGATATTTTCTATCATGCCGTTTTTTGGCTTTTCAAACCTACAGAACCCCGCCTGCTGTCTCGATACAGAAATAATTTCTTCGCCGTTTGGACTCAGCAGAAATTCGGGGAAAGCGATACCGAAGCACTCGAAATCCGCCACCAAATCGCTCAATACCAATTCAAACTGCGTTCTATCAAAAAAATCGTAGATATTCGGCTCACTGCTGGGAATTTTCTCCCTAAACTCAGCATCGCCCTCGGTTTCTATCAATTCAAAAACCTTCAGCCCCAGCCCATAATGAGCCGAAGTAAGCACCTCCAATCCGCCCAAAGCAGCGCCCACCATCGCCACCTTTTCCATCAGGCGTTTAGGATATTGGTTATCATCGCCCCAGTTGCACCAGTTATTGGAATCCGTAGCCGATGCGTTTATTTTCGCAACACTGTGAGGCTCAGCGCTGGCACCTTTGGCAGCACCGCTGAAACTCACCACAGAATTACCCCCTACTATATAGGTGTCATTGTCTATTTTCTGCATTTTTATTTATTTTTTTATTAAAAAACCACCTTTTTGCCGTTAAATTCCTCAATGAAAATAATATGTATTTTCTTTATTTCGCCGTTTTTTAGTTTGATATTCCTGGTGCGATTTTCCCAGTGGTTAGGATTTTTAAAGGGCGTTTCATCCGCCAGCCTTACCGCCCCTTTTTTCGCAGGAGGACGAAGCAGAACCGCCTCCTCGTAACTTATCAATTTTCCCCCCGTTTTATTTTGCAGGTTAAAACTCCTAATTTTTAGAGAAAAAGGAACAGGATTTTTGCGGGCATCTACTTTTTTCATTTCCGTGAGAACATCAGATAAAAACAGCGTTTTTTCCATACCGCAAATATCAAACAACACCCCGAGAGTATAAAAGACACACCAAAAAACACCGAAAAACAAGGCTCTTTCTCAAAATTTTGAAACTAATCATTTGTTTATCAAACTATTAACCTATGAAATTTTTATTTTTTTCTCAAAGTGTGCGAATTAACCCACGAGCCGCCTTAGTTTTTTCTACAATTGCAGTTTTATTTTTTACCGAAATATGAAAGGGACTTCCCCGAAATGCTGGAAAGCCAAAAACAAAAAAATCCCCTCGGAATGAGGAGACCCTGTAGCTTTTAAATGTTGGTAATAATAAAGGAATCGGAGTAGTCGTAATCCAAAAGATAACTGAACTGCCAAAACAAACAATAATCCAGCGTATCCGAAAAGTGAGTGGCGTGTTCTTGTGGAATTGTACTGCTTCGCTCGGAGGATTTGTCTTTCTTAAAAGCATCATCGCTTGTCAGCGGTGCATTCTCCATTGATATTATCAAGTTTGGACACTGGTTTTCATTTATCCTAACAATAGGAAGCCGAGGATTCTGCTCGGAAAGAATTTCGTTAATCAATCTGAATTTCTGTATATGCTCGGGATTATTCGTGTTCGGTGTCTGGTTAATCACTATCCAGCCAGCCGAACGGAGCGCATTCTCTACATCTTCTGCCAATGTAGTCTTGGAATTCGCCTCAGACTTGTAACCAGAGCGGTCGTGATACAGATGCACTACATTACAGCTGGATTGGTGGTGTTTATAGTAGTCGATAAACTGCTTAACCATATCGGAAAGTTTATCAGGGTTCTTCGCAAAGAACTCCTTGATAAACCTTATCTCTCCTTGGCTTTCTAAATGCTGCGACACTGTCCCACAGTTAATTCTTCCCCCGAAATCCAAATTGAATTGAAGCGGAACACCACGCACCAGGTCAGTATCATACTTACTGCTTGGCACATAGTTTTCTGTTAAATCTCCCAAAGCATCAATATCATATTTATACTTATAATAATTCTTCTTGCTGAGCTGTGCATAGAAACCATCTGCTATCTTCCCAGGGCGGATGTTCAGTATCTCAGCTTCAAACATAGTCTTTGAAAGCGCCTCTCTTCTCATCTTCTCTATCCAGCCAGGCTCTAGGTTATGGATATTTACTTTCGAAGATGCTTTGATAAAGGTATACTCTTTTGGGTTTTCCATTGCCATTTTCTCCCTATTAGTGAACCATTCCCCCTTCTTGGTCATCGCCACGGAAGAAACAAATATCTCGGCATGAAGCATAGATTTACCTTTGAATATTTCCTTCTTGGCTCTATTCGTCGTCAAAACATTATTGAATAATCGGTCGTAGGTAAGCAGTGCAGCCTCGTCGCCTATAATCCAGTAGGAGTTAAGCCCCCTTCCTGAATTGGGATTATCCAGCGAAACCATTATCGCAATGGCTCCATTTCTGAAATGAATTACATTATTCCAGCTGTCGGGCGCTTGGAATGGTCGCTCGAATCCCATAGATACCCCGCTCCTGCCTACTACATAATCATACCCCTCCCATAGTCCGAACATCTCTAGTCCCTCCTTGGTAGATGGCAGGGTTCTGGTCTTTATCTGCACAAAAGATTCCCCCACAATCACACCTGTAGAGCGTGGCATCTGCCTCACGGCTTCCTTTAAGAACCACCCCAATACAGTAGACTTACCCGACCCCCTCGCCGCTTCTATTGTGATATAAGGAATTTTATAGCGATGGTTCGCCAGCACTGCCGCCATCTGCATAGGATTGAGCAGAATCTCTTTCTGTGGTTTTATCAAATTGCTAATCTCTCTATTCATCATCATCTTCGTTTTCTTCTACTTCCCTAAATTCTGCATCCTCGATTTCTAAATTATTAAAATCTACCACACCATACGCAAACTCCTTATCCATCATCTTATAAATTCTTCTCGGCATTTTGATGTTATACTCATGCGCCTGTATCTTATTAGGGTCTATCTGGTTTTCGTTTTCATCAAAATTAAATAGTTCCCTGTATTCTTTCAACGCCTTAACTGCAAGGTCTCCATTACCAGCCTTTACAGCCTTCTGGTATTCGTTCCAGAAAGCCTCTTTCAGCACCTGCCGTTCCGCCGCCAATGTAGTAGCATCCAGCTCGCCAAAAATCTGCATGGACATATTATACTCACGATACGCCGAAGCCTGAGAAATCCCGTGGTCTCTCATTAGTATCTGAATTACTTGATAAGTAGAGTATTTGTTGTTCAATCTCAGTGACCATGCGTGGCTCATCCGCTTTTTCTTCTCTGCCTCACGCTCGGTCAGTTCCACTGAACTCTCATCTAGGTAACTCGCCTTTATACGCTGAAAACTGCTGTCTTTCTTGAATTTTGACAATTCCATGCCTCAAAGATAATTTTTAGGATTTTTTCTGTAAAAGACACAAAAAAGCCCTGCAAATGCAGGGCAGGTGTTAAAAAAAGCAAATTTCTATGAAATTTGTATTTTATGCTTGAAAATTATCAGCAGCCTTTCTCAATCTTTCAGCAAGGTCGTATAACGCTCCCTTGAACTGCTCACTTTCCTCTGGAGTAAATCCACCTTTTCCTCCGTTCCCATCTATTTCAGAAAGTTTATTATATATCCATGATGCCGATTTCCCGAAATAATTCTTGGAAATCTTGCCCCAAGATACATCTACAATAATATCTTCTAACTGCTTTTTATAAGCTACTTTTTTACTAATTCCTATTTCCATATCTTAATATTTTTAGATTAAAAACCGCCCGCTTTGGGCGGTTTATTTTTTACTTTTCTTTTTCTTCCTCTTCCTCTTCTCCATCCATCATCTTTTCGAAAAGCTCCCTTGCATAAAACTCTAATTCTATTGAGGGATTGTGTTTTGATTTTAAGAAGTTTCTAATTGCTTCGATTAACTCCTTTTCTTTTTCTGTTAACTTCATATCTTTCGCTTTTTTTAACACCACAAAGATACTGTGAATTTTCACAATACGCAAGTTTTTCACTAACTTTTTTCATTTTTTTTATAAAAAAATCAGAGGTTTATTCCTCTGACTTTTTATTAAATTGTTCTATTTCAGCATCTGTAAGCTGTTTCCCGTTCCTCCATACTTCATAAGCCAATCCGTTTTCTTTCATGTAGGACACCCACCGCCTTACAATAACATCCGAAAACCTCGTGTCCAGCTCAAAGCCTCTGCACGCTCTCCAATTCTGCTCACAAGCTATCAAGGTAGAGCCAGAACCTAAGAAGCCATCACCTACAATTTCCCCCTGTCTGCTGGAATTTTTAATCAAATATCCCATTAAATCCAAAGGCTTCATCGTAGGATGGTCAGCATTTCGCTGTGGTTTGTCAAACCTTAAAATCGAACTTTGCTTTCTGTCCGTATACCAAGGATGAGCTCCTTCTGCATTCCAGCCATACACCAGCGAGCGGTGTGTTTCTATTTCCGTAGGCTGTGTTTCTTCGCAGAAGATAACAGGTTCATGCTGCATATGATAGTCCAGCCTTCCTAATACAAATGAATTTTTTACCCAAACCAAAGTAGAGGAAATTTTATATCCTGCATCCAGCATAGATTGTCTGAAATTGATAGCCTCCGAATCCGAATAAAATACATACGCAGGTGCTCCAGCATGAGAAAAAACATAACTATTCACAAAGAAATCATACAAGAAACGATAAAAATTATCATTGCTCATTTTGTCATTCTTGATTTTTAGTTTGTCTTTCGTTCCTCCTTGATAGTCTACATTATACGGTGGATCGGTAAGTAATAGGTTCAGTTTGTCATCACCAAGCAACCTTGCCCAGTTCTCTGAATCGGTAGAACTATCGCACAAAAATCTATGCTTTATGTTTTTATCTTTAGAAACTAATTCGAATAAATCCCCCTCCACGCTTTGCGTTTTTTCAGGGAGCGAGGCATCAAAATCGCCCTCTTCTTCAGGTGGAAGCACAGCGTTCTGCTTCAAAAATTCATCAAAATCGCCCATATCCATTCCGATACCTTCAAGGTCTAAATCTTGAAAGAATTCCTCTATTTTTTCCCAATCAAATTCGCCATTATGGATATTACTTCGGAGCATGTATTCTTTGAATTCCTCCTCGGTAAGCTTTCGGTTTGGAATCCTTACATCGATGTTATCCTCACCACGCCCCAGCACGAACAACGCAGCTACTCTCTGGTGTCCTGCTATCAGCGTATTGTCCAGGTCAATGACTGGAATTTCTACCAAATTGAATTTCTCCAAGCTCTCTCGGAGTTTTTTCATATCGGCATCATTTATTTGTCTTGGATTGAAATCACAAGGCACTAACTCTTTTACTTTCCTCTGAACCGTATACCATTCCAAAGGAGCATGTATTTTATTTTCCATTATTCAAAAATTTTTCGCATTCCATGAGTTCGTTTTCTTTTTCTTGGAGTTGTTCCCGTTTTAGATTCAGCGTGTGCAGTCGGCTCTTATACTCTGGATCTTCGGGAGCAGGCAGGGAATTTTCCATTTTCTTAATGGTCTGTTTCCTCCTTGTAATCAGCGCCCTAAGATTGTCCCGATATTTATAAATTTCCAGCTCGCTCATACCCTCAAAATCGGTTTCAGTTTCCAAAGGCATTATTCTCTTATGCTCTCTGTAATGTTTCAGCACTTTTTGGCATTGGTCAAATTCTTTAAAACAATTCCAAATTTTCCACTGAAGCTCAAAGGCTTCGTCTTCGTCTTTAGGGGCAAGTTCTCCGAGCTGAATTTTAAGGGAGCAAGCCTCCATCCACAGCCCCCAGCGCTTACGGAAAACCTTATGAAGCTCTACAGGATAATCTGAAATAAAATCATTGAAAACCTTTCTCGGCGCTTCTGTTTTCGGAATTCCACTCTCTTGGTCTGCTGGTTTATCGGCTGGGATTTCAGCTGAAACTTTCGTTTCTGCAGGCTTATTCAATCGAGAAAATTCATATTTCAGCTTTGCGAAATTCTGCAGGGAAAACCTCCTGCAGGCTTCCGTTATCCGCTGGTTTCCTCCGTATGAAATATACTTTTCTAAAAGTTCCTGGTGTTCTTTTGCGTTCATAATGATAAAAAACAGAAAGCACTAGGCTTCCTGTTTCTTTTGTGATTTTGATTTATCTTCTGCTGTCTCCGTTCTCGTAAGGAGAATTTGCTCCAAAGCCTCTCGGATAATGCCAGCGTCTTCTGTCATATCCTGCCTTTCTTTGAGAGCTAAAAGGCTTTTAAGTTTCGTTTCCGACAATTTGGAAAGACCCTCTACAGCCTCTGGCTCCAGCGAAAGCCACTGAGAGCCTCTTTGGAAAAAATCAAAAGCATCATCTGGAACTTCTTCCACTACAAAATCACCACGAGAACTGATAATCCTTGTTCCTATCGGAACATTTAGTTTGAAATACTTTTTATCCATCTTTTCCAATTTTCTACGCTGCAGGTTCTAATGTGATTTCCCCTTCATATACACAAGTTTTCGCATTCGCTACCAACTTCACTGTTACTCCAGAGTTATCATCTATCTTCTTACCTGTAGTTCCCTCGGCAGAATCTATTCTTGCTCCAAGGTCTTTGTTTCCAATCACAAAGAGTTTCCCATTGGCATCTTTTACTACAAAAACACACGGAGCATTCTTATAGGCATCTATCCAGCCCAACACTTCCGTTCTGAGACCAGGAATAAGAAATTCCAATTCTGTTTTTGTCTTCTTGTTGCCCACATTCCCTGTAAGGGTCGGTTTCAACTCTCCTTCATCCATCTGAATATCGATGGATTTCCACGCTTTGCCACTATTAAGCACAATACCTCCTGCTGCAATGGTTACCCTGCTGGCATAGGTAGTAGAAATCGTAGGCTTTGCCATACTTTTAATGAAATCTACAGGAACATAATATAACTTCGTTGCAATCCCAGAATTGATTTCATCATTTGGACAATGCTCCAAGTTCTCGTGCGGAATGCTATCAAAACAACTTGCCATAATTTTATTTATTTTTTTGGTTAAACTTTTTCTATCAATCCAGACCCGCCAACGACCAACTGAAGCAGTATATCTTCGTCCTGAGAGATTTCCTGTTGAGTTTTTACGAAGCCGTCGATTCTGATTTTGCTCGGAGCATCATCAGTGAATCTGTAATTTTCTCCGTTGAAAACAAATGAAACAGCTTCTGCTTTTGGCTCTGCTGGTTTAGGTTCTTTCTTTGTAAGAGATTTTTCTCTCTTATCCAGTTCAGCTTCTCTTTTTGCGATTTCTTTCTCACGCTTGTCCAGTTCAGCTTCTTTTTCTTTGAGCTGGTCCGCAAAAATATTCAGTTCGTTTTCCCTGGTATCAAGCTGAGTTTCCTTTGCTACATTTTCTGTAGATTCTTCAGTATTACCTGCAGTTTCTTCGATGTTTTCAGAAACTTTTTCGTCTTCTTTTGCCATAATATTATTTTTTTAGAAAAACCTGTAAGCACCAAAAGTGCCTACAGGTATAGGATTACACACTTAGTTTTTCACTTGCATAGAACAATTCGTTCTGATCCGCATTGTTCAATCCTCGTTTCTTCGTTCCGTCTGATGTATGCATGAATACCAATTGGTTTACAGCATAATCATATCCAAGAGAGAACTCTCCAAGAACATTCAATACTCTTCCGCTTTCTTGAACCGAAGTAATAGTCGCTGGATTGTCTATTTCGTCAATAAGCCTTAATAGGTTATTGTCCACCGTAGACACGATAGTTCCTTTGGTAAGGTTCGGTATGCCCACGATTTGTCTCTTGCCAAGTCTTGTTCTCATGGCATCATCCTGGAACTTGTTTTGTCCGAATTTATCTTCGTATGCGATCTGATAGTCTTCCGCATCAGCTTGGCTCATGAAGATAGTTTTCACTTTGTTTTTATAAAGTGATGGAATCTGTCTTTCATACTCCGTTACCACATCCAAAACATTGGTTTTGGTTATCGCATCACCAGGAACCAAGAACGCAGGATTTGTAGTTTCTGCTGCTATTTTCTTGTGAACTTCGTTCAGCCCGTCCATTGATGATCCGAATGTAGGAGAAGCCTGCCCTTTCTGTGAACCATCATACTTACCAGTGATAGATAGAATATTAACATCATCAATCACTTTTTCTTTTAAAATCTGCATAGCAAGAACAGAGATGCTCTTTTGTTGCAGTCCTTTACTTTCTTCGTATTTTTCTTCAAAAACACTTCCTATGATTTCTGCTGGATCAATTTGGAAATCCACTTTTTGATGAAAATTCTTCAAATCTTTATACAAGAATGTAATATCTCCATACGGAGTCACTTTCTTGGAATCAAAAATCTGAACTGCATGGCTCATCAATGCCTGAACCGATGGATAATGTCCCTTTACCTTGGTTACGGTTCTAACAAATCGGTTGATGTAAACCTCGCTGGATAAAACCATACCGCTGAATAAAGTAGGATTTACAGATAAATAACGAATAAGCTCGTTTTTAATCTGATCTGTTTTTAAACTCATATTCTTATTTTTTTATTTATTCTACTTTTTTATTCTCTGGAGCAACTTGTTGTGCTCATCTTCTGGATTCATAAATCCTCCAATCAAACCATTTTCAGAAACCTCCTTTCCGTCATTCTCTACCACAGAATGTCTGTTTTTAGAGCCTCCGAATTCCTTGCATTTTTCCCCAAGTAAAGCGATGTTCTCCACTACGCTTTCTTTAGCCTCTTCTTTTAACCCTGCAGTTTCTAGTGCGGCTTCTACCGCCTGTGCCGTTTCTTCCGAATTTTTTTTTACGACCTCTAGATTCGTTACAGCATCAGAAAGACTCTGCTTGGTGCTTTCCAGTTCTTCCGCCATTCCTTCTGATTCCAGACCAGCCAAGGCGTTTTCTATTTTTTCCAAATCCTCTTCCGATAGCTTCGCAAAAGGCTTCTGCGTTCCAAACACTCCTGCATGGAATGTTAGTTGCGCTAGTCCCAATAGGGCTGTGATTCTTGTGAATTTCATTTTTATTTAATTTATTGATTAAAATTTGCTCAATGCATCTGCTAAAGAACCGAGTTCATCTATAAGACCGATTTCCAAAGCCTCTTTCGGAGTGTAGGTTTTCCCTTTGAAAACATGCCCGTCATCTTTCAGCTTCTCCCCAAAATTTTCTTTCATTCTGGAAATAAAATCATCTGCTAAAACTTTCAGCTGTTCAGTGTAGAGTTTTTCGTTTCCTTTCATCAACTCACGATACTCCTTGTTCTTCTCTGTAGACTGCGGAGCATAGATTTCATAAATCTTCGCTCCCCATTTTTCGAACATTGCCGAAAAATCTTGATAAGAGAGCATCGTCCCAATGGAGCCGATTTTATCAGCAAAAGGAGATGCCATGTGATAATCACACCCAGAAGCAATGTCCAGCGCAGCCGAACACTGATAACCGCTAGTATATGATATAGTAGGAGTTTCTAAATTCTTGATGATATGGGTAAGTTCTGCGGTTCCAGAAACCATACCGCCTCCAGAATCTATATTGAGAATAATTCCCGAAACACTCGGGCTTCTATCCAATTCTTTCAAGAGCTCCCCAAGGAACTGGGTGCCGTAAGAGAAGTAAGTAGAATATTTAGTGATTGCTCCCACAATATCCACTATTACAGGAAACTTCATGTTTTCTTTCCCTTCTCCCTGTTTGTTGACTTTGGATAAATACTGCATTTCTCTCTCCTTTACACTCTGTATAGGAGAGGATTTCATCAACATAAATTCTGCTGCCAATGATGGAACAAGGCTCATCAAATAGCCTTTGTCTATTGCCAGCGGAGTATTTAATAAAGTATTACCATTAAACATTCTTAGATTTTATTTTTCAAAAATCCAAAATGTTTAGTGCGTAAAAAAAGACAGAAAAAATTATAAGCTCTGGGCTTTGGGTTCTATAATGGTAGCGCCAGAAATTTGGATCTGCATTCTATCACTTCCAGAATTATCATCCTTGCGCCCATCGTGAACTTCTACCATGAACGGCTCCTGTTCATTACCCAATATCATGGAATCTACATTGGTCACCAGGCGGATGGCAAAACCCTTTTTGTTCAAAAGAACAGAATAAGTAATAATGTCCATCGGGTTCATACTGTGGAGATTAAATGATAAATCAACTTCGAAAAAAGAGTTTCCGTTTTTGAATTTTCTTTTGATAGACCTATCAAAGTCTTCGGGAACGATGTTTTTAAAGATTATTTTCGGTTCAGCAGAAATACTCTTGCCTGTGCTGTTCGCCGTGAATGAATATTCTTTGGCGTTGAAAATTTCGATTTCTCTAATTTCACGAAAGAATTTTTCTGGAATATTGCTGATTTTTACCATATTTTATTTTTTTTTCACGAAAATATTTTATTTGGCTGATTTTCTAATCGTTGGGCGATTTTATCCTTTTTTCTGTTAAAATCCCTAATGATAGTTTGATAATAGGATTTTTCTTCCTCGTGGATTCCGTAGAAATTCAGCAGGTTTTCTATAGAGGTTTTATACTCTATATCATAGTAGAGTTTGTTGAGAACTGCTGTTTCATACAGATGCTCCCGAAACAAACTTTCCACCGCACGCCGAAGCAGCTGCTCATGCGTAGGAAGAATGCAGATGCCGTGCTTGTCTGAATAAGACAATTTGAAGGAAATTTTATATTCCTCCTCAAAGACTTCATTTTTTGCACGATCATCCCAGTTCGAATTTTTCTTGCTCAAAAGAGAACTGATAAGAATTCCAAACCAATTATCTCGGCTTGGCTGATATTCTGCACCAAATTTCTGAGTCAAAAACTGCTTGATCGGCTTACTCACTGGCAAAAATATACTTACTAGCATCCTTATTTTTTTGAGCAAGTATATGATTTTTCCACCATATTATAAAGGCTCTGCTTTTTTAGTTTCTGAAACTTTTATTCTGAAATTCTCTAAAAAGTAGGAAAAAAGTTGTAAGAATTGTAAGGATTTTATAAATGCTTATTTTTCAGATATTTATACCTTACTTTGAGTTGTAAGAATCCTATACAACAGCCAAATTCATTTTGTAAGGCAGTTTTTCCCTTACAATTTTTTTGTAAGGATTATCCATTCCTTACAAAATAAAAATAAAAGTTGTAAGGCGATAAAACCCGACAAACAGACCGCTCGGATAATTCCTTACAATCCTTACAACTTTTTTACAACTTTTTTGGGGTGGCAGGGGGTTGTGAAAATCGCCGCCTTGTAGGTGTGCGAAAACTGATGTATATCAAAAAGAAAAATCCGCCCAAATCTGAGCGGATTACAATGAAAAAAACTAATTAGCGCCTAAGCATCTAGAAGTCGGTTTCTTGTGGTGCAGGAGCAGCAGGAGTGGCTGGTTTATTCTCAGCCAGCTTAATCACTTCGAAATTGAACGCAGAGAGATTCTGAGCGTGTCCCTTCGTTCCATCACCTTTGTCGTAAAATCCTCCATCAATGCTGAAGAAAACTTTTACTCTACTGCCATCAGGAATTGCAGCTAACTTTTCAATACCTGCATTCTTAACCTGCATTTTGAGGAAATTCTCACGATTAGTTTGGGTGTAATTGTCGAAGTAAGAGGCATCCAGCATGAATTTCTGAACACGGAATGTTTCTGTTTTCTGCTCCGCAGCCTCCCTGCTGTAGATGTTTCCAATAATATCCATATGATTAAAAATTAAATGTTTTTATAAGTCATCTTTAAAAACTCTGTAAACAAAATATAATATTGCTACTATAAACAAAAGAAACATTAAGTTTCCTCCTATTTCCATTCTCATAATATTTTACCTAATTTTAAAACAAAATACTTCTTGCCTTTTTCTGCTCCCCATTCTTCTTTGCCCTCTCTTATCTCAATTCCCTTTAATTCTATAATGAAGTGGGGAGCCTTTTTAGAATATCCGTTTTTGAAATGAAGCTTTCCAGAACTTATCCCTTCAAACCGCTTTTCCCAATAAGGTTTTATTTCACGGTATTCTTCCGTTTTTTCTCCCGATTTAATTAAGTCAAACCATTTTTTCTTCAATGTCAGGTACAGAATTTTCATTTTTATAAATTTTGATTAGTTCTCTGATGATATATCACAAACAATGCTGGTAAGCTTCAAAACAAGCACCTATTGAGCTATCTTGATGATTTTGAGAGTGGTGAATGGAGGTTATAGTCATTTTAATGATTTTGTCTTCGATAATATAAGTGAGACTGCGCTTTCTGAAGATGAGCGTAGTAAGTTGGTTAATGAACAAATTTTCTGTTCTTCGTAAAGCTGCCAAGAAATTATGTATGTCTAGTGATTCTGGGGAAGGTAGTGAGTTGGCAGAAATATTTTTGTATGGGGTGATGAAGCATAACTACAAGACACACCCTGTTGTTCCTAAGATCTTTTACAAGCAGAATAGTCAAGATAATGTTAAAGGAGCTGATAGTACTCATATTGTACTTGAAGATGATGGTTCTCTCTGTGGTATGGTGAGCCAAGGTTCTATGTAGATTTATTGGGAGCGTAATTTTTCTTTTTCTTTTTTATAATAAGCCATTATCTCACCCAAGGATAAATTTTTAGGTTCTTTCTTCTTTATTTCATCTTCTGCTTTATAATATTCTTCAAGTGTCATTTGGTTAAAAATTTTCATAAAATTATAAATAAATTTCAAAACACCTTTAAAAATAGCTCTAAAAGATTTTTTAACAAACTTTTACTGATATAAAGATAAAACTTGGCGAGGAGTTTGACCGAAACTTTGAATAGAAAAAAGCTTTTTTTGATGAGAAATTAAAAATAGATTTAATTGTAAGCAAAAAAGAACTATTTATGGACAAAAGATAGAGAGAATATCATCCTTGATTGATATTAAAAAACTAAATGCGGATGATTTTAAGGACTTATTAGGCTATATTAACACAGAAGAGGGAATGCAAAAAAAAAGGAGTTAAAGAAAAAACGAGGTAATATTCTATTTTCTATCTTTAAAAAAGTCTACCCAATATGGATTTTCTTTATCAAAAATTTCTTTTTCTTCCTTTGACAAAGCCCAAGGATAATCAGAAAATAAATTGTAAACCTTCTTTAAATCAAAAGAAAAGAAATGCTCACCCACCGCTTTTTCAACAGGTTCTAACCAATAAATTTTATTGGCAGGTTTTTCCTTGTAAGGGTCAAAATATTCTATTTCGTTGATAAACATATTCAAATCTTTGTATAAAGTTACAAATAAATTTTAAACACTTTTAAAAATGGTTTCATAGAGCAGGTCTTTTACAGAAAATCGGTCTAATATTTCTAAAAGCAACATATATTTCTGTTTTTCAACATCTAATAAATATCCCAGCGAAAGCATCCAAAGCATCAAATCATAGTCTGAGCCAAAATAATGATTGTATTTAGAATCTTTTAAATAAGCACGATTGTCCAATACCATCCAGCTCTGGTGCATATATCCTAAAGTATCGTAATAATCTGTATACAAATCTTCTATAGGGTAACCCGCGGAATATTTAGCAATAAGAGAATATATATTATTTTGAAACATTTTTTCCAACATTATTTCTCTTCTGTCAGGATTAATTTCTCCATTGATAAACCAGCTTTTAATCCTGCAATTTGATTCTTCCTTTTTATTTATATATTCTTCAAAATATCTAATATTTTTTATTTTATCTCTTTCCATTTTATAATTAAATAATATTAAAATACAGAAAACAAAGATACTGCATATTTCTTCGCGGCTGTGAATGTATTTTTAGAAAAAATAAAGTGCAGGAAAAAGCAAGAACATCACTTTGTGAAAACTTTCAGAACTTGAAATAAAAAAGGACTTTTGAAGATTTCAAAAGTCCTTATAATTTAGTTTTAATCTTGCGGAGAGAGAGGGATTCGAACCCCCGGACCTGTTACAGTCAACGGTTTTCAAGACCGCCGCATTCGACCGCTCTGCCATCTCTCCAAAAATGAAATAATCTTTCATTTCAGTGGTGCAAATGTAAGGATATTTTTTATATTGACAAATTTATTTCCGTATTTTTTACAACTTAATCAGTAATGCTTTGAAAATCAATATTGAAATTTTACTTTATTTCAAAAGCTGACTTCCTAAATACACCGCGGAAAGCCCCAATGCAATGCTCAATGCCAAGTACAAAACCAAAATTCCATACTGTCCGCTCTGCCAAAGAGTGATGTTTTCCATAGAAAATGTGGAAAATGTAGTAAATCCACCACAAAATCCTGTAACCAAAAGGTATTTCAGATATTCATTTTCTTTAAATAAAGAAGAAAATATCCCTATAAAAAAACACCCAAAAACATTGACCAAAAGCGTTCCAATAGGAAAAGAGCCTGCCATCGGCAGTTTATGAGCATAATTAGATATCATAAACCGAAAAATACTTCCTGCTCCTCCCCCAAGGAAAACATATATCAGGGCTTTCATAGTAGTTTTTTATTTTAATTCGCCTAAATATCTCTCTGCATCTATTGCTGCCATACATCCGCTTCCTGCCGCTGTAACTGCCTGACGATAAATGTGATCCTGCACATCTCCCGCCGCAAAAACCCCAGGAAGATTAGTTCTAGAAGATTTTCCTTCAGTGATGATATAGCCGTTTTCATCCATATCTATTTGCCCTTTAAATATCTCAGTATTAGGCTGATGTCCTATGGCTATGAATATCCCGCTGACAGGGATTTCAGAAGTTTCTTGGGTTTGGTTGTTGATAACCACAGCTGTTTCTACCAAGTTATTTTCCCCTTTGATGCCTATCAATTCGTGATTAAATTTCACTTCTATATTTGGCGTTTTTTCCACTCTGTGAGCCATTGCTTTAGAAGCGCGGAAATAGTTTTTTCTCACAAGCATTGTCACTTTACTACAAATATTAGCAAGATAAGTCGCCTCTTCAGCTGCCGTGTCCCCTGCTCCAACTACGATAACTTCCTTGTTTCTGTAAAAAAATCCATCACAAGTAGCACACGCAGAAACTCCGCCGCCAGAGTATTTTTTTTCATCATCCAGCCCAAGGTATTTGGCTGTAGCTCCAGTGGAAATAATCACAGTTTTAGCCAAAATTTCTTTCTCTCCTGCCCAAAGTTTATGAATTCCGCCTTTTTCTTTAGAAAATTCCACTTTCGTAATCATTTCATAATGAACTTTGGTGTCAAATCTTTCTGCTTGTTTCTGCAAATCTTCCATCATTTTTGGCCCTGTAACTCCCTCTGGATACCCTGGGAAATTGTCCACTTCCGTAGTCGTAGTAAGCTGACCGCCATGCTGCAGACCTGTATAAAGTTCAGGTTTTAAATCCGCTCTCGCTGCATAGATAGCCGCCGTAAAACCAGAAGGTCCAGAACCTATAATCACACAATCTAAAATATTATTCTCCATTTTTATATTTTTTAAAATTCTCTTTTTATTACATAATCCAGCATCAGTTGTAAAGACTTTTTAGCTTCATTATCAGGGAATTCTGATAAAATATCCAAAGCCTTCTGCTGGTAATTTTCCATTATTTTTTCGGCGTAGTCCAGCCCGCCCGATTTTTTCACAAATTCTATCAGTTCTTTTACTCGTTTCGGGTTTTTATTGTGGTTTTTAATGATATTAAAGTAATATTTTCTGTCCTTTTCATTTGCCGTTTTTAAAGAATAAATAAGCGGCAAAGTCATTTTTTGTTCCTTAATATCTATGCCCACAGGCTTCCCTACGATGTTTTTGCTAAAATAATCAAACAAATCATCTTTTATCTGAAAAGCCATTCCTGCATAAATCCCAAAATCTTTTATCTTCATTATCAGCGAGTTTTCAGCATTATTAGAAACTGCCCCTATCTGACAGCACGCCGAAATAAGCGAAGCTGTTTTTTGTCTAATAATCTGATAATAAACATCTTCCGTAATGTCCAGCTTTCTTGCTTTTTCCAATTGTAAAAGCTCACCTTCGGACATATCTTTTATGGTTTGGGAAACGATTTCCAACAAATCAAAATCCTTATTTTCAGTAGAAAGAATTACCGATTTGGACAATAAATAATCCCCAATCAAAACCGCAGTCTTGTTCCCCCACAAGGCATTGATAGAGAAGAAATTACGCCTTCTGGCACTCTCATCCACTACATCATCATGCACCAAAGCCGCCGTATGTATCAGCTCTATCAAAGAAGCTCCACGAAAGGTTTTTTCGCTCACCTCGCCTGTCATTTTCGCTGAAAGAAAAACGAGGATAGGCCGCATCTGTTTGCCCTTCGTAGCGATGATAAATTGTGTAATTTTATCTAATAAAGGCAAACTGCTCTGCATGGACTGATAAAACTTTTCCTCAAAAAGTTTCATTTCCCTGCTTATAGGAGCTTTGATTTCTTCTAAGATTTTAGCCACAATTTTATTTTAATCCACAAATATAAGATTATTTAATTTTAAATTACAGCCGCTCAAAAGGAACAAAATACAAACTCTGTTTCACCTGAAAACTGAATTTCTTAAATTCTTCGGCTGAGATATAAATGCCCTTTTCATCTACTGCAACTCCCTCTATCTGACCATATTTAAAGACCGAACCCAGCTTGTATTTCGTATATTTTCCACTGAAAAAATTACCATTTTCATCTTCATCAAAAATCATCAAAAAGGCTTTTGCGATCTTATTATAGCCCACCAGATACAGTTTTTTATTGAAATAAAAAGCATCCGTTACTAAGAAATTGGTTTTGAATTCTTCCGTTTTTTCGATGCTCTGTTCTTCCTCTGTATCAGGATTTATCATGTATTTTGATACTTTTAGCGAAGCCCATTCTTTGGAAAAAAGATAGATTATCCCATCTTTGAAAATCATCGCTTCGGCATCAAAATCATGTTTGTCTTTTTTAAAGCTAAAATGAGGTTGATTTTTGTATTTAAAACTGATTTTCTGATGAGAATTATCCAAGATTTTATAAATCGCCAAATCCGTTCTTTTGCCTCCATTATTCCCGAAATCTCCTATATAAAGACTTTGTCCGTCGTTAGTCATGGCTTCCCAGTCCCTATTTGGGAAATCAACTTTGATGGTAGAAATT
Organism: Flavobacteriaceae bacterium; assembly: GCA_013333255.2. Classification (GTDB taxonomy): domain Bacteria; phylum Bacteroidota; class Bacteroidia; order Flavobacteriales; family Weeksellaceae; genus JABCPE02. Next base: position 44,237 of record JABCPE020000007.1, on the reverse strand, counting down.
ATCTGCCCATTTTCAGGGTTTATTTCATAAATTTCATTGGGATTTCCACCGTCATTAAAGCTGTACAACTTCCCATTCATCAGCGTTAATCCTGATGTTTCCCTCAAAGTATCACTTAAAACAGCAATTTTATATTTTTTCAAAGGCAATCTTTTGGTCTTTTGAGCCAAAGAAAAACTGAAAAATCCACAAAGAAAAACGATTAAAAAACTCTTTTTCATTTATTATTTTTTAGTTTGGGTGTATAGCTTGTTATAGCCTGTGGTGGCTTCCCAAGTGTTTATATTAGCAAATCTGACAGCATATTCTGCCTTGTCAGCGATGGACATAGATGCGTCTGGAAGATGAAGTAAAACATCATAATCCCCCGCAGGAAGATGGTTTGGGAGATTTATAGATATTTCTAACCGATGATTTCCTGTAAACCAAAACTGAGGATTGGACTGAATCTGATGAGAAAAATGTATTCTGCCATCGGAAACAGAACGGAATTTAATGTACGCAGACCTTGGATTATATGGCGATGCAAAGCCTTTGTTCTCAAAATTTAGTACCATTTTGTAGTTTTTTCCAGACTCCATTTTTTCAGTATATTGGACTTCTTTCATCACGAAACGATATCCCAGCCTCTTTTGTATTTCCTCAAAACAATGGGTGTTTTTCCAATCTGCAATCATATCCTGATGATAGCTTAGATTTAGATAAGACCAATGATATTTTCCCATGGTCTGCAGAGCTACATTACACTGAGAATAGCTGGTCGGCGGCGTACAGGTCTCCCCTCCTATAACCGTGTATTTAGAGTCTAACTGTGTATATTTTTTATCTTGCTCACCGGTGTAAGTTCCTCTGTCCTTTTCATCCGCTAAAAAGCAGTCGTTGTGGTGTCCCAGACGCGCTTTGTTACTTCTATTAAAAGCCTCCGACTGAGTCAATGGAGAGTTTAAAGAAATGTTAAGAAGATTGGTTTTAATCAATGGAGTTCGCACCGCTATCATTCTTTCTTTTGGGAAAGCGTTCAGCATGGCATTGACGATAATTCTTCGTTTAGCATAGTCAGCCTGCCCTTTGTTTCCGTAATGTGTGGAATAATACCATTCTCCATATGCACCGATGAAACCAGCTTCTATAAGGGCAATAACATCTTTATTTTTCTCTAAAATAGGTTTTAGCTGAGAAATATGCTTTAAAACAATGGATGGCTCGGCATCATAAACAGCCGCAGAAGTGCTGCTGGAATATGTAAAACGAACTACAGCCTTTATCCCATTAGCTCTCAGTTTATCAAAATTTCTCTGCATCATTCCCAGCATATCGGAATTTATAGGACTGGAAATGAATTCCTTCAATTTAAAATCAAAAAAAACTAATGTATGTTTGCTGCTTTTCAGTGTATTGATTTCATAATCAGATATTACCGAACTTCTGCTGTGGTAGCCATCTCTTGTACAAAATCCTCGTTCTGGATTAGATATTATAGTATGATCTTCTCCATAGATTACTTTTGCCATTTTCGTAGGGTTTTCAGGTGTATTATCCTGATAATCAACATATTCTATGGTTTCTTTTGCCCGAGAACAAGATATCATAGCTGCTAGGGACAGCCCTATAAACAATATTTTTTTCATGGTTATATAGATTTCGTTGTATATTTTTTTTCATTAAAAGCACCATTCCAGCACTTTATACCAAATTCCCAAAGTGAAAAACCCAACAATAATGCTGATTCCGATAATCATATTGGTGAGTTTGGTATTGAGTTTAAATTGCTCAGCGATGACACTGGACATTACCAAAGTAGGCATCGCAGATTCAAAAACTGTGATTTTTACTAAACTTTCTTTCAGTCCTAAAACAAGTCCCAAAACCAAAATCAAAGCAGGACCAATCAATAGTTTATAAACCATCGACATGGAAATTTGGTTCATCAGTTTTTTCCAGCCGTTAAATTTCAACTGCAATCCTATCGAGAACAAAGCCAAAGGCGCCACCGTTCCAGATAGCTTATTAAAAAGCGGTTCGGCAGAAGAAAGGTCTATAAAAGATGATAAAACTAGTGCTGTAATACACCCAATAAATGGCGGAAATGTAAAAAGCCTTTTTAGTAAAAATTTAGCGCTTATGGTGTTATTGTTTCCGCCTTGCAGAGCAGTGATGATGCCCAGCGTAGAAAGGGTAAGAAACATGGCTTGGTCACAGATAATCGCGATGCTCAAATATTCCTCTCCATAAAAAGCAGAAATCAGCGGAAAACCAATGAACGAGGTGTTACTATATCCACTTGCCAGCTGCAAGGTGCTTGTAGAACGGTTGGAATAGTTTTTTAGTTTTGAATAATATTGTATAAATAAATACGCTCCCAATGCTAGAACTACCATACTAGCCGCAGGATAGAGTATTTCCAGCGACCACTCTATTTTCGGAATATATTTAAAGGAAATAGAGGGCAGCGCGATGTAAAGTATCCAAGTATTGATTCCTTTGTGGGCTTCTGGGTGAATGGATTTAGTTGCTTTAAAGACCATTCCCGCCACAATGCACAATATGATTAAAATAAAATTATCCATTTTATTCTCTATTTATAGGACTTTTTCTACGCTTCGGCTATTTTATTGGCAAGCTGTCCGCAGGCCGCATCGATGTCTCCTCCTCTACTTCGGCGAATCATCGTAGTGATTCCGTTCTTCTCTAACTGACGGACATAGTTTTCTGTGGCCTCAGGGTTGCTGCGGTCATATTTTCCGTTGCCAATGGAATTGTATTCTATCAAATTCACCTTTGTAGGCACTTTTTTACAGAATTTTATCAGGGCTTTTATATCTTCATCTTTATCGTTTATGCCTTTCCAAATGCAGTATTCCAGAGTAATGACAGAGCCAGTTTTAGAATACCAGTATTGCAGGGCTTCTATGATGTCTGTCAGTGGGAAATTAGAAGAAAAAGGCATGATTTCATTTCGTTTTTCTTCAATCGCAGAATGCAGCGAAAGTGCCAATTTTACCTTTAAATCTTCATCTGCCAGCATTTTTATCATCTTCGGAATTCCAGAAGTAGACACGGTAATTCTCCTTGGAGACATGCCCAAACCATCGGGCTGAGTGATTTTTCTGATGGCTTCCACTACATTTTTGTAGTTCATCATAGGCTCGCCCATTCCCATGAATACGATATTAGAGAGAGGTCTGTCAAAATAAAGTCTGCTCTGCTTATCTATCAAAGCCACTTGATCCACGATCTCCGCCACCTCTAAGTTTCTCATTCTTTTGAGTTTGGCAGTAGCGCAAAACTCACAGTTTAGAGAACATCCTACCTGTGAGGAAACACAAGCTGTAGTCCGAGTTTCTGTTGGGATTAGAACACTTTCTACCAAAAGCCCATCATGGAGTTTTACACCGTTTTTTATGGTTCCGTCTGAACTTCTTTGGAGCTTGTCTACCGAGATGGGATTTATCGTATATTCCTCCGAAATCCTTTGGCGAAGCTCTTTGGAAAGGTTAGTCATTTCCTCAATAGAATGCAGATTTTTAGACCAAAGCCAGTCATAGACCTGCTTGGCACGAAATGGTTTTTCTCCCAAAGAAACAAAATATTCTTTGAGCTGGTCTAAACTGAGCGTTCTGATATCTTTCATTCTATTTGATTGTTTTTAAGATAAAAAAGCCTTTTGATTAGGCTTTTTGAAATAATTATTTATGTTTTATGACTAATTCTTCTTTGGAGATTCTCACCTTTTTCATCGGTGCCAGCCAGTCGTTTTCGCGGTCAGCATAGCCGACATACATCAGCACCACGCTTTTCAGCCCAAGTTTCTCCAAACCAAGAACTTTATCAAAATTCTCGTGGTCAAATCCCTCCACAGGTGTGGAATCTATTTTAAGCTCTGCCGCTTGTGCAAGTGCCATTCCAAGGGCTATATATGCCTGTCTTGCAGCATGTTCGAAGTTTCGGATAGGTTCACGCTGTGAAAAACGCTCCTTTATCATATCTGTGTATCTCGCATATCGCCCACGAGGAAGCCCTCGCTCATCGGTGATAAGGTTATACATCTCATCGATTCTCTCAGGTGTATAATTATCCCATGCAGCAAAGGCGATGATGTGCGAACACGCCATAATTCCCTTTGGATTTAAAGCACCTTCTACCAACTTTTGCTTAGTTTCTTGGTCATCTATTACGATGATTCTGAAAGGCTGCAGCCCAGAAGAAGTAGGCGCAAGGCGGATAGCTTCTATAATTTTGTCTATGTCCTCTTGTGGGACTTTCTTTCCCTCTTGATAGTTTTTTGTGGCATAGCGCCATTTTAAATCATCTAAAAGCATTGTTTAGTTTTTTTAGGGTTAATTTTCTTTAAAATTAAATGATAAGCATCGCATCACCATAAGAATAAAACTTATATTCATTCTTAATGGCTTCTTCGTAAGCGTGCATCACGAAATCCTTTCCTGCAAAAGCAGCAATCATCATCAGCAAAGTAGATTTTGGTGTGTGGAAATTGGTAATCATAGCATTAGCCACGCCAAATTCATACGGCGGATAGATGAATTTATTAGTCCATCCATGGTATGCAGACACTCTTTTGTTAGAAGAAACAGAGGTTTCCAAAGCTCTCATAGTCGTAGTTCCCACGCAGCAAATTCTTCTGTTTTCCTCCACGGCTTTATTGATGATTTCAGCATTTTTTTCATCTATAATGGCTTCTTCACATTCCATTTTGTGCTTAGAAATATCCTCCACCTCTATCGGGTTAAATGTTCCTAAACCTACATGAAGCGTAACTTCTGCAAAGTTAATCCCTTTGATTTCAAGTCTCTTCATAAGGTGTTTAGAAAAGTGAAGTCCAGCCGTAGGGGCAGCCACCGCACCTTCTACTTTGGCGTAGATAGTCTGGTATCTTTCTGCATCTTCTGGCTCTACTGCTCTTTTGATGTATTTAGGAAGCGGAGTTTCTCCGAGTTCTTTTAGTTTTTGGCGGAATTCTTCGTAACTACCATCAAATAAGAACCTTAGCGTTCTTCCACGGGAAGTAGTATTGTCAATCACTTCTGCCACCAAAGATTCGTCTTCGGTAAAGAAAAGTTTATTCCCTATTCTTATTTTTCTTGCAGGATCTACCAAAACATCCCAAACACGGGTTTCGCGGTCAAGTTCTCTAAGTAGAAAAACTTCTATTCTTGCCCCAGTTTTTTCTTTGTTTCCGTATAGTCTTGCAGGAAAAACCTTAGTATTATTAAAGATAAATAAATCTCCATCATCAAAGTAATCAATCACATCTTTGAAGAGTTTGTGTTCTATGGTTTCAGTTTTTCTGTTTAGAACCATTAGTTTTGCTTCATCTCTATGTTCTGATGGATGTTCAGCCAAAAGGTGCTCTGGCAAATGGAAATTAAAATTAGATGTTTTCATTTGAATAAAATTTACGGATTTTATATTTTTTAAAATTAAAATAAGTTGGCAAATATACAACCTTAAAATGCCTTTGTCAAGTTTTATTTTTATCAACGCCTCAAACAGCCCTTGAATTCAAGCTAAATCAAGAAATATATTCCAAAATCTTTTTCCAGTCTTCTAATTTTTTATCAAAAGAAATGGTGTGCAGAGGACTCGTCGAAGGCAAAAGTATAATGGGCAAATGAAAATCTGAGCCTAATAATTTGATGAGATTTTTATAAGATTTTTGACCATTGCAGAAAACAGCCTTTATATTAGAGTGTTTTTCCAGCAAATCTGGGATTTGGTTGGCTGTTTCGTTCTTGATTTTCACATCCTGACTTCCTTCCCTTTCGCAGCTCTCGATGGTGTCCCAAAGTGCGACATGATATTTCTCTAAAAGCTTTAATCTATCTTGATAATCAGCTGAAAACTCCTCCCTAAACATACAAAACAACAATTTCCAAAAATGATTCTGAGGATGAGCGTAGTATTCTTTTTTCTCCAAAGATTTAGTCCCAGGGATAGAACCCAAAATCAAAATTTTAGACTTTTTTGATATTATTGGAGGGAAAGACTGAATTCTAAACTGCATTTTTATATAAATTATCAACAAAATTAAGTTTTTTCGGCTGAAAAATATTTATAATTTCACTTCTATTTTGTAGATTTGCCATTCAATTTTTTAATACTATGATAAAAATAACTTTTCCAGACGGCAATCAGCGTGATTTTAACAGAGGAGTAACTCCTTTGGAAATTGCCAAATCAATTAGCGAAGGTCTTGCGAGAAATACAATCTCTGCACTAGTAGATGAAAAACAAGTAGAAGTCTCTACCCCTATCACGGAGGATGCCACGGTTCAGTTATTAACATGGAATGACGATATGGGTAAAAAAGCCTTTTGGCACTCTTCTGCCCATGTTTTAGCGCAGACTATTTTGGATTTTTATCCTAATGCGAAACTTACCATAGGTCCTGCCATAGAAAACGGATTTTACTATGATGTGGATTTTGATGGAGAAATTCTTTCTGAGAAAGATTTTGAAAAAATTGAGAAAAAAATGCTGGAAAATGCAAAGAAAGATTCAGCTTTTAGAATTTATCCAGTATCCAAAGCAGATGCACTGAAAGAATATGCTGATAATCCTTTCAAAAAGGAATTGATAGAAAACCTTACTGATGGAGAAATCACTTTCGTGACTCATGATAATTTCACAGACCTATGCCGTGGAGGACATATTCCTAGCACAGGACTTATCAAGGCTGTAAAAATCCTAAATGCAGCAGGAGCATACTGGCGAGGAGACGAAAAAAACAAGCAGCTTACCAGAGTTTATGGTATTTCTTTCCCAAAACAAAAAGAACTTACCGAATACTTGGAAAGATTAGAAGAAGCAAAACGCCGTGACCACAGAAAACTAGGTAAAGAATTAGGAATTTTTGCCTTTTCTGAAAAAGTAGGCGCGGGGCTTCCGCTTTGGCTTCCAAAAGGTGCTGCACTAAGAAAAAAATTAGAGAACTTCCTTTCTGAGGCACAGAAAAAAGCAGGATATGAATTCGTAATTTCGCCGCACATCGGTCACAAAGACTTGTATGTGACTTCTGGACATTACGAAAAATACGGCGCAGATTCATTCCAGCCGATAAAAACTCCACACGAAGGAGAAGAATTTTTATTAAAACCGATGAACTGCCCTCACCACTGCGAAATATACAAAACGAGCCAGTGGTCTTATAAAGATTTACCAAAGAGATTTGCGGAATTCGGAACGGTATATAGATATGAGCAAAGTGGTGAGTTACACGGACTTACCAGAGTAAGAGGCTTTACTCAGGATGATGCCCACCTATTCTGTACCCCAGACCAGTTATTATCTGAGTTTGAAGGAGTTATAGACTTGGTATTGTATGTATTCAGCAGCCTTGGATTTGCTGATTTTACGGCTCAAATCTCATTAAGAGACCCTGAAAATAAGCAAAAATACATCGGTTCTGATGAAAACTGGGAAAAAGCAGAAAATGCAATCATTACCGCTGCTAAAAATAAAGGATTAAATACTGTAGTAGAATACGGAGAAGCTGCATTCTATGGGCCAAAACTAGATTTCATGGTGAAAGATGCCTTGGGAAGAAGCTGGCAGCTTGGAACAATCCAAGTGGATTACAACCTGCCAGAGAGATTTGACCTTTGGTATACAGGTAGTGATAACGAGAAGCACAGACCTGTGATGATTCACAGAGCGCCGTTCGGTTCTATGGAGCGTTTTATCGCTATTTTACTAGAAAACACAGCGGGAGATTTCCCACTTTGGCTGGCTCCAGAGCAGTTTACAATCCTTCCAATTAGTGAAAAATATGTAAATTATGCAGAAAAAGTTTCACAATTGCTGGAAATTAACGATATTTGCGGTCTGATTGACAAAAGAAATGAAAAAACGGGTAAAAAAATCCGTGATGCAGAATTAAACAAACTGCCATTTATGCTGGTTGTAGGAGAAAATGAAGAGGCTGAGGGAACTGTTTCTGTGAGAAAGAGAGGCGAAGGAGATTTAGGAACGATGAGCATAGAAGATTTCATAGCTTACTTTAAGAAAGAGGCCGCTCTGTCATCAGATATTAAATAAGATATTAACCATTAAAATTTAAAGCAATAGCACTAAAGAAAATTAACAACAGAGGTCCGATGCGAAAGCCAGCACAGGAAGATGCGCATCAGATTAACGACAAAATCAGAGCCAAGGAGGTTCGTTTGGTCGGTGATAATGTAGAACCTGGTGTCTACCCTACTTCTGAAGCCTTGAAAATGGCTGAGGAACAGGAATTGGATTTGGTAGTAATTTCGGATAAAGCAGAGCCTTTTATCTGCCGTATCTTGGATTACAAAAAGTTCCTTTACGAACAAAAGAAAAAACAAAAGGAGCTGAAAGCCAAGCAGGTAAAAGTGGTGATAAAGGAAATCCGTTTTGGTCCTCAGACAGATGAACACGATTTCCAATTCAAGAAAAAACACGCTGAAAAATTCTTGGAAGAAGGTTCTAAACTAAAAACTTATGTATTCTTCAAAGGAAGATCAATAGTTTTTAAGGATCAAGGAGAAATATTACTTCTAAAACTTGCCCAAGAGCTGGAACATGTAGGAAAAGTAGACCAAATGCCTAAATTAGAAGGAAAAAGAATGATAATGCTAATGAGTCCGAAAAAGGCTAAATAAATTTATTAGATTATGAATAAATTATTTGCTATTTTATCAATTTCATTGTTCTCTTTTTCTTATGGGCAATATTATAAAGCTGAACTTCTTTATAAAGATGGAAATACAGAAAAAGGTCTACTAAATTCTTTAGTGGATATAAATAATAGAAAAGCTAAGAAAGCTGTATTTAAATCTGATGAAAAAGCTCAGAAAAAAGTCATTTCTGTAGAAAATGTAGAAAAAATTACTTATTTTAATGATGATGGAAGTACTTCAATCGGAGAGTTGGTAAATTTCAGGAATAAAAGAAATTTATGGGCTTTCAAAATAAAAGAAGTCAAAGATTTAACAGTTTATTCCATTACAGTTCATATTCCATCTCAGCGTGTAAGTGGGGGTATTCTTATTCCGCCAGCTACCTATACTGACTATTTATTTAAGTATAAAGATGAGCCAGCAGACCATGTATTTAGACATAATGTGGGAATCTCCATTGGAGAAAAAGCTGCAAACAAAAAGTGGTTGAAAAAATACTTTAAAGATAGATGCACTAAATTAGCTGAAAATGTAGATGCACTAGAATACGAAAAAGAATCACCAATGCCTTTTGTAGACTATTATGAAAAGTATTGTAAATAAAAATATTGATAACAAATAACATAAAAGAAGTAAGAAAATGCCAAAATTAAAAACGAAATCAGGTGCTAAGAAGCGTTTTGCTCTTACTGGAACAGGTAAAATCAAAAGAAAAAATGCTTTCAAAAGCCACATCTTGACTAAAAAAGAAACTAAGAGAAAGAGAAATCTTACTCAGACTTCTTATGTTGCTAATGTGGATGAGAAAAGCGTTTTAAAGCAATTAGCAATTAAGTAGTTTTTATAAATCATTTCGGTTTATAAGAATTTTATTCAAAAAAGTTTAACCCTGAAACGGTGCTACTAAGAGAATTCTATGTAATTCCGCCCTTTTCAAAAAAACAAATTAATTAAATTATGCCAAGATCAGTAAACGCTGTAGCGTCTAGAGCGCGCAGAAAAAAAATCTTAAAACAAGCTAAAGGTTTCTTCGGAAGAAGAAAAAATGTTTGGACTGTTGCTAAAAATGCAGTAGAAAAAGCAATGCAATATGCCTACAGAGGCAGAAAAGAGAAAAAGAGAAATTTCAGAAGTCTTTGGATTACGCGTATCAATGCGGGAACTAGACAATATGGAATGTCTTACTCTCAGTTCATGGGAGCTCTTAAGAGAAACAACATCGAGCTAAATAGAAAAGTATTGGCTGATTTAGCAATGAATCATCCAGAAGCATTCAAAGCTGTTGTAGATCAAGTTAAATAAATGTTGAATCGCGTTTTTTGTTATCAATAAAAGAAATCCAGGTTATTATTAATCTGGATTTTTTATAAAATATTAAAACGAATGAAGCTAAAATTTTTAGGAACAGGTACTTCCCAAGGTGTTCCGATCATCGGTTCTGACGATCCTGTCTGCTTGTCTTCTGACCCAAAAGACAAAAGGCTGCGAAGCTCTGCTCTGATAACCACCGAAACCAATGAAAAAATATTGATAGACTGTGGGCCTGATTTCAGGCAGCAGATGCTTACCAATGGAGAAAATAACATAGATGCAGTGCTTCTCACACACGAACACAATGACCATGTAATCGGGCTGGATGACCTGCGTCCCATTATCTTCAAGAAGCAGAAAAATATTCCAATCTATTGTCTAGAAAGGACTGCGGAAGAAATAAAACAGCGATTTCCCTATGCTTTTAGCGAGGTAAGATACCCTGGAGCTCCAAGTTTTGATGTCCATCTGATAAACAATGATTTCACAATAGATGAAACCAAAATTACACCGATATATGTTTTTCACAATCAACTGCCTATAATTGGTTTTAAGGTGAAAAATTTGGCCTATATAACGGATGCGAGTTCTATCCCTGCTTCGGAAATGGAGAAATTACTAAATCTAGATTTCTTGATTATCAACTGTCTTAGAAAAGAGGAAAAACATCCTGCACATTTCATTTTGCCAGATGTTTTGGAGTTGGTAGAAAAGCTAAAACCGAAGAAAACCTATCTGACACACATCAGCCATAAAATAGGTTTTTATGAGCAGACAGAAACCGAACTACCTGATGATGTTCACTTGGCATACGATGGTTTAGAAATTATTTTCTAAAATTATGCTGATTTTTTTTGCTGTTATGAAAATAATGTCTATATTTGCACCCGTAAGATTTGAGTAGGCCCAGATGGCGGAACTGGTAGACGCACTGGACTCAAAATCCAGCGCCGCAAGGCGTGCCGGTTCGATTCCGGCTCTGGGTACAATATTAGGAAAGCCTTTTTATAAAAGCTTTCCTAATTTTTTTTTAAATTCCATTCTGAAAAATATCATTCCTTTTCTTTAGCATATTTGCTAAACCGCTCTATCCAACCATTTTCCCCCAATGGCTCAGCCTTTAGCATTTCGCTAATTTCTACTATATTAATCTGCTTTTGGTCTTCTTCATAAACAAGTTTAAATTTTTCATTTTGCTCAAATAGATCAAGAAAGTCAAACATAACAGAATTTATATTTTCCAAAATAAATTGTATCAAATTTCTTTTTTCTTTTTCGTTTAATTTTAAAAATAATTCATTATAATGAAGCATAGTGGGATTCTTATACCCATTTTCAACAATATAATCAATGTTTTTATAGTATCTATCTAATACATCATTTATTAGTAATTTCCCAAATTCATCTAAAATTTCTTGATTTGTTTTCATTTTGTATTTTTTCTAATTATTAATACCATTCCGAGGAATATTATTTATACTTTCTACTCCTTTTTCTTTTAGTTCTTCTAATGCCTTTACTACCCAACCTGTGGCAATATTCTCTGGAATACCTATATTCACCATTGCCTGTATCTCTATCTTTGCCAATTCATCTATTTCTAAAGCTTTATTAGGATTTGCTCTTCTCCATTCTGTATATAATGATTTTTGTTGCCCCGTTATTTTTGAATGAACATCTATTTTCATTTTATTTGGATTATATTTTTTCCAAGTTTCTTGTAAAAGATTGGGGCTTATACTAAAAGCTTTTTTATAATCATATTCTTCAATTCCTTCAAAAGCTTTTTTAGTCAATGGATGATGTCCGCCTACTTTTTCATATTCGCCAGTTCCCTCTAGGACATATTTAGCTTTTTTCTTAAGATTTTGTTACCAATAGGGATAGCTTCGCCATCGATATCAGCTATTCTTAATCCATTTTCATCGACAGGCAGTTTTTCTATATCAGCTTGTTTCAATTTATCGATGATGGAAATTTTCCCATTAGGTATACCACAGTAGAGGGTGTTTCCGTCTATTTTGAACCTAAGCTCATATCGTTTGAAGTTCTTCCCTGCGGTATTGATTACATATTTAAAGGTTCTACGGGTTGTGTTAAAGGTTACTTTGACCGTTTTAGCAGCTATTTTCATGGTGTTGCTGATAGGGTCTAGGAGATCCATGATTTTGTTGATTTTTCCTAGTTTCCCAGCCTTCACCATAGTGAGCAGCCAGAACATGTCCTCCGGTAATTACTACATCAATTTTTTTGTAACGGAAATAAGAGTAATACTATTATCATCATTAAATTCAAATCTGAAATAATAGTGTTCAATTTTAAAAGTAGCCCATTTATTTGCTTTCCTTATAAAAGGTAAAATCTCCCCTCCCCCTTTTTTGACTTCTAAATCTCCAAATTTTTTATAAACATCTATTTTATCATCTAAAATATTTATATTGAAAGGAAGTTCTCCTTTGAATAAGTTATATTTATTATCATTTCTCCCCGAAAAATGTATTGATACTAAAATATTATTTTCAAATATGAAATCAATACCGTTTTCTTCGCTATAATAATGACAATCGATATCATTTTCAAAAGCTTTATACTCTTTTAATCCCTTTGAAAATATTTTAAAAAAATCATTTTCTTTAACCTCTGATATTTCTTTTCCTAAAATGCTTAAATCCATAAAATACCGTTATTCATCATAAGAATTTGGGTAATCTGTTTTCAGTTCATCCACTGATGCCAATACTTTTTTGGAGAGGGATTCTTGATAGTTTTCTAATTTGTCAGCAATTTCAGGATTTGATACCGCTAAAATTTTAGCCGCCAAAATTCCTGCATTCATGGCTCCATTCAGCGCCACCGTAGCAACAGGAATTCCAGAAGGCATCTGCAAAATAGACAAAACACTATCCCAGCCATCTATAGAATTACTCGACAAAATAGGCACGCCTATCACTGGCAAAGTGGTACAGCTCGCCACCATCCCAGGCAAATGTGCAGCTCCTCCTGCTCCTGCTATGATTACACTGATTCCTCTTTTTTTAGCCGTTTTCGCATAGTCTAGCATTCGTTCTGGAGTTCTGTGCGCAGAAACTATGGTAACCTCATAGGGAACTCCCAATGATTGTAAAAAATCTACTGCCTGATGCATAATCGGGAAATCACTTTTGCTTCCCATAATAATTCCTACCATATTTTGATTGATTTTAAAATAAATTTAATTAACTTTACAAACGAAAAATTTAAACATTCCAAAGATAAAAAATTAACCTTTAAAACGAAAAACTAATTTTCCTGAGATGAAAAACATAAAACTTACATTCGCTATTTTGGCCATTGCTATCATCTGGGGGACTTCGTTTTTGGGGATTAGACTCGCTGTGGAGACTATTCCTCCGCTGTATGTGGCGGGTATTCGGCATGTGTTGTCAGCTATTATTTTGGGTGTTTATTTATCCTTCACAAGAAAGCTAAAATGGATAGGCTGGGAAAATCTAAAAGTTCAGCTGATACTTTCCACTTGTATTCTTATCATAACCAATGGACTTACCACGATTGCCGAAGAGCATGTTTCCAGCAGTCTGGCATCTCTGATTAGTTCTTGTTCGCCTATTTTGATATTTATCGGCAGCGTTTTATTTAGAATGCAGCAGTTTACATTAAAATCTGTTCTAGGGATTTTACTGGGCTTTTCTGGAATTATTTTGATTTTCTGGGATGGGCTGGCTGATTTGGCAAATCCTGATTACCGTAAAGGGATGATTTACCTGTTCCTTGCTATTTCTGGAAATGCTACAGGGGCCCTTTACATCAAAAAAACAAACTACAAAAGCACCAATATTTTATTAAGTCTTTTTTATCAATTTGTCTTTGCTGGAGTGGTGCAGATCATCAGTGCTTTGGTTCTAGGTGAGGAATTTGCGCCAGAAACATGGAGTCTGAAAAGCGTTATTGCAATGTTCTCGCTTACGATTTTCGCCTCTATTATCGCTTATTTGGCGTATATCTATGCACTGAGCCAAATTTCCGCTGTGAAAGTTTCCATGGTCTCTTATGTGAATACCATTATTGCGATATTTTTAGGGTGGCTGATAGCTGATGAGCCTGTGGATTCTAATTTTATCATCGCTGCGTTTTTGATTATTTTAGGAATATTTATAACGAATTATCATCCAGATATGTTTAAAACCAAAAAACATTAGAAAATTCTAATGCTTTTTTGATATCACTCTAATCATTGATTTTATCGTAGTTAATTTTTCTAACAGCTCTTCCCTACTATCCGCCAAGATGTTAATATGTCCCATTTTACGCCCTGGTTTGGTTTCGGTCTTTCCGTATAGATGGACATAGGTTTTGGGCAGTTTTAAAACTTCTTCTAAGCCTTCATAATAGGCTTTTCCTTGGTAGCCATCCTCTCCTACGAGATTAAACATTCCGCTGTATTTATCGGCATCTGTGTCTGCTAGTGGAAGATTTTTTACCACTCGGTACATCTGTTCGAACTGGGAGTTACTATTTCCTTCCTGCGTGAGGTGTCCGCTGTTGTGCAGTCTTGGCGCTGTTTCATTGACCCAAATTTTTCCATTTTTATCCAAAAATAATTCTATCGCAAAAAGCCCAGAAGAAGCCATCGCTTGAATGAATTTTCTGACAATTTCATCAATTTGAGTTTGGATTTCATCAGAAATTTCACTTGGACAAATATTAAAATCTAGTAGATTTAATCGTGGATTGGCAACCATTTCCGTAACAGGAAAAACTTTGACTTCTCCCTTGTCATTTTTAGCGACAATTACAGAAAGTTCCTTTTCTATATCCACCAAAGCTTCCAAAACAGAGGGCGAATCCCAAAGATTTTCCAGCTCCTTTTCGCTGCGAATCACCTGAACGCCCTTTCCATCATAGCCGCCAGTATTTAGTTTTTGAACAAAAGACAAAGGAAAATTTACCTCCGATTTATCTTGAATAACCTGAAAATCAGGACTTGGGATTTCGTTTTTTTGATAAAATTCTTTCTGCAGTATTTTCTGCTGAATGATTTTGACAGCATTAGGACTTGGGATGATTTTTATTCCTTGTTTCTGTAAATCTTCCAGCGCTTGGACATTCACATGCTCTATCTCTATTGTGAGAACATCTTTATCCTTCCCAAAATCCATAACAGTCTGATAATCATTAAAGTCACCTTTCGTAAAGTGCGATATTCCTGCGCATGGACAGTCAGAACTTGGGTCTAATGTATAAAATTCATCATCGTATTTTAAGGCTTCTTGAATGAGCATCCTGCCGAGCTGTCCGCCTCCTAATATTCCTATTTTCATGGGTTAAATGTTTAGTTTTGTTTATAATTTTTATTTAAAAATTCTTTTTTCAGAAGTTCTCTATAAATTTTTCTGAATTTTCTTTGTAATTTTTTATCATTCGTATTTTGCTCCTCTAATACGACTGATTTCAGGATTATTTCTACCTTTGATTCGTTTATTTCTTCCAGCTCAAATCTTATATTTTTTAGAGTTTCATCTCCTATTTTTAGGCTGTCTATGATGTAATAATCATAAAATCCTATTTCTCTTTCTAATTCCTTTTTCAGCATTTCCTTATCTACTTCCAGCGTTTTTAGGTCGGTTCCGTTCATAATCAGGCTTTCACTGCTTATATTATATCTTCTAATAATCCTCAGTGTATCTTTTTTGAACAAAATATTCCTGTTTTTCAACTCATCCAAAGCCTCTGTTTTACTTTTCGGTATCTTAAAAGAATAATCGTTGAATAACACCATCCCATCCGAACCATATCTATAATACGGCGGCGGAGAAGTAGCCATCATCACAAAAACAGAGGGAACAAGCACCAATGCAGGGCTTATTTTTCTTATTTTCAAAGGCTGAAGCAAAGCATCATACTTTATCAAAAGAAAAGGAATTACCAAAAATACAAAGGCGATGAAATCCGTATAATCCACCACACGAGCCACAGCAATGGGCGAAATCTGATTGTAAAAATCGATAAAACCTTCGGAAAACGGAGATTTCCAAAAAATGAACAAAATAAAACTAACAAGAATGGAAAAAGTTCTCAATTTTGGGAAAATATAAGCCAAAAATAATGGAAAAATAATCATTCCCAAAAAATCTGAAAATTTACCGGTGAACCAATTATGAAAATACAATTTCAAAAAATGGTCATTGATAAATAATAAAATTATGCTCACTACAAAAACATAATTCAGCAGTAAAAACTTATTCCTCTTCATGTTATTTTTACTTTAAAACTTCATGAAATCCCTTACAATTCCACCGTTCTGTGTGTATTGTAAAAGTTCTGTTTCTATAAAATTAGTGATTTCAGCTTTCTTTTCACTTGGGAAAAGTAGATGTACATTCGCACCCGCATCCAAAGTAAAGAAAAGAGGCAGATTGGTTTCCTTTCTAAATTCCCAAACCCTATTGATTACCTGTAAAGTCCCTGTCTGCATCAGAATAAAAGCAGGGTCGCTCATCATCATCATCGCATGAAGTGTAAGCGCCTCATGCTCCACCAATTTCATAAAAGCTTGTAAATCACCTGATTTTAATATTTCTTTCATCGGAACAAAGTTCTCTCTTGCCTCCTGAAAACGGCGTTCAGCATAGGGATTGGTGTTCATCAGTCCATGCCCCACGGTGGAACTCACAGACTTTTGCCCTTCATGAATCAGCAGAACATAATCATTAAAATCCCTAAATATCGGGTGGATTTCCTCGTCAGGATACTTCACAGCATACAAGTCGGAACTTCCTTTCACTTCATTCACATCGCCCCAGACTACCAGCCCGTCATAAACGCTTCGGCAGGCACTCCCACTGCCCAAACGAGCCAAAAAAGAAGCCTTTTTAACATCAAAAAAATCTTTCCCAGAAAACGCTTTATCCATCTCCATAAGGCATTTGGCTATAGCTCCAAAACCCGATGCAGAACTGGCAATTCCAGAACTATGCGGGAAAGTATTTTCGGTCTCAATGACAAAACTCCCCTGCAAAATCCAAGGAATATATTTCTCTATATTTCTAAAATATTTTTCTATTTTCTCCGAAAATTTGGTTTCTTCTTTTCCTGCTAAAAAAGTTTTGACTGAAAATTTTTCACCTGATCTAAAAATCATTTTAGTCTCTGTTTTACAATTACTAAGCGTAAAACTGATGCTGGGATTTGCTGGAATCTGCCCTTCATATTTTCCCCAATATTTGATAAGGGCAATGTTACTGGGACAACTCGCAAAAATCTCTATATCTTTCGTTAAAAATTCTTTATTTCCTAAAAACTGCTGTGGCATTATGATAATATTTTACCTCACAAAGGTAGTAATTTAGATGAAAAAATCCCCTTTCCATTGAGAAGGAAAAGAGATTTTTATTTTATATCGGTTTTACTAATTCCAAGAACCATTCTTTGACCTCACCTGACAAATGCGGAGCCAGTTTCTCCTCGCAGGTCTTGTGGTAGGCGTTCAGCCATTCTTTTTCTGGTTCAGTAAGAAGTTCTGCATCTATCACATCCTTGAAAAACGGACAAAGTGTAAGGGTTTCAAAACCATAGAAAGTACCGTATTCTGTGGTTCTCAATTCCTTCACTGCCACTAAATTCTCATGGCGGATACCGTATTGATTTTCAACATAAAACCCTGGCTCGTTGGAACATACCATTCCTGCTAAAAGCTCCTGCGGATTCATATCTTTTCGGATATTCTGAGGACCTTCATGCACATTCATGAAACTTCCCACGCCATGCCCCGTTCCGTGTGCGTAGTCTTTGCCTTCTTTCCAAAGCGGAAGACGAGCGATAGCATCCAGCTGGACACCTCTGGTACCTTTCGGGAACTGAGCCAAAGAAAGGTTAATCATCCCTTTCAGAACCAAAGTGCAGTCTTTTACAAACTCTGCCGATACTTTACCCAAAGCCAGCGTTCTGGTAATGTCGGTAGTTCCTTCCAAATATTGTCCGCCAGAGTCTACAAGAACACTTCCCTCATTGGTAACTTCCTTGCTTCCTTCGTTTTTTGCGGAATAATGCACGATAGCGCCATTTCCTTTATAACCAATGATGCTGCCGAAACTTTCGCCTACAAAATTTTCACCCTCAGCACGGAAATCTCTCAATTTTTTTCCGATAGAATATTCCGTCATAGGTTCTTTTCCTACATTATTTTTTAGCCAATGGAGAAATCTAACCATCGCTACACCATCACGAACCATCACTGTGCGGAAGCCTTCTAATTCGGTTTCGTTTTTAATGGCTTTCATCAGATTGCCAGGAACAGCCGACAGAACGAAAGTGTTTTTATCCTTTAAAGCATTGAAAACCGCTTGGTTACAATTTGGTGAAATTAAAACTTTTTCATTTTTTAATTGACCTAAATAAGAGAAAAATTCATCGTAAGGAACTACGCTTACTTCGGCCTTTTGCATTTGTTTTTTGGCTTCATCATTGAGTTTTTCTACATCTACAAAGAGCGTAGCTTTTCCATCCTTTGTTACGAGGATATAACCAAGAAATACAGGGTTGCAGTCCACATCGCTTCCTCGCAAATTTAGTGTCCAAGCCACATCATCAAGACTTGAAATAACATGCAGAGAAGCACCTTTTTCCTGCATTTTCGCACGGATGGCGTTTAGTTTTTCTACAACAGACTGTCCTGCCCATTTCAGAGGATGAACAAAGATTTCATTTTTAGAAGATTCGCCTCTGTCTAACCAAATATCCTTTAATAAAGCTTCATTGACAAGTTGTATTTTTCTTGCAGACAATTTTTGCTCTAGACTTTCCCAATTTAGATGAGATGTCGCCAGAGCATTTACAGCTACTTTTCCATTTTCAGGCGTTTGAGAGATTATCCAGTCTATGTAGTTCGGAGTGCCCTCTATGCCGTCTTTCATCAGTTCTATTCCTGTGTTTTCAAGCTCTTGCGCTGCCTGAACGAAATATCTTCCATCGGTCCAAAGAGCTGCTTTTTCATTAGTCACCACCAAAAAACCAGCAGAACCTGTAAAGCCTGAAAGCCAAGTGCGTTCCTGCCATTCTTCGGGTAGATATTCACTCATATGTGGGTCTGCAGAATAGACAATGAATGCATTGATATCTTTCTCCTGCATCTTCTGACGAAGTTTTGAAATTTTCTCTATTGTAGTCATTTTATTTTTTATTAAGGAAGCCAATTTACAAAATATTTACATTAAAAAATAAAAAAATTACTCAGAAAGTTTTTCCAAGTAATTTTTCATTATTTTATCCTTTATATTTCTCTTGATAATCTTCTTGAGATGCTTTGATAACTTCTTTTGCGTGTTTAGCATCATAGACTTCATCTATTCTACATGCCACAGGCTCACCAGGAAGATTTTTATAAGTCAAGAAATAGTGCATCAGTCTATCTACTTCAGCCTTAGGAAGTTCTGAAATGTCTTTGATATGTCCATAAGACTGGTCGCCTACTAATACAGCTACGATTTTATCATCAGCCTCGCCTTTGTCTATCATTTTAAACCCACCGATTGGCACTGCTTCCAGCAAAATACCACCAACAGGAACATTGTGGCTGCTCAATACGCAGATATCTAGTGGATCGTGGTCTCCTTCCGTGATGTCTGAAGCACCTCTTTTCACTGCAAGTTCCTTTACTCTCTCATCGCAGTAAGTTCTTGGAACAAAGCCATATAGAGCAGGAATTATATTAGAAAATTTCTGCGGTCTGTCTACTTTTAGATGTCCGCTTTCTTTATCGATTTCATATTTAATAGTATCTGATGGAACTATTTCCACAAAAACATTAACTACATCTGGTGCTTTTTCCCCAGCTGAAATTCCATGCCAAGGATGTGCTTTAAAAGTTGGAATCATTATACTATATTTATTTTTAAATTATTCTACTTATTTCATTTCTAAGGTTTTGGATAGTATCTGAGATATAATCCTCGCCATCCACATACCCCATCAAAAACAGAGTTTTAAACTCCTGCAAAGAAACATTTGGGCTGTTTTCCAAAGTCTTGTGGAGAAGCTGGAGAACATTATTTTTAGAATTTAAAATATTATTCCAAGAATCTTGGCTGATATAAAGCTGTTGTGAAGCATTATACTCAAATTCTTCCATAATATTTTTTTCCACCAAAAACACAAATTCCACAGCGGCCAATTCCTTGTCAAACTTCTGAACCAAGTTAGAAGGCTTCATTCTCTCCAAAAACAAAGTCATCCTTTCATACGCCTGCAATCTTATCTGCGCATTGGATTTCCCTGAAATAATGCTCAATTCTTTGTTTTTCAACTTAATGAACTGAAACACAAACTGTCTCAGCAATATCACAAAAGGAACTGCCACGATTAAAGCAAAACCGTAAGGCAGTAGGTTATCTAAATTGCTCATTTTTTAAAAATCAAAAGTGTGCAAATGTAAGAAATTTTATGAAACCAATACCTCTCCTGTCATTTTTTCAGGAATTTTTATTCCCATGATATGGAGAATGGTAGGTGCCACATCACCTAATTTTCCTCTCTTGAGCTGCCATGTTTTGTCTTTATCCATCACAATCAGAGGAACTAAACTAGTGGTATGGTTGGTATTAGGCGAACCATCTTCGTTTATCATATAGTCTGAATTACCATGGTCAGCGAGGATAAGCACCGTGTAGCCGTTTTCATAGGCTGTATTGGCTACCTCTTCTATGCATTCATCCACTACTTCGCAGGCTTTTACTACTGCATCAAAAACGCCTGTATGCCCCACCATATCAGGGTTAGCAAAATTTAAGCAAACAAAATCAGCTGTCTGTTTCTGCAATTCTGGAATGATGGCATTACGAATATCAAAAGCCGCCATTTCAGGCTTTAAATCATAAGTTTTCACATCCCTAGGGCTTGGACAGAGTATTCTTTTTTCATTTTCAAATTCGGTTTCGCGCCCTCCTGAAAAGAAGAATGTCACATGAGGATATTTTTCGGTTTCAGCGATTCTGATTTGAGATTTTCCCTCTCTCTCCAAAACTTCCCCCAAGGTTTCGTGGATGATTTCTTCATCATAGACGATTTTGATATTTTCAAAATCTCGGTCGTAGTTGGTCATTGTCACAAAATAGAGATTCAGTTTTTTCATTCCAAATTCTGGAAAATCCTTTTGCGAAAGAACTTCTGTAAGTTCACGACCTCTGTCTGTACGAAAATTGTAGAAAATAACCACATCACCTTCCTGAATATTCCCCACAGGATTTTGTTTTTCATCAGTTAAGATAATCGGCTCGATAAATTCATCCAAAACATTATTTTGATAAGAATTTTCCACCGCTTCCAGTGCATTTTGTGTTTTTACCCCCACTCCATTGACCAAAGCATCATAAGCTTTTTTTACCCTTTCCCAGCGTTTGTCTCTATCCATTGCGAAAAATCGTCCTGTAACAGTCGCCAGTTTTCCTGTGGTTTTGGATAAATACTCCTGAATCTCTTTTATAAAAACTTTCCCTCTATGCGGGTCGCAGTCACGCCCATCAGTAAAGGCATGAACGAAAACATTTTTCAATCCCAAATCTTTGGCTTCATCCAGAAGAGCCTCTAAATGAGTGATATGTGAATGAACACCACCATCAGACAACAGCCCAAGGAGATGGACATTTTTATTGTTTTTCTGTGCGTGTAAAAATGCCTCTTGGATAGGTTTTTCTTTACCCAAAGTTCCATTTTTCACAGCTAAATTCAGCCTCGTAAGGTTCTGATAGACAACCCTTCCCGCGCCCAAATTCATATGTCCTACTTCGGAATTACCGATTTGTCCTTCGGGAAGCCCCACTTCTAAGCCTGATGCATGCAGCTGAGTGTGAGGATATTTCTTATAGCAGCTGTCCACAAACGGTGTGTGAGCCTTGGTAATTGCACATACTTCGGGATTTTCAGCCAATCCCCAGCCGTCTAATATTGCGAGTAAAACTTTTTTTGACATTTCTTATAATTTTACTGCTAATTTACGAAAAATTATTGATTTTAGTTTTGTTTTTCATTGGATAATTCTATGCTTGAGACTGGTTTTTCATCAGGAAGTTTAATAAATTGATAATAAAGCGCTTTGGACAAAAATGTTTCATCTTTTTGACTTTTAACATAATCAAAACGATAAGTGGAATAAATTTCATCAGGATAATATTCCAAAAGCAGAGAATCATTAAAATCAAATCTATAAACAGCATCAAAATCACTTACTTTCTGAACTTTTATATTGTAAAATGTCCCCAGATAGCCCCAGTTTACGAAGCTGCAAAGCAAAAGTGTTCCGTAGAAATACCAAATCATTTGGTTAAAAAGATAGAAATTGGTTTTTCTATGCTCTATCTTTAAGTAAGTGAATATCAGACCAATAACGGACAAAATAAGAAATGTATAAACTCCCAGCCTTTTGTAGGTAAGCCCCCAGTGGTAGATGTATTCTGTGTTTTTGATAAGGGCAGAAAGGACAAGAAGAGAATTAAGAATTATCCACATTTTAGCTAACTTTTTAAGTAACAATGATTTATCATCAAAATTAAAATAAGACCTAAAATAAAGCATCAATAGTAAAACTGCCATCACAATGGACAAAATGACCACATTTACACGGTTGTGCGTGTCCGCAGAAAGGTTTGCCAGCCTATCTGTATCAACTTGGAAAAACTGTTCATAATTAAAAACTAAAATAAAAACCAACAAAAGAAGATTGAGCAGAACAAAAGTCAGCACGCCTATTTTCCTTTCGGAGTCAAGGTCTAAAAACTCTAACATTGGCGTAAATTTCTGATTTTTAACTCTTTCTGAAAAATCATTTAGCAAAAATTGATTTCGGCGCAAGAAATATTTTGCCCCTGAAAAATTCCAATACCCAAACGAAAAATATAATGCAAAAGCAGCCACCACAAAAAACCAGTTGTCAATGTCCAATTCATAAAGATAAACCTCTGAAAATATGGAACTTCCCATGCTGTAAATCCAGAAAAAGAATAAGAAAAACAGGATTGGAATCACTAAAATAATGATTGATTTGAAATTAAATTTAGAGTTTTTATCTCTGATAATCCATGTATTAAAATCAAAGAAACGATACGGAAAAGCGATATTATTTGTTGTCATTATCGGAACTGCCAGAATGCTTTTGAGCCTTCTATATTTTGACTTAAATCTCAGAAGCAGCAAGGAAAAAGAAACCGCCAAAAACGAAACAAAATCGCCATACCACATAAACGCAAAAGCCGATAAAATAGTCAATGTAAAAATGATAAAAAACTCCCTATTTTTCCTTTTTTTGTGAGTTTTTACCAGAGTGATAACACTGAGAAAAATGGCTAATAATCCTACATTTAAACCAAAAGATTCTCTGTAAAACAGCGCTGTAGCTACTGCTGTAGTCAGCATAATTAGATGATGTGTTTTCATAATATTTAAAAATTAAAATCAACAATTCAAAGAACTTTGTATTTCAAAGTTAAAAAACAAAAAAATATAGTTATTTTTTCAATAATTTTTCCAAAGTATTGATATGCTGGTTAAAAGCCTCTCTCCCCGATTGTGTAACACGATAGGAGGTTTTCGGTTTTTTGCCAACGAATTCTTTTTTCACCTCAATATATCCTGATTTTTCAAGGGCAGTGCTATGGCTCGCCAAGTTACCATCAGTGATATTAAGGAGGTTTTTCATTTCACTGAAATCAACCCAGTCATTCACGATAAGAACGGACATAATGCCCAGCCTCACGCGACTTTCAAATTCCTTATTGAGTTGATTGATATTAAACATTTTCACTAAAATTATTGATATTTTTTATACAAAATAAGCCCGTAAATAATATGCAGCACCCCAAATCCTAACGCCCAGAATACCAATCCATATCCCAGCAAAAATGATGAGAGCAAGCCTAAAATAACCTCGCAAACGCCTAAATATCTGATGTCAGAATAAGTGTATTTAGAAGCGTTGATAAGGGATAATCCATAAAAAATCAATGTACAAGGCGCTAAAAACGCATAAAAATGATGAAAAATAAGCCCCAAACAAAAAATCCCCCCAGTAACCAACGGAATGGAGAAATTGATTATCAGAAGTTTAGTAGATGTAGTCCAGATGGGAAGTTCTTTTCTTTTACTCTTTCTGACTGTGAAGAAAACAGCTGCAGCCAAAGAAAAAACAAGGACAACAAAGGCAACTAAAATCAGTTCAGATATAAAATTAAAATCATAAAATTTAGGATATCTGTCAAAATAGCTAATCCCTTCCCTTTCAAAAGCAAAAAACACATACGCCGCTCCTAAAATAGCAAAAAAACCTATGAAAATTCCAGACAGCCCACTCAGAGAGATGAAGCGGGAACTTTTCTCCATAATAGAGCGAATGTGAGATAAATCTTCTTGATAATTTTTAGTATCCATAAAAAGAACTTTGAATTGCAAAGTTAATATTTATTTTGAAAAATCAAAACTGTTTAAATCTTTTTTAGCATTAAAAATTACTTATTTTTTAGTTTTATCAAAGATGATGACAGGAGCAGGAACTTTATCATAAGGATTATTGTACTAAAAGAAGAAATGGTATTCTTTGACAATTTCGCCTTTTTGAGCATCTATTTCTATATTAACCATAGTGACACAGTCTTTCCTTGGTTCTCTGATTAGCATCCCAGCTGATATACCACATGGGAACTTCTTTTTCATCGGTTTTTCTATATATCCTTGTATACATGCCTAATAATTCTGCTTTACGGCTTTTCATATACGCCAAAACCTTCTCTAATAGATATTTTTCAAAAGGTTTTTATTAAAAAAATAAGCCCTACAAAAATAGAGCTTATTTTATATAAATTATTTTTTCAAAGAATCTTCTAACTTCTTGAACTGGTTATACTTATCCATATTGTCTAGATTCATGTAGATTCCTTTCAGAGTACTTACTACTTCTACATTTTTAGGCTCAATGGAATGCCATTTTTCAAGGTAAGGAAGAGCTTTTTTGAAGGTTTCTCTTCTCTTTTCCATCAATTTATTCATTTCATTGATTTTCTTTGCTTTTTGGAAAGCTCGGATTTGCTCCAATGTCTTTTCATCATCCTTTAAATGAACAGCATAAGCCATACCTTGCAATGCTAAAACATAGTTTTCATCAATCTCCAATGCTTTTTTGAATGATTTTTCAGCATCCGCCAAAGTAGCATTGTCTTGACTTTGTAAGAAACCTAAATTATACCAAGATTCTTTGTCATTAGGGTTTTTAGCAACCTGATTTTTAAGGGTTTGGATAAATTCTGAAGTTTTTCCAGATCTGTAATAAGCAACTCCCTGTAATTCTGATAATCTCTGATTATTAGGGAATTTTTTAAGTCCTTTTTCTATCAAAACCAAAGCTTCATCATATCTCGCAGCATCCACTAAAAGTCTTATGTTTGCTTCATATAACTCTAATTCTATGCTCGGAGTTGATTGAGTTTTTAGGTCTTTGTACTCGTTTGAACCTGATTTTTTAATCAATTCAAAAGAGTTTTTATCAAAAGACTGAACCTGCCCAGTTTTCACATCTGTAGCCAAATACTGAGTAGTAACTCCTGTATATCCACTGTTAATCAAGCTATTATAGATTTCTATCGCTTCATTGTTTTTTCCAGCTGCTCCATAGTTCATCCCTGCGTAGTATAGATAGATTTTATCCTCGTTTCCTATGGCTTTCAGTAAGTTATATACTTCTTCGTATTTTTCTGCAGCCTTATTGTAGTTTTTAGCTTGATAAGCTTTGTAGGCTTCATCACTTGATGATTTCAAAAACGGATTTACAAAACCATTTACTTTTTCAAGAGTTTTTGGAGCGTAATTTTCTGCTTTTAGCCCTTGAATTCCACTTTTATCAGCAGCTTCTTTTCCTACAAAGTACACTTTCTTTTTATCGCTGTCTTTCCCTGTGTAAATCGTTTTTAAATCGTTGATTTTACCTAAAAGAGCTGCTCCTTCTCTCGTTTTTCCTTCTTTTATCAATAAAACTCCTTTCGCATAATAATACTCCTCCAAAACAGATGGTTCTAAGAAATGTAACTGATTGTTCAACAAGCCTTCTGCCTTTGATATCTCTGCTTTAGCTGCTGCTATATCGTTTTTTTCTATCGCTTTAGAAGCGTTTTGGATTTCTTTTTTCTGTGCAAAAGCGAATGACACACTCACTAATGCTAAACTTAAAACTATTTTTTTCATGTTAATGATAATTTTTTATTTAATTTTATTCTGAAACATTCTCTGTGTTTTCTGTGTTTTCACCTTCTTCGGTTTGCTCTTCGGCATCTTCCACATCTTTATCCATTTCTACTTTCGCCACCGCCGCGATTTCATCATTTCCTTTGAGGTTGATAAGTTTCACCCCTTGGGTATTTCTTCCCATCACGCGGAGTTCCTCAACAGCCATACGGATAGCCACACCAGATTTATTGATAATCATTAGACCATCTTCATCTGTTACATTTTGTATCGCGATGAGTTTTCCTGTTTTTTCAGTGATATTCAAGGTGATAACTCCTTTTCCACCTCTGTTGGTAACTCTGTAATCCTCTACTGCGGTTCTCTTACCGTAGCCTTTTTCAGAAACAACCAAAACAGATTCTTTCTCCAAATCATTAGCGATAATCATACCGATTACTTCATCATTGTCCTCTAATGTGATACCTCTCACCCCAATAGAAGTTCTTCCCACAGCTCTTACTTTTTCTTCTGGGAAACGGATACATTTACCATTTTTAGTAGCAATCATGATTTCGGATTCACCTGTGGTCAGCCTTGCTTCTAAAAGTTGGTCATCTTCACGAATTTCTATGGCATTTACCCCATTTACTCTCGGTCTAGAATACGCCTCCAACGAAGTTTTCTTGATAACACCATTTTTGGTAACCATCACCACATACATGCTGTTTACATAGTCTACATCTTTTAGGTCATTGGTTCTGATGTAAGCCTTGATTTTATCATCTGGCTCAATGTTGATAAGGTTCTGAACTGCTCTTCCTTTGGCTGTTTTAGAGCCTTCTGGAATTTCAAACACGCGCAGCCAGTAGCATTTTCCTTTCTCTGTGAAGAACATCATATACTGGTGGTTGGTAGCAGATACGATGTATTCTAAGAAGTCTTCATCACGGGTCGTTGCGGCTTTATTACCTACACCTCCCCTAGACTGCACTTTGTATTCAGAAAGCAGAGTTCTCTTAATATACCCTGCGTGAGAAATCGTAAGCACCACCTGTTCATTTGGGATAATGTCTTCTATAGACATTTCACCGCCTGAATAATCTATTTCTGATTTTCTTTCGTCTCCGTATTTTTCTTTGATTTCAAGAAGCTCGTTCTTTATAATCTCAAATCTTCTGCCCTCATTAGATAGGATATCTTCTAAATCAGCGATAATCTTCATGATTTCCTCGTATTCATCACGAATTTTATCCAATTCCATTCCTGTAAGACGAGCAAGTCTTAAATCAAGAATAGCCTGAGCTTGAATTTCAGAAAGTTCAAATTCTGCTATCAAACCTTCCTTCGCTGCCTGTGGATTAGCACTGTGTCTAATAATCGCTATTGCCTTATCCAGCGTATCCTGAGTAGCAATCACCCTCATATACCCCTCCAAAATATGAGCTCTTTCTTTTGCTTTTTTCAGCTCGTATTCTGTTCTTCTGGTTACTACATCATGTCTATGCTCTACGAAATTGTAGATAATATCCTTTAAATTAAGCTGTTGCGGTCTTCCACCAACCAGCGCAATATTATTGATACTGAATGAAGTCTGCAGAGCTGTATACTTATATAATAGGTTAAGCACCACATTCGGAATCGCATCGTTTTTCAATTCATAAACCACACGAAGTCCCTCTCTGTCAGATTCATCACGGATTTCATAAATCCCTAGTATTTTATCCTCTTTTACTAGTTCTGCTGTTCGCTCTATCATATCTGCCTTATTCACTTGATAAGGCACTTCTGTTACTACGATAGCGTTTCGGTTTCCTATTTCCTCAAATTTCACTTTTCCTCTCAGCACCACTCGCCCTCGCCCTGTATGGAAAGCATCTCTCACGCCATCATAGCCATAGATAATTCCTCCTGTAGGGAAATCTGGAGCGATGATGTGTTTCATCAGCTCATCTATGGTAATATCTCTGTTATCAATATACGCACAGATAGCATCTATACTCTCACTAAGGTTATGCGGAGCCATATTAGTAGCCATCCCTACCGCGATACCAGAACTTCCGTTTACCAAAAGTGTAGGAATTCTCGTAGGGAGAACCGTAGGCTCTTTGGTGGTATCATCAAAGTTATTCTGAAAATCAACCGTTTCTTTATCTAAATCAGAAAGAATTTCATCTGAGATTTTTTTCAGCCTTGCTTCCGTATAACGCATCGCTGCTGGAGGGTCGCCATCCATAGAACCGAAGTTCCCCTGTCCATCTACCATAGGGTATCTCAAGCTCCACGGCTGCGCCATACGCACCATAGCATCATATACAGAGATGTCTCCGTGAGGGTGGTATTTACCCAAAACATCCCCTACGATTCTGGCTGATTTCAAATGTTTTTTATTGGAAAAAACTCCCAAATCATACATACCATACAGAACCCTTCTGTGAACGGGTTTCAGACCATCTCTTACATCAGGCAATGCACGGGAAACAATAACCGACATCGAATAGTCTATGTAAGAGGACTTCATTTCATCAACAATGTTGATAGGAATTAACTTTTCTCCTGCGTTCATTTATTTTTATTAAAGTTATATGAATCAGTGCTTTATGCACCACTATTTACATCTATTTTTTCTTTTCTGCGATGAGAAATAAATAACATGGCAATTTATGAAAATTTGATTATTTTTACAAAAAAAATTAAGTTAAAAATTTCACAAAAATGGCAATACTCAGCATTACTTTTCACACAGAAGAACACAAGATAAATGATTGGAATTCCTTTTTAGAAGAGGAACTCTTGGAGATTATCAAAAACTTCAGCAGGAAATACATCATTTCCGAGGTCGAATCAGAAATGCTCTCCGAAGGCAAAAATACCAATGTTTTATTATTCTTTGATAATCAATCAGATAGAATTTATTTTTTAGAAAACGAACTTCCGCATATTTCAAATAAAATTTTTGATAAATTCAGTGAAAGTGTATTGATTTTCAATACTTTCCTAAACAAAATAGAATCAAACATCTAGCCCCAAATTCCATTCTTTATAAAACTGCTCCAAAAACACCAGCATAAAACTATGCCTTTCCACTGCTAATTCCCTGCCTTTATCGGTATTCATAAGGTTTTTCAGCAGGAGCAGTTTTTCATAAAAATGATTGATTGTCGTGCCGTTGGATTTTTTATATTCTTCCTTAGTCTGATGGATATTCGGCTGAATATCAGGATTGTAAATCGGATTATTTTTGTACCCTCCAAAATTAAAAGTCCGCGCTATCCCGATAGCCCCCATCGCATCCAGTCTATCCGCATCCTGCACGATTTCAAGCTCTTTGGTCTTTTCTATCGTTTCGCCTTTATTTTTAAAGGAAATATGTTTGATGATAAATAAAATCTGCTCTATCTTCTGGGCTTCCATCCCTATTTCATTGAGGAATTTTTCTGAAATCTCAAGCGCCAAGGTTTCATCTCCATTATGAAATTTTGGGTCGGCAATATCGTGTAATAAAGCCGAAATTTCCACAATTTCTTGATTGCAGTTTTCTGTTTTGGCAATGAGTCTTGCAAGTCGCCAAACCCGCTCGGTATGGAACCAATCATGCCCTGCCTCTGCTCCCTCCAAGGTTTTCTTTACAAAATCTATGGTCAGAGATATATTTTGGTTCATTTTAGTTTTCTTTAAATGGAATTTCAGGATTTAATATTTCTAAAATAATATTTTTAATGGAATTCATACAGATGCTAACATTCTCATTGTCAATATTTTCATCATCATAAATTTTCAAAGTCTGAACACCCTTCCCTATTTCCGCAAAACTCCAAATGCCGCACTGCAGCTGATTGACCGCAAAACCTTTGTTGTGCAAGGCCATATACGCATAAATACTCAGCTGTAAAGCCTGTTTGCTGTCCGCACTGCTTATGAAATCTTCCAGTTTTTCTTCCTTTGGTTTCATAGAAAGATTTTTAGCTTTTGCTGTTTTAAAATCTATCACTCGCAGCACTCCATTTAGGCGGTCTATACGGTCTATATAACCGACAAAGTTAATTTTTTCACCATTTTCATCCAGCAAAAACTCAGCATTAATACCATTTTCTAAACTTATGATTTCTAAAGAGTTACCGGCTTTAATTAAACCTAAATCATAATCTAAAATATGCTCTACCACCTTGGCTGCCATAGATTTATGAATGTAGTTCATTCCTCGTTCATAAAGCTCTGGCTGGTGTTTAAGTTCTAAAATTGCAGAATCAATAGCTTCATTTATTTTTGGCTTTAAATCTTCTATATCACTTTCTTTCAGTACTTTACCTTCTTTTTTTTGATATAGCCAATCCAAAGCATAATGCACCAAATTCCCATAGTTTCGCTGCGAAAGTTCTTCTTCTATCTCCTCTGTTTCCTTTGCTTTTAAGATGTTATTTAAGTAAAAATCAATCGGATTATAGAGGTAAGAAATCAAATGCGATGCTGAAATCCTACTCTTCCATTCATTTAGTTTCTCAAAAACTTTTTCTGTTTTTTCTATAACTATCGGCTCCTGCAAAATCGGTTCAGAGGTGTTTTCTATCACAATATGCTCTATTTTATGAGGACTTTCCATCTCCATTTGGGTGATAAATCTACTTTTCTCGCCCGTATTCACTCCAGAACCTAAAGCATTGTATAACAGATAGATATTTTTAGAATTTTGCAACAATCGGTAGAAATGATAGGCATAAATACTGTCATTTTCCAAAAAAGTATTCAGCCCAAAATTCCTTCTCACATCGAACGGAAGATAGGTGTTTTGCGTATTCCCCAGCGGCAGTTTTCCTTCATTCACAGAAAGTAGAATAATATTTTCAAAATCCAAAAGACGAGTTTCTAAAAGCCCCATAAACTGCAGTCCTTCAAGTGGTTCGCCCTGAAAATCCAAGTTTTCTGAATTAACAAGCTGATTCATCAAAACCTCCAGCGCATCTATAGAAATCTCAAAATCATAGTCTTTCATATGATTTTTTAGAATCTTAAATGTCGTTTCAAAAAGAGAAACATTTTCATATAAAATATCATCTATTTCTCTGAATTTCAACTGATAACAAAAATTAGACAAATCTTCCAGCAGTTCAGCGGCTGTTCTCTTCTCAAAAAGCTGAAAATAAGAAAGCTCGCCCAAATGCTCCTGCATCATTTTTTTCGAAATATAAACGATATTTTCGTCTTCTATTTTAGCCGTGAATTGGTCTATTATTTTCCTATCTTCTTCATTATCTGGAAACTCCTCCAAAACCGAAAAAACATCCAAATAATAGTAGGATTTATCATTTTTTTCAAGCTGTTTTTGTAGGTAAAAAAGCTTCTTAACCGCCCCGCTGAAACCAAGATTTTTGATAGGAAATCCCATCGTAATATTCAGATTATCCACAAAACTCACCGCGTCCAGACTCGGCAGAAGCAGATTTTCATCTAATAAAACGACCGCCGTTTTAGAATAATTTTCTTTTGGAATTTCTTGTAATATTTCAGGCAAAATTTTGGTTTCGGCTACATTCCCTGCAACCTCATAAACCTTGATGTTTTTCTCTTCACAAAAACTATTTTCTATCCACTGGAATTTTCGGTTTTCATTAAATTCCTTCCAGTGCATATGCTTTCGCAGAAACTTTCCTGCCTCCTGTTTTAGGTCTTTTATGTAATATTCATCCGCTTGGAAAAAGCATTCCGCCTTTCCTTTTTGGAGCAGTTCCCGAATCAGTTTTTCCTCCAAAGGCGTAAGCGCATTGAAACCACAAAAAACAAATTTTGTTTCCGTTTCCTCTGCGAAATCGCTTATTTTCTCTCTCACCATTTCGTGAATCATCCCATCAGTCGCCCAGCCTTTGGCTTGGAGATTTTCCTTTAATTTAGGTAAAAAAACATTCATCTTTTTCCAAAAATTAAGGTTTCGTTTCCTTGCATTATCTCCATCTCCCAGCGTTTCGCCCCAGTTTTTAATTCGCTCATCATCAAGCATATATTCCAAAACAGTTTTGTCCTCTTCGCTGAATTTGAGCATATCATCCCAATCTTTCAGCAAAGTAGGAAACCATTTTAGGAAGTTTTCCAAAGTTTCTTCGGGATAAATTTTCTTATAAACATCATACCCAAAAAGCCACAGCGATATTCCCTGAATGTGCTGTTTTCCAGATATTTTCTTAATCAATTCATCCACAGTAAAAAACTCAGGCAAAAAACCTTCATATTTCTGCTCTTTTAGGATTTGTTTCAAAAAAACCACGGGTCTTTTCCCTGGTAAAACGACCACAGTCTGGGATAAATCCGAAGTTTCTGATAATAATTCCGAAATAATTTTTGAGAGAAATTTCATATTCAATTATTTATATAAAAGCAATAATCAAAAGCTATAACAAATTAACAATCAATTATCTATGAATTAAAATTCCCTTTTGATAAATACACCACTTTTTTGGTATCAAAAAATTCTTCTTCAAAATAATTTTTCAGCTGAAAAATCTCACAGCGAAGCCCTGCCAGCTCCTCCGCTAAATCTCCTCCTTTGAGGTAAAGTACGCCGTTGTGCTTTTCATTAAACTGCTCTTTTTCAAATTTTCCCTTCAGCCATCGCAAAAACTCAGGCATCTGGGTAACAGCCCTGCTCACCACAAAATGAAACTTTTCTTTCAGTTTTTCAGCTCTTCCATGCACTGCGGTCACATTTTTCAACCCAAGTCCCTCCGAAACAGCTTCTACCACTTTTATTTTCTTACCGATAGAATCTATCAGCGTAAAACTCACCTCTGGAAAAAGAATAGCCAGCGGAATCCCAGGAAATCCGCCTCCCGTGCCGATATCCAGCACCTTGGTGCCATCAGCAAAAGGCATTACTTTGGCAATTCCGAGCGAATGCAGAATGTGCTTTTCATAAAGCCCATCCATATCTTTTCGGGAAATGACATTTATTTTCTCGTTCCATTCGGTGTATAGCTGTTCCAGTTTTTCAAACTGCTGTTTTTGTTCGTCAGTGATTTCTGGAAAATATTTTAAAATAAGTGATACAGACATTTTTTAGAATTGATTTTTACAAAAATACATAAAAAACTTCGACAAAGCGATGCCTTGCCGAAGTTAATTTTATTTAGATAAAATTTATTTATTCAATAATTCTTTTATTCTTCTCATAGCCTCTACCAGCTGCTCTTCTGAAGCTGCGTAAGAGAAACGGATACAGTTTTTGTCTCCAAAAGAAACACCGCCTACTGTTGCCACATGTGCTTTTTCTAAAAGATACATCGCAAAATCATCAGAATCATTGATTTTCACACCGTCCAAAGTCTGACCTATGTAGTGAGAAATATCTGGGAACATATAAAAAGCTCCTTTTGGTTTGTTGATTTTGAAACCCTTTATTTCTTTTAAAAGATTGAAAACCAGTTCTCTTCTCTTTTCAAAGCTATCAATCATGTATTTGTATTCAGAAGGATTGGTTTCTAATGCTGTGATAGAAGCTCTCTGCGCAATGGTATTCGCACCAGAAGTCATCTGTCCCTGCACCTTGTCACAAGCGGCAGCAAGCCAAGTAGGACACGCAGAGTAACCTATTCTCCATCCTGTCATCGCGAAAGCCTTTGACATTCCGTTGATTACAGCGGTCTGCTCATACACTTGCGGAAACTCGGCGATAGATGTATGTTTTCCACCATAATTGATAAATTCATAGATTTCATCAGAAATAATGGTAATTTGCGGATATTTTGCGATAACATTTGCGATAGCTTCCAACTCTTCTCTTTCGTAGAAACTTCCAGAAGGGTTACATGGAGAGCTGAATAGCAATGCCTTAGTTTTAGGAGTAATCGCTGCTTCCAGCTGAGCTGCTGTCATCTTGAAATCTGTATCTATCGTCGTATTGACAAAAACAGAAACACCACCCATCATTTTTACCATTTCATCATAACTTACCCAGTATGGCGTTGGTAAGATTACTTCATCACCATCATTTACAACAGAAGCCAATACATTGAAAATAGATTGTTTTGCTCCGTTAGAAACGCAGATTTGGTTTGGTTTGTAGTCAAGATTATTATCTCTTTTTAGTTTTTTACAAACCGCCTCACGAAGTTCTAAAAACCCTGTAACAGGTGAATAGTGGCTGTAATTTTGGTGAATAGCATCTATCGCCGCTTGTTTGATATTATCTGGAACATCAAAATCAGGTTCTCCCAGTGTAAGGCTTATCACATCTATTCCTTGACTTTTCATTTCTCTGGCTTTATTAGTCATCACAAAAGTCTTGGAATAGCTCAGTCTATTGAGTCTATCAGAAAGTTTTTCCATTTTTATTTATTTTTTACAAAGTTAATCAAATTAAAATTATTTCTACTTTTATTTTGTATCGTTTTTATTTTCAAAGAATATTTTTAGGTTTTCTAAATTTTTCTTCTCACTTCCTACGAAAATTTCTTTTTCGGTAAGAAAAACAGGTCGTTTCAGAAAACTATAATGGTCTAAAATCAAGTCCCTAAAATCCTCTTCTTTCAGTGTTTTCACATCTATTTCTCTTGCCTTTATCTGTGTAGATTTTTTACTAAAAAGCGCCTCATAACTTCCTGTGATTTTGTACATTTCCTGAAGTTCTTCGCTGGTTACATTCTCGGATTTCAGTTCTCTGATTTCCCAGTCTGTAAGGTCATATTCAGACATTATTCTCTTGCAAGTGCTGCATGTTTTTAGATAAAATACTTTTTTCATTATTAAATAATTCTTTTACAGATTTATATTTACAAGAGCTTGATTCTATCATCTAAAATTTCTATGATTTTATCCTTGTAAAGCCCTCCGATAGCTTTTTTAAAGTTTTTCTTGCTCATTTGCAGTTCTTCCTTTATTTCCTCTGGCGAAGACTCATCAGAAAGATACAAAAGCCCATAGCCCTGCTCCAGTTTTTCTAATATTTTCTGCTTAAACTCATCCATATTTTGGTATCCTTCTGGCTGCAAAGAAACATCTATTTTTCCGTCTTCTCGGAGGTTTTTGATGTATCCTACTTCCTCTGAAAATGGATAAAGTTTTTTGTAAATATCCGAAAAATAAACCAATCCTATATATTTTTGATTGATGATGACATTCCAGCCGAGTTCAGATTCATTAACTATGATTAAAGAAACTTTATCACCTTTTTTAAACGGAAGTTCCTGATACTGTGGATTTCTTTTAAATTTAGTTGTCCCTGTCAAAAGTCCTGTTTCTTCATCGATATAGACATAGACTAAATATTTTTTCCCTTCTATTATCTTGGTTTTCTGCTGTTTATAAGGGATAAATAAATCCTTGATAATCCCCCAATCCATAAAAGCTCCACTCGGAAGGGTATGGGTGCAGGTCATAACTGCAAATTCCCCAACTTGGCAAAACGGCGTTTCTATGGTCGCTTGCAGCTGGTTATTATCCTGATAAACAAACACTTCCACTTCATCTCCTATATTCCAGTTTTCATCAGAAAAAATCTTCGGTAGAAAACATTTTTCCTTATTTTTATCTTCTAAATAAACGCCCTGATGATTTCGTTCTGAGACTGTTAGCGTCTGTATTTTTCCTAATTCCATTAGTTTTTATTGTTTTATTCGCCCTATTTGGGATTTTTTTAATGATTTGATACTTTTAATTCCACCAAAACAGGAAAATGGTCACTATACCCTCCTAAATACCGCGTTCCTGCATAGGTACGGAAAGGTTTCCCTTGATATTTTCCATCTCTGGTTCTGAGGTCATTATGTGCAAAGACTTCTGCTTTTTCAAACCTTAATAAAGAATTTTGCCCATAGAAATACTCAGAAAGTATGATTTGGTCAAATAAAAGTCCTTGTTTTGAGTAAAAAGTGGAATATCTGCGCTCATGATACAGCTTAGAAAAAGGATTTTCCAAAATCTTTTCCGAGCCGTCATTATAGAGCAAAAAGTTCATATTTTCCGCATAGGGATTTTCATTAAAATCACCCAAAAGCATCACGGCTTCTCGGTTGTCTTTGAGAAGAGC
This sequence comes from Flavobacteriaceae bacterium, assembly GCA_013333255.2. Taxonomy (GTDB): domain Bacteria; phylum Bacteroidota; class Bacteroidia; order Flavobacteriales; family Weeksellaceae; genus JABCPE02. The sequence goes on along the minus strand of JABCPE020000007.1, from coordinate 8,063 downwards.
CAATGTTTTTTCTTTGACTTCGTTTAGGATATAGTCCCTTTTGGGCTGGTTGATACCATCATCTCTTTTTGATGGCAGATGAAGAACGAAAATATTGAGAATATCCTCTCTGTATCGGACTTTGCAATGAAGAATATCTCTGGTCGTATCCACGCCATCCACGCCATCTTCTTCAAATTCAAAAATAAAACTTATCGTATCAGAATCTATAATTTCTATTTTGGTTTTGTCATAAAGAAGCGCCGTGTCTACGCCTCTTTCATCCAAAGAATCATAATGCACATAGGCATATCTGCCATCAAAGACAGGCTGCTGAATCAGGTCTTCCAGCACTGTATTATCCGCAATTTCCGCCAAACCAATGATGAATGGAAGCTCGCCTTTTTCATGTTTCATAAGCCCAAAGACATGAGAAAGCCTCTGCAACTTGTGTTTATACCGCCATTCATTCCATTTTTTAAGACCAGAGAATTTTTTACTCTCCCCTTTTGCAAATTTCTCATCGGGCGGAAAAAGATTTTCCACATTATAAAAAACAGCTAGTTCTTTATGACTCTTCATCGTTATCCTAAAATATACCGCAAGGTATCATTTTTTTAGCAAAAATTCTTTGAAAATTTAAATTATTTAATCCAATAAGTCTGGGCGCTTCTGCTGGGTGATTTCTAGCGCTTTTTCGTGTCGCCACTGCTCTATCGCCGCAAAATTACCACTCAAAAGAACTTTTGGAACTTCCAGCCCTTTATAAATTTCTGGGCGCGTGTATATCGGCGGCGAAAGAAGATTGTCCTGAAAACTATCTGTAAGGGCTGATTGCTCGTCATTCAGAACACCTGGTAATAGTCTGACCACAGAATCCACAAGAACACATGCCGCCAGCTCCCCTCCTGTAAGAACAAAATCTCCGATGGAAATTTCCATTGTTACATGTAAATCCCTCACTCTCTGGTCAATACCCTTGTAATGCCCACAGATTAAAATCAAGTTTTCTTTCAGTGAAAGGCTGTTGGCTATTTTTTGATTGAGTGTCTTGCCATCTGGCGTCAGATAGATGATTTCATCATAGTTTCGCTCTGATTTTAGCTGAGAAATGCATTTATCCAGCGGTTCCACCATCATTACCATTCCTGCACCGCCGCCATACTGGGTGTCATCTATTTGTTTATAATTATTCGTGGAATAATCCCTTACATTATGGAAATGTATTTCCGCCAGCCCTTTTTCTATCGCTCTTTTTAGCATCGAAACCTTGAATGGGCTTTCCATCAGTTCTGGAACCACAGTGATGATATCTATCCTCATAAATCAGAATTTTCCGCAAAAATAATAATATTTTATCATTTTTAGGTTAAATGAATATATTCTGTAACCAGCACAATGTAACATTTTTTTACCAATCGGTCAGCCACTTTCCTTGCCTCCACTATTCCCTCTTTGGCTTTATCATAGCTTCTTTGCAGATAATCTGCTCTCTCTTCATCATCTGATTTATCACAATACCAGTTTAGATAATAGTACTCTTTTCCCCAAATATCATGAGCATAAACAAGCTCTCCATCGGCTTCCGTGAGAATCTCTCCTCCGTAAATTGCAATTTTTTCTTCACTTAATAATTCTATCGCCTGTAAAGCATCTTCTACCGATAAAGCCTTTTCTTCACTCTCATAATCAGCAGATAAAGCTCTGCCCTTTTCGTTCAGAAAACCTAAATACCATAATTCTTTTTTCATTCTAAAATCTATATTTCTTCTCAAAATTATAAACAAAAAAGAAATCCACAAAACTAAAAAGTTTATTATCTTTGCCCTCGGGCATAATCAGTTTATGCTAAATTCAAACATGATAAAAGCAAAAAACATTCATAAATCTTATGGAGAGCTGGAAGTTCTCAAAGGAGTAAATTTAGAAATTCACAAAGGCGAAATCGTTTCTATTGTAGGAGAATCTGGAGCAGGAAAATCCACTCTTCTGCAGATTTTAGGGACTTTGGATCTGCCTTCGGATATTCAAAAACACGAAACGGAAATCCTTCTTTTCGGAGAATCTTTCCTAAAAATGAATGACAAAGAATTATCAAAATTCCGAAACGAAAACATAGGTTTTGTTTTTCAGCACCATCAGCTTTTGCCAGAGTTTACAGCTTTAGAAAATGTGATGATGCCGATAAGAATCGCTGGAAAAAATGTAAAAGATTACAAAGAAAAGGCAATTCAGCTTTTCGAGGATCTAAATGTAGCAGACCGCATTCATTACAAACCCAAAATGCTCTCTGGCGGTGAGGCGCAAAGGGTGGCCGTTATCCGTGCGTTGATAAATTCGCCTAAAATTATTTTTGCTGATGAGCCTACGGGAAACCTTGACTCCAAAAATGCAGATTCTCTGCATCAGTTGTTTTTTGATTTGAGGGAAAAATACAATCAGACTTTTGTTATCATCACTCACAACCCGATATTGGCAGAAAGCACAGACAGAAAACTGACCATGAAAGATGGTTTGATTATAGGTTAAACAAAAAGAGTGATTATCTCACTCTTTTTTTATTTCTTATAGTTTTATTTCGATCACTTGCCCATCCTTTTTCACTTCTACGAATTTGCTTTCTCGGTGAGCGGCTTCATAGTCGTAGAAAAATGTTTCATATATCGGCGTGGAATAGAGCGGCGTTCCATAGACATTATAGGCTGTAGAGGTTCCTGTCTGCTGTTTATAACTTCCCACCGCAGTAAAATCTACTATCGTTTCTAAATAATATTTCCCTACTTTTAGGTTTTCAAATCTAAATCTCCCATAGTTGTCCGTATAAGCCTCTCTTCTGACAGCAAATGCCTCATTGGACATTAGAACTTGTTTTGTCTTGCTCTCTAATTTTTTTCTAAGATTATAAAACTCTGTAAAATACTCTGTAACAGGGAAAAGCATCACCACTGTATTTGGTCTGGCCATATGTTTTTTACCTGTTTTCACTTTCACTGCTCCCATTGTGAGAGGTATAGATCTTTTTTCTCTCGTGAAAGCCACTCCTTCTATAGTAGATTTACCAGCTCCCAGCTGAGCTTCTGCTTGTTTTTTGTCAAAAAATACCTGAGGAAAATAGCTGTCTTTCTGTGAAAATGCCTCACCTGCGCACAAAAAAGAAATTATTAAGATTAAACACTTTTTCATATACTCTAATTCATTAAATTTGCAATACCATATTTTATTAGCATTCTAACAAAGTTAATAAAATATTTTTTCAAACAACTAAAAATTGACTATAAATTTATGAAAAGATTATTGTTCATCGGTCTGGTTTTTTCAGCCAATTTATTATTTGCACAAAAACCCTGCGGCTTCAAAGACGGACTGCAAGAAGGACTTTGCAAACAGTTTTATGACAATGGAAATACCAAAGAAGCCTGCCACTGGAAAAAAGGAAAACTAGACGGACAAGCCATTTTCTATTATGAAAACGGAACCAAAAGCGCCGAAGGATATTTTAAAAAGGGATTTAAAGTAAAAACTTGGACTTACTATTCCAAAGATGGGAAAATCAGCGGAAAAGAAAACTTTGTCTATCGTGATTATATGAGTGTCTTGGAAGGCGAATACATTACCTACCATCCCAACGGAAATGTGGAAACAAAAACAAACTATAAAGATGGCAAAATAAACGGAGACTATTATTCTTATTACGAAAACGGAGCGATACAAAATAAGGCTAAACTCCATAATAATGTTACCAATTCTTTCGAAATATTCTATCCAAATGGAAATATAAGCTCAAAAGGCGCTACAGATGCCGATTTCAAAAGGACGGGCGAATGGACATATTATCGCAATGATGGAACGATAGAAAAAATAGTTACCTTCAAAAACGGAAACAAAATATCCGAAAAAAAATACAAAAAATAAAAGGAGACCTCAGATCTCCTTTTTTTTATGAATAATTCTTCTAAAAATATATACTCCTGCCTTACCAATGACCATTCCCATAAAAGTTCCCATCAGCACATCCAAAGGAAAATGAACCCCAAGATAAATCCTGCTATAGCTCACTACCCCAGCCCAAACAAATAAAAACACTGGCAAAAATCTATACTTTTGTCCCAATAACGGACTCAGAAAACTCGCCAAAAGAAAGGTATTGGATGCATGGCTGGAATAAAATCCATAGCGCCCTCCACATTCTACTATTCTCATATACGACTGTAATTCAGCATCATGGCAGGGTCTCAGTCTTTCTATACCATATTTAAAAACATTGGCTACTTGGTCTGAAACAAGCACCGAAATTGTTAATATTAAAACGATATAAATCAGCTCCTTACGCGAATAATTACGATACAAAAGATACAGCAGCCCAGCATAAAGCGGTATCCAAGACCATTTTCCAGAAACAAACTTCCAAAAGGCATCAAATTCTGCACTTCCCAAGTTGTTCAAATACAGAAAAATCTCCTTATCCTGCGATATTACCTCTATCATCTATTTCGTTTTTTTATCTTCTTCCTGCATCAGATTGGCCGCCTCCTGCTTTACTTTGTCTATTTCATTTTTTATTTCAGAGACAGGGTTGTCTTCTGTTTCCTTCATGATTTCCTGCTTGATATCATCCACTGCTCCACGCATTTTTCTCAGTCCCTGCCCTAGTTCACGAGCTATCTGAGGAATTTTCTTCGGTCCAAAAAATATCATAATGACCAAAAAAATCACGAAAATCTCTCCAAAACTTAAATCTCCCATAATAATTTGGATATTTACAAAATACAAAGTTACTAAATTCTTTTTAGAGAATTTTTGAAATCTAAAAGGCTGCCTCACTAGAAACAGCCTTTATAAATTTATTTTACAATCCTTTCAATTTCTCCTCCAAAATCGCGATTTTCTCCAGCGTGTCTTTTTGTTTTTTACGCTCGTTTTCTACAATTTCAGGCTTGGCGTTGGCAACGAATTTCTCATTGCTCAGTTTTTTCTCCACCGAAACCAAAAAGCCTTTCAGGTAAGCCAATTCTTCCTCGGTTTTCTTTTTTTCTTCGCCCAAATCTAAGTTTTCGCTCAGCGGAACAGAGATTTCCACCGCTCCCACTAGGAAAGTGAAGCTCGGCTTATCCGTTTTTTCGGAATAATGAATTTCAGAGATGTTCGCTAGTTTTCTGATTACATTTTCATTTGCAAAAGAGCTTTCGCTGGTGAACACTTCCACCTCTTCCCTTGGCGAAATCCCTTTGCTCTGGCGGTAATTTCTCACACCTGAGATGATTTCTTTCGCCGTATCAAACGCAGAGATGATATTTTCATTAAAACTTTCCACATTTTTCTGCTGGGCAATAACGAGCGCTTCCGATGTGTTTCGCTCCGCGATATGCTGATAAAGTTCCTCCGTAAGGAACGGCATAAACGGATGAAGAAGTCTCATCAGCTCCTCAAAGAACTTGATCGTCTGGTCATAAACCTCCTGAGAAATACTTTCCCCAAAATTAGGTTTCACCGCTTCCAAATACCATGAACAGAAGTCATCCCAAATCAATTTGTAAAGCAAATGCAGCGCATCTGAAATTCGGAATTTCTCAAACTGGTCATTGATTTCGCTGATGGTTTTATTCATCTGATTTTCAAACCAAATGATTGTTTGTTTTTCAGCCTCGCCTGCTGGTTTTGCTTCTTTTGTCCAGCTCTGTGTCAGCTTAAATGCATTATAAATTTTTGTTGCAAAGTTTCTTCCTTGCAGCATCAAATCCTCATCGAAAAGAAGGTCATTTCCAGCCGCAGAACTTAGCAAAATCCCCACTCTTACGCTGTCGGCACCATATTTATCAATCAATTCCAATGGGGCTGGTGAGTTCCCTAGAGATTTAGACATTTTTCTTCTTTGTTTGTCCCTTACAATCCCTGTAAAATACACATTTTTAAACGGAACTTTTCCTCTCCATTCCAGCCCAGCCATGATCATACGAGCCACCCAGAAGAAAATAATATCCGGCCCTGTAACCAAATCTGCCGTTGGGTAATAATAGTTAATATCCTTATTTTCAGGGTCTAAAAGTCCATCAAAAACAGACATCGGCCACAGCCAAGAAGAGAACCAAGTGTCTAGCGCATCTTCATCCTGGCGAAGGTCAGTAATTTCTAAATTTGGGTTTTTAGTTTTGGCTAATTTTAGGGCTTCATCTATGTTTTCAGCCACTACAAAATCATTTTCGCCATCGCCATAATAATACGCTGGAATGCGCTGTCCCCACCATAGCTGTCGCGAAATATTCCAGTCGCGGATGTTTTCCATCCAGTGTTTATAGGTGTTTTTGAACTTTTCGGGATGGAATTTTATTTCATCATTCATCACCACATCCAGAGCAGGTTTTGCGATTTCGGACATTTTCAAAAACCACTGCTGTGATATTTTTGGCTCTATCACAGCTCCTGTTCTCTCGGAAGTTCCTACTTTATTTACATAATCTTCAGCTTTTAGCAAAAGATTTTTTTCTTCTAATTCTTTGGCAATGGCTTTCCTTACCTCAAAACGATTTTTCCCTGCATAATGCAGACCTTGCTCGTTCAGATTAGCATCATCATCCAAGATATCAAGCATCGGAAGGCTGTGTTTCTGCCCGATTTCATAGTCATTGACATCGTGAGCAGGAGTAATTTTCAAAGCTCCTGTACCAAATTCTATATCCACATAATCATCCTCAATAATCGGAATTGCATGATTTACAATCGGCACAATGGCTTTTTTCCCTTTCAGATGGGCGTATCTCTCATCATTAGGATTGATACAAATCGCCACATCTCCAAAAATAGTTTCAGGACGAGTGGTAGCCACGGTAAGAAACTCCTCTGAGCCTTCTATTTGGTATTTTAAGAAATATAATTTTCCGTTTTGCTCCTTGAAAATCACTTCCTCATCAGAAATGTTGGTTTTCGCCTCTGGATCCCAGTTTACCATTCTGTAACCACGATAAATCAGCCCTTTGTTATACAAATCAACAAAGGATTTTATCACCTGCTGAGAGAGCTTGTCCTCCAAGGTGAAACGAGTTCTGTCCCAGTCGCAAGAACAACCCAGTTTTTTAAGCTGTTCCAAGATAGTTCCACCATACTGATTTGTCCAGTCCCAAGCGTGTTTTAGAAACTCCTCACGGGTAATATCTGATTTGCTAACGCCTTGTTCTTTCAGCTTAGCCACTACTTTCGCTTCTGTAGCGATGGACGCATGGTCTGTCCCTGGCACCCAGCAGGCATTGAAGCCTTTCATTCTGGCTCTTCTCACCAAAACATCCTGAATCGTGTTATTCAGCATGTGTCCCATGTGTAGAATCCCTGTAACATTGGGCGGCGGAATGACAATGGTGTAAGGCGGTTTGTCATTCGGTTCAGAATGGAAAAATTTGTTTTCCAGCCAGTAGCTGTACCATTTTTGTTCCGTTTCTTGCGGATTGTATTTATCTGGAATTGCCATTTTATTATTTTTTAGATTTGCAAAAATAGGATAAAGCAACAAAATTATTGCAATTTTTATTCAAAATTAACCAAAATAAAAAAAGCCATTCGGTGTGAATGGCTTTTTAGGTTTATAAATTAGGATTTTTAAGTCTTGCTTCTCTTGGGAAAGGCAGCGTATAGCGGGCATCTCCTGAGCTGAGTGTGTAAGTAGTCCCATCATAAACATGGATAATGGAAGGCTGGGTAGTTCTTCTTAAATCAAACCAACGAAGCCCTTCGAATGAAGTCTCTCTCGCTCTTTCGTTCAGTAGTTCTGTGTAATATGCATCACCAGAAAGCCCGTTAATAGTCGTTGTAAAATTCGTTAATCCTGTGGCATTATATCTCTTCGCTGCTAAAGCTAGTAGAGGCATGGGGTTCTTTATAGTTTCAATTCCTTAAATGGTGCGATTAATATTGTAGAATACGATTACAACGCTTACGAATGGATTTGTTTCAATTCCTTAAATGGTGCGATTAATATTCAGTAATTGAGTTGATGCCTTCCACCAGCGACCAGTTTCAATTCCTTAAATGGTGCGATTAATATACTAATAAATACTATAAAATGGCAACAAAAAAAGAAGGTTTCAATTCCTTAAATG
>JABCPE020000006.1 GCA_013333255.2 Flavobacteriaceae bacterium | reverse complement strand
CGCTAAATATAAAGTTATTTAGGGTGGTTTTAGCAGAGGGGCTCACCTGTTCCCATTCCGAACACAGAAGTTAAGCCCTCTAGCGCCGATGGTACTGCGAGAGCGGGAGAGTAGGTCGCCGCCAGTTTTTATTTTTGAACCTCTTTTTTTATCGTTTGATAGAAAAAGAGGTTTTTTCGTTTTTAAGGGTTTTAGGTTTTTTAAATCTTCATCGAATTGCTTTGATTAATGGAAATCATTTATATTTACCAAATAATAAAATATAGCAAATAATCTTATGTACCAAGTAATAAACAATTTGCCGATTGATTATGATTTTCAATCCAAGACGAAGGAAGAACTAAAACTATACGCTAAATGGTTTGAGGAAAATAAAGAAAGCAGACTGCAAGAGCTGATAAAAGCAGTAAAAACTACAAAAGGCTATGAAAACTGGGAGGCAGACTACAGCCCAGAATCTCTGAAAATGCTTGGAAAGTGGTTTGAGGAGAATGTAGAAACAGAGAAGCTTTCAGAGGAGGAATACAAAGAAAAGAGAGCTGCTGTTCCAGATTATATAGAAATACAAGACTGGGACATTACAATAAAGACCCGCTCGTTGGCTGTAGATATTGGGATTTATTTTGGAGAAGTTTTTATAAAGAACCATGAAGGTTTAAAATGGGAACAATATTTTTCTCGTAGTAAATATCATATGGATAAAGGGCATATGGTAATAAAAGGTTTTGGAAAGGATGTACTTAACAGTATATGGAAATTATATATAATAGCCAATTGTCTAGCAGATAAAACAGATACAGGGGAAATAGTATATGAACTTTATACTATATTAGAGAATAAATTAGATGAAAAGTATAAAAAGGTATAAATTAAATTAGAAATTTAAAAAATAATGGATTAGCTGTTTGCTAATCCATTTTATTATATTTTTTCATTAGATTTTCGTAGGTTTTCTGTGGCAGAATCCATTTGAGAGGAATGCCGATTTTTTGCCCAAATTTTCCAAAATAGTAATGCGCTTTCCATTTGTTTTTGAGCAATAGTTTTTCGATGTATTTCGCCACCTCTATAGGCTCTACTCCATGGTCTACATGGGAGTTCATAGTAGAATAGACTTTGTAAAAAATATTTTTGTAAGGCTCAGAAACTGTGGTTTTGATTCGGTTTTCTGCAATATTGGTCTTTATATCGCCCAGATGAAGGGAGCAAAGCTCTATATTCCAAGCCAAGATTTCGTATCTCATGGCTTCGGTAACTTTATCCAAAGCCGATTTGGAGGCGGAGTAAAACCCTCTGAAAGGCAGTCCCATTTCTGAACCGATGCTGGAAATATTGATAATCTGTCCTGATTTCTGCTCGCGCATTTTGGGCATCACGGCGGTCATCATCTGCACAGCTCCGATTAGATTCAGATTAAAAAGCTTCATAATTTCCTCTTTATTAGAGTCTTCTACGGCTCCCACCATGCCCATTCCAGCATTGTTGATAAGAATATCGATACGATTTTCTTTGGATATAATTTCCTCTATGGCGCGGTCTATTTGGCTTTTTTCGGTGATATCGGTCGGGATGGATGTGAAAAGCTTAGAATCAGCCTTTTTTCTGCTCAGTCCGTAGACTCTGTGTCCTTGTTTTCCGAAATATTCTGCAAGGGAAAAGCCTATTCCAGACGATGTCCCTGTGATGATGATTGTTTTTTTCATTTAGTCGTGTTATATGGTTGATTCTCCGTTTAGATTGGTGGTCAGGGCTTCAGTCATGAAGTCAAAAAATGGGCGCATTGCTTCCAGACCAGTTGTTACTTTGTCTAAAAAATCAGGGCTGAAAATTTCCTCGTTTTTGAAATTTTGCACCAAAAGAAATTGTTTTTTCTTTAATAAATGAACATAAGGATGCTCTTTTTCAAAGCCTTTTGGAGCGGTTTTTAGTTCTTCGCCCCAGAATGCTCCTCCGAATAATTTTTTGGCTTTCACTGAATTTAAAAATGTATCCAAATCCTTTCCGTTTAGTTCTATTTCTTTTCGGATTCTGTGCAAATCATCTTTATTTGGTGCAAAAAATCCACCGCCGATAAAGCAGTTATCAGGCTCAATATGAAGATAATAGCCGCCTCTGTACTGTGGCTGTCTTCGGGCAAAGTAGCCTCCGAAATGGGTTTTATAAGGAGTTTTGTCTTTGGAAAATCTCAAATCTCTATGAATTCGGTAGATTTTCGGCTCTGAAATGAAATCATTTTTGGCAATTTCGCTGTGTACGGCTTGGAAAAACTCCAAAAAATCAGCCTTTGCCTTTTCGTAGTCGGATTTGTGGGAGCTGAACCAGTCCTTATTGTTATTCTTTTTTAGCTCTTCTAAAAAAGTAAAAATATTTTGTGATATTTTAGAATTCATTTGTTTAGAATTAAATAGCAAAGTTAATAAAAAACCATTGTTAAAAAGTTTTTCAGTTTTAGAAATGAAATACGATTATTTGACAAATTCCCAAAAATCAGGGAAAGATTTTTCCACCACTTCGGGATTTTGGATTTCTATTTCCTGAATTAGCGAGTAGGGCACGAATGCCATAGCCATGCGGTGGTCGCCGTAGGTAGCGATGGATATGTTTTTTTCGGGATTGGTGTAGAGGACGGATTTTATGGAATTATCCGTGATTTCTGTTTCGCAGCCTATTTTTTTTAGTTCGTTTTGAAGGGCAGAGAGCCTGTCAGTTTCTTTTATTTTAAGAGTGGCAAGTCCGCCGATTTCAAAAGGAATTTTCAGTGCAGCAGCCGTTACACAGACCGTTTGGGCGATGTCTGGGCAGTCGTTCATATTGAGCTGAATGGACTGAGGAAGGCTAAAATTTTTTTTTGGAATTAAAGTGATTTCCTGCTGATTTTCATTAAAAAAAGTATCAATTCCGAAAAACAGGGAGTAAATTTCGGTAATTTTGGAATCACCTTGCAGAGAATTTTTATTAAAATTTTTAAGGGTAATTTTTTGTCTATCCAAAGCCGAAAACGAATAAAAATAAGATGCCGAAGACCAGTCGGATTCCATAGTGAGGACCGTTTTTTGAGTTTTGATATTGGGAATTTGGATAGTTTTGTCTTTTAGGATAATGGATTTTCCGCTGATTTCTGAAAGCAGTTTCAGAGTCATTTCTATGTAAGGCTTTGATGTGATTTCTCCTAAAAGATTTATGGTCAGGCCGTTTTCTAATTTTCCGCCGACAAGAATGAGCGAAGTGATGAACTGCGAAGAAATATCCGCAGGAATTTCCACGAAATTTTTTTCTAATTTTTTTCCTTTTATTTTGAGAGGAGGAAATCCCTCGTTTTCTAAATATTCTATATCTGCTCCCAGCTCTCTAAGTGCTTCTACCAAAGGTTTTATGGGTCTTTGTTTCATTCTTTCGGAGCCAGTGAGGATTTTTTCTACGCCCTCCTGAACTGCAAAAAATGAGGTCAGAAACCGCATCGCTGTGCCAGCGTGGTGGATGTCTATTGTTTTCTCATCGGAGTTTAAGGCTTTTTGTAAAAGATTGGTATCTTGTGAGTTAGATATGTTTTTTATTTCAATATTTCCAAAGAGTTTTTGTAAAATTAATAGACGATTGGACTCACTTTTAGAGCCTGTGATTTGTATTTCATTTGGAAGAACTGGACGAAATAATTTCATTTAGAACAAACTTTTATTTTAGTTTTTCATTGTTTTGGTGCCTGTTTTGGTCTCTCTCTGTCTTTTTTTTCATTTTCTTGTCAAAGGCATCCTGCAGGTCTATTCCAGTTTGATTGGCAAGGCAAAGCGTTACAAAAAGCACATCGGCAAGTTCTTCTCCGAGGTCTTTGTTTTTATCGCTTTCTTTCTCGGATTGTTCGCCGTATCTTCTTGCGATGATTCTCGCGACTTCGCCGACCTCTTCGGTTAGAATCGTCATATTGGTCAGCTCATCAAAATAGCGGACACCGATTGTCTTTATCCAGTTATCTACTTGTTCCTGTAGTGTTTTGATTTCCATTATTTTAGAGAAAACTAGTGTGTTTTAAATCTTATTGATAAGCTCCGATAGTAGGATTACTCGTTCTTGAAACGCCTTTGATATCCTGAGGCACACCAGCCGCTGTAGATACATTTCCTTTCTTTTTGGCAGGCGAATCATTTGCAGTGCGAAGGTTCATTTTCGCGATGGCGTGATTTAGGAATTTTGGATTTTCATTTTTTATAGAATTGATTATCTGTGGATTAGTATCAAAATTATAACCAGCTTTGTTATTGTAATTTATAAGTGAATGGCTGATAAGATAATTAAAATTATACCCAGAAACAGGCTCAAATAAAATGGAATTTTCCTTTTTTCCGTAAACGATAGAGCTTTTGATGTTGAGTTCCAGATTAGCATTTTCTGTATTCCCAGAATTATTTCGCCATTTATTCGTAGCATAAATCCCCAAAGCTGGCGAAGCGGAACTCTGATACCAATAATTGGCCAATGTGCAATGAGTAAGATTAGCCTCGCCGCCGCCGAATATGGCTAAATTTGCTTTTCCACAGTTGTTCATCACCATATTTTCTGCGTTGATTTTAGATTTTACGGAATAAATTCCATACTCCTGAAAAGTGTGAATGATAGAATTTTTGATGTTGGCTGTGGTTTTGTAAAGACTAAGCCCAGAATTTCCTCCGAAAATTTTAGCGTAATTCATGTTTAGAACGGCATTTTCTTCAAGGTAAATTCCATCCCAGTTGAGCGGAATAGTGTCATATCTTGTATCATTTCTGTCGCCTCGGAAAATGACTTCTTTGTCTATCAGTCCATTGATATTGAGCTTTGCGTTTTTAGAGATTTTCAGACTGCTGTTTTTGGTGAAATAAACTTTCGTTCCTTCCTCTATATCAAGGGTTTTCCCTTCTGCGAGAGTGAGCTCTCCGAAGATGATTTTAGCCTTGTCATTTCTCCATGTTGTATTGGCGTTTAGGATATTTGGATTTGTGTCAGATTTTATGAAAAACTCGGCATCCTGCACCACGGAAAGGAGAGTCACATGCTGGCTGCCTCTCGGTGAGCTGAAAACTATTTTGTCCTCGGCGATGGCTTCCCTTGCATTGGTTACGGGGGCTATTTCTATGAAGATAATGAGGCTGTCATTTTTTCTCAGCGGAACATTAAAAAATTCTGTTCCAGATTTTCCATCTACATTGATGCGGTATGGCGAGGAGCTTCCGCCTTCTAATGTAATTTTTGGGATTCGGACATCTTTATTCTCTCTGTTATAGACAGTTACGAAATAAGTTTCGGAGCGAACCTGATTATAAACCGTATCACAAAAGACGATATCTTGTGAGAATTTTAAGTTCGCAGAAGGAGTTTCAAAGCTGATTTCATCCCTTTTACACGAAACGAATAACATTAAAACCCAAAAGCCGAGCCCAAGTAAGAATTTTACCTTCATATGTATTAAAATAATATTCAAAGATAAATATTTTAAGATAAATATTTAAAGTTTTTGTGAATTCAAAAAAAAATAATATTTTTGCAAACTGAAATACCTAGTATAAGGATAAGATGTCCATTACCATTTTATCCAAGTAATTGAATTTAAAAATAAAAATAATTTCTAGAATATTATGAAAAAAGGAATCCACCCTGAAAATTATAGACTTGTTGTTTTCAAAGATATGAGTAACGACGAGGTGTTTCTTTGCAAATCTACAGCAGAAACAAAAGATACAATCGTATACGAAGGACAAGAATATCCATTAGTAAAAATGGAAATCTCTTCTACATCTCACCCATTCTACACAGGAAAAGTGAAATTGGTAGATACTGCGGGTAGAGTAGACAAGTTCATGAACAAGTACAAAAAATTTGCTAAGTAACATTAGGAAAATATTAAAAGACCTTCTGATTTTTTCAGGAGGTTTTTTTGTTTAGAAGAGGAAAAGAATTAAATTTGTTACAAATAAAAAAATATGCAGTTAGTATTTTCTGATGCCCATTATTGGGAAAATTTCCTTCCGCTGACTTTCACTAGACCTGTGGCGGAGATGCGATGTGGAATTCTTACTTTTTCTGAACGCTGGAAAAAGCTTTTGAATACGGATGAAATTTCCTACATCACGGAAGATTATCTTCAGCAGAAATTCGCTAGACCAGAGGGAAAAGAAAGTTTGTTCATCACGCCTAATTGTATTCCTTCGGATAGAGTTTTGGAGCAGATAAAGGGACTTCAGCTCGGTGAGGCTTTGGTTTATGAAAATGAACTTTTGGCAGCAAAGGTCAATGTGGGAAATTTTAGTTTGGATCAAATAACAACGATGATGGATGTAGAGGGAGAAATCTTGTTGTTTAAACAGCCTACGGATTTATTTTCTTTCAATGATAAAGCGATAGATTTTGATTTTGAACTGCTTACAAAAGGAAGAATCTCGCAGCCACTCTCTTCTACAAATGGTTTTTTAGGAAATACCAAAGATTTGTTCATAGAAGAAGGTGCAGTGGTGGAATATTCTACACTTAATACCAAAACGGGGAAAATATACATTGGGAAGAATGCAGAAATTATGGAGGGTTGCCATCTTCGTGGGCCGATTGCTCTTTGTGAAGGTTCTAAATTTAATCTCGGAGCCAAAGTTTATGGCGCGACGACCATTGGCCCTCACTCAAAAGTAGGCGGCGAGGTAAATAACATTGTTATCTTTGGATATTCTAATAAAGGGCATGATGGTTTTGTAGGAAATTCGGTTATCGGTGAGTGGTGTAATCTTGGAGCGGATACCAATTCTTCCAATTTGAAAAATAATTACGCCAATGTGAAACTTTGGAATTATAGTTTGAGAAAATTCGTAGATACAGGGCTTCAGTTTTGTGGATTGATAATGGGTGACCATTCTAAAACAGCGATAAACACTCAGCTGAATACAGGAACGGTAGTGGGTGTGGCAGCCAATATTTTCAAGAGTGGATTTCCGCCGAATTTAGTAAATAGCTTTAGCTGGGGTGGTATGAAAGATGACGAGAAGTACAATCTGAACAAGGCGTTTGAAACCATAGAAAAAGTAATGGCTCGTAGAAAGGTAGATTTCACGGATGAGGACAGGGGTATTTTGTCATATTTATATAATGATAAATAAAATTTTGATAATTTGAACATTAAAAGGTGTTATTTTTGCTATATATCAATCATAAAAAATCAAAAAATATGAAAAAGAGAATTTTAGCTGCGATGTTCGCGCTGTTTGCAACAGGATTATTTTTTGCGCAGGATGACATGCCGATTTCAAAAAAAGATATGCCTTCGTCTGTGCAGAGAAATGTAACAAAGTATTTTGGTAAGAAAAATATTTCTTCTATCATCAAAGATAGAGAAGATGGTAAAATCGTTTATGAAGTTTCTTTCGATGATGGTACAAAAGCAGAATTTAGCAGTAATGGAAGTATCATAGAAGCTAAAAACCATAATGGTGTTCCTGCTTCCATAGTTCCTGCGAGAGTTCAGGCTTATGTGAGGAAGTACTATCCACAGAGTAAAATAGTGCAGTGGAAGAAAAAATCAAACAAACAAAAAATAGAACTTGATAACGATTTAGACCTTGAATTTTCGTTAAGGGGAGATTTCCTTAGAATAGACGATTAGAGTTAGATTTTGAATTCGTTACTCATAGCACTTTCTTTTTTAAATTAATTTTTTTAATTTTGCAAAGAAAGTGCTATGTCTATTTATGATAAAATTGTAGAGACAGCCATCACTTTCGATGATGTGCTTCTAGTTCCTTCTTATTCAGAAGTATTACCTAATCAGGTTTCTTTAAAATCCAGACTTTCGGATAAAATAACCCTAAATGTTCCTATCGTTTCTGCGGCAATGGATACCGTGACAGAGGCGGATATGGCGATTGCACTTGCAAGAGTCGGCGGACTGGGGTTCATTCACAAAAACATGCCTATAGAGGAGCAGGCTTCCCAAGTCAATCAAGTAAAACGCTCCGAAAACGGGATGATAGCTAATCCTGTTACACTTTCTAAAGACCATACCCTTGCAGAGGCGAAGGCGCTTATGGCTCAATTCAAAATTTCAGGACTTCCAGTAGTGGATGAAGAGCATAAGCTCATTGGGATAATTACCAACCGAGATGTGAAATACCAAGAGAACCTTTCTGTGAAAGTAGAGGAGCTTATGACCAAAGAAAATCTTATCGTTTCTAACGAAGAGGTTAATTTAGAAAAAGCAAAAGAAATTCTACTAAAAAACAGAGTAGAAAAACTTCCTATCGTAGATAAATCCAACAAACTTATAGGTCTGATTACCATCAAAGATATAGATAATCAGCTAGAATACCCGAATGCAAACAAAGATAAATCAGGAAGGCTGATAGTGGGAGCGGGTGTAGGAATCGGAGTGGATACCATTGAGCGTGTTTCTGCATTGGTGGAAGCAGGTGTGGATATTATCGCGGTGGATTCTGCGCACGGACACTCCAAAGGAGTTTTGGATAAAATAAAAGAAATTAGACAAAATTTCCCTGATTTGGATATTGTTGGAGGAAATATCGTAACAGCTGAGGCAGCAGAAGATTTAATAAAAGCAGGAGCGAATGTGCTAAAAGTAGGTGTAGGACCTGGTTCTATCTGTACTACGAGAGTGGTAGCAGGAGTAGGAGTTCCGCAGTTGTCTGCTATATATAATGTATATGAGGTTGCTAAAAAACACAATGTAGCGATCATTGCTGATGGAGGTATCAAGCTTTCAGGGGATATAGTGAAGGCTATCGCGAGCGGCGCGGGTGCTGTGATGCTAGGTTCTCTATTGGCAGGAACGGATGAATCACCAGGGGAAGAAATCATTTTCCAAGGAAGAAAATTCAAATCTTACCAAGGAATGGGGTCGCTTTCTGCAATGAAGAGAGGAGGTAAAGAAAGATATTTCCAGTCTGAAGCAAAAAAATTCGTTCCAGAAGGAATAGAAGGGCGAGTTCCGTACAAAGGAAAGTTAGAGGATGTTATCTTCCAGCTTACAGGAGGACTGAGAGCAGGAATGGGCTATTGTGGCGCGAAGGATATCGTAACACTACAGCAGGATTCTAAAATGGTAAGAATTACAGGTTCTGGGCTTAAAGAATCTCATCCTCACGATGTGATTATTACGCAAGAAGCACCAAATTATTCTTTATAAAGGCCAAAAACCCTATATTTTGTTAAAAAATGGTTAAAAAAGAATGCTGAAAAAGCAGTATTTAGTAACACTAAATTTAAAAATAACACCTTTCGTGTTATTTTTTTTATTTTTATGATATTATTTAGCCTAAAAATAGCTTTTCGGAAAGATTTAATAAATATGTTAAATATCATAAACGAAAAAATGGGAAAAGTATTGTAATATCATAAATAATCTCTACATTTGTTACATCAAAAAAGGATAAGAAATAATAGTCCAAATGAAAAGAACAAAAATTCATAATGTAGTATTTCAGATGCTGGTTGTAATGATAGTAACGGGATCATTACAGTTGCTTTTGAAAAACGGTTCTGCCGCAAAAGGCGGAAGCGCTACGGGGACTAAAAAAATATCCTTGGCAGATATTACAGGTGGGGATGACTCTGAAACAGGAGTGCTAAAAGTTAAATACTTTGATGATGAAGGGGCAGATAAAATATTTGAAAATAATAATAACAGAATTCTAAACACTATAAATAGTCAGCATATATCCTATAATTCTCAATCTGCTGAATATTCTAAACCTCAATTATTCTTACTTTATCAATCTTTAAAAGTAGACTGCTAGATTCTTTTTAGGATATATCTTGAAAGGAGTTTAGAGAAGTAAAGATTTTTAAAATGCATGAGATTTATTTAGTCAAAAATATTTTTGACAGAATACAAGAGGAGTTTCCAGAAAAATATGAAGATGTTTCAAGTGTTCATTTAAAGGTAGGGTTATTGAGTAATGTTCAGCCTATCCTTATCCAGAATGCTTATAAAGCTTATGTGATGGAGTGTCCAGAGTTTTATCATACAGAATTGGTAGTAGATGTGCTTCCTGTACTGATAAAATGCGAAGAATGTGGAGAAGTCACGGAAGTAAAACAGAATAAGTTTGTATGTGCTAATTGTGGGCATCCTACAAGGAACATAATACAAGGAGAGGAATTATATATTAATGAAATAAATTTTAGGAAAAATGAGTGAAGTTAAACCAAAATCATCAAGACTTACAGCAGGAAGTATAGATACAGAGCATGTATCACTTAACTTGCTGAAAGCAAACGATTTTGTTGCTGGAACAATTCGTGAGAAATTAAAAGATATATTAGTAATTAATGTTTGTTCTTCGCCAGGGAGTGGAAAAACTACTCTAATGCAGAAGACAGGAGAGTTACTAAAAGGAAAAGCAAAAATGTCTGTATTAGTGGGAGACCCAGAAACAGATAGAGATGCACAAAGAATGAAGGATGTAGGGATAGATGCGCTTCAGATCGTGACAGGGGGAATGTGTCACATAGAAGCACAGATGATCTTACAAGCGATAGACCATATGGATCTTAGCAACACAGATGTATTGTTCATTGAAAATGTAGGAAACCTAATGTGTCCATCTTCTTTTGACTTAGGTGAAGATTACAGAGTTACTCTGATCGCGGTAACAGAAGGAGATGATAAGCCGAGTAAATATCCTAAAATGTTCTTAACAAGTGAGTTGATGCTTGTTTCCAAAACAGATTTACTTCCATATCTTCCGTTCTCAGTGGATGCAGTAACAAAAGATGCAAGAAGCGTGAACCCAGATATTGAGGTAATGGAAATCTCAACTCTTACAGATGTTGGCATGGAGAATTGGGTAAATTGGATTCTAGCAAAAATCAAAGAAAAAAAAGAAGCTAAGAAATAACAGAAAATAAATATAACGGATTCTAAATTATAACAATTAAAACAGAAAATTATGAAATTGATTAAAACAACGCTTGTTGGGATAGGACAAATCTTCCTACAAGACAATGGTTGGTCTGGATTGCTAATTACAATCGGTATGTTTTTTAGCCACTGGACATTAGGTGTAACTTGCTTCTTGGGATCTCTGATAGGAGTCCTTACAGCAAAAGCATTAAAAGCTAAAGAAGGAGACATAGAGTTTGGTCTTTATGGATTCAACGCAAGTTTGGCTTACATGTGTGTAATGTTCACATTTGCAACTAATGATGCTCATGCAACATTGAATGGCGCAAATCCAATACTTTGGGTTCTTGGAGCAGTAGCTGCAGTGATAGCAACAGTGATTATGCATGTTTTCGTAACTAAAGGATGGACTGCATTTACATTCCCATTCGTAGTAACATGTTGGGTTCTTTGCTGGGCTTTCGCTAAATACAATGTTTTAGGATTAGAACAAACTACACCAGCATTGCCTGACTATACAGGAACAATAGATGCTATTACAACTCCATTCTACGGTTGGGCAGAAGTAAACTTCGGTGCTAATTTCCTTACAGGGGTGTTCATCTTCTTAGGATTAGCAATCAGCTCACCTTCTGTAGCAATGTGGGGAACAGCAGCTGCGACATTGGGAGGATTATTTGCTCACTATGTACTTGGAATAGATGCTAATGTATTAGCAAACGGACTTTATTCATTCTCTCCAATCTTGGTAGCGTGTGCATTCGTAACAAAATCAGGAGTATCAAGAGCAGACTTTGTTTACATCGTTGTAGGAGTTCTTTTAGCAGTATTGATCCACTACGGAGTTAGTCAGTTTATGGCAACTTACACTATTGGTTTCATCGTAGCAACTTGGATTATGGAAGCTGTTCAAAAAGCAGTGAACAAATCAAACCCAAATACAGAGGAATTAGTAAAATCATTAAATCCTTAAAAAAAAAGAAAATATTCAAAACATGTGTTTTGATATATAATAATAACTTAATATTAACATTTTAAATTTTTAATTATGCATTTAGTACCTAGAGAAACTGAGAAGCTAATGCTTTATCTAGCTGGTAAAGTAGCTGAAGACAGAAAAAACAGAGGGTTGAAACTTAACCACCCTGAAACAGTAGCGTATATCGCTCACAAATTAATTGAAGGTGCAAGAGAAGGAAAATCTGTAGCTCAATTAATGCAAGAAGGAACTACATACTTGAGTCGTCAAGATGTAATGGATGGAGTTGCTGAAATGATCCACGATGTACAAATCGAAGCAACTTTCCCTGACGGAACAAAATTGGTAACAGTACACCACCCAATCCACTAATTTAAACTTCTAAAAAAATTAAAGTTATGAGTAATAATAAATATGTAGTTCCAGGAGAATACATCTTAGCTTCTGGTGACATCGAATACAACGCTGGTAAAAAAGTTCTTAAACTTAAAGTTACTAACACAGGAGACAGACCAATCCAAGTTGGATCTCACTTCCACTTCGCTGAAACTAACTCTGCACTTGAGTTTGACAGAAAAGCAGCTGAAGCTCACAGATTGAATGTTCCTGCAGGTCTTGCACAAAGATTCGAACCAGGTGAATCTAAAGAAGTAGAGTTGATTCCTTATGGTGGAGCTAGATCAGTAAGAGGATTTAGCCTTAGACACCTAGAAAGAAACAAAGAGGCTCTTAATTCACTAAAAAAATAATTATTAACTATTAAAATTTAAAATCATGGCTAAATTAGATAGACAAAAATATGCCTCAATGTATGGACCAACAGTTGGGGACAAAATTAGACTAGCAGATACAGAATTGTTTGCAGAAATCGAAAGAGACTTCACAGTATACGGAGAAGAAAACAAATTCGGTGGAGGAAAAACTTTGAGAGATGGTATGGCTCAGTCAGCTACTCACCTTAGAGATGAGGGAGTGTTAGACTTAGTAATTACTAACGCAACAATTATCGACTACTGGGGAATCGTAAAAGCAGATATCGGTATCAAAGACGGAAAAATCGCTGGTATTGGTAAAGCAGGTAACCCAAATACAATGGATGGAGTAACATCAGGAATGGTTATCGGAGCATCTACAGAAGCGTTAGGAGGTGAAGGACACATCTTTACAGCTGGAGGTATCGATACACACATCCACTTCATCTGTCCACAACAAGTAGAAACTGCATTAGCAGGAGGTATTACTACATTCATCGGAGGTGGTACAGGACCTAACCACGGAACATTAGCTACAACTATTGCTCCAGGTGCTTGGAACCTAAGAAAAATGTTCGAAGGTTTAGACAGCCTACCAATGAACTTCGGTATCTTTGGTAAAGGTAACTCTTCTTCTCATGAGGCTATTATAGAGCAAATCGAAGCGGGAGTTTTAGGTCTTAAATTACACGAAGACTGGGGTTCTACACCATCTGCTATTGACACATGTTTAACAGTTTGTGATAAATATGATGTACAAGCTACAATCCACACGGATACATTGAACGAAGGAGGATTCGTAGAAGATACAATGAGAGCGATCAATGGTAGAACAATCCACACATTCCACACAGAGG
>JABCPE020000005.1 GCA_013333255.2 Flavobacteriaceae bacterium | reverse complement strand
GATATTTTTCTGTTTTCATAAATGGATTTTCTTTACAGTGGGTTAATAAAAAAATCAAGCAGAAACAAGTAATTAAATTCTTAATATACATCTCGTTGTCTTTTACTATTTTTAAAATTAGGTTTGTCTTTTCCTGTTACGAAAGCCCCAGGAGAATCAGCTATCGAGCCGTAGGTAGAGTTCCAGTGGAGATAGTACAGCCTTAGTTTTCTAATCAATTCATTTTCTGCCTCGGTGCCTTTTTCTTTATAAACTAAGCGTGGCCCGCCGTTAAAACTATAATCCCACAGGATTTTCTTCACTTCATTAAGAAAATCACAGAACTACAAAAAACCTGCTGAAACAAGTGCAAGCTTTATAATTACTCCCCATTACCGTTATTTTCTTCTAAAGCTCTCCTCTCTAAGGCGTCGTCTATGGACTCTCCCCAGACGCCTTCCATTATGTATTTGGATAGAGGGATTTCTTCGTCTTCACATTTTACAGATACTTTTATTTCATTATATAGAAAAGTAGGAGTCAGGATAATATCTATAGGTTTGCCTGGGTGTTTTTTCTTCAGTTCTTTGAAGACTTGTATCATCTCTCTGTCATTAAAAATAATCTCCGTGCTGTATGAGAAAAATATGAAATTACATCTATAAGGAATACCTCTGGAAGTATATTTTTTTAGGGCGAGGTCTGGTTTTAAAATTTCTTCTGCTTCTCCATTATAATATAGAGCGTTTATATAAGTAAATTTATCCCTGTCATCATAAGGTCTGAAAGTAAAGCGGTAGTTGTATTTTTCTCTATACTCATCCCATAGCCCAAACGGAATTCCTCTTTCTTTGATATCTTGTTTTATGCTGTCAGAGAGGGCTAAATCATAAAACACATCAAAGAATTCTTGCTGTGTCCTATTATTATTATTTGAATAAAAATCATTTCTATCTACAAAAACCTCTTTAGCCTGCAGTCTGCAGATTTCTACGCGATGAGATTTTCCAGAAAGCCATAGGACAACCACTCCCCCAGGTGCCATACCTACCGTTAGTTTCCCATAGGTCAGGTCTTCTGTCTCATCACTCATATATTTTTTTAGTTTGTATCCCTTTCTAAATTCTTCAAGGATTTTTTCTGCAGGAAGCTTGGCTTCTACATTATAGAACTTCTTCTCTGCGTAGGAAACATAGGTAAGGGATAGATAGGCAGGTATTTTATCTCCTCCTTGTCCACCTTCAGGACCATCATACTGCCAAGGACCTCTTTCTACACCTGTTTTAGGTACACCGCATATTAGTTCTTCTTTTTCATCCAAGAAGTAGCCCATATGCACTTCCATTGGGTAATCTTCAGGAGCTGTAGTAGTAACAGCATAAGGATATTTTTCTGTTTTCATAAAAGGATTTTCTTTACATTGGGTTAATAAAAAAATCAAGCAGAAACAAGTAATTAAATTCTTAATATACATCTCGTTGTCTTTTATTGTTTTTAAAATTAGGTTTGTCCTTTCCAGTTACGAATTTTCAGATTAAATGAGAAGCTACATCACACCAATGTAAAGTTCTTTATCAAAAGTAGTTTATTTTACAGCGTTGAGTTTCCTTACTCCACTTATCAACTTCTATTCTATAGCCTACATTAAAAGCAACAATAAATCCACTCCATTTTATCCTATAACGAAGTTTAGCAGTAGGATTGTCTTTTTCTTTGTCTAATAAAAATTGTGCGTGGTATTTTATCATTTACTATTAAATTCTATAGTTATTCCACCTGTTCTTTCAAGTTCACTAAATTCGTATTCTTTTGAAATCAATAATTTGCCATCTGAATATATATTTATTGTTTTAGTAAGATTTGTAGGCTCATTATGGTTAAAATCTTTGCGATATGTTCCCATTATTCTTAATATTCCAGATAAAACAGGAGCTGTGGTTTCGTAAATCTCTATTTCTTTTAAAGGTATATTGGGTTCGCTTTCTACTCCACTATATCCTTGAAAAACAAATATAGTGTGTTCATTAATAGCACCTCCTTCTCCTCTCCAATTTATTTTATCATAAGTTTCATCTACTACAATATTTGGTGTGTGTTCAGAATATTTCAGAATAGGAGAGAAATCATTATTGTTTACTTTTTTAAACTCTAAATATAGAATTTGGTATAAGTCTTTATAATCTCCTTTATTTATAACTTCTATTTTAATTTTTCTTTCATCTTTGGAGATGCATTTTTTTACACTCTCGGTGGTAGGTTTTTTATAAATATCCCAACCATCCCATCTCTTCATTATATCTGTACAATTATCTTTCTTTTGAGCAGAAAAAAAGATAGCATGAAATGTTAATGCTACAAGGAGAATCTTTTTCATAATTACTTATTCTTTAGAATTTCCAATAATGTATCTATTTGTTTTTGACTTGTTTTTAATCTTTCATTTAATTCCTTTTGTACATCTTGATACCCTTTTTGAAGCTCTAATAAATTTGAAAAATCATTGTGGGAAATTGTCACATTTCCTTCAATGTTATTTATATTACTGTTTATACTATTATTTCCTTTTGCTTTTTGCGTATTTATTGGTTTAATCATTTCTCCTTTTCCTGTTAAAAGCCATTTTTCATTTAATTGAGGGTACACATTCAATATCTTATTTAAACTTCGAGAGCTGATATTTTCTCCTAAATTATTAACATATCCAGCAGATAAACCTACATTTTGAGCAAATTTATTTTGTCCAATGCCTAAATATTCTAAAAAAATTATTAATCTATCTTTCATAAAAATTTGTTTCTGACAATCAGTTATTTACAATAACATTTATATAATAAAATATATAAATAGTAGTATTTTATATAAAATATTATATATTCGCAATATAAATATAGTTATATTTTAAATACAAATTAACAACAAATATATAAAAATTATGGAAGTAAGTGAAACCATCATTGAAAAAATACTGAATGATAATAACTTCAGTATAGAATTAGCAAAAAGACTTGGAAATCAGCAACAATCAGTTCTTGGTTTAGCAAGAAGGAATAGCAGGAATCTAACCCTTTGGGAAGCGGTAATGTTCTATAAAGAACAAGGCTTTACAGAAGAAGAGATTTTTAAAAATTATCAGTTATATAATTCATCAGTAAAACCTAAAAAATCTAAAAATGAAAGAGTTAATTAAAATTACACAACACAATGGAAATTCTTTTATTTCAGCGAGAGAATTACATAAGTTTTTAGAGGTAGGAAAAGTTTTTGGAGCATGGATAAATGAGCGTATTGAACAATTTGGATTCATTGAAAATCAAGACTATGTAGTTTTTTCCGAAATTGGAAAAAACCCAAAAGGAGGACGCCCAATGAAAGAATACCTTCTTTCAATAGATATGGCAAAAGAACTTTCAATGCTGGAAAGAAACGAAAAAGGAAAACAAGCAAGAATATACTTTATAGAATGTGAAAAAAGGCTCAGAGAGCAAAGTCTAAATTATTATTCTATTGAAGTTTCCCCTGAAAGAATAGCAGAAAGAAGAAAAATATTACAAAAACAATTTGTAGAAGAACTTCGTAAATACTTTT
The DNA here is from genome assembly GCA_013333255.2 of Flavobacteriaceae bacterium. Taxonomy (GTDB): domain Bacteria; phylum Bacteroidota; class Bacteroidia; order Flavobacteriales; family Weeksellaceae; genus JABCPE02. The sequence goes on along the minus strand of JABCPE020000005.1, from coordinate 384,852 downwards.
ATAGAGGGGATTTGACAAATGTTTCCAAAGAAAATAAAATTTCTTATAATAAAATAATTAGAGTGATGAGTGGAAACTCCTTTGACGACAGAATTATAGATATTCTCTATGAAAAAGCAATGAATAATAAGTATTCTTTAGAATGTAAAATGGAAGTAATGATAACCGACTTAAAATCATAAAAATGAATATTGATAGAGACACTCCAATGTGGCAACTGACTCTTGGTGATTTTTTACAAGCATTTCAGAAATATACCGAAATACCTAATAATCCAGAACAAGAAGTTATAGAAAAAAAAGAGTATGTATATGGAATTAATGGTCTAGCAGATTTAATAGGGTGTTCTAAAACCCACGCTTCTCGATTAAAAAGTCAAGGAATATTTGATGAAGCGATAATCCAAAGAGGCAGAAAAATAATTATTGATAGAGAAAAAGCTTTAGAGTTATTTAATAATAAATTATAAATACTATGGACATCAATCCTAATACTCAATTATTACACCTTACGGTGGCAGAATATATAGAGTTGCATAAGGTAGTAACTGGGCAAAAAAAAGAAATTAAAGAATATGTGTATGGATTGAAAGGCTTGGCAAAGATATTAGGCTGTTCAAGAACAACTGCTTCTAAAATTAAAAACTCTGGGATGATAGATGACGCAATATCTCAAGTGGGAAAGTTAATCGTAATAGATAAGAAAAAAGTTCTTGAAATTATAGCAAAAGAGAATGAATTATGAATTATACTGAATTAACAACCAAATTTTGGTCTATAAATGAAAAATCTCCATTAGGAGCATCTGCTATTGCATTATATTTTTTTCTATTGGAAAAATGTAGACAAAATGATGGCAAAGATTTCACAATATCAGATAATGCAATAAGTCAAAAATTATCTTTAACTAGACCAACTATTAATGCTCTTAAATCAAAATTAAGAAATGTTGGTTTAATTCAGTATCAAACAAGAAATGGGGTGCCAAGTATTTATAGAATAATAACTGATATTTCTTTCTTACTACAAGAATCACTCCAAAAAGAGACTTTAAATATTAAAAATAAAGTAAGTCAAGAATCAGAACCATTCAAAAAAATGATAGAAAGCCCTATTATAAATAACATTCAACCTAAAATATTAGAAGAAAAAACAATTCATACATCAACAAGAGAAAATATAAATATACCCTCATTAGATGAGTTTATGAATTTTGCTAAAAGTTTAGAAATTTATGATGAAACAATGGATTTTGCTATCAAATCAAAATATGAATCATGGAGAGACAATGGCTGGGTCAATGGACTTGGAATCCCTATAAATAAGTGGCAAAACAATTTAAAAAACACACTGCCACATTTAAAAACCTCAAAAAAGAAACCTTCAGGACTTCAGCCTAATAACATTCCTACTATAAAACGCTCAAAACAAACTTACAATGAATAACACAAATATTAAATTAGAAAAAGAAATTTTAGCTCATTTAATTCAAGAATCATCCTTATTTGCTAACCATTATACCAAACTAAATCTTAATCTATTCACAACAAAAGAAAATAGACTTATATACTCAGTTATTGCGGACTTATGGGAAAATGGTAAAGGGATAGATTTAATGATTGTAACATTAGAATTAAATAAGAGAGGGCATTCTCATTTAGACCATTATGTTATAGACTTGGTTACTAACTCTTTTTCTTCTGCAAACTTTGAATATCATTTAATGGTTCTGGTGGAACTATCTGTAAAAAGAGATTTTATAGATAAGTTTTCAAAATTATTGAGGTTTGCTCAAGAACCCAATATGGATATATTTGATATTCGTGATAAAGCTTTTGAGTATTTTGATAATTTATTTTTAGACCAATTTATAGACAACAATAAGCAATATCAAAGCTTTTCAAGTCTTGTTCATAAAGCAGAAGAGAGATTTGACAATATCAATCTTAATGGGATTACAGGTATCCCAAGTTCATTAGGTATTATCAATAAAACAATGGGAGGTTGGCAAAATTCAGACCTTACTATTGTGGCAGGAAGACCTGGAATGGGAAAAACAGCATTTTTAGTTCAGCAGGTAGTAGATTTAGCAATCCAAAATATGGCAGTAGGTATATTCTCATTGGAGATGTCTGCAGAACAAATTGCTGTGAGAATTATTACAAATTATACCAAAATTCCAAACTCTTCAATATTGAGAAAAGGTCTGAAAGAAGATGAAAGAGAGCGGTATTATCACTATAAGGAAGACTTGACCAAACTAAAAATACATATTGATGACACTCCATCAATATCTATTCAAGATTTAAAAGTCAAGGCTAAAATGATGAAATTGAAATATAATATAAAAGCCTTATTTGTTGATTATCTACAATTAGCAACTTATGAAAAATCACAAAATAGAGAGCAAGAAATCGCTAAAATCTCATCAGGATTAAAGGCTATTGCAAAAGAATTAGATATACCAGTAATCGCTCTCTCTCAACTTTCAAGAGCTGTAGAGAGCAGACCTAATAAACGCCCTCAATTATCCGATTTAAGAGAGTCTGGTTCAATAGAACAGGATGCAGATGAAGTCATTTTCCTCTATCGTCCAGAATATTACAATATTGATGAATGGGATGATTACAATAATGCTCCTACAAAAAATGAGGTGGAAATTATGATAGCTAAAAATAGAAATGGAGGATTATTAGATGAGAGATATAAAGTAAATATGGCGATTTCTGAATTTAGAAATATGGAATATTAACCCAAAATAAAAAATATGAAAAATATAAATAGACAAAATCTTTCCAAAGACATTCAGCGACAAAAAATAATGTTTGGAATAAGTCTTTTTGCAGTGATATATCTTATCTATTTTGGAGCTCAAAATGAAGAATGGAGCTATTATTGTGCAATAGCTTCAGCTTATATTTTTACAAAGACTATGAATTTTTTAATAAAAATTTACAAAAATCATAAGCTTCTAAAATGAGAATCTTAAGTCCTTTTTATTTCAAAATAATTGCTCTATTGTCAATGAATTTAGATCTGTTTAGAATAATAAAACAAGAAGCTATGAAAAAAATTAAACCTAAATTGATAGTAATTTTCTTAATATTAACACTGTTAATACTCTTTTTTCTGAAAATGTTAGGGTTTATATTTATGATGCCTCCAAGTCCATTTTTTATTTAAAATCAACATCATGAATGAATTAGAACTATCTACAGAAGAATTATTTCCACCCACAAGGGAGGAATTAGAAGAAATCTTGGAAACTATACAAAAGCAACTGGAAGACCCAAAATTTGAAGAATATTGGGGATTTTTACACCAGCAGTATTTACTTAAGAAACAATTATTAAAAGATTTAGAAGATGAAAACACTTGAAAATTACACTATCGTTAAAGAAACAGAAAAAGCATTGCTTATCAAAGCCTTTGTTTCTGAATTAGAAAAAGAAGTAGAATTTTGGTTACCCAAATCCAAGACAGAAAAAAAAGATGAGGGTTTAGAAATTGACACCGAAACTTGGGAAACCAAAATAGAAGAATTGAAAATACCACAAGAGGAAGATTGCGTGTTTGTCTATGTAGATAAATACGAAGAATTAGAAAAATCCTACAAACTAATCCTTACTGCTACTCTCAAAAAAATAAATACTAATCCTTGGGCTTTTGTTCCCAAAACTTTGGTCAAAGACCTCGGAGAAATTGAAGAGAATGAAAGAGGAAAGTTTTATTTTAAGATTCCCCTTTGGTTTTGGGAAAAGAATTTAGAGAAAATCATTTCTGATACCTTGGAATTTTTCAATAAAGATAAAGAAGAAGAGGAAAAATTCAAGAAGAATGATTTTAAGCTACATAATGTAGAAAAAAACAAATCTTAAATTATTGGAAAATGAATAATAATATTGAATTTTTCCTGTGGGATGTAGAAGACTTCTATTCAAAAAACCGAAATGCGATGATATACTGGTTTATTGAACAACATTTTACTCGCCTTATTATTCATTTATATGGAGAACGGGAGTTTTATATCCGCGAATCATTTGATTTTTTTAATATTAACACCCAAGAAATTAGGGATGAAAACGGTAGTAATTTATTTGACAGAAATCTAATTGAAGATTTTGATGATATTTTATTAATCGATAGAAAATATTTTAGAGCAGTCAAATCAGATAAAAGTAATAAGGTTACAACAATTATTGTTTATGAATTAATTCCCCAAATAAATTATTCCACAAAATAAATCCCTAACCATAAGTTAGGGACTTTTTTATCTTCTAAATCCTCTTTTTTGGTCATTTTCTTGACCAAGATTTTTTAATTTTTCTAAAATTTCATTAACTTTTGGCTTCAAGTTATCAGAAATTTGGTTCAGAGTATTTTCTCCTCGTTCAATGAGTTTTGCAATATTCTCTTTTTTCTGCAATTGAATTTCTCTTGCATCTATAATATAATTAGATGGCAAATCATCAATATCCCATTCATTGTTTTGTAATGAAAAACTTACAATATGCTTTTCTGCTTGATAGGAATATAAATGAATTTTATCTGCTGTTTTTTCTTTGTAAAGTAAATCCAAAGATGCTAAAATTCCACTTACTGCCAAATTATGAGATTCAATTTCTGCTAATCTTCCCCAGCCTTGAAAATTGATTTCTTCCTGATAACGATTATACAAACCTAATTCCGTAAAAACAGATGGTGCAGAAATTGCTAAAATTTCCACTTCATAACCGTTTTCTTTGAACATTTTGGCTGTATTATACGGAACTTGTGGGTTTCGCATCGTGCCTTCTACCATGATGTTATATTTATTTTCTATGGCTTCACGAATAAGATTTTCGGTAAAAACATTAGAAAAAACCTGTGTTTCTTTGGAATATGATAGTGGATTATTGATAAGTTTTTGGCGGTCAGGGTGGAATTCTCGGTAAATATCGCCATTCACAAAAAGAATATTATCATTAGAAAATTCACCTATAAACTCTTTGGCTAATTTACTTTTTCCAGATGCTGGCTGTCCCCCTAAAATAAAAGCCAAAGGTTTTTCTTGTGGTATTAAATTCCTTAAAAGTTTTTCTTTTTCTTCTTGGTAAATTTCTTTAACCTTATGCAAATCCATTGAGGCGTTTTATTAAGGGGCTGTAAAAATTAACTACCTTGTCCATTACCGAAAGTCGGCTTAAATCATCTGCTCCATAAAGCATTCTTTCTTCTTGCAGATACATATCAATTTTTTGATTGATTAAAGCCTCTTCTTTTTCTGTTTTTACATTTTTTAAATCTTTGATTGCTCTTACTTTCAGTGAGCCAACAATCTGTAAAGCAGTGTCTAAACTAATCGGATATTCCATAATATTTGTGTGATTTTTCTTTCTGCAAAGATACAAAAAAAGAAGGAATTTTTATTCCTCCTTTTCTTCTTTAAATGAATTTATTTCTTCCACAATATTTTGTATCAATATATTTTTTTCCTTCTTACTTATAGTAGAATTTAAAATATTAATAATCTTCGAAGCACTATATAACGGAATATTCATAGGAGTATAATAAAAGAAATTATCCCTTTCTATTTGTTCTATGACTCTTATTAATGATGATTTTAATTGTAATCGTATTTCATTTTTAGTATATAGTTCTTGTTTCTTCTTTTGGAGTAATAAAATATCAATATCGTCTGTCAATACTTCCAAAATTTGTTTTAGTGTTAAATCTTTCATTTTGTATTAAAATTTATCGTTTAAATCCTCTTTTTTGTTCTTGTTCTTGGATTGGTTCAATAGAAATTTCTTCTTTTTCAGCAACTTTTTCTTCTTTTGGTCTTAACTTGAAAAACTCCCTGTTTTCTTCTTCTCTTTCTTTTACAAAATCAATCGGATTGTAATTTTCAAGTTTTTCTTTTTTTTCAGCTCTATATTGGTTAATCATTTTTTCTCTTAATAGAGGCAGTTCGTTTTCAATTTTGTCACTTATTTCAGCTATTTTCATATTTGTCTGCTCTTTCCTTATTTGGAAATCATTTATATTTATTCCTTTTTCTTTAAGCTTATTTTCTAATTGAGCTAAAGCAGGTTCAGAAATCTCCAATTTTTCTTTTGTCCATTTTATTTGGTTTTCCCAGTTTCCATTGCCTGAATTTTGCCATTGAGTGTATTTTTCCAAATCTAATTTCAAATTTTTTACCTGCTGATATTCTTTACTTTTTACATAATCTTCAAACTTCCTTGATACAAACCCCAAATCAGCTTCATGGCGAGTCTTCTCGTTTTCGTAGCGTTTTTTAAGGATAGAAATTTCAATTTCTGCCCTTGTAGTTGGGTCGGTAATAAGAGCTGTTTTCAGTTCTTGAGTATCTACATCAGATACATCTATTACATTTGCTCCTTTTTTCATAGCCTCCATATAACGAGACTGTTTAGCTTGAAGTTTTTGAAGCATAAAAACATCTACACTATCATTGGTCAGCATGAAATTAATTCTTACATTTTCCCACTGGTTTCCCTGCCTCCAAGCTCTACCCTCAATTTGGCGAAGCGAAGTAAAGTTATACGGAAGAGATAATAAATACATATCAGAAGTTTTTTCCTGTAAATTCATTCCTTCTTGGATAGCCTCTGAACCGATAATAACTTTAATATCCCCTTTGTTGAATTTTTCTTGAATATTTAGTCGTTGGTTTTTACTAACAGCCCCTGTAATCATCGCTACTTCATTATCTTTATATCCCACTTCTGAAACCAAATACTCTTTAAGTTTTGGAAACTCTGAAACCCCTAATTCAGAATAGATAATCTGCCCTGCATCTGGTTGGTCTTTTTTATTTTGAGCAATCAGCTCCATAGTAGTTTTTAATTTTGGCGAATTTTCAATAAATTCTTTCGTTGTTGGCTTTTCGCCATCATATTCATCATACAAATAGGGAGAAATAGCGATTTTACGAGCATTAAGAATATGTGTTAAAATAGCCCCTTCTTTCTTTTCATCTAAAAGTAGATTAAGCCTAAAATACATATCTTCGGTTAATTGATTTTGTTCAATTTTATACTCTTTATTGATACGATTGGGGCGTTTGAGTTCTGGATTATCTTCTTCTCCTTTAATGTCAATAAACTCGCTCAAAAGTTGCTGAAACAAAGCATTATTCTTAAATCTTCTTACATTGGTTTTGTACTTTATATCGCCTTTTGCATCAATTTCCATATCATTGTCTGCCTCCATAAAGGTTTCAAAGAAATTATTGACATTAAAATACCCTGATTTTTCTAATCTTTCATTGGCAATGAGCGACAGTACAGAATAATATTCTAATGGCTTATTAGTGAAAGGAGTTGCAGAAAGAAGGGTAACATTTCGCCCATAATTCTGCTCTTGAATGTATTGTGAAGCCATCCAAGTATTGATGCCTAAAAGCGAAGTGGCTTGGTTTTGATTTCTAAAATCAGAAGCAAATCTCCTGTCCTCTATCTTTACTTTCCCTACAATATGATTTGCATTATGAACTTCATCAAAAGTAAGATGGTCAAATCCAAAATCTTCCCAATCATAGATTTTTCCTCTTTTCATTTTTCCTTGAATTTCCTCTTGTTTTTGAAGTTCTTTTTGAACATCTCGCTCCGAAAATTTTAGAGCTTTGGTCTCATTTTGAGAAATATATGAAAAATTTCGTGCTAATCTTTCGGTAGTTTCTTTGGAAAATCCAATATTATTAAAACCTTCATAGGTTACAAGTGTAATTTCTCCATCTTTATTATTAAATTTGGATAAATCGTAATCTTTCCCCAAATTCCCTAAAACATTAACTTTAGCATTAGGGATAGTTTCAAAAATAGTTTCCACCCATTGTTTTAAAATACTGTCATTTGGCACGACAATAAGAGGTCGTCTGGCGTTGTCTCTCTCCATTGCCTCATGCATAGAAAGTACTCCAGAGAGTGTTTTCCCAAAACCTACTTCGTGAGCCAAAAGTCCCACCCCCTTAGTTGTGAGCCTTCCAATACCTGCTTTTTGAACTTCGGTAAGTTCCAGCGGTTTGCCTTTGAAATTCTTATGAATTTGTGAAAACAAAGGAAATTCCTTGTAATCAGGAATATGGATATTGTTGTATTTTCGGTTAAATTCATTGACAAATTTTTCTTTTTCAGCATCAGATAGTTCCTCTTTTAAGAATTTACTAAATAGGTCATTAGCTGTTTCCTTCCGCCTCTCACGGATAAGAGCATTTCGGTCTTTATCACTTCCTGTAACCTGTTCATTATCTACGAACCCACGCACTTCCCATGATGAAGAATTACCAAAGGCTTCATCAGGAAGATTTCGGATAAATTCTTTGAATTTCATTGCCAAAGTAATATCTACCATCTGTTTTTCAGTGGTATAAATAGGTCTTGGGTTTATTGTTCCATAGTTCCAGCCTATTTGCTGTGTGACCTCTCTCTCTTCTTTACCTAACAAAAAATTATGTACAAATTCATGATTTGGTGAAATGATAATTTCTTCTAATGATTTTTTAGAAGGCAAAACTTTTTCTAAAAGAGCTTTCTGCTTCTCATATTGAGATTGAGAGAGTTCAAGTTTTTCGTTTTCTAACTGCTCTAATTTTTCATAAATATCACCTTCTGCATAGTAGAAATCATGAATTTTTGAGCCTTTATAAAGATTAGCATATTTTTCAAGTCGGCTTTCATGGATTTGGATTTCCCCATCATATTTGGTGTTTTGAAATGCATCTAATTCGTTTTTAGTAAGATTTGGACTGTTTTGCAGACCAGTATCTACTATTTCATCTTGTTTGTTAAATAGATATTTTAATACTCCTTTCTTAATCTCTGGTATGGATTGAATTTTATATTCCTGTTCCTCTGATTTTATATTTTTATTCAATCGCTCTAACTTGTCAGAAATATCTTTTATTCTCTCATTATCAAAGTTTTGTGGTGCATTTTCTGTTTCACGATAAATTTCATTGTATTTTTCAATTTCATTAACAATGACAGGACTTTTGAATTTGATATTGTGCAATTTAATTAAGGTCTGCTCAATATTTTGCTGTAATTCTTTAGTCTGATTTTCTTCCTGTTTTGTTTCCTGTTCTTTTTCAGCTTTTTGCTCTACAATTTCCTCCGAAATAGGTTCTGTATCCCATAAGCTTAATTGTGTTTCTTCAGTTTTTTGAGGTGTTTTGTCTCGCTGGTCTGCATGGCGTTGAAGCAGATGTAAAGCATCATCTAAATTACCTTTCACATAGTCTTCTATTTTGCCGAAACGGTTAGTTTTTTGGTCTAAATCGCCTAAAATTTTAGCTGGATTTTCAATAAAATAATTGGAAATATCTCTTTTTTCTGCATTAGAATTTTTGGTTAAAATGATAATATCCGTTCCTATATCAGTGGCTTTGAAAACTCCATTGGGCAAACGGTAAGCTTCTTTTAATTCTGCATTTTGAAGCTCATTTTGTCGGTTAAGCCATGAACTTGGCACAACCATAGCAAGAGTTCCGCCTTCTTTAAGAACATCAAGAGAGCGTTTGATAAAATAATCTTCATAACGAGCAATTTTAGGTTCTTCGCCCAGACCTTTGTAAAGTCCACGATGCTGACCATAAGGAGGGTTTCCGATAACTAAATCATAGTTAGGAGAAAAATCTTTTTTTTGTCCGTTTTCTGTTATAAATTCGGTTTCAAATGAACGGAGGTTTACCTCAATATTTGGATTAAGAATTTTTGTGATTTTTGCCGTAGTTTCATTGATTTCAAAAGAATTGATGCTTGTTTTTACATCTAAATCTTTAACTGCTGAAAGGAAATTTCCTGTGCCGACACTTGGTTCTAAGACACTGATTTCTTTTTGTCCATCAAAATTATCTTTAATAAGATTTCTAACAGCATTTACCAATTTTTCATCGGTATAATATTCATCTAAAATACCTCGCCCTGCTTTGGCAATACCGCCACTTTTATAAGCAGAAACGAGGTCTTTGATGTCCTCTGTAATTTCAATATCTTGTTTTAGAGAAATAGTTTTATCTTCGGCTACTTCGGTAAGATTATTTACTAATTCAGTAATTTGTTCATTGGATATTTTTTGACCTTTTAAATTTTGAACAAGGTCTAATATGGCAGGTCTTCCAAGTCCATTGACATCTCCCACGCCATTCTCTTGATTGCTGGGCTGTCCTCCTCTGTTTTGCTTGTCCAGATTTTGTCCAATTCCGCTATGTTCCCCTCGTTGTATAATTTCTTCAATTCTATCACTCTGCGGTTGTGTATCTCGGTGGCTGTCATTTGGCTGTTGTCTTCCTCTTCCCAAATGCTCTGATTCTGATGAGCTAAATCCATTTCCAACATTGTAGCTGTCCAAAGTTTCTGGCTCTCTGTCGGTGTTTCTATGCTCGGATTGGCTTGTTTTGTCAATGATTCTATTGTCTGATTCAGTTTTTCCTCGTTCCACTGACTCAGAATCGGATATTCCTGTGGATTGTTCTTGATTTGTTTCATTTTTTATAAATTTATTTTCTACTAAATTACGCTTTTTTGATTGTATTTCCTCTCTATTTTGTAAATAATCATTTAAGTCTTTGATTCCTGTTCCTGTAATCCCAATACTATATTTCCATCTCAAATCTTCTATATTATGATTTGGCATTGAGCTTAATATTGTTGTAGAGGTATCTGTCCCTGCTTTATCTCCATCTAAAAGTAAAGTGATTTTCCCTTTGTAGTCCTTAAATTCTTCTATGAATTTATCTACATTAACCACTGAATTTAGAACTACCAGTGTAGATTTATTCTCTCTGTTGTTAAGCTTCTGTAGTTGCAGAAAAGAAAGCATATCGGTCATTCCCTCAAAAACCACAACATTTTTCCCATTCTCTCTATTGACAATGGCAATATCATTTTTACCCAGTTTAGATTTCATCAATGGGTTACGGATTTCGTAGCCGTTTGATTGATTCTCTATTCCAAGACCAAAGTAGCTTTTATCTTCTACCTTATAATGAATCTGTTTCGTGTATTTCTCCAAAATATCCTTATCAATACCTCTATTATTAAAATATTCAATAAGCTTATCATTGTTTGGTGGGGTTATTTTGGTAACAGAAATATCTCTTTTTTCATTAGATTGGGTATCTTTCAATCTTTTCTGTTCTGCAAAATCTTCTGAAATATATACATTAGAAAAATCTTTTAAGAAATCCATCGTTTCACGCCAAGATTTATTTTCAAAATTCATCACAGCTTTTATGATTTTTCCACCTTGCCCTGTTTTGAAATCATAATACCCATTTTCATTCACTGAAAATTTATTCTCATCAGTTCTAAAATAGTAATCATGTCCAGACTTTCTGTCAAACTGGACTTTTCCCTGCTTTTCTAAATATTGGAAATAATCTAAAACACTGACACTTTCAGTGATTTTATTAATTTCATCCGCCGAGTAAGATTTTCGCTGGTTCATTGGGATTATTTTTTAGATTTTTTGTTAATAAAATCATTGAATTTTAAAATATCTTTTGCTTCTTCATCCCAGTTTTTTCTTGGCAGTAATTGAAGTGTAACAAAAATATCTTGTTCCTTGTTGTAAGTGTCTATACGCTCTATTCTGCCTTTATAATCTATCTCTGCGTGGCGATAAAGAGAATAAGGCAAAATAGTATCGGTTTCATAGATATAATATCGGCTGAAATTCTTAGGCGAATTGATTTCAAATCGTTTGTATTTTTTCTTAAATAATATAGTGTCTTTGAGTGTTCTTCGGTGTTCATAATTAGGAATTTTGTCTTTGGTAAAAACAGCTCCTATATCTTTCATAGAATACACTGAGCGTGGCTTTTGGGCAGTTACCACTTCCGAAATTGTTTTTGTTTGAGCTGGTTCTCCTAATGAATAAAACATGGTGTCTTTTATAAAATTTATCTCTTTGGTAATAACAGAATTGTTAGGGTCTGGAACTAATTCTATAATTGTATCATTAGAATAATTAAGTCTTGAAATAAGAAAACTTTGAGTATTATCCAAATTTTTAGAAGCATCTACATAGATATTAGAAATTACATCTATTGCTCCTTTTTGAGATTTGATTTCTTTATTACAAGAATTTAGCAAAGTGAGTGATAAAAAAGTTAAAATGATATTTTTCATAACGATGTTATTTAATAAAAGGCTACTTTTTTGGTAGCCTTTGGGATTATAAACTTCTTGAAATGTTTTGTTGTCTTATATTATTCTTTTCTTGTTGCTGAGTATCTAATCCTTGAATAGGTTTATTGGTGTTGAGCCTGTTCATTTCTTTATCGTAAAGATTAAGGGTTTTATATTGAGGGTTCAGCACGGCATTTCCTTCTGTGATTTTATTGTCCAAGTTAAATTTCACTTTTACAATATTTCCTTTTTCAAGGGACTTGACTGTGTTATCTTTGTGTTCAGGTTTATCAAAAATAAGCCCTGATTTTTCTACAATTTTAGCTGTATCTACTCCGTAAGCCTGTTGATTATATGTTTGGAATTTAAAATTACCATATTCATTTTTTTCTTCTGCAAAATTGAGCTTTACAAAAACTGGTTCATTTTCCTTAAATTCAGTCTTTACAGAGCGTCCTTCAAGCAGATTAACTGCTTCTTTTGCTGTAAAATGATTTACACCAAAATTGTGAGTTCGTTCCTCTCCAATTTCATTTTTTAAAGTTGCATTAAATGAATTTAAAAATACTCCGCCTTTTTCAGATTTATTAAAATTTAAAGTAAAATTTACTTCATTTCCCTGCATTGCTCTATCTGATTTAGTCTGAATCTTAAAGGTTTTTTCATTGGAATTTATTCCTTTTTCTAAATCTTGATGCAGTTTATTACTTTCTCCAAAGCCAAGATATTTTAATTGGTTTTTGAGATAATCTAACTGGGCTGATTCTATTGGAGATTTTATTTTTTCTTCCTGTTTTTGTTTATCATTGTATATATTCTCATTCTGCGAAGGACTTTGTTTTGTTGTCTGTTCTTTTTCAGCTTCTCTCAAAAAGATTTGAGGACTTTTTATCCCTTGTTTCTCATCATAGATTTGCATAAACTTCTTTTCTTTTTCAGTAAAACTTCTTTCTCCATCCATGTAAAAAGCTTCTGGAGAGGAATTTTCCATCTCTTTTACAAAGTCTTTATATTCTTTGGTAAAAGGTGTGATATATTTATCTTTCAGTGATAATTTTTGCTCTATTTCGATGTTTTCACTCTGCGAAGAACTCTGTTTCGTTGTCTGCTCTTTTTCAGCTTCATTGATAATTCTTTCGAAGTGTTCTTGTGTCTTTTTTATCCCCTCTTGAGAAATTGTTTTTTCTCCTACTTCCTCTATAAGATTTATCGCCTCTCGAACCCCCATCTCTTTTACCATGTTCTTTTCCTCTGGAGTCAAGTTTTTATATTCTTGAAGTCTTTCTTTATCAAGTTCAGTTTGAGTTTTTCCATGGTCAGAAAAAACCATTTTTACTATAAAATTCTGTACATTCTCTTGTTGAGTTTCCTTAACCTCAGGATTTTGGCTTTTTATTTTATTTACCAGATTCTCTTTAAACTCATCAAGATTTATATTCTTCTCAAAAATATTATCAATTTGTAAAGACTTTAGTTTTTCAAAATCATTTTTTAATCCCCAATCTTCTACTTTTCTATCAATGAAATCTGTTATTTTTTCGCCAATTTTATATGGAGGAATATCCTCAAATTTAGCTTTCAAAATAGTTTCAGGTATTCCCTTTTCACGATTGCTTAATTGAGTTTTATAGTTTTCAATATCCGCTCTTATCTGTCTAATAGTTTCGGAATTATCAGCTGTTTGTTCTCCATTAATTTCTCCTTTCAGATTTTGGATTTTTTCTTGGACTTGCTCATTAGTAAGCCCTACTATGTTTTTTCTATTTTTAAAATCCTCTATTTCGGATATATCATTATCAAATATCCTTTCATTTTTTAGATGTTCAACTATATTATTGTATTTGCCAAGATGTAATTTTTCTAATAAATCAAATTCATTATTAATTTTTCCATTAACCTTATCTATCAAATACTCTTTTACTTCTGCAAAAACATTTTCGTTTTGTGGTCTCGTAGTTTGTTCCATATTTTGTTGTTTTTTGTGAATCGTATTTATTAACTAATATTACCTTCTAAATCCTCTTTTTCGCTCTTGTTCCTGTTCTTGTTGTTCCTCTCTCTCTTGGTTTGCATCTTGATACCTGTCAGGGTCATTTACTCCCAGCTGAATATCTGATTTTTCTTGTTTTTGAGCTTGTTCTCGGTTTGGTGTAGCATCATCAATTGTATTAATTGTTTTAGACACGATATTTATATCATTGCTGATTTCTTTAGCGATTTCTGGGAAATTGTCCATTTTATCCAGTAGAAAATCTTTAAGTTTTTGCAACTCATTTTTGTATCGGTTGGTTTCCTCTATATTTTTTCTTTCTGCAATAATCTGCGTAAGTTCTTTACTGTTTTTTACCAAATCAAATTCTACAATTTGATTTAGTTTTTCATCATACAAGAATGCCTTTTTTTCAAATCCTAAAATATCATTGGCACTATTTTTCTTTTCAATAGAGGAATAAGAAATGCCTTTTTCAGCTTCATTAAGAATATCTGAAATAGCTCTATCTCTTTGAAAAACATTGACTTCAAGGCGTGTGTTTTCATCTTTTAACTGAAATACAACCCTGTCTTTTCCATTATCAGCCACGAGGCTTTCTCCTTTTAAAAATTTCTGAATATCATCATTTGAAAGCTTTTTAGAAAAAGTATTATCCGCTCCAATAATTCCAAATTCTTTTAAATCATCTGTTGGTAGGTTATCATAATTCATAATATGCTGAGATTAAATTATTTGCTTTTATTATATCATTTAAAAATTGAGTAGGATTGATAAATTTCCCATATTCTTTTACTGCAAAATGTAGATGCGGTCCAGTAGAGTTTCCAGAATTTCCACTTTTCCCAATAATATACCCTGCTTTGACTACTTCTCCTGTTCTGTAATATATTTGTGAAAGGTGTAAATAAGAGGTTTCAAATCGGTTGGAATGTCTTACTTTTATGTAATTTCCGCCTCCATTTTTATCCCAACCAGCTTCTGAAACTATGCCATCTAAGACCGTGTATACATTTTCATAATTTGCTCCTAAGTCTATTCCGTTGTGCATTTTCTGTCCTCCAAAAATTGGATGATAACGAACACCAAAGGGCGAAGTAATCAGCATTTTATCCAAAGGCATTGCTATTTTCTTAATAGTATTCTCGGAAATAAAATTGTATTTTTTAATGTTCTTATGGTTTGTTTCAGATTCTTTTTTTGCAATTTTGTTTTGAAAATTTTGAATTAAAGAGTCTTCTATTTTTTTGAAATTAAGTTTTTTATCATTTTCTTTTTTGTCTAAATCAATAATTAGAGTTTTTAGAGAGTCCAATTCTTTTTTTAGGTCTGCTTTTGTTGTGAAAAGTCTTTTTTTCTTTGGTTTTGTAACTTGTTTTTGTGTTGTTTCATTTTGTGTTGCAGAAGGAAAAGATTCATTTAAAAACTCTTTATTTTCCTTTTCTTGATAGGTATAAGTGAGTGTGTTAAACTGCCCAAAACAGGTTGTTGTTAAGAGAAAAAAGAATAATCTAATAAAGTAATTCATTTCCTATCTTTTTCTACAAAAGTGACCATTACTCATCAGAATTACAAGGATTTAAGGGAGGGTTGAACTATTTTGTACTATTTTGAACTATTTTGTACCATTGTGAAATTATTTTTCTAAATTTGTAAGAAATACTTTGGATTATGAAGTCAAGAATATTAACCATAGAACCACCAAAGGGGATTTCGCTGGAAGATGCAAAAATCGCTCTTAAAAGCTTGAAGTTTAAGATTATAGAACAGTCAGAGGCTGTTATTGAGGATAATAAAATCTCTAAAACTCAAGAAAAAGAAATAATGCAAATTTCTAAATCCATCAATAGAAACGGAACAAAAAAATGGTTTGCTAAAAAAGGAATAGAGATATGATAGTTATTGCGGATAGTAATATTTTCATAAGTTGCTTTTACTCTCCCAATGGAACTATTGCTGGGATTTTGTCTTATGAGAAAAATGTCCAGTTCATTGCTCCTGATTATATTTATGAAGAAATTATAGAGCATTTGAAAGAAATCATAAGAAGCACCAAACGGAATAAAACAGAAATTAACAGTATTTTGAAAAATATCACTAAAAATGTAAAATTTTACTCTGCTGATGATATTGATAATGATGTTTTCCATAGGGCATATGATATAATGAAAGAAATAGACCCTGATGACACCCCCTTTTTGGCTCTACATTTTCACACAGGACATAAGATTTGGACAGGAGACAAAGTTCTTATCAATGGTTTAATAGAAAAAGGCTATGATATTTGTATCACTACAGAAGAGTTAAAAAACAAACTTTATAAAAAATCCTCTGACTGAGTTATAGTCGGAGGATTTTTCGGAAATAAAGTATAAAAACAATCAAGAATATAGGCTAAGGATTCATATTTTCTTTGATAATAAGCTCTACCTCTTTGGTTATTCTACGGTAGTTTGCCATTAGTGTTTCTTCTTTTCGGTCTTTTCCAGTTTTATCAATAAAAGAATAATAAGTAGGCATTTTTATATAGTTTTCTTCCTCTTCTTTAATGGCTTTCATATCTAAATTGATTTTCCCACTTATTGCTGATGATTTGTATTCTTCAGAATTATTTTCTTCACTTCCTGCTATCATTCCTACCATTTCTCCTGTACGGAGTGCTGCGATTTTTCCAGCAGGAATCATATTATCCATTTTTTCATTGATAGAAGTGGTAGTTCCTTGATTAGAAATGGATTGAGAGTAAGTTTTTTGTTTTATTTTACCAAACATTTTTTCGAGCCAGTCCAAAGTGTTTTTATCACGAGCTGAACCAGAGAGAATATTCCCAATAATTGCAGAAATAGTGTCTGCTACTTCTTTTTTATAGAACTGCCGAAGCTGTGGAATTTCTTGCAGACCAAGAACTACGGCAACTTTGTTACTTCGTGCAGTGGCAATAACATTATCAATTTTATGAATGTAAATGGTTGGAAACTCATCTGCAATCACGCCACTTGGGTAATTTCCTTTGGAGTTAATAAGTTTTAATGTTCTATTTAAAACAGAAGAATAAAGAGCTGAATTAATGTCCTGCGTGGCTGGGTCAGATGCCAAAATGATAGTTGAAGGGTTTTCTTTATCTGAAATCTTCAACTGAATTTCATCTCCAGAAAATACCCAAAAACTCTCTTTGGTAGCAAGACGAGAGAGGAATATTTTGAGTGTTCCGACCTGTCCTTCGAGCTGGTCAAAGGCTTTATTATCATAAGCAGATTTAAAGGGCGATAGTAATGAGGTCAATTCCTCATGTTGAAATAAAGTAGTAAAAATTTCTTCATAGCTTCTATTCATAAAAGACAGAAGGTGTGGAAGTGTTGAAAAACGCCCATTTTCATAAGTTGCAAAGTAATAAATACAGGATGAGAGGAAGTTGATTGCTGACTGGGTAAAGAACTGCTCTGAACCACCGCCACCACTTGAACCTCCTTTTTGTAATGCAGAAACCATTGATTCAGCCATTTCTTGGGCTTCTGCAAGGGTCTGAATGTATTCTTTTTTAAATGGATTTACCCTTTTGGATTTTTCTACATCATTCAAATTGATAACGAAAAAGTCGTGTTTGTAATCTTTGTCTTTTTGTTTTTTTAAAAGATATTGATAATAAGCAATTTGGGTAAGGTCAGGAAATTTAAAATCATAGATGCAAAGACAAAAACCCTTACTCATCATCTGCCGAATGGCAGGATTAATGATACCGAATGACTTACCAGACCCAGGTGTCCCCAGCACCATAGTCCCACGAAAAGGATTGATATTTATCCAGCCTTTATTGGTTTTTCGGTTGTGTCGAAATAAATATGGAATATTTACAGAAGTGGGGGTTTCTACGAGTTCTTGGTTTTGGGCAAAAGATTCCTCCTCTACATTCCAACGGTCTTGCC
This sequence comes from Flavobacteriaceae bacterium, assembly GCA_013333255.2. Lineage (GTDB taxonomy): Bacteria > Bacteroidota > Bacteroidia > Flavobacteriales > Weeksellaceae > JABCPE02. The sequence goes on along the minus strand of JABCPE020000005.1, from coordinate 366,803 downwards.
CCATTTTTTGTTGCATATATTTTGAAATACTGTCAGCTCCCATTTGGGTAATAACAGCACCAACCAAAGAGAGCAATGCATATCCTACTTGATAAGGATTTATTTTTGGCAAAGTATGAATACTGGCTTCCTTAACAAAAGCTAATGAACCGATAATCATCAGTAATCCCAAGATGATAGGCAAAATAATCTCTTTGGTAACATTTAGGTCTCTTTTCTTTTTGGCTTTTGTTCCTATGGCAACGAGTGTAATGAGGATAATGGTAGAAATTTTCGCATTAATAGGAGGAAAGAATATTCCCATTTTGCCAAAATTCCGCAATAAATCAGAAAGCACAAAAATCTTTGCATCTTGAAAGAATAGCGTTAGGCAATCCATTACAACTACTGTATAGACCATTTTTTGGATAAATCCATAGATTTTTATTTGGTGCTGTTGTTCTTGCATTTTAATTGATTTTAATTTTCAATGAATGACTAATTAAAAAGTATCAGCATTTAGTATATCTGAATATTTTACGACCATTTCAATGGTTCTTCCTGATAGTTGCTCTTCCAATAGTCTTATTTTCATAACTTTACTATTAGGGTAAGTAAATTTCTTAAAGACATAAATATTTCTAAAATTCTTTTTAAAGACTTTATTATGATAGAATTGATAAATTGGTTTCATTTCTATATTTTGGTTATTGGTGGCTTTATATATTTTTTTATCATCGAGTGAAAATTTAATTCCTTCCACATCATAATTAAGATTGGATTTATTTTTGAAATTAACATCAAGAAATATGTAATCTCCCATCACATAAACATTATTAAGCTCAATGGTAAGTTTTAGAGAATTTACTTTTCTCAAAGGTCTTTGAGTATCTCGCTGAATAATATCTAATGAAAAATTTCTTAATTCAAGGTTTGAAAAACTCATTTTAGGAAACTCCAAAGGTTGCATATCTTCTGGCTGAATTTGGATATTGGTTTGAGAATTAAATACCAAAGGGTTTCTAAAAACGGCTTTATACTGAGCCATGAAAGACTGTCCTACAATAGTAATAATGCCTAACTGTTCTCCACTATAAAAACTATTTCGTTTCTGTTTTATCACTTTTACAGAATCTTGTTCCTGTTTATTGGTAATCTTGATTCTTGCGATATTTTCAGAAGGTAAATCTCCTATAAGTTCATCGGTAGACAAATCTACAAACTGAATGGGTTCAGGCGATATAAAATGTATATTCACTCCTTCGGTCATATTAAGTTCAGGAAGATCACGAACTGTTTGTTCTTTCTTTTCAGTTTGAGCAAAAAGAGAAGAAGCAGAAAAAACACACCCAAATAAAATTGCTTTAATACTAATTGTCTTCATATTTTTCAAATTCTTTTTCGTTAATTAAATAGATATAAGAGTTATATTTTAATTTTGCCTTATTCTTTCTGATAAGGTTTGCTATTGTTTGTGATGCAGAAGAGAAAGCTTTGGATAAAAAGCTTGTGAAAAACCCTTGGTTGGCATTATCCAATGATGTTCCCTGCACCGAATTTTGTCCAAGTTCTCTCATCATATCTCTAAATGCACTTTCAGGAACATAGAGTCCTTTCATTCCATCTACATCATAAACAGAGAGGTTGATAGGCAGGATTTCCCCATTATTAAGAATAGAAATCACATTGAGATTAACTCTCTGCATAGAAAATCCTGATATCTGCCCATAAATCATAGTCCCTTTATTTATTTTATGTTTTCCTACATAGATGTCTTCCAGTAGTCGGAAACGAATTCTACTACCAAGGTAACCCTTTGAGTTTTCATCTATTACGGCTTTCACAAAATTACTTTCACTTTCTTTGGTAATAGAATTGAAGCTTTTGTTCAGTCCATTTTTTGAAACTTTCAGTGTGCTATTAAGAAAAGCTTTCATTTTAGCTTTATCATGTTTTAATTTTTCTTTAGCCTTTACTTGTGCCTGATACTCTGGGTCTTTAGACTTTTCTAATGAATCCATAAACAACATCTGCTTTCGCAAAGTCTTTACTGGGTCATCATCTTCTTTTTGTTGAGGAGAAGAATAATTATTTGAAGCTGAAGCCGAAGAATTATAACCATTCCCTGTACCACTTGCTCCCTCATTCAGCATACGGATAATTTCTGCTGAACGCTGAAAATCTCTTTCATCTCTTGCCCTCGTATCTCTCGGTTCATAGTAAGATGTTCTTCCAGAAAATCCTCCTTGTGCCATGTTTCTTTTCCTTGCATCTTCAAGGGAATCAATGTATCTTTTTTGTTTATAATTCAGGTTATCAGAATAGTTCAAAAGACTGTCCTCTTCGGTCTCTAATCCATCAAGCATTGTTCTGCTGTCCCCATTGGCAAAAAACTCATCATAAGCTTCGTTTTTGGTTAAAATACTATCTCTTGTTTCCCCTAATGAAAGATTAAGCTCCTGCTGTGGTTCAGCAACTTCTTCATCTGCCATTAGACTTTCTACCTGATAAGCTCCAAATAAAACAAAAGGAAGAGTAATAAGTGGAATAATGTATTTTGGCTGTTTAAAATTTATTTTCTTAAGGTTCATTTTTCAGTTTTTTATATTCGTTATATAAATACTCTATTCTCATGCTGTCATTTTTTGTAAGCCTTTTCATTTTTTCTTTTTCTTGAAAGGAATGAAGTTCTTTCATTACTTTTTCCAATCGTGCTTCTTTCAGATGAAATTTTTCTTTTTCTTTATCACTTTGGGTGTAAAAATTAGGAATACTTGTAAAAGTGACCTTTGGTGGAAAATAAATTTCTCTTACTACGGCAAAAATTCCAGATAAAACCAAGAATACTAAAAAGTAAATCAGAATTTTTTTAGGTCGGTTTTGTTCATTAGCCCAAGATAACAGGCTGTCTATTCTCTCTTTCATAGCTTAAAATCCATTGTATTTTGATTCACTTGATATTTCAGAATTGTCTATAATTTTCCAGTTTTTCAGTATAACTCCATGTGGATTATTGGGAGTCCTTAATACATCATCAAAATTACCTTCTGTTATTAATTTCCTAATAATAATTGCCGACCTTCTGTTGATTACTTGTCTTCCAAAGAATACAAATCTCTTATTAGCAACATCTAAACGGATAGAATCTGCATTTACAGTAATCATAGAACTTGATGAAACAAGTTGATTATAAAATCCCTTTTCCTTTAAGTTGGTGTATTCTTTTTTTCCTGTATCATCAATAAGATAAAGAGATTTTTCTACATTTTGCTTAATGTATTCATCATCAGGAGCAAGGGTAAAAAACAACCTATGAAAAAGTTCCACTTGAGATTTGTATTCTACTGGGCGGTTTAGAAGTTCATCAGTCTGTTTTACCAAAATCGGAACTCCATTATCCAAGATGTAAAGAGATTTTCTGGAATCTTCTACAATTTTATATGAGAAAACAAACCCTGCAACAACAATTACTATCGATGCTAAAATGACAGAAATAGAAACTGCTTTGTTTATCTTTATTTTTTGTTCTATACTTTTTACTAACATAATTGAGATGGTTTAGAATTGTGATTTACTATTTTTTATCTTTATCTTCTCCTTTTCCTAACTTATAAAGCCCCTGCGCTCCAGCTACATACTTTCCTGCACTTTGTTTCATTTTAGTCATTACACCTGCTCCGCCAGCTGAAACAATGCTGTCTGCAATGGTTGGGGTCATCAGAACACCAATTCCTGTAACGATGTAAGCTACCACAGTAAATAGTGTAACATGTAACATTCCATTTCCATTGATAAAAGCCGATATGGTCGCAGAATCAACATTCCCAGCGCTATTTATCATTAATTCATATCGGTCTATTTCCATAGTGTAAGCAGAAATGATTAGCTGTTGCCCAATGTTGATAATGGTAAATGCAACAAATGTATACAGGTTAATATTGATAAATTTTGAAACCCAACTGGTAAGTGAACTTTCAAAGCCTGGAATAAGAGCCATGCCAATGGCTATCGGTCCAAGAACAATTAGAATATAACTCCAAATTTTTTGAATAAAGAAAATAAGATAAGTACAGACTCTGAGAATAGATAAACCAATAGCTTCTAAAAGGTCTGCTCCCCATCTTTGGAATTTAAAATCCATTCTTATAAACCATTCTTCTACAGGAGTTTGTATTTTATCCCAACCTTCTTTAATACTATCAGTTATCTTATCAATAAAACCTTTCTCTTTCAAATTATCCAATTCCTTTTGTTTTGCTTTTTCTTCGGCTTCTTTTTTAATCATATAATCCAAAAGTTGATTTTGCTTTTGAAATCGTTTAACACGGAGTGTGTTAGCCTCTCTTTCTATTTTCTCAAACATAGTTTGTGAAGGTGTAGAAACTACTCTGAATGGACTTTGAACGAAAGAATAAAAACTTGTCCAATGTAATAAAATCAGTCCTATAAAGAATGGTTTTAACATTGGGGTTATTTCCCATTCTCGGTCTCCTGACTGCATCTGCCATCCCATATAAGATAAATAAAATGTAGCTCCTATTCCTCCTATAAGTCTCCCTAAAAAGGATACTTTACTTGCTTCAGCACTAATGCTTGTGTCCAATCTATTGAATGATTTAAAAAACCATTGTTCAAAAGCTCCATCTCCTTTTAAAAATTGTAAAAGTTTATTGGAATCATCTGCACTGGGTGTTGTTTGTCCTAATGTCACTATTGGTAGTAGGCATAATATAAGGCAAACTAAAAATATAAGATATTTTGTTTTCATTAGTATTGGTCTTTATATTGGTTCATAATTTCTTGTACTATTTCTACATCGGTTCTTGTAATGTATTTTTTTCTTCCTTTTCTGAATTTATCAAGAGCATTTTTATAATCTAAATACAATTCTCCTTTTGTATTATAAGAGAATAGTTCAGCTTTGAATTTTCTCCACCCCATAAGAGTTTCATGATACATCAAGAATCTTTTTCCTCTGGGCATATCCATTGTTCTTGATTTATGGTATTTATCTTTCAGTAAATCCAAAATTTCCTGTAATCTATCTATTCCTCCTGAAAATTTCAGAGTTTCATAAATTTCTTGGTTGTCAAAACCCCACTCTCTGAAATTCTGTGGTTGTTCAGGGAAAGATTTTAGAGGATTCAGCATTCTTTTATAATATAAAACCCATAATGGGTCTGCATCTACAGTTGCGGAAGTCCAATGAGCAAAATCCTGTACATTTCTTTTATAAATGCTGTCTGACTCTGCTTTTATTTTTTCAGCTTCTTGTTTTTGAACTTCCAGCTCTAACAATCTTTGGACTTCAAGACCTGTGGGTTTCAAAGGGCGTATATCCTGCCCATTTTTGTAATCTTGATTCCTTTTCGGTGACCACATTCCCCAAACTGTAGCATAAGCAAAGTTAGTCTGGACACCCAAAAACCATTTTCCATAAGGTCGCCAATCTCCCCATCTCTCAAAAACCATTCTTTTGTGTTGAGACACAATGGCATTATCATTTAGTCTATTTTGAGCATTTATACTGATGCAGAAAAGAAAAACAGCATAAATTAGTTTTTGATATTTCATATACTTTAATATTTAAGATATTGATATTTTCTCATAATGTTTTCTACAATAGATTTATCCATATTGACATACCATCCAAGATGTGGAATTTGATAAATATATGGTGTATCCTTTCCTCTTTCTAACATCAAATTGATATACATCACATTGGCGTGTAATATTCTAACTCTGTCAAATATCCTGCTGATTAAAACTTCTCTATCATATGGGTCTATAAGTAAATCACTATCTTCTCTTAATATTTCCTCTTTGAGTTCCTTCTGTATCATTAGGATTTCTTGCACGATACGATAGTAATGGTCTGTGAGAAGTATAGCATATTGTGGGTATTTTGCTGTGAGTTTTAACATTTTCCCACTGTTTTCACCTACTTCCCCAAGATATTTGTAGAGATATTTAAGCTGTTTCCCTTGTTTTATCGTTTGGTTTACTTTACTTAATTTATCATATATAAACTCCTGTATAGCAACTACTTGTGTTATTTTCTTGTTTATATCATCATAGAGTTGTTTTTGTTTCTCATAGGACTTAAGAAAACCTTCATTACTTGTAAGTCTCACCGCTTGATTTTTAGTAAGTTGAGCAATCAGCTTATCATTTACAACTACTGTCTGACCTCTTGCAGATATTACATTTAAAATCAAACAGAAAAATATAATCCTTTTCATATCAGAAAGTTTTTATATTATCAATAATCTCTTCTACAATTTGCCTGTCTGCATTTACATAATAACTGAGCATAGCTTTATTTCTCTCAAATTTTTCTTTTGCATTTCTAATCATCATAAGCATGTAAAAAGATTGGCTATTAAGTCTTTCCACTTCTGAGAGTGCATAATCTATTAAGATTTTTCTTTCAGCTTTTTCCATTTGATTGATTGCTCCATAGGAAACAACAATTCCTGTAATGAGTCTTACCACCATTTGAAGTTCATTTACAAATTCTACCTGCTTCGGCAGAGCAACAATCAAGGTATAAGGTGCAGTTCTTATTTCTTGGATAATCTTTATTTGATTTTCTTTGATTTCTTTTGCCTCTTGTGAAATTACTATTCCAGCAGGAATAGCCTGTAATGCAAAATCAATAATTCTTAACCTGTCTTGAATTTTCTTTGTTGCATCTTTAAATTTTGACCATTGTTTTTTATTGACTACTTCTGCACCTAAATTGATATTCTGCTTTTTTTTCATTTCTTGTTGTCTCTCATTCTCCTGCATAGAATGGCGAATTTCTTGATTCATCATAGGGAAAGACACATTTTCTTCTTCCCAAGGTGGTTTGGGTTTGCCTCCTGATGATGTTAATACTAAATAACCTGCAAGAAATACTGCTGAAAAAAGAAATTTTCTCATAATGATTCGGTTTTAAAAATTATGTTTATATCTATCCATTATATTTCTGACAATATCTTTATCTGTATTGATATAGCCTTGAAAAGGGTTAATAGCTCTCCAAAATCCCAGTCTTTTAGCTCTTTCTAAATCTAAACTAATGGTCGCCAGCCAGACTTTTAACATTTTAACTTTTGTAGAAATATCATAAATCAGTTTATATCTATCCCCAGCGGTTGCAAGATTTAGTTCCCCTGATTTTAGAAGCTCACTCACTTCGGTGGACATTTTGAGAATTTGTTTGTATGTATATTCCGTAGTTTTTGCTCCGAAAACAGCATATTCAGGATTTTGTTTTACAAATTTTCCAATCTCTGAGGAATACATAGCACAATCTTTTAGGTCTTCATAAATTTCTTTGACTTGTAATCCGTTTTGGAGAGTACCTGAAACTTCACTCAATCCCTTTAAGATTTTTTCTTGAATATTATTAACTACTACCATTTGAGTTCCAACCCAAGCCTGTGCTTTTTGGAGTTTATTTTGTTGTGTTATGGTTTCGTTTTGTTTGTCTTTTAGATTGTCTGAATACAACTTTAAGGCAGCAGTAGTTACTACATCTACATAAGTGTTTTGAGCTGATAAAACCCCTCCCAAAAACACTAAACTCAAATAATATTTTTTCATATTTATATGCTATTTACAAGGTTCTCAAAAGTTTTTTCTTTTTCTAATTCTAATTGTTTCCTGTCAAAATGTTTTTCTTCCAATTCTTCATTGATTTGAGCTACTTTTTCTTGGATAATTTTAATTGGATTTTCTCCTTTGTGTTTTCGCTTAATGTGATTGTAATATTTTAAAACTTTTTCATCAATTGGCTTTTTGTATAGATTGACAAGAGGGACTAAATTATCCAGAGGAGCTATTTTCTTTAAATCAGCCACGATGCGTTCTAATGCCGAATCATAATTTCCAACTGCTTTTGCATAATGTTCTACGGCTGATTTTTCAGGTTTCTCAGTAGTATAGGTTAGATATTGCTCCAAAGAAACTTCATTACCATAGACTTCGCCTCTTCCCCCTCGTTTTAAATAAAACTCTTTAAATCGGCTTCTACCATATTTATTGTTTAGGTTATTGATTGTCCAAATTTTATTTTGTTCCACTTTATTGAGCGAAAGAATATCAGCAATTGCTCCAAAATTATCTTTGAATTTGGATTGGTCAAGCAAAATGAAAGTATCTGAATTAGAAATAATAGAATCCTTAACTACTGCATTACCAATAATATCATTGAGTTCTTGGGTTACTACAATAGTTTCCCCCCAGAACTTACGCACAGTTTTATATAGATAAAGAATGTATCCTCCCATTAATTTAGAGGCGATAGCTTTCCATGCCTCTTCTATAATCAAAGCTTTTCTTCTATCGTTTCTCAATCTCATCTTTTGGATAAAAGTATCCATAATGATAAGTGTAACAATAGGAAATAGAGTAGGGTTGTCTTTAACATTATCAATCTCAAAGACAATAAACGGCTCATCAAACAAGGTGCTGTCTGCACTTTCGTTGAGTGTTGTTCCGTATCTTCCCCCTTTATAGAAATCTTTTAAGACAAAGAGAAAAGTCCTCAAGTTGAATTCTTTTTCTGTAATGTTGTATTTTTTATTTTTCAAATAGATAGGCAAAAATCTATCACAGTATTCATAGAAACTATTGAAAGACAATTCCGAAACTTCTAATTTTTCATCTAACTCTTTTATTCTTTTTATCAAAGCAAATCTAAATGCCTCATTCCATTCCTCTGTGGTTTTAGGATTTTTGAGAACTTCTTGTGGAGTTATAATGGCTAATTTTGTTTCATTATATTCCTTTCTTCTTTCTTCATCTGTTAAAGTTTCATAGGCTTCATATACTCTATGAAACATCTCCTTGTTATAATCAGGGTTATTTATATTTTTATCAGGGTGGTAAAAGTTGATTAATTTTCTTCCTTTTCTTTTAATCTCATCAGTAGGAGCATCAAACGAAACCCCTAATATCTCATAATAGGTTTTATTGCTTTCCAGTTCTTCTTCAAAATCCTCTAAAATATCCTCTCTGCTAATATTATATTTTTCCAAATGGAGTAAAAGCTCTTCATCAGATACCTGTTCATACCATGCTCTGCCTCTATTAAAAAATTGATGATAGTAAGACATCAGAGTATTGTCTAAAATAGATTTTTGCTCTTTGCTCATTGTAGCATCTGCCCCCTGCCAAATCATAAAAATCAGATTGGTCAAAAATTCTATTTTCTCAATATTAAATTCCTTTTCGTTCATCACAAAAGGATTCATGGTAATAGGTTTTTCTTCGGTATATTTGATATATTTCCCACCTTTATAGCTACAAGTTCCAGAATAGGAATCTCCTGTATCTACAATCACAACATCATAATTATAAAGTAAATACTGCTCAACGATATTGTTCATCAAGAATGATTTACCAGACCCTGAAGGTCCGAGAACAAATTTATTTCTGTTATTCATTCTTCCAGTTTTCATAGGTAAATCAGATAAGTCTACTTTTAAGGGAACTCCTTGTCTGTCAGTAAATCTTAAATAAATATTGGATTCTTCACTTATGGGGAAACTCTCCTTAAAAAAAAAACAAAGCGAAGCTTCACTTGTAGTGGTAAATAAATCATACCCTTTTAACTCAACTGCATTGCCAGGTATCGCACACCTAAACAATTCCAGTTGGTTATAAGCATTTTTTGAAACGATAATTCCTTTGGTAAATAATTTACTTTCTATCATAGACTGGGTTCTCTCCATTTCTTCCTGTGTTTCAGTCGCAAAAACAATGGAAAAATGAGCATCTACAATCAGCTGTCCATCTACGGCAATATTGTGAAGCAGAGTTTCTATTTCTTCTGCCACTATCATATTTGAAGGTGCAGATTTTGCTACACCCTCATGTTTTTTCTTTTTCTTGTCAAGTTCTCTTTGTTTAGGTGCTTGTTCTGGAATAGAAATAATTTGATTATAGATAACCATATGGTAGTCTTCCAATTCATTGATAAAAGAAAAATTATCAACGGCTGTTTCCGATGCTGTACCATTTCCACCTAAAATAGAATAGGGCTCTATCTGGCTCGGAAGTTCAATATTTTCCACATCTACAAAACTAATAACCTTTCCATATCTATTTCCAAATCTTAAATTAGTATTGGTAGATTTAATGTTATCAAAGGTAGGAATGTCGGATAAATTCATTGATAAAACCCCTCCAATATAATATTCCCAGTCTTTTTCAAATAAAAATTGTGGTTCGCAATGGAATTGAGAGAGAAGCATATACACTTTTTGGCATTTGTCTCGTAATTCCTTATATCTTTTATCTGAAAAATTGTAGTTGTTTTTTTTCTTTGAGTTGTCCACAACATCAGTAAATAAAAGCAGGGTATCAATCGTTTTATAAATTCTTCCCTCAAAATGTTCAGAGTACTTTTGTTGTAGAAATTGAGTAGATTTTTCTGCAGAGTATCTTTGTTTTCTAAAAATATCTAATTTTTGAATAATATGGTTTTCGCCAATAATAGAAATTACTTGATTGAGTATTGTATGAAAATCAGTATAGGAATTAGGGTCAGCAGAATATTGTTCTACCGCATTCTTTATCTTAATCCCAATGACAGGATTTCCGTATTTACCGATTAAAACATCAAAATTCCAATTATGTTCTTTGCCATAATCATAACCTATGAAAGGAATATCAAAAATTTTATTTTTCATTTTTATTTTTAGATTTGAATTTCTTTATGTTGAATCTTTTAGGAAAAATATGCAGTTCATTATTGTTTTTAGTTTTATTGTAAAGCCCTTTGGAGTCTTGTATTTTAAACATTCCCCAAAATCCTAATGCTCCAATACCAAGACCTAAAAGCGTTCCCCAAATCCCCATAAAAGAGCCTAAAACTCCTGATAAAACAAGCCCTGAGGCTACACAGCCCATAGCATAGTAAATGTATTTGTCCTTTAATCCGAATAAAACAAGGGGTTTTTTCAACCCCTTGTATAAGTAGAAGCCCATTTTAACTCAATCCGAAGAAAGACCCCACGAATGTAGGCACGATAGTTAAAAATAAACAAGCTCCACCCCAACCAAGGATTTCTTTATTCACATCTTGGTCTCCGTTCTGCCACTTATTGTAGATTCTAAGACCTCCAATAAGCCCAACGATACCACCAACAAACTGAATAAAAGTTTTTAGAGGTGTCCAGTACTTCTTAATCTCATTACCAGCTGTGGTAAAAGCACCTGCACCACCACCTCCCGCTTGTGCAAAAGCAGGACTTGTAGAAAGTAGCAGTAATGCTAAGATTAAAACTCTCTCTCTTTTCACACCTTTGAAGTTCGCTAATTTTAGCCCCTTCAATCTTTGGAATTTTCCAGTCATAATTGAAAAAATTTAAAAATGTTAAAAAATTATTTGGTTTCGGATTTACTAAGAATGAATGTGATAAACTTTTTGTCCATCATAATTGGCAACCATTTTTACTTTTGTATTAATATGGTTTAGTATATCTTTTATTTTTAAATTAGATATAGGTTTATCAGCAATTGATGGATTTTTATTTTCAGTTTGCACCTCTGGTTCTATCTTGTTTTCTGCAATTTCCATTTCTTCCTTATCTAATTTATTTTCATCTTCATATTTGTTTTTTAGTTTTTCTATGTCTTGATTTTCATCAGTTGCAGAAAGAAAAGGTTCTTGTATTTCCTCATAGGATTTAGGTGTCCTTATGTTTTCTACATCTTCTATTCCTACAACCACAGGTGTTTCCTTGTTCTGTTGTGCAAAATCAGAAATAGAATAGTTCAGTTCGCTGTTTTCTGCCTCTACAACTTTTTCTTTTTTTAAGAATAAATCATAAATAACCATTCCCACATAATACAGGAAATACAATCCTAAAATGATAGGTATAAATTTCATTAGTCTTCTTTTTTATTTTTAAGTTCTATTACTTGTGCTATCAATCTCCTAAACTCTCTTTTGCCAAGTGCATACCTCATTCCCAAATCAATAACTTCATTCATATCTATACTAAATGTGTTAAATTTCCCCAGCTCAATATGAAGCTCATTATCTATTGCGACAGTTCGCTCTTGTCGGTTGCTTTTTTCTCCCTCCCAATCTTTTATAAAATCATCTATATTGATGTCGTTATATTTTCTTTCCAGATGAATAGAAAATGGCAGTTTATATTGTGGCATTGATATAATTTATTAGTTCTTCAAAACTTGGTTTTACAGAATGTCTCTGTTCGTAAGTGAGTTTTCTTGTATTGATATTTTGTAAGCAGTTTCGTTTATACACAGGGTTTTCTAAAATCTTTCCATACTTTGAAATCTCCTCATCCATTCCTTCTTGATTGAGATAATTATATCCCTTATCATATTTGGAGCGGATAAATATCATCTGTGCTTCACTCTCTATCATTGATAAAAGCTCTATAAATACCAAAGTAGATTTTGCAGAAACATCTGAATATTCAAAAGGAATTACAATGTAATCACTCATTATCAGCAGAGAAGTATATTTATCATCAAGTGTTCCTGCAAGGTCAAACAAATAGATTTCCTCGCTTTCTTTCATATCCATGATAGCTTCAAAATCTATTGGTTTATCATTCTCACCGATTGATTTTACTTCATACAATTTTGGAATGTCCAATGCTTCATCTTCCTCCCATTTATGATAAAATGATTTTTGAAAATCAAAATCAAAAACATTTATTTTTTTGTCTTGCAGAGCAAGATAATTTGCAAAGGCTATAGCAAGAGTAGTTTTTCCTGCACCTCCTTTTTGTGTTCCAAAAGTTATTATCATCTTATCTTCGTTTTTTTCGTTTTCGTTTTCTTTCTTCTTCAGCAGAGTCAATACCTTTCCCTGAACTTTTCATTATTTCAAACAAGAATTCATCTATCACTTTGGATAATTTATCATCTTGAATATTTTTAGTAGAAACCTGTTCGGTCTGTGGGTTTATAAAATTTTGATACGGAGTTTGTCCGACAAGGCTTTCCAATTCGTGTATATGATGATATTGTTTATGAGTGATATAATGCTTACCATCTTCTCCTTCAAATATGGAAATGTCTGTGTTTGGTTTAGAGTGTCTTATCACTTGGAAAGTTTCTTCTCGGACTTTTTTATATTCCTCCATATCTTTTCGGTTTTTATTCTCAAAAATCATAAATTCCTTAATCCCCCTTGCTTCATCGTTTTTAGAGTGATGATGGAAATAATTCAATAACTCTTTTTTATATTGAGCATTAAAAACATTATAATCTTTAATTTGCTCAAAAATTCGTTTATCTAATTTTTCCTTTGTGAAATCAAAAATTTCATTCATCTTCATTATTTCACTTCCTTTGAATACTTTCTGTGTTTTATGGTCTATCAAAGAATATCCAAAAGGCTGTTGTCCATCTTTGTGATGAAAAACAATATCAATCCCAAACATCTCTCTCATCTTGTGTTGCAGTTCACTTTCAAACTCTATTTTAGGCGTAGCATTTCGCTTGGTCTGGTCATCTTCTATTCCTTCTGCTTCTCGGTTATCTATTACCTTAAAAACCTTGTTTGAGTAAACTTCTTTGTATTTATTCAAAAAAGCTTTGATTTGATTTGCTCTTTTGGAATCTGATTTGGAACTAAAAACTATCTGATTATCAAAAATAGTTTTCTGTTTTACTCCATTTTTCAAAATATCAAAAGCAGTATCATTTTCTCTATTTTTGATAAATTTAAATCCACTTCTTTCCAGTAAAAGTTCCAACTGTTTTGCCGTACTGTATTTGTATTTTAAAAGTTTTTCTAACTCTTTATCCAAATCTACTCCTTGTAACTCGGCTAAAACTTTTTGTAAAGCTCTTTGAGATTTTAGTTTTTCAAAACTATCATCCATTTTCTTTCCTGTCGTTTTATCGACTCTTGTAGAAACTAAATGAATATGATTATTCTCCGTGTCGTTATGAAAAACAATGATATAAGGCTGATTTTCATATCCCATTTCTTTCATAAAATGTTTTCCAATCTCTGTCAGCTCTTCTTTGGAATGATTTTGAAACTTGGTAGAAATAGTAGCATGAAATTGAGGCTTTTTTACCTTATCACTTTTGGAAATAGCTTTGAAATAATTTCTCACTTCTTCCTGTTTGCTTTTTTCATCAATTCCATCTGGAAAGTTTTGCATCAGCATAAGTTCCCCAGCTCCACTTTCCCTTTTCTTGTCATTGTATTTCAAACCATGAAAATCACTACTCGCTGAACTTAAAATCTTTACTATCATTTGCTATAAAATGGTAGATTTTCTTAAAAATCAGATTTTGCTCTTGTTTCAATTTTATCACTTCTGTCAAATCATTCCCAAACTGAAGCATCTGCTCCTTTGTCATAAATTTTTGAGAATTAATGAACTTTGCCTGTTGATTGATATTATTCTCCACTTTGGCAAATAGGTTTCCCTGTTTTTCAATGAACTCTAATGCTTTTTTTCGCTCATTATCCCAAGCCCTGCCTTCCACAGAGTTGATGATGAGATTTGTTAATGTTATTCCCTTTTCTTTGCAGAATCTTTTCCATTCTTCTTTTTTAGATTTTTCTATCCTAAAAATTATGTTTTCTTTCTGCATTTTGAGGTTTGTCTTTTGGCAAAGTTTCAACTTAATTTTATGACAAACAAGGATTTAAGGGAGGGGTGAACTATTTTGAACTATTTTGAACTATTTTGTACCATCGGCTAAAAAAATCTATAAAAAATCTCTTCATCCCAAATCAGATAAATTTAAAATCCTTTGAAAAGAAAAATGAGTTCCGAAATTTTTCTAATCCTTTTTTCTCAAAAAAGGCAAGATGGTCTTTGTGTATCAACTGAAAAGTTGTATATACAAAGACACATCTTGCACCTCTCATTTCGGTTAGCTCTCAGATATTTTATTTTTTGGTAAAGGAATTTTATTAGAACAACATAAAGCATTGATTTTCAATGTCTATTTTTTGTAAAATAAATAAATTTTAAGCTCTGAAAAAAGGATTTTTTTATTTAAAAAAAAGAATTGCAGAAAAAGAAATTTTTGTTCCTCTTCATATACTCATAATATATTCACACAATATATATACTCATATATATATAGTATAAAAGGATTTTTTTATTGAAAATATATTAAAAACCTGATAATCATGATATTAAAAAAATTAGCCCTGCGTTATTTTTTGCAGGTAGGAGAAAACCTTGCATTATTTTTTACAGGTAAATAGGGAAAGCTCTGTATTATTTTTTACAGGTAGGAGAAAACCTTGCGTTATTTTTTACAGGTAAATAGGGAAAGCTCTGTATTATTTTTCACAGGTAGTACTGGATTCCTTGTATTATCTGTTTAAAATAAAAGGGACTTACAATTTTTGTAAAGTCCCTAATTTAGTCCCTTATATCTGTAATATACTGATTTACAGATGTTATTGTAGACCCACAGGGATTCGAACCCCGACAAACAGAACCAAAATCTGGTGTGCTACCGTTACACCATGGGTCTTCCGTTTTAAGTGGTGCAAATATACAGACTTTATCATTAACTACAAAATCATTCTTCCGTTTTTTTTCTAAATTAATTACAAGTTACTGAAAATCAATCCTATTTTTTTTCATATTTATTTTGTCTTCTATTTTTGTATCTTTGGATTTTTAAAATCATATACAATGACACGCCCCATAGATGGTTTTTCCAAGCTGCCAAAACAAGAAAAAATAGACTGGCTCATCCATGAATATTTAGAAAACGACACTGATTTTGAGCATGTTTTAAAGCAGTATTGGAATGAAAATTTAGAGTTACAAAAACTTCATGATGAATTCTCCGAAAATACCATTTCTAATTTTTATCTCCCGTACGGAATCGCACCTAACTTCCTGATTAACGGAAAACTATACGCTATTCCTATGGCTGTGGAAGAGAGTTCGGTAGTGGCAGCAGCGGCCAAAGCAGCCAAATTCTGGATGGAGAGAGGCGGATTCCAAACAATCATCATCAACACGGAAAAACTCGGGCATACTCATTTTATTTTTAATGGGAACAAGGAAAAATTATTCCAGTTCTTTGATTTAACTTTAAAGGAAAAATTATTCGAAGCCACGCAGGACATCACTGCGAATATGCGCAAGAGAGGCGGCGGAATCCTAAACATTGACCTCATTGATAAAACTGATGA
Organism: Flavobacteriaceae bacterium; assembly: GCA_013333255.2. Lineage (GTDB taxonomy): Bacteria > Bacteroidota > Bacteroidia > Flavobacteriales > Weeksellaceae > JABCPE02. Next base: position 350,659 of record JABCPE020000005.1, on the reverse strand, counting down.
ATTGGAAAATTATTTTCAAATCAAGGCGAGTTTTGATACTCGGGATTCGATGGGAGCGAATTTCATCAATTCGTGTCTGGAAGTATTTGGAAAAACATTGAAAGAAGAGATTTTTGGGTCAGAAATATTCAGCGAGGAAGAAAAAAACTCCCTGCAAATCATTATGAACATCTTGTCCAACTACACTCCTGAATGTTTAGTAAGAGCCGAAGTTTCTTGTAAAATAGAAGAATTAGGGAATAATGACGGCATTGCGCCAGAAGAATTTGCATGGAAATTCAAGCAAGCGGTAACGATAGCAGAAATAGACACCTGCCGAGCAACTACACATAATAAGGGCATTATGAACGGTGTGGATGCAGTGGTTATCGCAACGGGAAATGACTTTCGGGCAGTGGAAGCCTCTGTGCATGCCTACGCAAGTAAAAACGGTAAATACAGCTCACTAAGCCACTGCACAATAGAAAACGGAATATTTCGATTTTGGATAGAACTGCCTATTTCTGTGGGAGTTGTAGGAGGTCTCACAAGCCTTCATCCTTTGGTAAAATTCTCTTTAGCTCTTTTAGGAAAACCTGATGCAAAGAAACTTATGAGTATTTTAGCAGTGTCTGGCTTGGCTCAGAACTTCGCTGCACTTCGCTCGCTGGTTACCACTGGCATCCAGAAAGGACATATGAAAATGCATTTGTTCAATATTCTAAACCAACTGGGCGCAAATGAGGAAGAAAAGAAACTGATTTCAGCTACAATGCAAGGTAAAACCCTAAGCTACAACGATATAGCTTTAGAATTAGAAAAACTAAGAAAACAGAAATAATATTAAAAAAATCCCTTTAATAGGGATTTTTTTATTTTTTCAAAACTTCTATATAATAGTTGTCATCTATTTCCACAGCCTTATCATTAGCCAAAGTGACAGTCTGCCATTCCTGAGTAGGAGCGATATGTGTAGAATGGCTTTTTAGCTTCACAGGCATTCTGAAATTCTTTATCGTGTTATTCCAGCGGAATTTCAGCTGATTTCCTTTTTGCTCATATTCCAGCTGTGGGATTTTTGTCGTTCTCAAATACTGATCAAAGACAAGTGAAAAATCTATTCCTGCTTTTTTACTGATATAATCCTCTACCTGTTTGGAAGTCACTATTTTATGATAAAAATCCGTATTCATTCCCAGCAAAATCTGTCTGAATTTTTCATCATTATTGATAACCTGTCTGATGGTATGTATCATATTTGCACCTTTTATATATTGGTCCATACTACCCGTTTTTCTCACTCCATACACACCTATGATAGGCTCATCATTCATAATACTTTTTCTAAGCCCCTTTATATAAGTATTTGCTGCGTTTTTGTCCATATAACTTTCCGTGAATAGGACTTCTGAATAAGTCGTAAAAGCCTCATGTATCCACATATCGGCCTTGTCTTGGGCTGTGATATTATTCCCAAACCATTCGTGTCCACTTTCATGAACGATGATGAAATCCCAATACATGCCCACTCCTGTTCCTGACAAATCCCTTCCATAGTAACCATTCTGATAGCCGTTTCCATACGCTACATTGCTCTGGTGCTCCATTCCTAAATATGGAGATTCTACCAGTTTATAACTGTCTTTATAAAAAGGATACCCACCGAACCAATGTTCAAAAGCTTTGAGCATAGGTTTTACCTGCTGGAACTGCTTTTGGGCTTTTTCTAAATTATAATCCAAAACCCAATAGTCCAAAGTTAGCATTCCCCTCTTACCCAAATATTCATCAGAAAAATGAACATATTTCCCGATGTAAGGAACGATATTATATGAGTTTATAGGATTTTTGACTTCCCAAGTAAAGATGTTTTTGTCCTTTTTAACGCTCCATTCTACTAATTTCCCATTTCCTACTCCCACCAAATCTTTCGGAGTAGTGATAGCGAGGGTCATTCCCATATCTGGCTCATCACCCCAGTATTCCTTTATTGGAAGCCATACACTTGCCCCTATTCCTTCGCAGGCTACGGACATCCACGGATTTCCTTTTTCATCTTGTGTGAAAACCCAGCCGCCATCCCAAGGCGCATTTTTAGCAATGGTAGGATTTCCGCTAAAATCTATTTCCAAAGTATGTGTCTGCCCTTTTTTAAAACTTTCTTTCGTTTCTAAAAAGATGAAATTACCATCCACTTTCGTAGATTTTATTCTAAAACTGGAGCGAATGCTGTCATGTTTCATCGGCTGCTGTAAATCTATCTGAAAAACAGGATTTCTAACAGATTTTGCTATCTTGAATGTTATTTTATTGCTTCCTTTCAGGCTTTTTTGTTCGTGGTTGGGCTCCACTTTTACATCATATCTTTGGACATCCCAAAAATCACGATATGCAGTATTAGAACCCAGAAGCGTGTCTTTTTTTGTAAAATTCTGACCAAAAGCAAAATACACCGAAAACAGAAACAACAATTTTATTATCCTCATAAGTTTAACTTTTTTAAAGGCATAAAGTTATTAAAATTAAAGTTAATTTTTGTATTTTAGCCAAAAGTTTTTGGGATTTTAGACTTTTCTATATTCCCTGTTTTTTGAAATTTTTATTAAATCTTTTATTTATGCAAAAATCAAACAAACCCATTGCAGGCTACCATTTATTGATGATTCTTTCGGCTGTAGACCACGAATTTTCACCAAAAGAAGGACTAAAAATACAAGAATACTTATCAGAGGAATTCCCGTTCAGAATCAATCTGGATAACGAACTGGAAGTCATCGCTTCCCTGCAGCCAGAGGACTGGAAAGACCATTTTGAGTTCCATGCGCGCTGCTTTTATGATGATTCCACCGAGGAGGAAAGAAAAAACTTTGCCGAGTTTGCAAAAACACTTATCAAAGCCGATGAGCAGGTGACTGAGCGTGAACATCAGTTCTATAAACTCATGAAAACCATCTGGAAAATGGATTAAGCCAAGGAAAAAAGCTGGTATTTAAAGCAGAAAATACAGAATAAAACTAACTGCTATGAAAAGGTTTTGGTCATTTTTACTCATTATTTTGTTTTTAGGATTTTCAGCCCATGTGCAGGCTCAGAAAAAAGGTAAGAAATCCTACAAAAAACGCCATAAAACAAAGAAAAGCCCGTCACTTCCCTACAGCTACTATCTTCCTGTAGAACTTCCACATTGCAAGCTTCCCAAAGCTGATGAAGAACTGGATGAGGAACTGGATGAAAGCAGAGATTATCTCATTATACAAGTAGATGAACCGCCCATTTTTGAGGTATGCAAGGATAATATTAACAAGAGAAAATGCTTCCAAGACCAGCTGGAACAGCATGTGAAGATACATTTTAACCCAAATAATATTGATGCCGAAAAAAGCAAAGTGTATGTAGCTTTCAGGATTGATAAAACAGGCGAAGTGGAGGTGCTTTTCAGCAGAAGTGAAAACGAAACGCTCAAAAAAGAAGCGGAAAGAATTATCAGCCTCCTGCCAAAGTTCATCCCTGCCAAAAAAAGAGGCAAAAATGTGAAAACATACTATATAAAAAGCATTTTCTTTGAAAATAAAAATATTAAAACTGAATAATAACGATAAATAAAATAATTATGAGAAAAAACATCGTCGCTGGAAACTGGAAAATGAACAAAAATTTCCAAGAAGCAGAAGCCCTTATGCTTCAGTTAGCCGAATACAAAAAAAATAACAAAACCAACTGCGAGGTGTATATCGCTCCGCCGAGTCTGTATCTCACCACAGCTAAAAATATTTTTGCTAATGATGAAGTGAAAGTCTTTTCGCAAGACATTTCCGAGCACGACAAAGGTGCCTACACTGGTGAAATTTCCGTAGAAATGATAAAATCTGCTGGACTAAACGGAAGTATCGTAGCGCACTCCGAAAGAAGACAATACCACAACGAAACCGACAGCCATGCAGCACAAAAAGTAAAAAACCTACTGAATGCAGGGCTTACGCCTATCTACTGCAATGGAGAAACTTTGGAACAAAGAAAAGCTGGACAGCATCTCGATGTAGTGAAAAAGCAAACTGAAACAGCGCTTTTTGAACTTTCTGCGGAGGAAATCAAAAAAGTGGTTATCGCCTATGAACCTGTTTGGGCTATCGGAACAGGAGAAACTGCTACGCCAGAACAGGCGCAGGAAATCCATGCTTTCATCCGAAACCTTATTGCTGAGAAATACGGAAAAGACACCGCGAATGAAATCTCCATTCTCTACGGAGGTTCGGTAAAGCCAGACAACGCAAAAGAAATCTTCTCACAGCCTGATATAGACGGCGGGCTTATCGGTGGTGCATCGCTGAAAATAGAAGATTTTTCTAAAATCATCGAGGCTTTTAACTAATTAAATTTATACAAAATCCAAGGTGTAGCTGGTAAAACTAAAAAAGTTCCTCCACTACACCATTTTTAAATAAAGCCGAGATTTAAATTAAAAATCGTGGTTTTATCATTAAGTGAATAACCACACTAAAGATTGTTTTACTAAATATATGGAAATACTACTTGCCACGCACAACGAGCATAAAAAAGATGAAATCCAAGAAATTTTAGGCGAAAAATATCATGTCACCAGCCTTACTGATTATCAGCTCTTTGATGAAATCGAAGAAAACGGAACTACCTTTCACGAAAATGCCCTTATCAAGGCTAAATATTGTTTTGAGAAAACAGGAAAACCAAGCGTAGGAGATGACAGCGGTCTGGTTATCCCAGCTTTGGACGGAAGACCAGGTATTTTTTCGGCAAGGTATGCAGGGAAGCATGATTTTGAGGCAAATATCCAAAAAGTCCTTACCGAAATGCAGGATATAGAAGACCGCGAGGCGTATTTCATCACGGTAATGTGTCTGGTGGATGAAACAGGCGAAAATTATTTCGAAGGCAGAGTATACGGCACTATTTCCAAAGAAAAAAGAGGCGAAAAAGGCTTTGGGTACGACCCTATTTTCATTCCAAAAGGCTATGAAATTTCTTTTGCCGAGATGCCTTCAAAACAAAAAAACAGCATCAGCCACAGGTCTGAAGCAGTGGGCAAATTTTTAAAATTTTTAAATAAGGAATAAAAAAAGAATGACTAAACAGGATTATTCCAATCAATGGCTGAAAGACTTGAAGCTCAGCAGACCTCTCATCATCGCTGGCCCTTGCAGTGCTGAAACCGAGGAGCAAATGCTAGAAACAGCCAAAAACCTAAAAAACAGTGAAATAGACTTCTTCCGAGCTGGCATCTGGAAACCCAGAACACGCCCAGGTGGTTTTGAAGGCGTGGGAGAAATTGGGCTGAATTGGCTGAAAAAAGTAAAAGAAGTCACAGGACTGAAAACCGCCACCGAAGTAGCCAACCGAGACCATATAAAACTAGCACTGGAATACGATGTAGATTTGCTTTGGATAGGCGCTAGAACTACGGTAAACCCGTTCATTGTCCAAGAAATAGCCGATGAACTAAAAGGAACTGACAAAATAGTTTTAGTTAAAAATCCCGTAAATCCTGACCTCGCTTTGTGGATAGGAGCTTTGGAACGGCTGAAAATGGCTGGTATAGAGAAACTTGGTGCTGTACATCGTGGATTTTCTTCCTATGAAAAATCTAAATACCGCAACATTCCTGAATGGCAGATTCCGATAGAACTGAAAAATATTTTCCCAAATCTGCCCATCATCTGCGACCCTTCACACATTTCAGGAAACCGAGAACTGATAGGCGAAATCTCGCAAACAGCACTTGACCTCAATTTTGACGGGCTGATGATAGAGTCCCACTGCTCCCCAGAGAAAGCATGGAGCGATGCCCAGCAGCAGATTACGCCAGAGACACTTTCGGAGATGCTGCAAAAACTGGTTCTTCGCAGGGAAAATACGGAAGAAATTGATTTTCAGATACAACTGAAAACCCTCCGTTCACAAATTGACATTCTAGATGAGCAGCTGCTGGATTTGATAAGAAAAAGAATGGAAATCGCTGACAATATCGGCAAACTCAAAAAACAAAAAAATATATCTGTCCTCCAAAACAAACGCTGGAACGAAATAATAGAACGCATGAAAATCCTCGGAAAAGAAAAAAATCTTTCGGAAGAGTTGATTCTCAAAATATTCAAAGCCATACACCAAGAGTCCATCGATAGACAGGAAGATATTTTATCTAAATAAAAAAACGGTAATTCTAAAATTAGAATTACCGTTTTTGTATATTATTTTTTAAATAGCTCTATCAACTTAGCTATGATTTCATATAGAGAAGTATAAAATCCAATTATCCAAACAATCATGGCAAAAATTAAACCCCACGACCTCATACCACTTAAATCATATAACCAATTTTTTCCTTCAGACTCTTTATACAACCAACTGTTTTTATCATATAATTTTAAATACGCTCCCCAAAAGCCTACAAAAGATATAATAAAACTTACCACACAAATTAAAACATATTTTAATAACTCATTCATTATGTTTCTTGAGAGTATGTATTTCTTTATAATATCTGATATTATTCCAATTAAACCAGCTAAAAAAGCTACCCCTCCCCCAATAATAAGTAATAAAATTATTCTCCATGAACTTTGGCTATCGAAATTATAAGGCCACTTTTCCTGTTGGGACTCTTTATATAACCAGCTATTTTTATCATATAATTTTAGATAAGCACCATAAACTCCTAATAAAAAGAGGAAAAAATAGAAAAATATCCACAAAAATCCTTCTAATATATCATCCATTATTTTTAATTCACAGTATTTATCTGTGATTCTAGTGCAGGAATAACAATTTTAGAGGTAGTAATACCATTAATCTGTTCTACTTTTTTTGAATAAAATTAATCAAAAAAATATCTAAAAAAGTTAATAAATCCTACTATACCACTACTTACTAGTAAAAAAATCAACCCCCATGTATGCATACCATCTGTGTCATATAACCAATTTTTCCCTTCAGATTCTTTATATAACCAACTATTTTTGTTATATAATTTTAAATAAATGAGGTAAAGACCTAAAAGCAGCATAATAATTGAAAATAAAAACCATAATAATTCCCTATATAATTCATCCATGATTATTTAATTTACAGTTTTTAGTATGGGAATAATAAAAGTATTACCAAACTCCATTTTTTCCAATTAATTTTTTATGAATAAAAATAAAACAAAAATCCCCCTCCTATCCAAATAAACCTTTATCAAAACTATCCCTCGCCTCCTCGTATCCTATTTGGAAAATTTCATCCATTTTACTCTTTTTAGTCTCAAAAGTGCTGTAATTAGAGAGTTTCTGTGAATCTATAAGCCAGTCACAATAAGCAAATTTATAAGTTTCCACTCTGTGAGACAGCAGGTCAAAAGCCCGATAGGTAACGGATTTTATGGTATTCATCTGTTTTTGTTTCACTTCTTGCGGCGAAGAAAGATAAACGCCTATTATCTTATCACACCTGTCTCGTATGATGTCCGCAGGGAAATTATTAAGAATTCCACTATCGCTGTACAGCGCCCCGCCGAACATATACGGCGTAGCAATCCCAGGGAAACTAGACGAAGCGATGATGGCATCTACCACTCTGGTTTCCTTGTCAAAAATTTTCAGTTCCCCAGTCACGATATCCGTAGCGGTGATGTTCACTTCCTTTTTAAAATCGCCTATCTTCATCTCCCCGAAAATAGGTTTTAAATATATTTTAAAAACAGCGGATTTGACAATCCCTGGCTTATTAAAGGCAATATGTTTCCAATTGAAAAAATACACCGATTTAAAGAAATCCAAAATCTCCTTTGGTGTTTTTCCTATCGCATAGAGACAGCTCACGATAGACCCCACACTCGCGCCTGCCAATATCTGCGGCTGAATGCCTTTTTCTTCAAGAAATTTGAGCACTCCTGCATGAGCCACTCCCTTTGTCCCTCCGCCAGACAATACTAGTCCTAATTTATTATTCATTTTTATCTTAATAAACTACAAATCTAATAATAATCTCAAAAAACAAAAAAAGACTGCCCATATTTTAGGACAGTCTATATCTTTTTTATCATTCATTAAATATGAATAACCTCCCCATAGGCTGCTGCCACAGCTTCCATCACTGCTTCAGAAAGTGTAGGATGCGGGTGGACAGTTTTTAGGATTTCATGTCCTGTGGTTTCTAATTTTCTTGCCGCCACAGCCTCTGCTATCATTTCGGTAACGCCTGTTCCTATCATATGACAACCAAGCCATTCGCCATATTTCGCATCAAAAATCACTTTCACAAAACCATCTGTATCTCCATTCGCAGTAGCTTTTCCACTCGCAGAGAATGGGAATTTTCCTACTTTTATTTCATAACCTTTTTCTTTCGCCTGTTTCTCTGTAAGCCCTACTGATGCTATCTCTGGCGTGCAGTATGTACATCCTGGGATATTGCCGTAGTCTATACGCTCTACATCCAGCCCTTTTATTTTCTCCACGCAGGTAATTCCCTCTGCTGATGCCACATGCGCCAGAGCCTGAGTAGGAAGGATATCTCCTATCGCATAGTAACCCGGCACAGAAGTTCTGTACCATTCGTCCACTACTACTCTGCCTTTTTCAGTTTTAATGCCTACTTCTTCCAGACCAATGTTTTCAATATTTGCTGTAATTCCCACCGCTGAAAGTAGAATGTCCGCTTGTAATTCTACAACTCCTTTCTCAGTCTTCACCTGTGCTTTTACTCCCTCGCCAGAAGTATCCACAGATTCCACAGAAGCATTGGTCATTACTTTTATTTTTGCTTTTTTAAAGGATTTTTCCAAATGTTTAGAAACATCCTCATCCTCCACTGGCACGATGTTCGGCATGAATTCTACAACTGTAACCTCCGTACCCATCGTAGCATAGAAATACGCAAACTCCACTCCTATCGCTCCAGAACCTACTACTATCATAGATTTAGGCTGTTTTGGAAGGGTAAGCGCCTGTCTGTATCCTATCACTTTCTTGCCATCCTGAGGAAGATTAGGAAGCTCACGAGAACGAGCCCCTGTCGCTAAAACAATATGTTCTGCTGTATATTCTGTAATTGCTCCATCTTTCTCCACAGCTACTTTCTTGCCTGGTTTTACTTTAGCTGTCCCAAAAATAACATCTATTTTGTTCTTTTTCATCAAGAACTCTACTCCTTTGCTCATTTTTTCGGCTACACCGCGGCTTCTTTGGACTACATTAGGAAAGTCAAAACTCGCCTCTACTTTATTTAAACCAAAATCCTCCGCGTGGTTGATATATTTAAAAACCTGTGCCGATTTCAAAAGCGCTTTGGTAGGGATACAGCCCCAATTAAGGCAGATTCCACCCAAATTTTCCTTTTCTATCACTGCAGTTTTAAAACCTAACTGTGCTGCTCTAATCGCTGTAACATATCCACCAGGACCACTCCCGATGACGATGATATCATAATTCATTGTGATTAACTTTTTTGTTTCTGCGAATTTAATGTTTTATTTTGATTCATCAAATTTAAAGACAAAATTATCCTATTTCTATGAGAGCAATTATTTATACATCAAGGATAAATCGCCCAAAGGAGAATATTTTTCCCTACGGATTGGAATTTTTCATCCAAAACCTTGAAAACATCAGGAGAAACCGCAGGACAACCCCAGCTCTCCGGTACACCGCTGGGATAAGGCTCTTCATCAGGAATAATAGACCAAGGGTGTATCACGATATCCCTTTTTAGGGCATTATTATTCGTCTTTTCCTTGCCATAGAGCAGATATTTCTCCCCAAAACTCGGGCTAGGAACTTTCTTCGTGCCAATCCAATATTTACCAAGTGAAGAACTATGGCTGTTCGGCTGGTTGCTGAATGCTGGTTTTTCCTTAGAATAATCCCTCGCTGTGGGCTGACTTCCGCATCCATGACTTACCAAAAAACTGTCTGTAATTTTGTCTTTCTTAAAATCCCAAATGAACATCCGCTTCTTCCCAGAATGAATAGAAAAGTCTATCAACACGAAGAAATCGGTAGAAATTTTATTCTCTTTACAATACAAAAGAGCCTCTTCTGCGTATTTCTTGTAATCCCTTGCTTGTTGTTCTTTTGTTTCTTGTTTTTCCTTGTCTAAACTTTCTGCTTTCGGCATAAAATAGGCTCTTCCCAAGAAGAAAATAACCGATACGAACAAAAATATCTTTAATTTTTTCACTCTTTTATTTTTATACAAAGTTAATTCTAAAAATTGGATTTTAGATTTAAAAACAATAATTTCGCGGGAAATTATGGCACAAACAGCAGAGAAATACACGAAAATCATCAAACAGAAAGCCGAAAAATTCGGGTTTCAGGGATGCGGTATTTCTAAAGCTGGTTTCTTAGAAGAAGATGCCACAGCGCTGGAAAAATGGCTGAAAGCAGGCTACAACGGCGAGATGGCATACATGGAAAATTATTTTGATAAAAGGACAGACCCTAGACTTCTGGTAGAAGGCGCAAAGTCTGTTATCTCACTGTCTTACAACTATTTCCCTCAATACAAACTAGAAACAGAAAATAATTTCAAAATCTCCAAATATGCCTACGGCGAGGACTACCACGATGTGATAAAGGACATCCTCCGCCAGATGGTGGCAGAACTGCAAGAAGAAATAGGAGAATTCGGTTTCAGGGTTTTTACGGATTCTGCGCCTGTTTTAGACCGAGCATGGGCTAGAAAATCTGGAATCGGCTGGGTCGGGAAAAATGCCAATCTTATTACTAAAAACCACGGCTCGTTCTTCTTTTTGGCGGAAATCATCTGCGATTTAGATTTAGAAGAAGACGGTGCCACCACAGACCACTGCGGAAGCTGTAGAAAATGCATAGATGCCTGCCCTACACAAGCCATTGTAAATGAACGAATTATAGACGGAAGCAAATGTATTTCCTATGCTACAATAGAGCTGAAAAACGAAATTCCAGACTATTTCGAAGGAAAAATGGATGATTGGATTTTCGGGTGTGATGCCTGTCAGGATGTCTGCCCGTGGAATAGATTTGCGGCTCCAAATACAGAACCGAAATTTGCCTTAAAAGAATTCAGCCAGCTGAGAAAGCCCGATTGGCAGGATTTGACCCAAGAAATTTTCTCCGAAATATTCCGAAAATCTCCAGTAAAAAGAACCAAATTCTCTGGACTGATGAGGAACATCAAATTTGTAGAAAAAACAAAATCAGACTCAGAAAAACAGGAATAAAACCCTATGTTTTTTATGTTTAAAATAAAAAACACTATTTTTGCGCCTTAAAATTTGAAAGAAATGTCTATTACAAGATTATTTGATATCGTACATAATTCCTTAAAAAAATTCCCAAAAGATGATGTTTTGGCTACAAAATATGATGGAAAATGGGAAAAAATATCTACTCAGCAGTTTGTAGATTTAGGAGACAAATTTTCCAGAGGACTCCTAAAATCAGGCATTACCAAAGGAGACAAAATAGGACTCGTTTCCACTAACAACCGCACAGAATGGTGCATAGCAGACCTAGGAATTTCCCAGATAGGAGCTATCTCCGTGCCTGTATACCCTACGATAAGCGAGGAGGACTATGTATATATTTTCAACAATGCTGAACTGAAATATTGTTTCGTTTCGGATAAAGATTTATACGAAAAATTATTACGAGTAAAAGAGCAAGTGCCTTCATTAGTGGGAATTTTCACTTTTGATGAAGTAGAAGGTGCTGCCAACTGGTCAGAAATTCTAAGCCTTGGCGAAGATAATTCTAACCAATACGAAGTGGAAGACCTGCGAGACCTTGTAAATGAAGAGGATATCGCCACCATAATATACACCTCTGGAACTACAGGAAGACCAAAAGGCGTGATGCTTTCACATAAAAATATCGTTTCTAATGTATTTGCAGTGGACGGCAGAATCCCAAAGAAAAAAATTGACTATAAGGAAATAAAAACCCTGAGCTTCTTGCCTATCTGCCATGTCTTTGAGCGTTTGGTGTATTTATACTATCTATACAGCGGATTTTCTATCTATTTTGCGGAAAGTATCGATAAAATAGGCGATAACATGAAAGAGGTAAAACCTCACTATATGAGTGTGGTACCTAGGCTTTTAGAAAAAGTATATGACAAAATATACAACAAAGGAATCAGCGCAGGAGGACTCAAAAAAATGATTTTCCTTTGGGCTCTGGGAACGATTAAAGACTATGAGCTGGGAACTCCTAAAAACCTTAAACAAAGATTAGCAGACAGACTCGTTTTCTCCAAATGGAGAGAAGGACTTGGTGGAAACATCATCACGCTGATTTCTGGATCTGCGGCTCTTTCTAAAAATCTAAATAAAAAATTCCAAACAGCAGGAATTCCTATCATCGAAGGATATGGCCTTACCGAAACTTCTCCTGTAATAGCCGTAAACAGCTTTGAAAAGATGAAAATCGGTTCTGTAGGACAGCCTTTGGAAAATTTAGATGTGAAAATCGATAAAGATGGAGAAATCCTCGTAAAAGGGCCTTCCGTAATGAAAGGCTATTACAAAAATCCTGAACAAACCAAGGAAGCTTTTTCAGAAGACGGATACTTCAAAACGGGAGACATAGGATACATAGATGATGAAGGATTCCTTATCATCACTGATAGAAAAAAGGAAATGTTCAAGACTTCGGGTGGAAAATACATCGCTCCGCAAGTAATTGAAAACATGGCGAAATCATCACGATTCATAGAGCAGATAATGGTAGTGGGCGATGGCGAAAAAATGCCGTGTGCACTGGTTCAGCCAGATTTTACTTTCGTTAAAAGATGGGCAGAAATCCATAAAATCAACATCGGAACTAAACCAGAAGAAATGGTAAAAAGTGCCGAACTAAAACAACGAATAGAAAAAGAAATCGCAAAACTAAACGAAAAACTCGGTAACTGGGAACAGATTAAGAAAATAGAGCTTACACCAGATGTGTGGTCTGTAGGAAATGGAATGCTCACTCCTACCATGAAACTGAGAAGAAAAATAATCAAAGAAAAATACATTGATTTATACAACAAACTATACGAAAAAGAGGCCTAAAAGCCTCTTTTTATTTTTTAAAAAATTCCATTAAATCCATATAGTTCCTCGCATCCACCCCATGACCGCTCTGATACTCGCGGAAAGAGAAAAACATACTCATATCATACAGCAGTTCCGCTCCTTTTTTCCCCCATTCTATTGGGATAACCATATCATTTACCCCATGAGAAACAAAGAAAAATAGATGCTGATAAGCCTTTCTATCCAAAAGATTTTTGATGATTTTCTGTTCTGGATAAGCACTCAGACAGGCTATTTTATGAAATAACTGTGGAAACCTAAACGCAAGAGCATAGGATAAAATTCCCCCTTGGCTGAATCCACACAGATTAACTGCTCCACTAATCTTATATTTTTCCTTTATTTCTTCTATAGTCTTCAAAATCAGCTCTATGGATTCTTCAGCTTGAGGTACATTTATAAATTTTTCTTCATCCAAAAAATCTATGTCATACCAGCTAAACCCTCCATTTGCCGTCGTATGAGGAGCTTGAAAGCTAACTACCAGCCAATCCTCGGGCAAATCAGGTGTAAAACTAAACAAATCATTCTCATCACTTCCATACCCATGCAGCAACACTAAAATGGGAGTCTGAGCGTGTATATTTTCAGGTTCTCGTACTAAATAATTCATTTCGCTAATTTATAAAATTTTATAAATAAAAAAGCAAGAGTGTAATTACTCTTGCCTCGTATTTTTATTTTGTATATCTACAAGCTTCTTGATATCCGCTTTCACAAGATTTCTTGAACCAGTATCTCGCCATCACTTCATCTTTAGAATCTCCCTCACCTCTCTGATACATCACTGCCAGATTGTATTGAGCCATCGCATTTCCTTGTTCTGCAGATTTTTTATACCATTGTTTAGCCATTGAATAATCTCTCTCCACACCTTCGCCTCTGTGATACATCACTGCCAGATTATACTGGGCTTCAGCGTTTCCTTGTTCTGCCAATTTATCAAACCAAAACATCGCCTTTGCATAGTCTTTTTCTACTCCTTCGCCTTTATAATACATCAGAGCCAGATTATGCTGTGCCTCTACTCTTCCCTGCTCTGCAAGTCTTTCAAACCAGTATCTCGCTTTTTTGTAGTCTTTTTCTATTCCTTCGCCTTTATAGTACATCAGAGCCAAATTGTATCTTGCCATTACATTTCCTTGCTCGGCAGATTTTTCATACCAATATTTAGCATCTCTGTAGTTTTGAGGAACTCCTTCTCCTTTGTAATTCATCAATCCTAAATAAAACTGAGCATCTGCATTTCCTATGTCAGCTAATTTTTCGAACCAATATTTTGCCTTCTCAAAATTACGAGCAACTCCTTCTCCTTTGTAGTAAATCACTCCTAAATTATGCTGAGCTTCAAGGTTTCCTTGTTCAGCAGATTTTTGGTACCAATATTCAGCCTTGGAATAATCTTGGTCTACTCCATCCCCATCAAAATACATCAGTCCTAAATAGAACTGTGCATCTTTATGCCCTTGTGTAGCCAGTTTTTCGAACCAATAGCTTGCTTTTGCATAATTTTGATAAGTTCCCTCACCTCTGTAATATTTCAGACCTAAATGATACTGAGCACCTTTATCGCCGCTTTCTGCTATTTCTTCCATTTCTTGTAATGTCTGTCCATTTCCTAAAAAACAAACAAACATTCCCAATAGTAAAATTGTTTTTTTCATCCTTTGAATTAAATAATAATAGTAAAAATATCCTTTTTTTGCTGATTTCAGCGATGCAAAGGTAATGATTTTTTCTTAATCTCACCTATGCATCGGTTGATTATCTTGATATTTCCCCGAAAATCAACTACCTTTTGTTCATCAGCCATTCACTGCCTCCACATTTTCTACAACATTCGGAAGGAAGTTTTTAAGTATACTTTCTATACCGTTTTTCAATGTAACCACAGAAGAAGGACAGCCGCTGCACGCACCTTGTAGAAGCATTTTCGCTGTTTTTGTTTCTTCATCGAATTCTATCAAAGAGATTCTTCCTCCATCGTTTTCTATGGCAGGCGTCACATATTCCTGCAAAATGGCATTTATTTTTTCCTCCGTTTCCGTAAACTGCTTATTAGCAACGGATTTTGATACATTCTGCTGGATTCCTTCGATTTTACTTACCGACTTTTCGTTTTTAATAAAATCAGAAAGAAAATCCAAGATTTTCTGCGTTATTTCCTCCCAAGAAACATCATCAGTTTTGGTAATAGAAATAAAATTATCATTGATAAAAACCTCTTTTACAAAAGGAAAATTCTCAAATAGTTTTTTCGCCAATGGAACTTTTTCTGCTTCCTGCAAAGATTTCAGCTCCAAAAAACCATCTATCAGCTGATGTTCTGAAACAAATTTTACCACTGATGGATTCGGCGTTTTTTCTGAATAAAAAATAGGTGCAGTGCTCTCCTCGGAATAGATAATTTCTGGAAAATCATCCAAAGATTCCAATATTATATTTCGCAGATTATCCGCCACCAAATCCCATTCTACGATGTTTTCCTTTGCTATCGCGATAAAATTAGCCGTTATAAAAATACTCTTCACAAATGGATATTGAAACAATTCCTGAGCCAGCGGAATATTAGAAATATTGGAGTTTCTATCCAGCTCCAAAGAACCGCTTATAAGAGTCCTATCAGTCACGAATTTAATCACATTAGGATTTTCTGTATTTTGGATTTCCATTTTCTGTAAATTTAAAATAAAGTGCAAATATAATATTTTGAACCATCACTACTAAAAGAAAAAGCACCCTCTGCAGAGTGCTTTTTTAGTTTTTTATTTTTCTATTTTTTTACCTTTAAAGAAGTCAAAGGCTAAAAGTGATGATATGAATATCGTAGAGAATGTTCCCGAAATCACCCCTAATAATAGGGCAAACATAAAGCCTTTCAAATTCTCTCCTCCAAAAATAAATATCGCTAACACCACCAAAAGAATTGTCAATGAAGTGTTTATCGTTCTACCCAGCGTTCCAGATATAGAATCATTAAACAACTGCGCCAGCGTTCTTTCTCTTCCGTCTTTTAGGTTTTCTCTGATACGGTCAAAAATAATCACCGTGTCATTTATAGAATATCCAAGAACTGTAAGTATCGCCGCGATAAAATCTTGGTTAATCTCCATATTAAACGGCATCACACTATGGAATAGCGAGAACGCTCCTAATATGATAGTGGCATCAAACGCCAAACCTATAATCGCACCCAGCGAAAACTGCCATCTTCTGAATCGAAGCAATATATAAGCAAAAATACCTAATAATGAACCTAATACAGCCAGAGCTCCGCCCATCTTGATATCATCCGCTACCGTAGGCCCTACCTTTGTAGAGGAAACTATTCCTATTGGGTTTTCAGCTGCAGATTTAAACTCTTCAAAAGTCAAACTCGCAGGAAGCTGATTTTTAAGCCCTTGATATAGTTTTTGGTCTATCTCTTGGTCAGCTTTCAGAGATTCATCTCCTATTTTATAATCTGTTGTGATTTTCAGCTGCTGGTCGTTCCCAAAAGTCTTGATATCGATAGAGCTTGTCTCTCCTTTTTCATTCTTGAAAACTTGTGAAAGACTGCCTTTTACAGATTCTACATCTACAGTTTTATCAAATTTCACTACAAAACTTCTTCCCCCAGTGAAATCAATACCGTATTTAAATCCATTCGTTGCAATAGACCCTATAGAAACTGCTACCAATACAGCAGAGATAACATACATTACCTTTCTCTTTGCTATAAAATCTACCCAAATATTTCGGAATAAATTCTTAGTCATGGGCGTCCAAACAGACAATAATTTTCCTTTCTCTAATCTACTGAATATCATCACTCTAGACATCAAAACAGATGTAAAGAAAGTCATTATCAGACCGATAAGCAATGTCACCGCAAAACCTTGAATAGGCCCCGTTCCGAAAATATAAAGAACTAACGCCGTAAGAATAGATGTAAGCTGCCCATCGATAATCGCAGATAGAGCATCATTAAACCCATCATTATAGGCTGTTTTAATATCTTTTCCTGCAAAAAGCTGTTCTTTTGTTCTTTCATAAATGATCACATTGGTATCTACTGCCATTGCCATCGTTAGAACAATACCCGCAATCCCTGGAAGTGTAAGCGTAGCATCCATAGAATCCATAATTCCAAAAAGGAAAAACAGGTTGAATATCATCGCAATCACTGCATAAACTCCCGCACCTCCATAGTAGAAAATAATATAAGCTATTATGATACAGAACGCTGCCGCAAACGACCAAAGCCCTGCCTGAATAGATTCCTCCCCTAGAGATGGCCCTACTACATCAGCCTGAACAATCTTCGCGCTAGCAGGAAGTTTTCCTGCGCTTAGTACATTTACTAAATCTTTCGCTTCATCTTCTGTGAAGTTCCCACTAATCTGAGAGCTTCCATTAGGAATTGGCTCATTCACATTTGGCGCTGTATAAACTCTGTTATCCAAAGTAACAGCAATAGGTCTTCCTACATTTTTTTCTGTAAGGGATTTCCATTCTTTAGTTCCATTAGCATCCATCTGCATATCCACTACTATCCTTCTCATCTGGTCATAATCCACTCTTGCAGACTCCACAGCACCATCAATAGGCGCTTTTTTGCTAGCGTTGCTCTTTATAGCATAAAGTTCCAAATACTCAGGCGCATTCTCTTGTGGCTTGTACGCCCACATAAAGTCCACATATCTAAGGTTAGATGGTCTAGCTTCTTTTGCAATTTCGCTATTAAGAATTTTATTAACTGCAGCTGTATCAGAAAGTTTGACAGTCGCCACAGCATTAGATCTTAATTTATCTAAATTGAGAGCTTTAGTAAAGTTAAATCCTTTTTTCACTCCCATAGAATCGCCTTTCACGATAACATTTTTGCTCATTTCCTCCAAGTAAGGGAAAACTTCTTGGATTGTTCCCACTTCCCAAAACTGAAGTTTTGCAGAAGTCTGGAGCATTTGTTTCACTCTGTCTATGTCTTTGATACCAGGCATTTCTACCAAGATTCTTCCTGTCCCTGGCACCTGCTGCACATTCGGCTGGGTAACTCCCATCTTATCGATACGAGTTCTGATAACCTCATAAGCCGCTCCTATGCTTGCTTCTATTTTCTGAGTGATGATTTTTTTAACCTCTTCATCAGGAGTATTAAATTTTATCTCACTGCTCAGATTTTGTGTCCCGAATACCTCTGGGCTGGCAAGTTTTAGGTTTGCTCCCTTTTCTTTATTAACGATATCAAACTGAACAAAGAAATTCTGAATATACGAATTGGTAGAGTTTTCTTGTGCTTTATCCGTTCTATCCAAAGCCTCCACAAAAACAGGGTTTGTAGAATAGTCAGCCAGATTGGTCACCAAATCTCTTTGGTTGATCTCCAAAAGGACATTGATACCTCCTTTTAGGTCAAGCCCCAGCTTCATCTCACGCTCCTTGGCATTGGTGTAGTATAGCTTCGTAAAGCCAAGATTCAGAGTGTCTTTAGATAGTTTGTCTAATTCTTTCTGATATTTTTCTTCATTATTTCCTGCTAGTGCCTTCGCTTCGCTTTCTATTTTATTGGCGTACCAAGTCGGCAGAAGCTCTGTAATACAGATAAGCCCAAGAGCAACAGCAATGATAGTAATAAGACCTTTTCCTTGCATTATGAATTATAATTTTTATTTAAGTCTGCAAATATAATCAAATTCACTGAAAATTTTATACTTAGGATAAATAAGATAAAATTTTTATCTTCTATTTTTCACAAAAAAAAAGAGACGCTGTATATGCGTCCCTTTTTGATAAAATATAAAATTTTTAAAATTATTGTCCTAAATAGACTATTTCTATTCTGTTTCTTCCAGCATAAGCAGAATTAAGTCTTAGTTTACCTCTATTGGCAATCACTCTAAAACTCACTACATCCCCCGCTGTAAGACCTACTACATTAGAATAATGCTGGTTAAAGAATGCTCTTTCTTCTACATAGCTATATGTTTCATCAGCATCTATCCATGTCCCTCCATTCAAGAGCATAACGAAATATAGGTTTCTTGTTCCCGTTTCCCATACATTTTGGAAGAAAGAGTGGTATAATACTAAGTATTTACCTGTTTTAGGCGCTACAAAGTCAACAATTCCTGGTATTGTATGCGTTACATTAGCCTGCAAATCAAAATCTGTAGCTGTACGAGCATATTGTCTTGCAAAATCAGCAATCGGCGCTGCTGGTTCTTTCCATGTACCTACCCCATTAGCATCACTGGTAAGGACTTTACCTGCTCCTTGGTTGGTATCTACTATTTTGATAGCGTTTGGTCCATTAGCTACGATATGAACTTTAGAATCCGGCTTATATGTACCGATCCCTACATTAGGACTGAAAGAATGTCCATTTTTATGACCTAAGATAATCGTGTTATCTTGTCCTGTACTTGGAGTAAGTTCTGTAGAGCTGATACCATTTCCTATCGCTACTACATTGTCTAGTTCAGCTGTAGCTGCAGAAGGGAAATTAGCACTTCCTAAATGTATGTTAGAATTACCTTTTATCCATTCTCCAGATCCGTTACCTAGTGCAATGTTTCCACTACCAGTAACATTGTCCTGAAGTGCGTTTAGACCAAATGCACTATTGTGCTGTCCTATAGTATTTTTTCTTAATGAATAAGTACCCAAAGCTAAATTGTAGTTTCCAGTAGTATTCGCTTCCATAGAGTTATACCCTAGACCTATATTGTGCGCTCCTGTAGTTGTTTTATTTAAAGGAAAATACCCGATACCTATATTATACGCTCCAGTAGTATTCGCTATCAAAGCACTGTTACCAATACCGATGTTTGAATCTCCTGTGGTACTATTAGATAATGCATTAACACCTATACCGACATTTGATGCACCAGTTGTATTTTTAGAAAGTGTAGACACCCCCATAGCGATGTTATACCCTCCTGTAGTGTTTTCATAAAGAGTACTTTCACCGATAGCAATGTTTCTCTGACCAGTAGTATTTGCACGAAGGGCGCTAGTACCCATAGCGATGTTATTATTACCAGTAGTATTTTGTCCAAGTCCACTAGAACCGATAGCAATGTTATTTACCCCAGTAGTATTAGAGAAAAGCGCAATGGATCCCAAAGCAATATTATCTTTACCAGAAGTATTAGAACGAAGCGCATTAGTACCCATACCTATGTTATTATTACCAGATTGGTTAGAATATAGTGCACCTGCTCCCATACCTATATTGCTTTCTCCATTGATATTTAAAGACAAAGCATCTGCTCCCATCCCTATGTTATTACTTCCTGTAGTATTGCTTCTAAGAGAACCTGTACCCAAACCAATATTACTATTCCCCGTAGTATTACTTATCATGGCACTGTTCCCCATTGCCATATTGTTAGTCCCTGTACTATTATTTTGTAATGAGTATCTACCTATGGCCATATTATCCCTTCCGTAGGTATTGAATCTTAATGCACTATTACCAATAGCCACATTATATCCTCCTCCTATACTTGCTCTTAATGCTGTTTCTCCTATAGCCACACCATAACCACCCGACATAAGAGCTTCATGACCAATAGCAATATTACTAACACCGCCAGCAGTTGCTTCAAGAAGAGCATCATTCCCGATAGCTATATTATGCGATCCACTTTGATTATTATATAAAGCAGAAGCACCTATAGCAACATTTCCCACACCATCAGTAGTAGAGTAAAGCGCTTCATCTCCGACAGCTATATTTCTTGCTCCATAAGTTATAGAATATAGAGCATTTTTTCCTATCCCTACATTATAGAAACTACCACCATCTGTACCAGTTCCTCCCTTCCCTGCATCCTGTGTAATGTGGTTATTAAGCCCCACTAATCTAAGGTCTTGTGCCTGCAAGACTCCTTCTGCCATTTTCACCCACTTACTATCTGCGGTGCTGTAATAGTAGAAACCTTTAGATGTAACATTAGAAGTAACTGTAGCTACTGCCCCAGTTAAATCATTCACATACACTAAAGTAGACTCTTTCAAATTAGAAGGAGCGATGCTGTTCAGTCTCGCTCTGCTTACTCTTGGAATCAAAACCCCTTCGTTTGTATTTGCGCTCACAGCTGCATTCGCTGTGCTTGGTTTTATATCCAAAGTAGCTTCAGGACTATTTGTATTTATCCCTACTTTTCCTGATTGGGCAAAAGCTAAACTTGTAGTCGCTAAAAATCCCAAGAGAATAATTTGTTTTTTCATATATCTATTTTTAATATATCCTTATTTTAAAATTTTAACAGAAATTAACATAATTAAAGGAACAAAGATAATAATTTTTTTATTATAACAAAAAAAGAACTCTTAATTTTAAGAGTTCCTTTTTTGAATTTATTGTTTTCTGATTTTTTTACTCAGTTTATGATTTGCAGAAGATGCCGTCAGGACATATATTCCTGCTGGAAATCCAGAGAAATCTACATCATAAGTCTGCACACTGCTAGGAGCTATACTTCTGATGAGTCTTCCTGACATATCAAAAACCTTGATACTATTGATATTTTCTACAAATTTCACATTTACCTTATTATTTCCATCCGCCAATAATGTAGGAGAAGCCTCTGCTGGTATTACCTCTGGAGATGAAATCTCTGTATAACCTGTCACTATGATAGAGTAAGTCTGTTTTTCTGCATTTGCTCCATCATTGTTCACCAAAGTTCCTTTATTAGACACTTCTATTTTATAAACTCCTGCTGCCGGCTGGTCTATAAGAACCTGTTCCACATTATCCACTGTATTATCCCCTTTTGTCGCTGGATTACGCGGAGCATTGACATCTAATTTCCATGGATAATGAACTTCATTGGTCTGGACATTAGTTATTCTTAAATCTAAATCATTTACCAATTTAGATGTTCTATTATTATGAGCAGCACTATAAGTGTTATAATTAAACTTATAAGACGGATCTGTCCAAACAATCGTAGCTTTAAGTGGCTGAGCTCCATCTGTTTTCACCAGAATTTCATTTTTTTGAGCGTTTTTAAGATCTTTATCTTCAAAAATCACTTTATTTTGGTTTTTCTGAACCAATAGCTCTGCTCCTTTTTTAGCGTCTACAAAGCCCCATCCATACCAAACATCCGGCCCTACATTTCCTGCCTCCTGCGCTGTATGAATTAGAAGGTTTTTAGCTGATGCTGCATTAAGGTTTTTTCCTGCAAAAAGCGACTTATAAATCTGGCTCCAAAGCCCTAAAATCCCCGTAACCTGCGGAGCAGAGAAAGAAGTACCATTTCCTACACCATAAGTAGTTGATCCTGCAGAAGAAGTAGAAGGATATAATATATTACTTCCCACCCCTGCAATATCTGGCTTGACAGCCCCATCATCACGAGGCCCAGCACTACTATAGCTTGCTTTTGTCACATCTGATACCTGAGTATATCTCCCATCAAATCCATCTGAAGCAGTTCTAATTTTCTCAGTAGCACCTACTGTGATAATGTTCTTCGCCACTGCCCCCATTGGGATACAATCATACCCAGCTGCACAGTTATCAGGAGGAAGCACATCTGTAGAAGAAAACTGCTCCCAAGTTCCATCAGATTTTACATAATAACCTGGAAACATTGTATTTGATGTAGGTCCTTTTCCGTAGGAGTTTCCTGCAGATTTCACCACTACCATATAAGGATTATTATATACTATATCATCCAGCTCTTTATCTCTGTTATAATATGTTCCATTTAAATCATATGAACGCCTATCTGATGGGTCATACGAACCATTCCAGTAAAAACCAACTCCCTCAGTACCTTGAGTCAAATTCCATCCTATAACATTACCATAAGAATGATTAGATAGAGCTGGCTTGCTGTCTCTTATTTTAGCTGAAACATCTTTTTCTGTCGTCTCCCCATCAAGAGTAGAATTCCCAAAGTAATAACTATCAAAAACAGCCTCTGGCATCATCCCCTTGGTATTCATTTCTACAATGATAGGTGTTCTCCCATCTCTTTTTCTAGATGTTACACTTAGGCTATGCCCTTTACTTCCCATCATCCCTGTCACTCCTGTAGCATGACTGCTATATGGTATAGTAGCAGCTTCTTTATTCGTTATCCTCGCACTGCTTCCAAAGTCTGTATGTGCCGCATATACACGCCCACCATCAAAAACAGACACTTTCATCCCTTCTCCATTAAAACTTCCTGTAAGACCATCTATAGCTCCTTCTTGGATAGCATCTACATTAGAGTTTTTAATTTGGTCTGTATCAAAAGCACTTAAAAAATATGGCATACCTTCAAAGAAAAAAGAAATAGTTTCTCTCTCTTTCTTTAAATCTCGCTTGATAACACTTTCTGATTTTGGGTCATCAGTAGAATTATTTCTATAAATCTGCTTCTGAGCATAGAACTCAAATTGTTTGAACAATTGCTCTCTTCGCTCATCCATCTCCTTTTTCAGCTTGTCATTACCTTGTTGAGCATTTAGCAAGCCTCCTAACAGCAAAGCAACTAATACACTTCTTCTCATAAATATGTAAATTTAAAGTTTTCTATTATTGGGTGTAAAATTACAAAAATTATTGATTTCACACTATTTTTTATTTTATTTTATTTTTATCCAACCATTCATGGTATGCTTTTGCATTTTTCGCATGTTCTATATCAGAATCCGTGAATTTATGATAACCTAGTCTTTCAGGGTCGGCACACATAAAAATATAATTATTTTTTTCGGCATTCAGCACATTGTCCACCGCTGCTTTATTCACCATACAGATAGGACCTGGCGGAATTCCTGCATTTGCATAGGTGTTATATGGCGATGGGTGTTTTAGGTCTTTATTGTAAATTCTCTTTATCTGCTTTGTGAAATTATGCTCTTTGTTAATCGCATAAATCACCGTAGGGTCAGACTGTAGTTTCATTCCCTTTTCATAGCGGTTTAGATAAAGCCCCGCTATAGTTTTCTGCTCATCTTCTTTCCCTCCCGATTCTTTCTGAACGATGGAGGCAAGCGCATAGATCTGCTCTCTTGTCAGCCCAAGTTTCTGCTCTTTGGCTTTTCTCTCCTCTGTCCAAAATTCATTATAGTCTTTTTCAAATTTTTTGAAAAACTCCTCTGGTGTTACCGTCCAATAAAACTGATAAGTATCCGAAAAGAAATAAATTTTCAAATCTTCTGCCGAGGTCAATCCTTTTTCCTGAGCGATTCTATCAAACACTGTCACAAATCCCAAAGAATCCACCTGCGTTTTCCTTGCCACACGCCCTATCATTTGATAAACATCATCAAAATCCTTTATTCTAAAAGTATCCTCTGTCTGCAGTCCTGCTTTCAGCATATTGACCAGCTTTGTATTATCATCGCCTTCCTTCACTCTATATCTTCCAGCTTTGATGAATTTCCCCAAATGCTTAGACTCTGCCACTTCTCGGAAAGCCTCCATATCAGCTATATATGGTTTTATACTATCCAGAACTTGGTCTAAATTCGCATCCTTCGGCACCAGAAAATATATCCAAAAAATCCTCCCCCCATCAGGAGCAATCCTAAAAAAACTATAATTACTTTTTTCATTTTTTAATTTTATTTGAAAACACCCTCAAAGACATATTCCGCAGGGCCTTCCAGCCAAATATTTCTAAATCCTGCCTCGTGCTTTTCTGCATACACTTTCAGATTTCCACCGAGTGTCTTCACAGAAACCTCTCCTCCACCAAATTCATTCATAAATGTAAGACAGCTCGCCGTAACTCCCGTTCCACAGCTGTATGTTTCATCCTCTACGCCTCTCTCGTAAGTTCTCACAAACACCTCATTGTCAGACATTTTAGAAACAAAGTTCACATTTATTCCCTCTTTTTTATAAGGCTCAGAGTTTCTGATTTCATATCCATTTTTATAAACATCCAGATTCTGCACATCTTCCACATATCTCACAAAATGCGGAGAACCTGTATTTAATTGATAATCAGCACCTATTTTAGCAATTTCTGGAACATCTATCATTTTTAGTTTCACCACATTTCCATTGATTTCAGCCTCGTGAAGCCCATCTATTGCATTAAATTTAGCTTTATTTTCAAAAACATTCAAGAAATGCGCAAAAGCCACAATACAGCGCCCTCCATTGCCGCACATTGTGCTTTCGTTCCCATCCGAATTATAATAAACCATCTGAAAATCAAGGCTTTCGTGATTTTCCAATAAAATCAAGCCATCTGCACCAATTCCGAAACGGCGGTCGCACATCTTTTTTACTAATTCTACATCATTTTTAGGAAAAGACTGATTTCTATTATCTATCATAATGAAGTCATTCCCAGTCCCTTGATATTTATAAAATTTAATCATTTTTTCTCTCTTTATTTGCGATTTCTTTTCTCACTCGGCTCAGACTCTCTGGCGTAATTCCTAAAAACGAAGCCACCATCCACTGCGGAACCCTCTTGAAAACATTAGGATAAACCTTGATAAAGTCCAAATACCGCTCCTCTGCATTCGCCCCAAGCAGAAGATTTACTCTTTTTTGTAATTGTCTGGCGTGATTATGTAGAAGCAAAATATGTTTTGCGCTTGTTTCAGGGTTATTTATCCTCATATACTCATGAAACTCAGGACTTAAAGATATGACTTCGCTGTCCTCTATCGCATCAATAAAATAATCCGAACTCTCCCCAAAAAACAAACTGCTCCTATCCGTAATCAAATGATTTTCAGGCGCAAACTGGATAATATATTCCTTACCTGCCTTACTGATAGAATACAAACGAAGAAGTCCCTTCTCCACAAAAAAAGTATTTCTACACACTTCCCCTTCCCTCAGCAGAAACTGTCCTTTTTCCACTTTGAGAGGCTTTATGTATTTCCTATACCCCTCAATAGATGAGGGCGAAACACCAAATGTATTTAGAAGATACTCATCAAACATTTCTACTCTTCAAATAACTTTTTCATCAGCCTTTCCATGTCTATCAGCTCTTCGTGTCTCTTGAAAATAACCTGTCCATCACGGAAAAGCAAAAAGGTAGCAGATTCTATCGGAACTCCCAAATCTTCGCTCAGTTCTTGTTTTAGTTTAGAATTTCCTGTGTAGTTCAGTCTATAAAATTTCACTCTGGACAAATCCATTCTTCTTGCCTGCTTTTCAAAATCCGATATCATATAATCACTTCTGAAATGCATCGTCGCACAGGTCAAAAGAGCCACAGGCTTCTCATAAGAATCTTTATACGCCTGTTTCAAATCCTCACTGGTCTCTATTTTATTCCAAATCTGGCTGTCTTTATACGCTTTTACTAGTTTTTTCCAAAAATCCATTAATCCCATAAGTCAAAAATTTTTGCTAAATTATCAATAATTTAGTAATATTGAAAATAAATTGAATTTAAAATGAAAAAAGCCCTGATTGTAGTGGACATCCAAAATGATTTTTGTAAAGGCGGCAGCCTAGAAGTCGCTGATGGAGAAAAAATCATCCCTTATATCAA
Organism: Flavobacteriaceae bacterium; assembly: GCA_013333255.2. Classification (GTDB taxonomy): domain Bacteria; phylum Bacteroidota; class Bacteroidia; order Flavobacteriales; family Weeksellaceae; genus JABCPE02. Next base: position 324,139 of record JABCPE020000005.1, on the reverse strand, counting down.
CGACCTGATGAAAACCAACAACTATGATGAAATCATCCTTACCCAAGATTTTCACCCTGCAGAACACAAAAGTTTTGCAGTCAATAATGGAAAACCTGTTGGCGAAATCATCCAGCTAAACGGCATTTCCCAGACAATGTGGCCAGTCCACTGTGTGCAGGGAACTTCGGGAGTAGAATTTCATCCTGATTTAGAACAAAATAAGGCTACTTACATCATTAAAAAGGGAATGAACCCTGAAATAGACAGCTACAGCGCGTTTTTTGACAATCAAAAACTAATCGACACTGGACTTTCTAATTACCTGAAATCCAAAAACATAGAAACTGTAGAAATCGTAGGATTAGCGCTAGATTATTGTGTGAAATACACCTGCATTGATGCTGTTTCAGAAGGGTTTAAGGTCATTCTTTATTTTAAAGGAACGAAAGCCGTGAACCTCCACCCTGATGATGCCAAAAACACTGTTTTTGAACTTTTAGAAAAAGGCGTTTCTGTAATAAATTAAAACCCCATTGATAAACAAAAACTTACCCTAAATTTGGGTAAGTTTTTTATTTTTTAAGAATTATAACAATTTAGATAATTCCTCGTAGCCGCCGCCGTTATAGACATTGGTAAATCCTCTCTGTTTAAACGCTTCCGTAGCTTTCCCGCTTCGGTTTCCGCTTCGGCAGAAAAAAACTACATTTCCGTCTAATTTCGCTATTTCATCTGCATGATTTTCCACCTCGCCCAGCGGAATATTTTCAGCGCCTTCTATCGCTCCATTTGCGATAAGTTCCTCTGGCTCACGCACATCTATCAAATGATAGTTTCCTTGATTTAAAATTTCCTGAATATCCATTCTTATTTTTTTATTCAAATATAGTTTATTTTACAATACATTGACCTCTCTTTCTAATTTTACTCCAAATTTTTCTTCCACAGAATCTATTATTTTTTGAGAAAAATCAAAAATCTCCTGCCCTTTTGCATTTCCTGTAATATTCACTATTACAAGGGATTGCAGAGCGTGAGTTGCCACATTTCCTATTTGTTTACCCTTCCAGCCGCATTGCTCTATAAGCCATCCTGCTGGGATTTTCACACCTTCTTCCGTTTTGTATCCCTGAATATCTGCAAACTGAGTTTTCAGCTTATCAAAATACACATCAGAAACCACAGGATTTTTGAAAAAACTTCCTGCATTTCCTACTTTTTTAGGGTCTGGAAGTTTGCTCTGCCGAATATGAATAACTGCCTGAGAAACATCCTGAATCGTTGGATTTTTTATTTCCTTTTTCTCCAATTCTGACTGGATGGCTCCATATTCCACCTTCAAAACATGCTCTTTTCTTGTCAGTCTAAATGTAACTTCCAGAATAACATATTTACCTTTTCCCTCTCTCTTAAAAAAAGAATCTCTGTAACCGAACTGGCATTTTTTCTTATCAAAAACCTCAATTTCCAAAGTACTCAGATTAAGCACTTTACAAGACTCAAAACTATCTTTTATCTCCACTCCGTAAGCTCCAATATTCTGGATAGGACAAGTCCCAGCGTTCCCTGGAATCAGAGACAAATTCTCCAATCCTCCATAGTCTTTATCCAAACAATACTGAACGAACTGATGCCAGTTTTCTCCTGCTCGGGCAGATACCAAAACTTCATTGTCGCTGAGGATTTCTTCCGAAATTCCTTTTAAATTTAGTTTAATCGCAAGTCCCTCAAAATCCTTCGTGAAAAACAAATTACTTCCTCCTCCCAAAAACAAAAGAGGAAACTCCCTAAATTTAGGGTTTTTCAGTAAATCTAATAACTCTGACTCTGTAGAAACCTCAGCAAAATACTGCGAAGAAGCCTCCACACCGAAAGTGTTGTAAGGCTTCAGGGAAATGTTTTCTAAAATCTGCATATTATCGTGCATTGTATTTTTGAAGAGCATCTTTCAGCAGTTCTACACTTCTTCTCAGGTCTTCTTCTTTCAACACATAGGCTATTCTTATCTGTCTCTTTCCAAGCTCTGGATTAGAATAGAAGCCTCCCGCAGGCGCTACCATAACGGTTTCATTATCAAGAGAATACTCCTCTAAAAGCCACTGTGCAAATTTCTCTGCATCATCTATTGGAAGTTCTGCCACGCAGTAGAAAGCACCCTTTGGAGTCGGGCAGATTATACCTGGGATTTCGTTTAGTAATTTTACTAATAGATTTCTTCGTTTAGTGTATTCTTCGCGAACGCTTTCTATATATTTTTTGTCGTTTTCGTGGGCTTTTGCAGCTATTATTTGCCCTAAAAGAACTGGGCTTAGTCTAGCTTGTGCAAATTTCATCGCAGCAGCACGAATCAGCTTAGAACGAGTAACCATAAATCCGATACGAACTCCACACATAGAATATCTCTTGGATTCAGAGTCTATGATGATGCAGTTTTCTGCTATTTCTGGGAATTCCAGCATAGAGACCTGCTTTGCTCCATCATACACATACTCACGATACACCTCATCTGCGATGATGACAATATCATGTTTCAGAGCTATCTGAGCCAATTTCTGCAATTCTTCTCTTGTATAAAGGTAGCCCGTAGGATTCCCAGGGTTACAGATGAGAATAGCTCTGGTTTTTGGAGTAATTTTTTTCTCAAATTCTTCCATAGACGGCAGGGCAAAACCTGTCTCGATAGAAGATGGAACTGCTACTACTTTTACATTGATATGGTTAGAAAAACCATTGTAATTCGCATAGTATGGCTCTGGGATAATTATCTCATCACCATCATCACAAAGCGTAGAAAGTGCGATGCTCAGCGCTTCTGAACCACCATTAGTCACGATAAAATTATCCGTTGTCAAATCTGTAAAACCAAGCGAGTGATAGTAAGTTTCCAAAGCCTTTCTATACTCTATATTTCCCTCGGAAAGAGAGTATTCCAGCACTTTTAAATCAATATGTTTCAGCTCCTCCAAAGCCGTTTGAGGCGTTTCTATATCTGGCTGTCCGATATTGAGATGATAGACTTTTACTCCTTTTTGTTTCGCTTGTAATGCATACGGAACAAGTTTTCTGATTGGTGAAGCAGGCATTTTTTCTGCTCTTTGTGATATTTTTGGCATGATAGATTGTATTTTATGGAACAAATTTACAATTTTATTTCTCTACTATGGCAGAATATTTCAACCTATTTTGATAATATTTTTCTTAATTTTAGTGAAACTTATCTTTTCACAAAATTCTGTTTTTTAAAGATGAATTTCTACCTGTTTTTCACTGGTTTTGCCTTGCCAATAGTTTTTATAAGTTTGGAAACAGTCTTGTACTATTTTATAAAGTTTAAAACTATTTTGTTTCAGTTCATCGAGATGAACCACATGAATGATGATATGCGGCTCTTCTATCCATTCCAGAGACATCATGCAGTCATCCAGAGAATTTAAGCTCATCCAGAAATAGCTCGGAAACTGAAAAACATCATCCATCTTTTGTAAAAAAGCTGTTTCTGTGTTTATATTTCGGACATCGATAAAATATTCCAATGTTTGTTTTTGAAAGTCTAATCGTGTTCTGTTCATCTATTTTGATTATTTTTTAGTTAAAAAACACACAACAATTTGACAAAAGCCAAATGCATGTGTAAAAATACATTTATTTTAAATAAATTTGCCTTTTTAAATCATATAAAATGACAAAAAAACAAATCTATTTGAGTGTGATTTTCGGAGCTATTTTCTGTGTAGCTTTGTGGGATTTTCTTCCTAGCTTAAAGAAAAAATCTGATCTTGACACTCCCGAAATCATTGGTTATCAATATAAAAAAGATTCATCCAAGACAAAAGACCCATACGGCATCGCAGACCAAAGAGGACAAAACTACATAGAAAAACTTACCGATGAAACCATCGTAATCAACTATGTCAAAAAACACAAAAAACTTCCTGAATACTACATCACCAAAGCAGAAGCCAAAAGACAGGGCTGGAGACCATCCGAAGGAAACCTCTGCGATGTGCTTCCCAATAGGGCTATCGGTGGAGACCGCTTCAGCAACCGAGAAAAAAAACTCCCTAACAATGGTAAATACTACGAAGCAGACATAAACTACCGCTGCGGAAGAAGAAACGCAGAACGAATAGTTTTCAATGAAAAAGGAGATGTATGGCTTACTAAAAACCACTATAAAAGTTTTGAAAAACAATAAATAATTAACTGATAATGAACACGATATACATTGATTTTTCAGAAATCGGCGATATGGAGGATTTCTACGCCCAGCTGAAAGAAAAAATAGAACTTCCTGAGTATTTCGGAGATAATCTGGATGCTCTTTATGACTGTATTTCAGGCGATTTGGAAATGCCTTTACATATAGAATTTGTAAATATGACTGTGGAGCAGTTAGAAATTTTTGAAGACCTTTTGGTGACTTTAGAAGACCTAGTAGAGGATGTTACTGACTTTTCTTTTTCCTATTTTCTGGAACAATACGAAGATTAAAAATCTTTCCCAAAATAAAAAACCAGCTTTGAAATCAAGCTGGTTTTTGTTTTTATGCTAATCTAAATTAGTATTCCAATAACACACTTCCCCAAGTAAATCCACTTCCAAAAGCCGCCAGACAAACTAAATCGCCTCTCTTCACCTTTCCTTCTGCTATAGCTTCGCTCAATGCGATAGGAATAGAAGCCGCAGTGGTGTTACCATATTTTTGGATATTATTAAATACCTTCTCATCTGGAAGCCCCATCAGCTGCTGCACATACTGCGAAATTCTGATATTCGCCTGATGTGGAATAAGCACATCCAAATCTTCTACCGTTTTTCCTGCTTTTTTCAAAGATTCAATGATAGTTTCTGGGAAACGAGTAACTGCCTGTTTGAAAACAAAATTTCCGTTCATATACGGATATATTTCCTCTGGTTTTATGTTTTCTGGCTCTGCAAGAAGCCTGTCTGTCCAGCCCAAGTTAGTCCCTGGGAATTTTATCATCAGTTCCTCTGCGTATTTCCCTTCGGAATGCATATTATAAGACAAAATCCCCTGAACACCAGCATCTTCAGAAGCTGAAAGCACTACCGCTCCTGCTCCATCACCAAAAATCACTGAAACGCCTCTTCCTCTATCCGTCATATCCAATGCAACTGACTGAATTTCAGCCCCTACCACTAAAATATTTTTATACTGACCCGCTTTAATGAAAGCATCTGCAACGCTCAGTGCGTAAACAAATCCTGAACATTGGTTTCTCACATCCAGCGCCCCCACGGTATCACAGCCCAGCATTTCCTGCAAAACTACACCGCACCCAGGGAAATAATAATCTGGGCTAAGTGTCGCAAAAATAATATAATCAATATCTTTCGCTGTCAGACCAGCTGATTCTAATGCTTTTTCAGAAGCTTTGAAACCATAGAAACTTGTAGTTTCTTGGCTGTCAAATTTACTCGTTCTGTGTCTTCTTTCCTTGATACCTGTACGCTCCGTTATCCACTCATCATTAGTATCCATTATTTTAGCTAAATCATCATTAGTTACCACATTATCTGGAACATAATGTCCTATTCCCTTTATAACACTTTTATACATAACAAAAATTTATTTAATCAATTTTAATTCGTCAAAACTATGAAATCCATTTAGAAAATCCTTTAAATTCATTCGTTTTTTTCCTTCCAGCTGTAATTCTTCTGGGAAATAAACTCCATTTTTAGCATAGATTTTAAATTCATTTTTAGAAATTTCTATCTCGCCATTCTCTTTAGAATGTTCTATTTTTTGGAATTTTCCTTTAAAAATCTTTAATTTTTTCTGCTCTCCGCCCACTTCCAAAATAGTAAAAGCAGCAGGATATGGCGACATTCCACGGATAAAGTTATGAATAACTTCCACCTCTTTTTCCCAGTCTATTTTAGTATCTTCTTTGAAAATTTTATAGGCTGTTTTTGGATTTTCTTTCTGATTTTGAGGAATTTCTGTAAGTTTCCCTTCCGCAAGGCCATCCAGAGTTTCCACCACCAGTTTCGCGCCTATCTCCATCAGTCTGTCATGGAGCGTTCCTGCATTGTCTTCGGGAGAAATTTCAGTTTCTGCTTGAAGGAGAATATTCCCTTCATCTATTTTTTCATTGATGAAAAATGTAGTGACACCAGATTTTGTCTCGCCATTGATAACGGCATAATTTATCGGTGCTGCACCTCTATAATCTGGTAATAATGAGGCATGTAGATTGAATGTTCCCAGCCTCGGCATGGAGAACAGAACTTTTGGCATCATTCTAAATGCCACCACTACGAAGATATCTACGTTTAGACTTTGTATCTGTGATAAAAACTCCTCATTACGAAGTTTTTCTGGCTGAAACAGCGGTAAACCATGCTCTACAGCATAAGTTTTCACAGGAGACTGATGCACTTTTTGCCCTCGCCCGCTGGCTTTATCTGCTACGGTAACGACTCCTACCACCTCATGTGCAGAGGTATGGATAGCTTCCAGAGAAGCCCTTGCAAAATCAGGCGTTCCGAAGAAAACGACTTTTAGTTTATTCATTGATCATATAAGTTTTGTAGTTCAACATTTTTATTTTCTCTAAATTCAGCAGAGTTATCAGAGTTTCATATATTTTTTCCTTTTCGTGCCAAAATATTTTTACGCTCAGTTCATCAAAAGTAGCTGGATTTTTGGCTAATATTTCTAAAACCTCATCGGACAAAGTTTTTTCTTTGACTGGATTTTGGGATAGACAAAAACTACATTTTCCGCAGTTATCCGAGGATTTTTCTCCAAAATAAGTCAAAATCATTCTCATTTTACAGAAATCTTTATCTTGGATAAAGTATTTCATTTCCTCCCATTTTTGGATTTTATTTCTCTGGATTTTCTCAAATAAATTCCAATATTTTCCTTGTATTTCTCTGCTGTCTCGCGGTCTTAGGAACTTTATGCTGTCGGTACTTCCATCCACATATTCCAGCCATTCTTTTTTTTGCAATTCCTTTATTCTGTCCTTTATTATCTGCTGACTTACGCCCAGTTTTGCACTCAGACTTTCTTCACTGAAAGAAACCTTGTGCGTGGCTATTCCAGAAACATTTCTAAGCAGCAATTCTATAAAATACGCATCTTTCGGCGGCAAATCTTCCAATTCTTCGGCAGGGATTTTCAGCTCTATTGTAGAAGGCGATTTATAATTATTCCAAAATATAACTTCCTGATTATGAAGAAATCCCAAAACATTTCTAATCTTAGCAAAAGAAATCTTGGTGAAACTCTGCACTTTCTGTAAATCCAGCTGAAATACCCTCTCCGCAGCCTCCCCATCGGCAATCTGAAATATAGAATAAATGTAAGATATCACCTTCAGATACTGGGTTTTATCTGGAATCTGCGCAGACAGCACATCATCCATCTCGCCGAGTTCCTGCTTGTTCCAAAGCAAAAAAGCATAACTTTCCTGCCCGTCTCGCCCTGCTCTTCCTATTTCTTGGTAATAATTTTCAACCGAGGAAGATGGCGAATAATGGATAACAAAACGCACATTATCCTTGTCTATTCCCATCCCAAAAGCATTGGTAGAAATCAAAACAAAATCATTCCTTTCCTGCCATTTTCTTTGTTTCTCGTTTCGCTCCCTTGCCGAGAGCCCAGCATGATAAAAATCTACATTTTGCAGATTGTGTTCTTTTAAAAACGCGGTCAGCTCCTCCGCCTCTCTCCTTGTTCGGACATAGACTATTCCAGATATTTTATTGATTTTCAGGAAACTAAGCATTCTTTGGTATTTATCAGAAATCTCTTCATGGAAGATATGAATATTCTCCCTTTTGTAACTTTTCTGAAAAACACGAACCGAAGACAAGCCTAATTTTTCCTTAATATCAAGAACGACTTTGGGCGTTGCAGTAGCCGTAAGAGCCAGACAAGGCAGATTCCCTATCGTTTTTCTAAACTCGCTGATATGCTGATAACTCGGCCTAAAATCCTGTCCCCATTCTGATATACAGTGCGCCTCATCCACCGCAATAAAGGAAAGCGAAACATCCAGCATTTTCCTCATAAACAAAGAGTTATGAAGTCGCTCCGGAGAGACATACAGTAGTTTAATTTCGCCTGATATTGCCTTTTCGTAGATTTCTTCCTGCTCTGCTTCATCCAGTTCAGAACTAAGATATTCTGCCTCTATTCCCAAATCTTTCAAATGAGAAACTTGGTCTTTCATCAGGGCTAAAAGCGGCGAAATCACCAGACAAGTCCCCTCTAAAACCAAAGCAGGAAGCTGATAGCAGAGAGACTTACCGCCGCCCGTAGGTAGCAGAGCCAAAGTATCATTTTGCTCTAAAATAGACAAAATAATATCTTCTTGACTCTCCCTGAAAGCATCATAGCCCCAAAAACTTTTCAAGGTTTTTAGTAGAATGTCTCGTGTTTCGATAGGCATAAATTTATTTTATCTCACAAAAATAGCAAAAAAGATAAGTTATATTGTTTTACTAAAAATAAAAATGTGCGCAGAGGAAAAAATTTCTCTGCACACAACGAATAAAAACTATATTATCAAAATAATCAAACTATATTTCCGAGGCTAATTCATCTAATAATTTTCTAGAAAAATCTCTATCATACAGATGTTTATGATGTGGAATTTCTAATCTATCACAGCTGAAAACTAATCCCTCATAAGTCACTATATCTATGTCTATAATTCTGTCCCTATATTCCCCGAAAAATTTAGAATCATGGATTCTTCCCATTTCGGTTTCTATTTTTTTGATTTCATCTAAAAGTTTTATGGGCGAATGGGCTGTCTGCATAGACACTGCGATGTTACAGAAAACATTATCACTATCATACTCCACGGGCAGAGTTCGTAAGATTTTAGTTTGTTTAATAATCTTTCCTACCCTCTTTTCCAGCTCGCTGAGAGCCGATAAAATGTTATTTTCTGCGTTTCCTAAATTACTTCCTAGTAACAAAACCACATTATACATTACTAATTACTTGTAAATTTATAAATTTGTAAAATTTTAAACTTTATTTTATTTTTATGAAAAATTTCATTAAGACTGTTCTTGCAAATGTCATTGCTCTATTCATCGCTGGTCTTTTACTCCCTTTTTTCCTGCTCTTTATCATTGTCATTATCGGAAGTGCATCCAGCTCGGACAAAGATATCAAAATTAAAGAAAATTCGGTGCTTACCATTGATTTTAAATCTAAAATTGTAGAACATGAAAACGAGAGCGAGGTCTCTATGTTTGACCTAAAAGATGATGCCGAACTAAAATATCAAGATATTCTCAATGCCATCGAAACGGCGAAAAACGATGATAAAATCAAGGGAATCAGTATAGAACTAGATGACATAGATGCTGGAATTACGCAGATAGATGACATCCGAAAAAGTCTGGAAGATTTTAAGAAAAGTAAAAAATTTGTCTACGCTTATGGGAATAATGTAAGCCAAGCGTCCTACTATCTGGGTTCGGTGGCTGACCAATATTTCCTTAATCCAGTGGGAGGCATCGAGCTGAAAGGACTTTCCTCAGAAGTGGTTTTCTTAAAAGAATTTGCTGAAAAATACGGAATTAATATCAATGTCATCCGCCATGGAAATTTCAAAGCCGCTGTGGAACCTTTCCTCAGAAACGAAATGTCTCCTGAAAACAAAGAGCAGATGACTGCCCTTCTGAATGATACTTGGGGAGAGATTTCCTCTAAAATCATCCAGTCTAGAAAACTAGATGCTACGGAATTCAAAACCGTGGTTGATAGTCTATACGCTACAATTCCTGATCTGAGCCTAAAATACAAACTTGCCGACAAATTAGTTCAAAAATCTGAATATGAGGAGATTATAAAAAACAAACTCAATGTTGGTAAAGATGAAAAACTAAACAAAGTTTCTATCAGAAATTATGCTTTCTCCCAAGTAGACACTAAAACAAACGATAATAAAATCGCTGTCCTGTACGCCTCTGGAACTATCTACAACGGAAACAAATACAGTGACATACATTCCGAAAGATACATCCAGTATATCAAGAATTTAGCTCAGGATGACAACATCAAAGCTGTGGTTCTCCGTGTAAATTCGCCTGGTGGAAGCGCCAATGCTTCTGATGAAATCTTGTATGAACTTCAACAACTTAAACAAAAAAAGCCTTTAATCATTTCATTCGGAGATTATGCTGCCTCTGGCGGATACTACATCTCTATGGCTGGGGACAGGATTTTTGCCCAAAACAATACCATCACAGGTTCTATCGGGGTTTTTGGGGTAATTCCTGATGCTAAAAACCTAGCAAACCGAAATGGTATTTACTCCGATGTGGTTTCTACTAATGCCAATTCAAACATGATATCGCCTTTCTCGGGGCTTTCTTCGGGGACACTTGCTATCGCACAGAGAAGCGTAGTAAATACCTACAATCGTTTCGTGCATTTTGTTTCCAAAAATAGAAATAAAACCGCGGAAGAAGTAGATGCTGTGGGAAGCGGAAGAGTCTGGTCAGGAAAAAGAGCCAAAGAAATAGGGCTGGTAGATGAAATAGGCTCTCTAAATGATGCTGTAAAATACGCCGCAAACAAAGCAAATATAGCAGAATATGAAGCTGTAAGTTATCCTGAAAAAGTAGATAAATTCGAACAGATAATGGGCAACCTGAGACAAGGAAACATAGCCGAAAGTTATGTAAAATCCCAAATCAGCGAAGAAAACTATCAACTCTTCAAGGTTTTCTCAGACCAAAACTTTAAAAACAGCATACAGATGACTATGCCTTACATCATTAGAATTAAATAAAAATACAAAACGGTGCCTGAAATATCAGACACCGTTTTGATTTACAATAAAGTTTAAAAACAATTAAAATTCTATATCATCCGCTACGCCACCGCCCATTTCTTTCGAGAATTTCTCTGCGTATTCTCTTTGTTTTTGTTCTTGGTATTGTAGCATTTTTTGTATGTTAGACATATTGCTCATCCATTTCATAGCTGCAGACTGAAAATCTCCCAAGGAAATTCCATAATTGTCCTGTATCCACTGCGCTCCATCCAGTCCTGCTTCATACGCCGCCTGACGAGCTCCATTTAGCTCATAGTAGAACGCCTCATCGTTTTGGATTTTAGTGAGATAGTCCTCTCCTTTGTTTGATGAATTTTTAGAATCACTGAATTTCGGGTGAGTATTTGCACTTCCGAAATACTGCCCATAGAGAGACATCACAGCCATAGTCTGGTCTTGCTGCATTCTCTTCACCCAGAGCTGATTGACCTCATCCCAGACAGGCATATCTATTCCCAATCTCTTACAAACCTCATCGGCAGACATACCATTGGCCATTTTAGAAGCTGCAGCTGCATAGTCTTGCAGAGAAACTCCATGTATAGGCTGAAGCATAGGATTACTATCATCATGTGCCATATTCATAAATGGATTCTCAAAAGAAGCTCCATACTCCTCTCCGTCCTCATCGTAATCCTCTAAGAATCTATCGCTTTCTTCATTAAACTCATTACTATTTCTGACAATAGCATCATTGTTTTTCTTTAGTTGAGCCTGTTCCTCCGGCGTTCCTCTCTTCCCTGCTGCACGCATCTCGATAAGCACCTTGTACCCATCATCCATCAGCTCTTTATAGAACTCAAAGAATTTGATAGCTGCTTTCAGGAGAGAGTCATTTCCGTTGTAAGCGCCCAGCCTTTTTACCTCTGCGATGCAATTCTCCAAATCCTCTTTCCACTGAAGACGAACTCTTTCTGCCTGTGCATAGTCTTTGGCATTCATGGCAGCATTCATTTCCTCCATGTTCTCTGTGCATACATTCGTGACGCACACCAGCTCGTTATTATATTCTATGGCATTGTCAAAGCTTCCCTTTGCATAGTATACGCCTTCCTCTTCATCATATCCTCTCTTTTCTGGCTGCTCATCTTCTACAAAGCCTTGCGCTTTTTTAAAAAGATTTTTAAACATAATCTATCCTTATTTTTGAAATCTTAAATTTACCTATAGATATTTTTAGTCATCCTCGTGCTTTTCAAGGAAGTCATCAGACACTTCATTGAATTTATCCGTAAAACGCTGTATCAGGCTGTTATTACTTTTCAGCTGAGCTTGTTCTTCTGGCGTTCCTCTCTTTCCTGCTGCACGCATTTCGATAAGCACTTTATACCCATTGTCCATCAAACGGTCATACTCATCCAAGAACTCAAAAGCAGCATTCATCAGCATAGTATCTCCGTTATACGCGCCTATTTTTTTAACTTGTTCTTTGTAAGTTTTTATATCTTCTTTCCACTGAAGACGCACTTTTTCTGCACGAGCATAGTCTTTGTCATCCATGGCATCGTTCATATCGTCCATATTATCAAGGTTTCCATTGGTGATGCAGATTATCTCGTTATTATATTCTACTTCATCATCGAAACTACCTTTGGCATAGTATACTCCTTCTTCTGCATTATAACCTCCTTTTGGTTCGTCATTTCCTCCTACAAGATCTTGTACTGTTTTGAAAAGATTTTTAAACATAATTTTAATTTTTTTAAAGTTGATAATTATTTGATTTTTTGATGTGACAAATGTATAAACTTACCTCATCACCCCCATAAAAACAGCGTCTACAAAGCGTCTACAAGCTTTTAAATTTATTATAAAATATTGATTTTCAATAATATATTTTGTAGACACCTTATAAAAACCAAACTATATTTATTTTATCTTTTAAAATTAAAATTTATATTTCTAATTTTCTAAACGCCTCTATTTTTCATCTCGGACAAGTATTTCCCAAACTCATCGGAAGGGATTCCTCTCGCTCCTAAATTTTCTAACAATCCGACCGCCAACTGAAGATAAAAACCATCCATCTGAGAAAGTTTTGCTATAATTTTTCGGTACAAATCTGGTTTTTCATCAAAATCAAACTCATCATCAAAGAGCAAATCGTCCATTTCTCTATAAAAAACTTTTTTATTAGCCTCTGCAAATGTCGGCACCGTATCCGCCACAATCTTCCACACAGCAGCCCTCCACAGGAAATATGCTAAAAATTCCTCTTCTGCCGAAGCCGCATCACTGCTGGATATTTTTTCATAGAGTTTTTCCTCTTCTCTCGTTTTCTCTTCTGCAAAATCCTTTGCCACAAACTCAAATTCCCGCATCTTATCACTCGGCACGAATGTATTCTGCGTCTGGCAGTATGGACAGGTTATATAAGTAGAAATAAAATACAACTCCTTGATTTCCAGATTAGCCCCACACTGCGAACAGTGAAATTTATCTTTCACCGCATTATATTCTTCTACTATTTCACGGAGTTTTTCCTCTGCAGAAGGCTTTTTCACATGGTTCTCAATGCTGTCCGCAAGGTCTCTCATCTTATCTTTCCACTTTTCAAAATCATCATGGATTTTTCTAAACCATTGTTCCTGAAGCTCTCCTTCTGGCGTTTGAGTTTTCAAAAACGAAGGTGCATGAGGTTTTATCTGTTGCTTAAAAACCTCCTCTGCCTTGTCTATTATTCCTTTAAACTGCCCTTTTACTCCCATCAGAAAATTCCCAAAACTGCGTTTATACGGGTCTGCATCCTCATCATAAATCTCCTGTATAGCATCACGAGTTTCCTCTGCCAAGGACTCTGCTCTCTCTGCCAATTTCTCTATAAAAACCCTAAATCTTTGCTCTAAATCCTTCATATTCATCTATTTATATTTTAATTATAAATTTTTCCTTTTATCTATTATTCAAATAAACCGAGAAAAATCTCGGTTTTATATTTTTTGTATGTTATTTTTCTATTTCATCACACTCTGGGCTATTATTTTTCCCATTGCCGTATCTATTTTATGGGTAACCTGCTCTATTTTTTCAAGTTTATATTCTGAAACCAAAAGACTTACGAATTTATATCTTACCCAAACTGCTCCGTTTTCTTCATAGACCAAAACTTTCAATGGCAGCTCAATCGCCGTTTTCGGATTTTCCTGCATCAGACGAGTTCCCACCTTAGGGTTTCCCACCACCAAAACCGTAGCTGGCAAAAGATTTTCTTGCGATTTCTTGGCTGCTTTTGCGTGGTCTATTTCCGCAAAAATTGCAATATTATTGACTCTAAAATTTTTCTTTAATCTCCCGACTGTTTGTTTAAAATCATATTGGCTTTTCGCTGTAAAAAACTGAAAATCTTGCGATTGCGCAGAAAAATTCATCGATATAAACAGCGAAATAAAAAATAATAATCTCATAATTTTTAACTTTAATTCATTTGTTCCAAAACCTTTTTTATCGCCTTTGGGAAAATTTCATATTCTACCCTATGCACTTTCTCCGCGAGTTTTTCAGGTGTATCTCCCTCACTTACTGCTACTTTCCCTTGCAGAATGATTTCGCCCTCATCTATCCCAGCCGTCACGAAATGCACCGTGGCACCGCTTTCCTTCTCTTTGGCATCTATTACAGCCGTATGGACATGCATACCCCACATGCCCTTTCCCCCAAATTTGGGCAGAAGCGCAGGATGAATATTGATAATTTTACCAGCGTATTTTTTTGCAAAATCTTCACTAATGATAGATAGAAATCCCGCCAAAACTATCAAATCTGTGTCCTTTGAGAGGATTTTTTCTAAATTTTCACAGAAATCTTTTCCTCTCTTTATTAGATGATGAGGAACCTGGTGTTTCTCGGCACGAACCAAAGCATAGCAATCTCTATCCGCAACCATCATGCTTACTTTTGCGTTAGGAATTTCTCCGTTTTGGATGCATTCCAATATCCTTTCTAAATTGGTTCCTGAGCCAGAAGCCAAAACTACGATGTTTTTCATTTCTTTGCTTTTGTTAGTCTTCCTTATCCTCCTCTACGCCGTGCTTTATCTTGGATTTTTTACCTTTGATATCTACGGCATATTCTTTTCCGTTTCTGATGAGCAGCCCTTGGGTTTTCCCTTTGGAATGCAGTACATCGATGTCTATCACACGCCCATCCATCAGGTAAGTAACCTCTTTTCTAAGGGTATGCCCGATGACAAATTTCTTCGCATTGAGTTTTTTGAGAATTTCCTCCAAATCTTCTTTCTTTGTAGTTTCCTTCCCATAGCCTCTGTACCACATAGGACTTTTCCCATACATATAGATGACATTTGCGATGGCATCTTTCCCTTTTTGCCCTTTTCTATTATTAAAATAATATTCTCTAGCGTGTTCATTCAGCTCCTCCACGGAAAGATTTAGATCGCTTACCTCCTTAGAAATTCCTGCATGAACAAAAACATAATCACCGATTTTCTCTACAATGTTTTTTGTATTAAGCCACTTGCCGAGTTCCGTACCATACTGAGAAAGAAGGAAAGTAGGCTCCTCGTTCATGAGTTTTGCATTTTCAAAATATTTTTTTCGCACATAGCGCAAATCTTTATTCATGTTCATCAAATCATGATTTCCAAGAACAAAATGCACCTTTCCACCTGCTTTTTCTGCCTGTTCTTCCAAGGAATAAATCAGCCAAAGCGTCTGCGTAACGAAAAGCCCTCTGTCAAAGAAATCTCCCACCGTTACAAGATGTCCTTTCCCCAAAGTCCATTTGTAATTCTTATCCATCACCTTATTATTGATTAGAAATTCTTTAAACTGCTCAAAATTCCCTTCAATATCCGAAATGGCTATCAGCTTTTTAGGCATTGGATAGACCGAAGGTTCTTCTTTCAGCTCCTTTTTCAGCCTGAAAGAAATGAAATCCTTATCCGTAATGTAGGATTTTAGCTCCTGATTTTCTTCATACCATTTATAAACTGGCGTAGGAACGCCATTTTCTTCCTTAATGCTCTTCACAACCGACCTACCTAAACCCGAGTAAAAGATATACGGCCCGTCTATCCCAGCTTTGGAAGTATCTTTTTCTAATCTTTTTTCTGATATGATGAGCTTGGGCTGTAAATCCTCTTCCTCCTTATCATAATCATATCCAATAGCCACAACAGGCCCAGTTACTGTTGCTGCTACTTCAGCTATTTTGGAAGAATCTTTTGCCTGCTTTTTTCCTGATGAAATGGGCTTCTTTTGGGCATTTAGAATATTACCCAAAAATAAAAATCCCAAGGCAAGAGCAGTTATTTTTTTCAATTTAAAATTTTTCATTAGTATCAAATTAATTTTTTCTCAGTTTTTCTTCATCCAAGGCTTTATTTATCAAGATCTCAAACACTTCTCCCATTTCATCCGATGCGCGTTTTACGGCGTGTTCTATGATTTTTCTGGCTTGGTTTTCTGTAATTCCTGCCTCTGTCCAGCTTCTGCCAGAAGAATGCACATTGAGCAGAAAAGGCATTATTCGGTCTATGGCACAGGCAAAAACAGCATCAGGCGTTTCCTCCGCTTCAAATTCTTTCCACAAACCAAGAAACTCACTGCTCATCGGCTCTTCAAGAATACCGAAAATCCTCTCCGCAGAGGCAAGTTCCCTCTCGTATTTGCCTACCATCGCTTTTTCATCAAAGATAAAAGTATCGCCGGCATCTATCTCCACCACATCATGAATGGACAGCATTTTAATCACTCGCAGAAGATCTATTTTCTCCTTATTTTTGGCATAAGGGAAAAGTATCTGAGCCAAAACAATAATCTGCCAGCTGTGCTCCGCCGAGTTTTCCCTCCTTTGGTCATCATGATTAAAATTCCTGCGCTGCACATTTTTCAGAGCATCAAGGGTTAAGATGAATTTGATTTCCTTTTCTAAAACCATGAAAATGATTTTTTTACATTAAATTGATTTTCTCTTCGTTTTCGGTAATTTCTCCGATTTCGTAGGCATCTTTCAGCGTAGAAAGTACTTTTTCTGCATCCTTTTCATCTACGACAACTACCATTCCCACGCCCATATTGAATGTCCCAAACATCTCCATTCGGTCTACATTTCCTCGTTTTTCAAGTTCAAGCATAATGCTCGGAATACGGATTTTTTCTGTTTGAATAGCTGCACAAAGTCCATTCGGAATGATTCTCGGAACATTCTCTATCAGTCCGCCGCCCGTGATATGCGCTATTCCGCTAAGACTCACCACCTTCAAAAGCTGATGAATAGGCTGATAATAAAGCCTTGTCGGTTCAAGGAGGGTTTCATAAAGCGGTTTTCCCTCAAATTCTTCCTCAAAATCAGGGAACACTTTTCTCACCAAAGAAAATCCATTGGAATGAAAACCAGAACTCGGAATAGCGATGATTTTATCTCCTTTTTTGATTTTTGAACCATCGATAATTTCGTCTCTTTCTACGATTCCCACACAGAAACCAGCCACATCATAATCGCCCACCTGATACATCCCTGGCATTTCCGCTGTTTCCCCGCCGATAAGGGCGCACTCATTGTCTTTGCAGGCTTTTACCATTCCTAAAACGATTTCTGATGCCACATTAGAATCCAATTTTCCACAAGCCAGATAATCCAAGAAAAACAAAGGTTTCGCGCCATGGCAGAGAATATCATTGGCACACATCGCAAAGCAGTCAATCCCGATAGAATCATACTTTTTGGTATCCAAAGCGATTTTCAGTTTCGTTCCCACGCCATCCGTTCCACTCACTAAAACTGGATTTTTATATTCTCCAATGGCATAAAACGCCCCAAAACTTCCAAGATTGTTCAGTACATTTTTATTGTGAGTTTCGGCTACGGCGGACTTTATCTTGTCTACGGTTTTATAGCCTTCTTCTTTGTCTACTCCTGCGGATTTGTAAGTGTTATTCATAGTTTATTTTTTTATTTAAAGTTAAAATTCAGATATAAAAAAGCCGACAAACCCCAAGGCTGGCCGGCTGGTATATTTTCAGCACAAAACTCCATTCCACTATTTTGGTTAAGAAAAAGAGCCGAAGTAATGCTGTTTAAGTTCAAAATAATATTTTTATTTCTACAAAAATAGGTTTTTTTTATTTAAAACCAATCACTCTCTGATGACTTTTATTCTTCCATCTTCCCAAATCCTAATCACCGAGGAGCCTTCCCACTCTGCCCTCTGGTCTTGGCGTTCTTCCGCTATGGCATCTACTTGGTTTTTAAGCTCTTGCGAAATTTCAGAAAAACTCATCGGACTTTTTTCTCCACTGAAATTAGCCGAAGTAGAAACGATGGGACTATTGAGCTTGGAAATCAGTTTTTTACAAAAATCATCCTTTACCAGGCGAATTCCTATACTTCCATCTTCTGCCAAAAGTTCTTTGGGAAGTCCTTTTGGGTTGTCATAAACGATGGTCACAGGCTTTTCGCTCAAATCTATGATTTCCCACGCCATAGCCGGCACTTCTACTATTTTCTGTAATCTTTGCTCGTTTTCCACCAGAATAATCGCCGATTTTCCTTGTTCTCTTTTTTTCAGAGAAAATAGTTTTTGTATGGCTTCAGGATTGGCAGCATCACACCCCAGCCCCCAGATGGTATCCGTAGGATAGAGAATAACTCCGCCCCGTTTTAGGACTTCCAGCAGTTTTTCCATTATTCTGGTTTGTAGTTACTTTGGTTAAAGATTTCTGCAGCGTTCATCTTTAAGAAATCTGATAATTTCGTTTCTGGTTTTTGGGCATAAAAAGCCTTACAGATTCTCCAGCCGATAAAACTACCCACACGAGGCGAAGATTTTTGGTCTATTTCGGTATAGAATTTAGAAAACGGCGCCACTGAAAGGAAACGCTCATATAGTTTTGGGTCATCACTAAACACCATATTATTTTCCACAAAATAGTTCCAGATATTAGCTTCATTAGCCTCTGCCCATTCCTCCTGAGTCTGGGAATAGTTCATTTTTAGATAATCTGGAGTATTCGGAAGAAAGGCATCTTGAAGGGTTTTGATTTTTCCTTCTAAAATGATTTGGTCTATAAATTTATTTTCCTGAGGATTGGAAATCAAGAAAGTTTCGGCTACAATTTCTGTAATTCTCGGCACCAAATTCTCTGGATTCATGATTTTTTTATGATACTCATCCAGCCCTTGGTAGTTTTTGCTTTTCTCTCCCATAAATGCAGAAATATCCACGAAGAGCATCCCTTCATCTGTTCTGAAAAAGATAGGATCTATCACACTTTCTCTATCCAAAAACGAGGAATAAAGATAAACCTTGGGTGTTTTGAACGCTGGGAAATAATGTTTCACTCGTGAAAACATTTCTGACAACTCGTTTTTCAGTTTTGTTTTATCAATTCCCTTCACAGCTTCCTGATACACACGGATTTCCGCAGTGTCTTTTCTTCTGGCTTCATATTCCGCATCAGGAATAGAACCCTGAAACATTGGGTATTTTTCTTTAAACTCCTTTAAAGAAACTTTTGGGTCAAAAAACTCACCAGAAATGTCAAAAATCTCTACTTTTTCTGTGGCTTTTACTTCTTTTTTCCATAGTTCTTCTTGGTTCTTGTTACAAGAAAAAACGACCAAACACAATGACAAAAATAATATCCAAGGAATATTTCTTGATTCTTTCATTTTCTTTAAAATTTATTTATCTTTAACTCCAATTTTTAATTCGCAAAAATAGAAAATTTTTAGATATAAAATGCAGACACAAAAAGTAACAGAACACATTATAAATTGGCTCAAAAATTATGCAGAAACTGCTAAAATGAACGGCTTTGTTATTGGGATTTCTGGCGGGATAGACTCGGCGGTGGTTTCTACCCTTGCCGCTAAAACAGGGCTGAAAACCCTAGTCATAGAACTTCCCATACGCCAAAAGAAAGACCAAGTGCAGCGGGCGCAGGAGCAGATTTCCTTTCTGAAAAACAACTTTGAAAATGTGGAAAGTTTGGAAATAGATTTGACAGAAACCTTTGATGTTTTTGAAAAAAATGTTATCAGCAAAAGCTCCACCACGCAGAATAGAGAGCTTTCCCTAGCCAATTCCCGCTCTCGGCTCAGAATGCTTACACTGTACTATTTTGGGCAGATTCATAATCTTTTGGTCACAGGAACAGGTAATAAAATAGAAGATTTCGGCATCGGTTTTTTCACAAAATACGGAGATGGCGGCGTGGATATTTCACCGATTGGAGATTTAACCAAAACCCAAGTCTATGAACTAGCCAAAGAGCTGAACATCCCTGAAAGCATCCAAAAAGCAGCTCCTACCGATGGGCTATGGGACACCGAACGAACTGATGAACAACAGATAGGCGCCACCTACCCAGAGCTGGAATGGGCTATGAGCGTCCACCAAGACCACTCCGCAGAGGATTTCTCTGGCAGAGAAAAAGAAGTTTTTATGATATACGACCGCCTAAATAGGGCTACCCAGCACAAAATAAACCCTATCCCAGTCTGTAAAATCCCAAAAGAATTGTTTTAAAATATGAATAAGTTTATTTTTAAAAATATTGAATTAAGTCAGTGGATAAAGCCACATCTGACCACTTATATCTTAACGGCAGATGATGATGAGCTTGAGACTTTACAGGATGACTATGACAGGTTTGAAAATATTAAATTTCTGACATGGGATAAAACCCCTTCTTCAGAAGAGTTGTCAAAAATTCAAGCATTGATTATTGAGGAGCCAGAATCTGGAGAGTATGATATATCCGACTTACCAGATTGGATAAATACGCTCGGTAATTTAAAGGTATTGGCATTTCCATATGTTTGTTTTTCTAAATTAGAAAATACCATAAAAAATTCTGCGCTTACATTAGAAACATTATATTTTTTCAATCCAAGAGAATGGGATGTAGAAAAATTTGAAATACCAGCAAGTCTGGAAATGCCCAATCTTTCAGCATTTATATCAAGAAGTGAAACTAATGGTTTATTTGGAATTAAGGCAAATAATTTCCCTAATATCAGTTACTTAGAGTGCAATATCTCAAAGTATAAAAATATTAAGCAACTTGATGAAATTAAAAATTTTAAGAAACTAATTCATGCCAGTTTTCATCATGGTAAATCATTGAATATATTAGAAAATATAAGCTCTGATTTATTGGAGTCAATTAGTCTTGTTGGATTTTCAGGGCAGAATTTTTCAATTTCGAAATTAAAAGAATTTAAAAATTTGAGATACATTGCTTTGAATGGAATCAAAAAGGCTGAAGTAGATTGTGAGTTATTTACTCATTTGCCCTCTTTAAGCTATTTAGACTTAGTTTCCTGTTTTAACCTTAAAAATGTGAATGAACTGGCTAATATTAAAAGCCTAGAATATTTAATCGTGTTAGATTGTAAGTGTCCATTTGATAATGCTACAATAGACTTACTTAAAAATCAGAATATTCCTTATATAGATATTGATTTTGCTTAAATTTATCAATAAAAAATCCCTCTGAATTTTCATCAAAGGGATTTTCTTTATCAATTACTGATTATTAACTTCCTAAGTGTAAGCTAATTACAGGCGTTCCATCTTCTTCGTAGCCCTCGATACTGAAGCCTTCAAAGAATATATGATCTCCTAATTCTTTGTTAGCCAATGAATTATGGATCCACTGTAATAGTTCTATTGCTCCGAAATGGTCTTCATAAGCCTCGCATTCTGCCATGATTTCAGCATAATACAATCCGTCATATTCAGGTTCTCCATCGAAAGTATCTGGAGTGAGAAGTTTTTCATACCCCCAAAGTGATTTTTCATCCTTGATATAAGCCTCATACATCACTTTCACTTTTTTAGAATTGAAAATCGTAGCATGCGGCATAAAATCATCCAGATCATTGTCTATATCTCGGTTGTAATCACTCACTGCCATCCAGAAATTCTGTAAAGATTCGTAAATTTTATCATTGAAAGCCCATGCCACATTATCCAAAAGATTTGGATTTTCTGCTGGTGCATAGCCTTCGCAGACATTTACTCTATTTACATCCACTACTGGCGGATATGGGACATCCTGCTCTATAAACTTGTCAAACAAAGCATCTGTTCCATGGTCTAATTTGAAATCCATTTCCTCCTGATATAGTGGCTGAATATAGAAAAACTCAACTCTTCTCTTGCTCGGAAGTTCCACAATAGCTGGAAGGTTCTCTCCTTCCTCGTTTTTCTCATTAGACTGAGCCGCTACGAGAATCACTCCTTTGAAATTAGTTCCCTCAAAAGCTTCATTAGATGGGATAGTATGTCCGTTTCCTAAATAAGTATTATGATTGATAGGCAGACGAGCCAACATTTTCAGCCAACGGATAGGCCAATAATCCTTCTCCTCTTGGCTTTTTATATCCCATGTCGGCGGCAGATTGATTGCCAGCTCTATGTATGGCGTGTATGGGTAGTCCGCAGGTACATTCATTCTATGAGCACCCATTCCACCC
This sequence comes from Flavobacteriaceae bacterium, assembly GCA_013333255.2. Classification (GTDB taxonomy): domain Bacteria; phylum Bacteroidota; class Bacteroidia; order Flavobacteriales; family Weeksellaceae; genus JABCPE02. Next base: position 301,874 of record JABCPE020000005.1, on the reverse strand, counting down.
GTCACCAGCGTATAGTAGTTAGCCTCTGGCGTAGGTTCTATAATATATACATCACAGTGAATATCAGGAGATTCCAGCTCATGGAATACATCATTAAACTCATCAAATTCCTTCGCTATATAATCTTCCAAAGCTGTTCTGTCTTCTTCATCATAATAAGCTGGAAGCCCAGAATCCCTTCCTTCAAATTTCATAATATCTTCCTCTTCATCATAGCTCAATCGTCCAGATGAAATAGAATCATTCATATAATCTACCCAAGCTCTCATTCTGAACTGAAGGTGTCCCAAATAGTAGTCCTCTATATTTTCTGCTAGGGAAACTATGATAATCTGCCCTGCAAGCCCATCTTCCATAGGATCTACATCCATACAGATAAGGTCTTTTCCTTTCAAAATAGGAATCCATTTACGGGTATAAAGTGTATTTTTCACAAGATAATCATCCTCAAAATGCTCCTCTGGAAGTTTTAGGTCTGCCCAGTTTTCTCCATAATGTTTTTTCAAGTAAGAAATAACCTCTTCCTGAACCTGCTCTACTTCATTGATTCCTACAAAACTCTGCCCTTCTCCCACAGCAAAAAACGGCACATCTTGTTTCTGTCCGCTGAAAGTTCTATGCAGCTGTTTGAAAGATTCTGGAAGCTCAAAGCCCAGTCTCTGTTCCAGTGCAGAGATTTCTGCTTCTGATGCAGGATTTCCCAGTTTCTCTGCCATTTTAGGCGCTCTTTCTTTTAAAAGGTCTATAAAAATTTCCAAATCATACTCCACCTCACCTTTTCCTCCTGTATATACATCATAAGTAGCAAGACCTTTTTTTTCAGCGATATTCAGCCAGTTGAGGAATTCATAAGCATTATTAGTACCTCCCAGCTCTTCGTGCTTTTCAAAATGCTTTCTGGCATTAGCTTTATCATCTAAAAAGAAATAAGAATATCCTATACGGTAGTTCCATGCCGCCTCTTCAGAAAGTTCATCTTCTAAATATTTAAACACCTCTATCGCTTTTCTTAGGTGGTTTTTGTTTTCTTCTGTCTGGTCTAGCCAGTAAAGATTATTATAGGCACGAGCCAGCTCGCTCAGCACCTGCGTGGTTCTCTGCTCCACAGGAAGACTCTCAACAAAATCTACAATAGCTTGGATTTTATCTTGTTCATCCCAAGCATCTATTTTCTTTAAAATCTGCTGTTCTGTCATAATATTAATTTTTATTTATCTAATTTTCAATATTTTATATTTAATTTACCAGTTTATCGGTTCTTTACCTTTTTCCTCCAAAAATTGGTTGATTTTAGAGAATGGGCGACTTCCAAAAAATCCCTTACGCGCAGATAATGGCGATGGATGAACAGACTGAATGATGAAATGTTTGCTGGTGTCTATCAATCCTGCTTTTTTCTGTGCAAAAGCACCCCAAAGCACAAAAACCACATTTTCCTTTTTATCCGAAATTTCCTTAATGATAAAATCTGTAAACTGCCCCCAGCCCAAATCTTTGTGTGAATTCGCCTCATGAGCCCCTACTGTCAGCGTGGCATTAAGAAGCAAAACTCCTTGTTTCGCCCACATTTCGAGCTCGTTAGAGGTTTTCTTTATTCCTAAATCAGCTTCCAGCTCCTTAAAGATATTTTTAAGTGACGGTGGTGCTTTAACTTTATCTGAAACTGAAAAACAAAGCCCATTCGCTTGATTATCATTATGATACGGGTCTTGCCCAATAATCACTACCTTGACTTCATCAAAGGGCGTAAGCTCTATTGCCCTAAAAATCTGATTTTTAGGAGGAAAACACTTCGTTGTTTCATATCGTTCTTCTACTTTTTTCCAAAGTTCAGTAAAATACTCTGTGTTTTTTATCGGAGCTAAAATCTCTGTCCAAGTCATGATTAAATGCTGATATTTTTTTATTGATACAAATCTATGATTTTCATTCTTTCAAAAGAAAATAAAGCGTCTACGAAGTGTCTACAAGGAAACACAATATACCATAAACACCTGATTACCAAATAAATAAATTACACTCTTTCCAGCTCATCTGTGCTTATCTGCGTCTTGAAAAGACCATAGTTTATGGTGGCTTTATTGGTTTTGGAATCTATTTTCTCTATTGTTCCTATGCTCGTACTTCCTATGATTCTCACTCGCTGTCCCACTTTCAGCCACAGAGCTCTTTCCCTTCTTTCTCTTTCTTGGATTTTTTCCTGAGTTTCTGTTATGGTCTGTATTACAGATTCTTTTTTCAGCTCCTGCGTTACTTTTCGTTTTACCACTTTCAGTTTTTCAGCTTCTATTTTCTCTGTATTTTGGTTTTTTCTAAATTTCTCTTGTTCCAAAATTTTGATAAAATCTTTCACAATATCCTTTCGGGACTTCCCTTTTGCATAATCATCTATGAAACTCTGTATCCTTGTCCCAAATTGTAATTTTCTATGTTCCTCCTCATAGAGCTTCTGGAAATTATAAAGTTTCTGCTGAAGCTGTTCATTCAGTTTTTGGAGATTTTCTCGTTTGTTTTGGGTAATTTCTCGTTTCTCGGTAAGGTCAGATTTTAGTTTTTCAACCTCAAATTTCTCCTGCTGAAGTTTGACAATCGTTTTATCCAGATTCACCACATCTCTTTCTATCTTTTTCTTCGCGGAATGGATGATAAATCTTGGGATATTGTTCTTCTCGGCAACCTCAAAAGTAAAGGAACTTCCTGCCTGACCAACTTCCAGTTTATACATCGGTTCCAGTGTTTCTTCATCAAAGAGCATCGCTGCATTTTGAGCGTGAGGAAGCTGCTCCACTACCAGTTTGATGTTGGTATAATGGGTCGTAATCACCGCAAAACTCTCTTTTTCATAAAAGAATTCCAAAAACGCCTCTGCCAGCGCTCCACCAAGCTCAGGGTCTGACCCTGTCCCAAATTCATCAATCAGCAATAATGTGTTTTCATCTGCTTCCCGCACTATTCGGCTCATTTTTTTCAGCCTTGATGAATATGTAGAAAGATGATTTTCAATAGACTGATTATCACCTATATCCGTCATCAGTTTATCAAAGAAAAACATTTCCGAACGCGGATGAACAGGCACCAAAATCCCTGACTGTATCATCAGCTGAAGCAGTCCTAAAGTCTTCAGAGTGATGGACTTACCACCTGCATTAGGCCCTGAAATACAGATAATTCTATTTTTCTCCGAAAGCTCTAGCGTCTGAGGGAAAATCGCTTTATTTTCCTGTGTATTTCTCAGCCAAAGAAGCGGATGATAGGCATCGATAAGTTTCAGCGTTTTATGAGTATTGATTTTAGGTAAAACTCCATTGATTTTTTCAGCAAATTTTGCTTTGGCTCTTGTGATATCAAGATTATAAAGATATTCCTGATAATCTGATAATTGAGAATGAAATTCAGCGATTTCCGAGGTCAGTTTCCTCAAAATCCTATCCACTTCCTTTTTCTGCTCCTCTTCACTTTCGCGAAGCTGGTGATAGTGCCTTACGACGCTGTCAGGCTGGATATATGTGATAGAACCTGTTTTGGAAACTCCTAAAACACGCCCCGAAACTCGTTTTTTAAATCCTGATTTCACTGCCAAAACCCTTTGGTCTTCTATTGTGCTTTCGCGGATTTCATCAAGGAAATCCTGCTGGGCATAATGATTCAGGGATTTATTAAAGTTTTCTTGAATATTTTTTTTAGCAATGGAAATGCTTTCGCGAATTTCCTTCAAAAGTGGCGACGCCTCGTTTTTAACTTCTCCAAAACGATTGAAAACCGCTGAAATTTTATCTATAATCTCTTTTCTAAATTCCAGCCCTTTAATTTCCTTTTCTAAATTCGGGAAGTTTTCAGAGAATTTCGGGAAAAACGATTGCAATTTTCCTATTTGCTCGGTAATTTTTCGGATTCTCAAAAAAGCCGATGCTTCTAATCTGAAATTTTCTATAAGCATCAGTTTCAGAGGCTCTTCTATATCTTCGTACTCATCAAAGGGAATATAATTCTCACTCTCATAGGAAGACAAAAATTCCGAAGTTTTTTTCAGCAAAAATTCCGCTTCTTTTTGTGGAAGCGGCTTTATATTTGATATTTTTTCGGCTACTCTCGGTGAGTACGCATAGGGCGTGATTTCCTCTAATAGTTTAGGAAATTCCAGCTCGTTCAAATGGTCTTGTAAAATCTGCACCTTGCAAAGGTAACATTTTTAATTTTTATTCTAAAGATTTTTCATAAGCCTTCCAGCCTATTTCTCTGTAATTTTTTGAAGCTTTTTCGGCATCTTCTGCTAGATAAATTCCACGCCCCACGATGATAAAATCAGTATGCAGATTATGAAAAACATGGTCTGGCGTATTGTACTGCTGCCCTTTATCATCGCCTGACTGCTCTAAACTAACCCCTGGAGTAAAAAGCAGCGTTTCTTTGTTTATCTTTCTCTGAGCCACACAGCCCATTATATTAGGCTGTTCCTCAACGATTTTAAGCCCCTCTTCTTGGTAATGAGCATCTGTAAGCGTTCCCTGAGAAGACATTCCTAAAATCGCGATAACTCCCACATTCTTAAAGCATTCCAAAGATTTTCTCCCTGCTATAAGATGTGATGTCACCATATCTGCCCATGTTGAGATTTGATAAACGCCTTTTGAGAATTGTAATTCCTGCGTGCTGCCTATATCTGCGAATTTTCTATCCTCCATCAAGAGAAAATTATGTTTTTTCGCCAAATCTACCAACGGAATAATGGTTTTATCGTGGTCAAAATCTTTTATAATATCTATGTGCGTTTTTAGGGCAACTATATGAGGTCCTATTTTGTCAGCTAAATTTAGTAATTCACTGGTAGTCACCACATCAGCAGAGGCGATTAGATTAGATTTTTTATCAACTGCTATTTGCAAAAGTTTTTTGGCTGTGGCATGTTTCGTTACTTCTAATTTCTGCTCGTAAGAAAGTCTTTTTTCCTCCTTAAATTTCACCTGTTTCCCTGCCAAAAAATCGTGAATCGCCGCAACCTGCTCAGCATCTATTTCTCCTGCTTCGTGTAAGATTTTCACCACTTCTGTGATTGTGAATAATGTATGAACTCTGTATCCCTTCTGTTCCAAAAGTTCTTTCCCGCCCTGCTGTCTATCCAAAACCACCACTATATCAGACACTTTCAGTCCTTCTTTTTCCACTTCTTCTATTGTTTCCAAGAGGGATTTTCCAGATGTAATCACATCTTCCACCAAGAGGCAGGATTGCCCTTGTTTATAGATACCTTCTATCAGTTTTTTCGTTCCATAGCCTTTAGCTTCTTTTCGCTTCATAATCAATGGAATCTCTGACAATAGGGACATTACAGTCGCCATCGGAAGCGCTGCGTAAGGAACTCCGCAAATCAAATCCAGTTTATTATCCTTTGGTAAAATTTCTAAAAGATGCTCTGCCAGCTTCTTGAGAATTTTAGGGTCCGATGCCAGCGGGCGCAAATCCACATAAAAAGGGCTTTCTATTCCACTTTTTAGGGTAAATTTCCCGAATTTAATGATTTCTAATTTGTAAGATTCTAAAAAGAATTTGTTTTTGGATTCCATGAGATTAATTTTTTACAAAGTTAAATAAACTTGCCTACTTTTTTTTATTCATTTTTATACAATTTATTACTAAATTTGCGGCTTATTCTTTTTATGAAAAATAATAATACACCTACCAAAAAATACCGAAAACCAAGAATAGTCCTTGGTTCTACACTTATAGCTTTGTCGATAATTTTCGTTATTTCCTTTGTTTCTTACCTGATGGACTGGAAAGAAAACCAAAGTCAAATAGGAAATTTCCTAGACAAGGAAATCAAAACCACCAATATCTGGGGCAAAGTGGGCGACTGGCTGGGAAATGTTTTTATATTTGAAAGCGTGGGAATTTCTGCGTTTATCATTGCTTTCCTGCTTTTTGTTTTCGGCACTTTGATTTTAGGATTTAAAATATTCAAGCCATGGAAGACTATTTCCCATAGTTTTTTCTTTTTGGCGTGGCTGCCTGTATTCACAGGGGCTGTTACCAAAGGAAATGGGATTTTAAGCGGGGTTTTCGGCTATCAGATTTATGACTATGGTTCCAGCATTATAGGAAGTTTTGGGCTTTGGACTTGTATCATTCTAAGTTTCGCCTTGTATTTCATTTTGGAATTTAATATCAGCTTAAGCAATGTGTCTGATAAATTTTCTGCAATGAAAGAAAAAATCCAGACCATAAAAGAAGAAATCCAAGAGGAAATAAAAGAAATGCAGGAAGCACAAGACAAAGATGAAGAAGAGGATGATATAAACACCAATATGTCAGTGCAAAACACCAATCCTGTGTCCGTTACCGAACCTATCACCGAAAATAATATAAAAGAAAATCCTACCACTGAAAAGGTAGAAACGGAAGCAGAAGAGCCTAAAAACAGCTCAAACATCAGTGTGGAAATAGATGATGAATTTTTACCAAACAAAAATGAACCTTCATCTAATGAAAAACCTGAAAACGAAACTGATGAAGAAATCATCATTGATAACGAGCCTAAAAAAGATGATGATATAGAAATTACCATAGAGCCTTCACCTGCTGCTAACAACATCACAGACCCAGACAAAAAAGCTGATGAATTGGTAGAAAAACATGGACTCTATGACCAAAGATTGGACTTGGCTAATTTCCAGATGCCGAGCATTGACTTACTAAAAGACTACGGCAACGAAGAAATCACCATAAACAGAGAGGAACTAGAACAAAACAAAAACAGAATCGTAGAAGTTCTAAAAAATTTCAATGTCGGCGTTTCTAAAATTAAGGCTACCATAGGCCCTACAGTGACACTTTATGAGATTGTCCCTGAATCTGGAACTCGTATTGCTACTATTAAAAGGCTTCAAGATGACATCGCCCTAAGCCTTTCTGCACTGGGTATCAGGATAATAGCTCCTATCCCTGGGAAAGGAACCGTAGGGATAGAAGTTCCGCGACAGACTCCAGCGATGGTGTCTATGCGCTCTGCTCTACAAGCGTCTAACATCCACTCCACAGACATGGATCTACCCGTAGTCTTTGGAAAAACCATCTCCAATGAAATCTTCATGGCTGACCTTTCCAAAATGCCTCACCTACTAATAGCGGGAGCTACAGGACAGGGTAAATCCGTGGGTATCAATGCGATACTAACTTCGCTGCTTTATAAAAAACACCCTAGCGAACTGAAATTTGTGATGGTAGACCCTAAAAAAGTGGAGCTTTCTATCTATTCCAAAATCGAACGACACTATTTAGCTAAACTCCCTGACACGGACAAAGCTATATTAACAGACAACTCAAAGGTTATCAATACATTAAACTCACTTTGTATCGAGATGGATAACCGCTACAAGCTTTTGGAAGAAGCTTTTTGTAGAAACCTGAAAGAATACAATAAAAAATTCAAGGAAAGAAAATTAAACCCTGAAAACGGACACCGCTACCTGCCATACATCGTGCTGGTGGTGGATGAATTTGCGGACTTAATCATGACCGCTGGTAAAGAAGTGGAACACCCTATCGCTCGTCTAGCACAGCTTGCAAGAGCCGTAGGAATCCACCTCATCATCGCTACACAAAGACCTTCTGTAAATGTCATCACAGGGATGATTAAAGCCAATTTCCCTGCCAGAGTGGCTTTCCGAGTTATGTCTAATGTAGATTCTAGAACCATCCTAGACAGCACAGGTGCTGACCAGCTGATAGGAAAAGGTGACATGTTGTATTCCAATGGAAATGACATGATTAGAATCCAATGTGCCTTCATAGACACTCCTGAGGTGGAGAAAGTGGTAACTTTCATCGGTGAACAAAAAGGCTATCCAAATGCCTACGAACTTCCTGAATATGTAGGCGAAAACGAAAGTTCTGGAGCAGGAAATTTCGATGCAAATGAAAAGGATGCTCTATTTGAAGAGGCTGCTAGAATCGTAGTAAATACACAGCAGGGCTCTACTTCCATGCTACAAAGACAGCTAAAACTGGGCTACAACCGCGCAGGGCGAATCATGGACCAGCTGGAAAACGCAGGAGTAGTGGGAAGTTTCAACGGAGCAAAAGCAAGAGAAGTGCTGATTTCTGATATTCAGCATTTGGAACAGTTTTTGGAGAGCCTTAGAAATAATTAATTTCATTAAATTTAAAATTATGACTTTTTTCAAAAAAACTTTACTGATATTATCTTTAGGAATCGTAAGTCTGGCTGCTGCTCAAAAAGTAGATACCAAAGCCAAAAACATCCTAGACGAAACCTCAGCCAATTATAAATCCAAAAGCACAATGTATTTTAAATTCGTGTATGGAATGGGAAGCAACGGCAAGGTTTCTAAAAATCAAACAGGTATTTTCTACGCTTCAAAGAATAAATACAAACTCAAAATAATGGGTAATGAGCAGATATTTGATGGAAATAAAGTATACAACATCAATGCTGAAGACATGGAAGTTACCATCGCAAAACCAAACGGATCCGAGGCGATGCTCTCTCCTATCAATTATCTAGATTCTTACAAGAAAGATTACAACATAAGCTATACAGGAAATAAAAACAATCTGGAAGTCATAAAACTTACGCCTACAAAAAAGAATGGCATCAAGCATGTTTTCCTGCATATCAATAAAGCAAAAAAACAAATCGAAAAAATAGAGCAATACGCTGATAACAACGATATTACAACGATAAGCATCAGCCAGTATAAAGAAAACTTAAAGGTAGATTCTTCGACTTTTAGTTTTAATAAAAATCTTTATAAAAACTATCTAATCACAGAGTTATAATGTTAAAAAAATTAGATTTATACATTATAAAAACCTTTTTAGGTCCTTTCATATTCATTTTCAGTATTTTATTCTTCATTTTCATGGTGAATATCATCTGGATACAGATGTTTAACCTTGGAGGTAAAGGACTGACAATGTGGGAATTGACCAAACTTTTCTACTACCTCAGTGTGGGAGTCATAAAGATGGTTCTCCCGCTCACTGTACTCCTCGCCTCCATCATGGCTTTCGGAGGCTTCGGAGAGCGCTATGAGCTCGCTGCCATGAAGGCTGCTGGAGCTCCTTTGATTAGAATTATAAGACCTTTGTTTCTTACGAGTTTAGTTCTGGCGTTTATTTTATTTTTGTTTTCTAACTTCGTAATTCCTGATTTTCAGCGAAAAGCGAAAAATATGCTGTACAACATCGTTTCCTCCAAACCTGCGCTGAATTTCACGCCTGGGCAGTTTATCAATTCACTCCCTGGGACAACCATCAAATTTGATAGACTTTATGGAGAAAATGATGAACTGATAGAGGGCGTTTTCATCAACAAGACTGCTAGTAGTTTTGATGACCAAAGAACCATCATCGCTAAAAGAGGAAAAATAGTTTCTAAACAAGGGAGCAACTATCTGAGAATGGTGCTTTATGATGGATATATTTTTGAAGATAATCTTGCTAAACCAAACTATCAAGACCGTTTCAGACAAGAAAATCAGACCATTAAGTTTGATTCTTTGGTGTCTCATTTTGACATCAGTGAGCTTCTTGACAAGGCCATCGAGAGTGAAAAAATCACGGACAGCTACGAGTTCCAAAACTATGCACAGCTCAACTCTACTGTAGACCTCGTAAAAGCCGAAAAACAAAAAAGATTCTCCGAAATTTCTTCGGATTTAGCAGCTCAGAGCAGTTCTTACATAGAAATTTTGGATAAAAACAAAGACAAAAATAAGAACAAAAAAACTCAGGCGCCGTTTAGTTTAGATTCTTTAAACCAAGAAAAAAAGCTGGAAATACTCTTCAACGCGCATGAGAAAATAGAAAATATCCAAAAAAACATTGAGATAAAGAACGAAGAAATCACTTCACACACCAAACTTTACGCAAAGGTAGTGATGCACCAGCAGCAGATTTTGGCGTATTCGGTGATGAGTGTTTTATTCCTGCTGATAGGAACCAGTCTAGGGTCTATCGTAAGAAAAGGAGGAATAGGAATGCCGATTCTTCTTTCCATCATCATATTCATCATATTTTTCGTTCTCAATATTTCTGCAGAAAACATGGCTTGGAAGGGAGAAATGGACCCATATATCGCCGCTTGGCTGCCGAATTTTATATTCCTGCCTTTCAGTATTTGGATAACTTACAAAGCCAATACAGACTCACAAATCCTAGATGTGGAGAAATACAAATCTTGGATAATGCCTTTGATAAATAGATTTTCAAAGCATAAGGAGCATAAGCGATACCAATAATTTTTTTCAATAAAAAATTATACCCTTAAACCAAAGGCAAAAAACTTTCCTCTTTGACTGGGACAATCTTTCTAATGGAAATATCATTATAAATTAGGATATTTGCTTTGGAAAGATTTATTTTTAATTAAAATATAAAAAAATAATCATATTATGCTGGATAATAGTTTTAAAGAATATCTTGATGAGGAGTTTGGTAGAATAATGCCAGAAGAACAGAAGAAATATCGCGAAATGTTCCAAATGTTAGGATTTAATGAAGTGAATCATGACTTTGTTGAATTTTGGTCTACATACAGTGATGAAATTTATGGAGAAATCGGCTATTTGGTTGATTTAGCAATGGATTTAGAGGATTTCTCAAACAGTCAAACGCAAGTTTTAAGAGAAAATCTTGGCTTGGCTGATAATTATTTCTCATTACTACACGATGAGCTGGATGACTATATTTTGTACGATAAAAATACGGATGAAGTTTTCTTTGTGGAGGCTGATGACATTCAAAATTTTATCGAAAATAAAGAGTTCAGTAAATACTGGGACAGCTTTGAAGGTTTTATAAAAGAATATCTGAATTATAATTCCTAAAAAAGGAAAACAACATGAAGACTATCAGTTTAAATAACATCATTCAGTTTCAAATCCCTGAAAACTGGATAAGTGAGCAAGATGAAGACTTCACTCTATTCTATGAAGACTCGCCCGATTCTGCGACTTTGCGAGTGCAGACACTTTTGTTTTCGGTACAAAATACCGAGCAATTAATACAACAAAAACTAGCAGAATCTAACACCTTTGTATTACAAAATGGCTTACCATGCGCTTTTAAACGCGAACAATCTGAAGAAAATGGTGAAATATTAGAAATTGATTTTTGGGATATTACTATTCCCATCAGTGACACCCAAATCGCTATATGCTGTTTTTCTTATACTATATTAGCAGAACAGGCTAGTCAAGAGCATTTTATCCAAGAGCGTGAGATGATAAATCATGCTATTTGCTATGCTGATTTTTTTCAAGCTAAATAAAAATCATTTAAATTAAATTGAAATGAAAATAAGTTTTTCAAATGAAATCAAAAATTTAGATAAATTTCTCATAGAACAAAGGTTTTTGGCTGTTCCTATGAATTTGCGTGGACTGCGTTCATGGGTGAAAGAATTAGACAGTGAAAATCTTGTTTATATGTATGTCTATATCAGCCAGCATAAGGAAGAAAGCCAAAGCGGACACCTAATCATTTCACCGCCGCGCTATAACGATGATGGCTGGACAGGAAATCCATTAGCTGTTGGAATTCCTTTAGCAAAAAACTGGGAATTAGGGACAGGATTTTTTGATGATTATATCAATAGACTCACTAATTTATTACCAAGTGCAGGGTATTTAAAAGATGCTGTCATTAGGGAAATGAATAATCTGAGCGATATTTCCACAGAAGCACCAAAGGCAAAGTATCTCGGCATGCGGGAACTGACTAATTTAAAAGCCTTTCGTAAATTACAAGAAGAGCCAAACTTTATGGAATTATGCTCCATCAGCAAAGAAACTTGGCTGAAAAAAAAGGATATTTATTTCCTTGATGTAGAGCTGGGACAAAAATGTTTTAAGGAGTATGGAGATGAAATTACCATGGAATATATAGAGGATTACACATCTCAACTAAGTATGATTTTAGCGACATACAGTGCATTTAGATAAATTTAATAGTCAATATTCGTTTGTAAATAAATTAAAAAATCAGGTCAAATGGATAAGGAAAAAGCAATTATGGAGGCCTTATATTCTAAATATGGATCTATTTTAGAAAAGTATGGTTATAAACCTAATAAAGCGAAAAACAAATACAGCATCAAAACAAAAAACAATCTATCAGAGGTTAGTTTTCTTTTTTCTAAACGCAGTAATATCCTGCATCTTGTATATTCGTATACAGATTTGAAAGCAGGAAAATTACATATAGATATAGAAAACCAAATCCGTATGGAAGAAGGAGAAAATGCGCTTAAATTTCTGCGACCCACCTTTATCATCACCGATTGGAAAGATATCTTTACCTTGTATGGTTATGACTATCGCGAAATGACAGGTTGGTTTTCTTCAATTGAAACTATTGAACATTTGGAGGAAAAAACAAAAAATACATTTCCACAAGCTTTAGAAATAATCATTGATTTAGATGAAAAATTTAAAACATTGGATGGGATATTAGATGTTTTATGGAAGAAAAAATTAAAAAATTGGCATGGCAATTAGTTTGTTTAATGTACTAAAAAAATATAAATAAATATATGGATGTTTATGATGCCATCAACATATTGGTAATAAACAAATTAAAAAGTGAAGAAAATCTATTAGAATCCCATCAAAATATCATTTCCTGCTCTCAATATAAAGACCTTCCAGAGAACACCCTACAAGAAATTACAAAATATTTCAATACCCTGAAAAATAGCTAATTCCTTATACTAAAAAGAAACAATTTGGTAGCTACACTTGCCCAAAAGAACAACTTAGAAAAACTAACCCTTTGGAATCAAGGGAATTTAGATAGCATCATTCCGTTATCAAAATTAGAACATCTAACTACCCTCAACATTTGGGAACAAACCAAAATTATTGATGGAAAGATTTCATTTTTAGATAAAATGCCAAATCTAAAAAAATAGACATAAGAAAATATACACACTATCATTAAAAATAGAAGAATAAAAATCTATGAGCCAAGAGAAAAATACATACACCCACATAAATCATGTAAGGTTAACCACGAATACAAAGGACTTATCCAATGATGTGATGTTTTCCATTAAAAAAAATAAAAGTCTATCCATATATGGCGGAATCCCAAAAAATATTTTACTTTATTTAGCCGAAATTATTAAAAATATAGATGGATTTAAACTAATCATTATTTTAGAAGACAATTCCTCAAATGATTCTATAAACAGCCTAGATGTTCTTTCATTTTTACCCAGTGTTCATCATCTGGACATTTTAGTTCATCAAGCGGCACCTCTTTCTCATATTGATGCATTAGACCATATCAATGACCTTAGAACTTTTACAATAAGTGGAAATTTAAATAAAAATATTGATTTTTCTCCTCTAAGAAAATTTGACAAAATATCCAGTTTATATGTGAATGATTTGATTTTTCCAGATAAATACTATGATATTATAAATAATAATCCCATCGAGAATTTATCATTAAGAAAAGTTGCTTTAGCTAATTTGGATGAGAAAATCAGCATGAAAAACTTAGAAGTGTTAAATGAACTGATAAACGAGCAGACACTCGCATCTAAATTAACGAATATCAGCCAATTATCATTAAATAATTGCAGAAAACTATCCGATTTTTCATTTCTCAGTTGCTTGAATTTAGATAGACTGGATATCAATACCGTTAAAGGGCTGATTTCAATTCCCAAATTAAAATCAGAAACCCTGCATACACTACAAATTTTAAATTGCAAAAACTTGGAAAACATCAGTGATATATACGCTCTAAAAAATTTAAAAAACTTGGCTATAACTTTCTCAAAGGTAGATTTTCAAAATATCAGTGATGTTTTTTCTAAACTATCTCTGCATAATTTTTATTTTCTTTCGAATAAAAACAAAGAAAATGAAATGTTTGAAAACTTAGCCATAAAACACAAAGTCAATAATTCCGCTATGTAAAAGGAAAACCACTCCACCAAAAAACTTATTTAAACTAAATTTTTACTAAAAAAATGATTATGGATAATGAAGAAATAAAAAACTATTTGATGCAGTTTTATCTGATAAATTGAAACTCTTAGCAAAAGAATATGGATTTCGCTCTGGAAAACTGGCTCTAAAAAAGAAAAATTCTGATAGAAACATTATTCAAAATCAAGAATTTGATTTGAAAAATGCTTAATTTAGCAGGAATTTCTCTTGAATAAATGAAATAAAAACTCTATAATTTATAATCGGAATGAATCCTACAAATGAACAATTAAAAAAATTCGCAGAAGAACTGAACCATGCCGCAGAGCGTGAAGTTATCCGTATTTCCATTGCACTTTCTGAGCAGCTATCGCTGACTGACAGCAAGTTCGGCGGGCTTCCCTATATCCCAGCAGGAGGCTCTATTCCCACTACACCAGAGGGCGACCTGCTCTTTATGCTCGCACAGATCAACTGTGAGCAGCTGCCAGAAAACAGCATTTATCCGAAAAAAGGACTTTTGCAGTTTTGGATAGCTCAGAGTATTTATGACGATTATTCTCATTTCAGCCATGTAGTATATCATCCTACATTTTCGGATGGGATGCAGGAAAAAGACATCAGAGAAATCTATGTTTTAGAAGACTGTTACCTTCCCTTTGAGCCGCATCATCAGTTTGCTTTATCCTTTACAAAAACTAAAGAAGGTGTTTCCACATCTGATATTTTTTTTGATGAAGTATATGCAGATAAATGGAAAAAAGATTTTCCTGATGATGAAATCATAGATATTTTTGAAATGCCAGACAATATCCACGAAGTGCTAAATAATGGGTCAGGACACAAAATAGGCGGCTACCCTGCTTTCGCGCAAGATGACCCTCGTGAAGAAGGAACCTACACAGAACTCCTTCTACAAATAGACTCTGACTGGGATGATGAAGTAAGCTACTCCATAATGTGGGGAGATGCAGGAGTTGGTAATTTCTTTATCAGCAAAGAAAATTTGGAGAAACTAAATTTTGAAGATGTTCTCTACAACTGGGATTGCGGATAGATAAAAGCTATTTTTCACCAGAAATCCTTCCTCGGATATGGTTTAGAAATTTATCAATATATTTGCTTTTTCAATCAAAAAAACAGCTAATATTATGAAACTATATCCTATTCAATGCGGAAAATTTAAATTGGATGGCGGAGCTATGTTCGGCGTAGTTCCAAAATCCATTTGGCAAAAAACCAATCCTGCTGATGAAAAAAACTTGGTCGAGCTGGGGACTCGCTCCCTGCTGATAGAGGACGGGAAAAAACTCATTTTGGTGGACTGCGGACTGGGGAACAAGCAGGATGAAAAATTTTTCGGGCATTATTCTCTTTTTGGGGATGATAGTTTGGATAAAAACTTGGCTAGATATGGCTTTGTGAGAGAAGACATTACGGATGTATTTCTTTCCCACCTGCATTTTGACCACTGCGGCGGTGCTGTGGAGTGGAATGGCAGCCGTACAGGATACCAGCCAGCTTTCAAAAATGCTGAATTTTGGACTAATAAAAACCATTGGGAATGGGCAACAAATCCCAATCCTCGCGAAAAACCAAGTTTCCTGAAAGAAAATATTTTCCCACTAGAAGAAAGTGGTCAGCTTAGATTTTTAGACCTGCCTAAAACAGGGAATTACGGCTTTGCTCCAGACCTGAAAATGGATGTGATTTTCGTAGATGGACACACTGAAAAACAGATGCTTCCTGTACTAAAATACCAAGACAAAACCATCATCTACGCAGCAGATTTAGTGCCTACGGCAGGGCATGTTCCGCTTATCTATGTTCCAAGCTATGATGTTCGTCCGCTGATAACTTTGGAGGAAAAAGAAAAATTCCTAAAACAATGCGTGGATAATGAATATCTGCTGTTTTTCGAGCATGATGCAGTGAATGAACTTGCCTCACTTAAAATGACTGAAAAAGGAGTCCGAATCGATGAGACTTTCAGCTTTAATGATGTTTTTGGATATTAGAAAAATGAAACTCAATTATCAGCTTACAGAAGAGGATTATCTGCAATTTTGCTTATTTGCAGCAAGTCAAAACTTGACTTTAAGAGATGCTAAAAGAAGAATATTATTTCTATTGATTTTAATGTTTTCTTTAGGTTCTGTTTGGATATATTTTAGACACCATTCTCTGTTTTTCATTACTTTTTCTGTCACAGGAATACTATATTGTATTTTTTATTATTTCTATGGATACAGAAGCGTTTTTAAGAGGGCGTATAAAAAGAATGTCAAGCGTCTTTTCAAAGAAAAAATAGGAATGGAACTTAGCGTTGTTTCTGATAATGAACTAATTACAATTTTATCTAACCAAACGAAATTAGAAATCAACCTCGCCAATGTAGATTTCATAGAGGAAATAGCAGATTATTATTTCATTAAACTAAAAACTTCCGATAGAATTATCATTCCAAAAAGAATTTTTGAAAATGGTACAAATTCTGAAGCTTCATTGAGAAACTTTGCAAAACAGAACAATATCACTATAAAACAACTATTAGATTGGAAATTTTAATGAATTTTACTTCATAATTATCATTAAAACTAAAAAATGAGCCAAAAAACGAAAATCATAGGACTTACTGGCGGCATAGGCTCTGGAAAGACCACTGCGGCGAAGTTTTTGGAGAAATTGGGGTTTTCTGTTTATTATTCTGACATCAGAGCAAAAGAAATCGTAAACGATGACAAAACCCTAAAAAAGAACATCATAGAACTTTTAGGAAGCGAGGCATATGATGCAGAGGGAAACTACAACAGAAAATGGGTAGCAGAGCAGATTTTCAATAATGATGAAAAAAGACAAGCGCTCAACTCCATCATCCATCCTGTTGTAAAAGAGGATTTTGAGAAATGGACAGCCGCCCAGCAGAAAAAAATAGCTTTCAAGGAAACAGCTCTTTTATTTGAACTGAATTTGGATAAAGAATGCTACAAATCCCTACTCATCACCGCTGATGAAAATATCAGAATAAAAAGAGTGATGCAGAGAGATGAGAAAACCGAAAGCGAAATAAAAAAAATAATAGAAAAACAAATGCCCGAATCCGAAAAACAAAAACGAGCTGATTTTGTGGTTTTTAACAATGGAAACGAAGAGGATTTAAAGGCTGATTTGGAAAAAATTTTAGAAAAATTAAATTAAAAAAAATGAATTATCATACGAGAAAATGGGTAAAACCAGAGGATTTGAACCCAAATCACTCACTTTTTGGAGGAAGACTTTTAGAATGGATAGATGAAGAGGCAGCGTTGTACGCCATCATGCAGCTGGAAAACCCGAGAGTAGTCACCAAATCTATGTCCGAAATCAACTTCGTGAGTTCGGCTAAACAAGGCGACATCATCGAAATAGGCATCCAAGCTATAAAATTCGGGAACAGCTCACTGACTTTGTCTTGTAAAGTGAGAAATACCATGACCTGCCAGACTATCATTACCATTGACAAAATAGTCATGGTCGCTCTGGATGAAAGAGGACACCCGACACGCCACGGAAAAACCCAAGAAAATAATGCTGAAAAATGCAATGTAAATTTTTAATTTATGGCATAATCTTTGTTTTTACTAACTCAAATAAATATAATAAATTATTAGATTATGAAAAATTTGATTTCAATGCTGCTTTTGGTGTTTAGTTTCACTTTGGGAACAGCACAAAGCAAAGTTCAGAACAAACAAGAAGTAAAAAAAGAAGTTCAGAAGAAAGACACACAGAAGAAACACCATTCTAAACAAAAAAGTTCCTCTACTAAGCAGTCTTCATCTTCAAAAAAATTAAAAAAAGATGGCACACCAGACAAAAGGTACAAAGCCAATAAAAAAATGAAAAAAGACGGAACTCCAGATAGAAGATACAAAGAAAATAAGTAAGTTGTCATAATGACAACTTATTTTTTTGGGGCAATAATTATTTTGTGATTGTTTAGCGTGGTTATATTTTTTATCTTTGCAGCCAAGTTTTAAAAAGATTAAATATAATGAGTGATATTATTATCTGCCCTGCTTGCGGCTCTGAATTTACTTATGAAAATGGTGATTTGATGGCGTGTTCTCAGTGCTTCCACGAATGGAATCCAGCAGAAGAATCTGCCAATAGCGGTGATAAAATCCTAGATGCCAATGGAAACGAACTCCAAAACGGCGACACTGTAGTGATTGTAAAAGACCTTCCTGTGAAAGGAGCTCCTAAACCTATAAAAGCAGGAACAAAAGTGAAAAATATCCGTTTAAATTTTGACAGCGACCACAATATCGACTGCAAAATAGATGGTTTTGGAGCAATGGGACTAAAATCTGAATTTGTGAAGAAAGCTTAAAATGAAAAAATATTTAGTTTACTTTCTATGCATCGCCTTGGCAGGAATCAGCGTTTCTTGTAAAAATGAAAAAGAAACAGTAAAAAACGAGCCTGCAAAAGAAGAGTCTGTAGCTGATTCTCAAACCTTTACAATAAACAAAGAACAGAGCAGCATCGACTGGAAAGGTTATAAAATCTTTAAATCCGAGAGTACAAGCCACTTTGGGACAATGGATTTCTTGGAAGGAGATATCAATGTAAAAGACGGAAAATTGGTTTCTGGGAAATTGGTAATTGATACCAAATCCATCACAACCACGGATATAGAAGATAAAGAACTCGCTGCAAAGCTTGACAACCACCTCAAAAACTCTGATTTCTTTGATGTAGAACAGTTCCCTACAGCTACATTTGAAATTACAAATGTAACTCACTCAGAACATGGAGATTACAACTCCATTATTGAAGGAAATATGACCATCAAAGGAATTACGAAAGCGGTAAGCTTTAATGCCAATATAAAAGCAGATACCGAGCAGGTCAGCATATACACTGAACCTACAGATATAGACAGAACGGAATTTGGAGTGAAATTCCAGCTACCAATAAAAGACGGCATTATAAAAAATGAATTCACTCTACAAGTTGCTATAAAAGCGTTCAACAAAAAATAATTTTTTTCATTTTTTTTAATTTTATATGTTAATAAACCTGTCTATACATTAGGCAGGTTTTTATTTTGTTTAAAAACTAAAAAAATTGTACTTTTGTCGACCTAAATAAAAACAGAAAATGCTAACAAAAATAGATGAACTTTTAAATGAAGTCCAAAAATTTCATTCTCAGAAAAAGGAAGAAATTGAACAATTCAGAATCAAATTCAATGGAAAAAAAGGGATTTTGAATGATTTATTTGAACAGTTCAAATCTGTATCCAATGACCAAAAAAAAGAATATGGTCAAAAAATAAATTTACTGAAACAAAGCATCTCTGCTAAACTAGAAGAACTGACACAGAATAGCTCTTCACAGAATGTAGTTGCCGAAAAGGAAGACCTTACCAGACCTGGATATCCTCTGGAGCTGGGGTCTAGACACCCTATCAATTTGGTAAAAAATAGAATCACAGATATTTTTAAATCTATCGGTTTTGCAGTGGCTGACGGGCCAGAGATAGAAGATGACTGGCATAACTTCACCGCGCTGAACTTACCTGAATATCACCCAGCAAGAGATATGCAGGATACTTTCTTCATCGAGACAAATCCTGATGTTCTGCTAAGAACTCACACTTCTTCTGTTCAAATCAGATACATGGAGAAAAATGAACCGCCTATCCGTATTCTTTCGCCTGGGCGAGTTTTCAGAAATGAGGCTGTTTCATCTCGTTCTCATTGTATTTTCCACCAGATAGAGGGACTTTATATCGATGAAAATGTGAGTTTTGCGGACTTGAAACAAACCATTCAGTTTTTCACTACGGAACTTTTCGGAAAGTCAAAAATCAGAATGCGTCCTTCTTATTTCCCTTTCACTGAACCAAGTGCAGAGGTGGATGTATACTGGGGGCTTAATTCCGAAACGGATTACAGAATCACGAAAGGAACAGGCTGGCTGGAAATCATGGGCTGTGGTATGGTAGACCCTGCCGTTCTTAAAAATGTGAACATAGACCCTGATAAATACAGCGGATATGCTTTTGGTATGGGAATAGAGCGAATCGTAATGCTTCTTTACCAAATGTCAGATATTCGTATGTTCTTTGAGAATGATATCAGAACTTTGGAACAATTTAAATCTTTATAAAAAAAGAAAGTCAGGACAAAAAATCCTGACTTTTTTATTCTTAGTATCCAGCGCTGCTCTGTCCCTTCCCTATCAATGCTAATGCGGAGGATGTTCCTATTCGTTTCACTCCCATTTTTATCATTTCTTCGGCTTCTTCTTTGGTTCTGATTCCTCCTGCGGCTTTTACTGGCAGGACATCAGCATTGTCCAGCATGATTTTTATGCCTTCTTTGGTCGCGCCGTTTGGCTTTCCGTCTTGAGTTTCATAGAAACCAGTAGAAGATTTGATGAAAATATTAGAAAGCTGTTCTTTTGTAAAGCTGATAGTCGCCCATTTTACGATGTTTTTAGTAATAGATGCTATCTGCTCATCAGTCAAAGCTGCTATTTCTATAATCCATTTTGCTACTTTGTTGTTTTTCATACAAAGCTCTGTACATCGTAGAAATTCAAATTTAAGCGCTTCCAAACTTCCTTTTTTAAAGGCTTCGTAGTTGATTACGAAATCCAGCTCATCTGCTCCATCATCTATCGCCTGCTGTGCTTCTTTCAGTTTTTCGTACACAGGAGCTGTCCCTTCGTGAAAACCTATCACTGTTCCCACTTTCACAGCAGAATTTTTCTCGCTCAAAAACTGCTTAATCTGTTTCACATACTGCGGACGAATCATCACCGCAAACAGCCCATTATCCACAGCTTCCTGAGCCAAATCATATACCTTTTTCAATGTCTCTTCCTCAGAAAGTCCTGACTGAGCAGGAGTTTTGAGGTAAGTTGAATCTAAATAATTTCTTGTTTCCATAGCCCAAAAGTATAACTTTTATTAGATTAGTTTCAAAAAAATTAAAATGAGATAAATCATAAATCTACTCCTCTTTGAAAAAATCCTGATATTCCTGCCAAAATTCTTCGAGTTTCTGCATTTTTTCGGAGAGAAATTCCATCGTTTCCTGCCATGTATTCCTATTGTGAATGCAGACTCCTTGTTTTTCGACAAATACACAGGAAACCTCCTTTCCGTTTTCAAGCTCAAAAGAATCCGAATAAACTGCATCTTCCCAATATTCCTCAAAGATGCCCTCCATGGACTGCATCTTCTCAAAATACTTCACTCTATGGTCTAAGCTCCCATCTATCTCCACCAAAACCATTGCTTTTTTGGTATCAAAATAAAATTTGAAACTAAAACCCTTTATTTTGGTATTATACAATGTCCATTTTCGCGGAAAAGACTTCCCAAAAGATGTCCAAAATTCCTGCCGCAGCCGCTGTGATTCCTCTTTACTAAACACTATAAAAAATTAAATTTTACTTATTTCTAAAAATTCTCAAATACTCCCAGACCAAACAGCGCAAAATCATACTTTGCAGGGTCTTTTTTATCCATTTTTCTCAGTTGAAAGTCAAGTTCTTCCACTGTTTTCCAGTCGTTCTGAGTTCTCTGTATCAGCCCCAGTTTCCGCGAAATATTCCCTACATGGACATCCAGCGGAACGGACAAATATTCCTGACCGATATTTTCCCAAATTCCCAAATCTACGCCCTTGTTATCTTTCCGCACCATCCAGCGGAGATACATCATCAGCCTTTTCGCGGCGGAATTTTTATAAGTGGAACTGATATGTTTCTGGCTTCGGTGCTGAAAATCATTCTCAAAAAAAGTATTTCTAAAACGCTCCAAAGCATGATAAAAATTGGTCTCGCCTTCTTTTAATAAAAACAAATTTTCTAAACTTTCATTCTTTATATAAATCTTTCGCAAAGCGGACAGAAAAAACCTAAAATCTTCCAAAGAAAATGTTCTATGAACGGCCTTATTTTCCATTTTTTCAAAATCTTTTTCATTGAAATTCATCACGAAATCATACGGCGAATTGCCCATTGTCATGAGCATTTTTTCTGCACTTTTGATGATGGATTTTCGGTTTCCCCAAGCGATAACAGCCGTTAAAAAACCCATAATCTCTATATCCTGTTTCTGCTCGAAACGATGCAGCATCTGAATAGGATCGCCCAGCACGAAATCAGGATGATTATACTGCTCGGCTTTTTCGTCCAAAAAAGATTTTAAATCATTCATTATATACAACTTACAACGATTGAAAAACAGCTCCTACGCCTATTATAGTCTGTTTGTGATTATAATCAATCAGAGAATCTCCATAGCCGTGAGATGCCTGAAGCATCATTTTAAGAGTTCCTTTGATAGGATAAGTCCAAGAAAACTCCGCAAAACCTCTATTATGTTTAAAATTCAGGTTATTACGCAGAACCAAAGAAAAAATATGTTTTTTTCTAGCGTAGCCTATGGTAAATTCTGTTCTTCCTACATAATCTTGTATGCTGGGATTATCATCATCATCCCCTTTTTCGGTAAATCTCTGCCATAATTTATTGGTAATGGCAAAATCTCCCCACTCAAATGCCGTGATGAGAATAAGTCTGTTCCAACTTCGCGAGAGCAGTTCCTCCTTCCCGTTGGACTGGTGATTCACGGATATTCCTGCCATTTTGATTCTAAATTTCCCTGCGGTCAGGTTCAGCGGATAGATGAACATCAGCTCTGGCTCGTAGTTGGTCTCACGGAAAGGGCGGGACATTTTACCGTTATAAACCTGCCAAAAAGACTGCTGGGTAAAACCTAACCAAAGGTCACCCTTGTTCCAGAAAGCACCTTGTAACACCTTAACTTTCAGACTGACCTGAAATTTAGCTTCTATATTTTGAAAGTTTTTGTATTCTGGGATAGCACGATTCATATTCAGGCCTATAGGCTGTCTATTGGGGTTGGTAGAATATCTGGAAAGAATGATATAATTGGGTCTATAAGCCCTCAGACTAAAAGTCCCTCGTTTGTAAGGCTCTTCCAGCTCCCACATTTGGTCTATTGGGTCAGAAAAACGCCCTTTGAAAACTGATTTATCCTGATTTTCTTGTGCTATTTGTACTGCTTGTACTGTTTGCAATGTGTCTGCTCGTACTATCTGTAATGTGTCTGTTTGCTGCGAAAATATCGCAATATTCATCAATAAAGATAAAAACAGAACTAACCTCTTGTTCATGATTTTTTATTTAATTTTAATTTATTTCTACGCGTTCCAAGGCTTTGGGCAGATGAGCGTTTTTGAATACAACTTTAGCTTCTTCTAAAAACACCGAATAATCCGTATACCGATTAGAAAAATGCCCTAAAATCAATTTTTTCACTTTGGCTTTTTCTGCAATTATTGCTGCCTCTATCGCAGTAGAATGCCCTGTATGTTTGGCTAATTCCTTCAAATCATCTAAAAAAGTAGCCTCGTGATAAAGCAAATCTACTCCTTCGATAATCGGAATTACCGACTCCAAATAACGGGTATCACTACAAAAAGCGTAAGAAACAGACGCCTCGGGCGGAGTGGTAATCGTTTCATTTTTAAGGACATAACCATCACTTAGGACAATATCTTTCCCTCGTTTGATATTGTGATAATCACAGACTTCTATTTCTGGATATTTGGCGATTTCATTCATATTCAGGTGGCGTTCCTTTGGTTTTTCTCTGAAAAGATAGCCATTGCAGTAAATCCTGTGGCTCAGTGGAATGCTATAAACTTCCACCTTGCTGTCTTCGAAAACAAGTACGGATTCTTTTCCCTTTAATTCGTGAAAAACCAGTTCAAATCCCTTGTTGGTCTCGGTAAGCCTCAGCACAGTTTCTATCAGCTCCTGAATGCCCACAGGCCCGTAAATATGCAGCGGAGTTTCCCTGCCGAGCAGCTGAAAGGACGAAATAAGCCCAGGAAGCCCGAAACAATGGTCGCCATGGAGATGAGAAATAAAAATATGATTGATTTTAGAAAACTTGGCTTTGGCCTTTCTCAGCTGTACCTGCGTTCCCTCGCCGCAGTCTATCAGAAAATGCCGTTCTGCCATTTCCAAAAGCTGTGCCGTAGGCGAGGAAGTCACGGTAGGTATGGCAGAATTAAAACCTAATATGGTAAGAAATGCGCTCAATGTCTTTAATATTTTATGCGACTAATATACGGAATCTTTCTTTTTTAATGAAATATAAAATAAGGCGCTGGCTTTGTTTATGGATTTAATATTTTTTGGTTACCTTTGTTTCCATTTAAATTTAATTTCATGAAAAAAGTTTTAACCACATTAGCATTAGCATTGATGATGAATACCATTCAAGCGCAAAACTATGAGGAGATAAAACATACGGACAGAAATGGTTTCTCGTATGTTACGGTTTCTAATGATGAAAACGGCGTGAGAGTCTATACTCTGAAAAACGGACTAAAAGTTTATTTAGCAAAAAATTCTGATGCGCCAAGAATCCAGACCTATATCCCTGTAAGAACGGGAAGTAATAACGACCCTGCTGACAACACAGGGCTGGCTCACTATCTGGAGCATATGATGTTCAAAGGAACTTCTAAAATAGGAACACAGGACTGGGCAAAAGAGAAAAAATACATAAAACAAATTTCTGACCTCTACGAACAGCACAAGGCAGAAAAAAATCCTGAAAAGAAAAAGGAAATCTACAAAAAAATAGATGCCATCTCCAAAGAAGCATCTAAATATGCCATTGCCAATGAATATGACAAGGCGATTTCTTCCCTTGGAGCTACTGGGACTAACGCCCACACTTGGCTGGATGAAACGGTTTATAAAAACAATATCCCAAGCAACGAGCTGGAAAAATGGTTCAAAGTAGAGCAAGAGCGATTCTCTGAACTGGTTCTAAGACTGTTCCACACCGAACTGGAAGCTGTTTATGAGGAATTTAACCGAGGACAAGACAACGACGGCCGACTGATGAGCTACGAGCTGATGGACGCCCTATTCCCTACGCACCCGAACGGGCAGCAGACTACTATCGGGAAGTCAGAGCATTTGAAAAACCCTTCTATGGTGGCTATTCACAAGTATTTCAATGAATACTATGTGCCGAATAACTATGCGCTGGTGCTGGTGGGAGATTTGGATTTTGATAAGACTATTCTTTTGGCTCAGAAATATTTCGGAAACTTTAAACCTAAAGCATTACCGAAAAAATCACAAATCGTAGAAAAGCCAATGGACAAAATCGTGAAAAGAGTGGTAAAAAGCCCTTCTGCACCACGATTACAAATGGCATGGAGAACCGACAGCTACGGAACACGAGAAGCAAGAATGGCCGAGCTGGTAGCGCAGATTCTCAGCACCAACAACAATGATGCAGGACTTCTGGATTTAAACCTGAACCAAAAACAAAAAGTGCTTCGTGCGATGGCGTATGTGCTTCCGTTCAAACAATACGGATATTTGGCGCTTTCTGCTGTACCAAAAGAAAACCAGTCCCTAGATGAGGCGAAAAACCTTCTTTTGGAGCAGATAGATTTGGTTAAAAAAGGAGAATTCCCAGACTGGATGCTGACAGCTATCTTCAACAATATGAAAAAAGACCGCCTAAAAGGCTGGGAAACAGCTGATGGACTGGCGTCATCACTATACAGCACCTATATCCTTGAGAGAAGCTGGGAGCAGGAGCTGGAAGACATTCAGGAGTATGAAAAAATCACGAAAGCGGATGTTGTGAAATTTGCGAATGATTTCTTTAAGGATAATTATGCGATTATCTACAAAGAAAAAGGCGATAATGACAAGCTTATCCGTGTGGAAAACCCAGGAATCACACCGATAGAGCTAAACAGAGAGGCTCAGTCTCCATTCCTGAAATCTATACTAAATGAGAAAGTAGAGGAAATAAAGCCTGTTTTCGTGGATTATCAAAAAGAAATAAAAACAGATAACATCAATGGCGTGAAACTGAGTTTTATTCAAAACAAGAAGAATAATCTGGCTCAGATGAACTATATTTTCCCATTCGGAACGGATAATAACAAGGAACTTTCCATGGCGTTTACTTTGTTCAATTATTTAGGAACGGACAAATACAGCCCAGAGGAAATGGAAAAAGAGTTCTTTAAACTCGGTATCAATCACAGTATTCGTGTGGATAAAGACCGTATCAATATTACTTTGTCTGGTTTGGAAGAGGATTTAGCGAAAGGTGCGGAGCTGTTTGACCATTGGCTTAGAAATCTAAAAGCAGATGAAAACATCTATAAAACGGTGGTAAATACCATTTTAGAATCTCGTGAAGTAGCCAAAAAAGACAAGAAAAACATCATGGCGGCACTTACCAGCTATGCGAGATACGGCAAGAACTCTAGATTCAGAGATGTGGTGAGCAAGGAACGCCTTCTTTCGGCAAAAGCAGAGGATTTCGTATCTATGGCGAAAAACATAGTAAATGCGCCGTACGAAGTATTTTTCTACGGAAAAGATTTGGAGAAATTCAAGAAAAACCTAAGTCCGATTATCAAAAAATCTAATGCGAAATACGACCTTCCTACAGCTAAAATCTATGCTGAGCCGAGCACAGACGGAAAAGTATATTTCACAAACTATGATATGGTGCAGGTGGAAATGAGCAAAGTGGGAAGAGGCGAAACCGTAGACCTGAAGGACTTTGGGAAATCCAGCGTTTTCAATGAGTATTTCGGTTCTGGGCTTTCTTCTATCGTATTTCAGGAAATCCGCGAGGCTCGTTCTTTAGCATATTCTGCGTATGTGAACTATTCCCGCGCTGGCGAAAAAGGAAAGCACGACTATGTGATAAACTACATAGGAACACAGGCGAACAAACTGGGACAAGCCGTAGAAGCGATGAACGGACTGATGGCAAATCTTCCGCAGATACCAGCGCAGTTTGACAATGCTAAAAACTCTTCGCTCAAGCAGATAGCATCACAGAGACTGACTAAACAGAATATCTATTTCAACTATCTGGCAACGCAGAAATTAGGCTTTAACCACGATATTCGTAAAGATGTCTATGCTGAAATCCAAAATCTAGATCTGGCGAAGCTGACCAATTTCTACAACCAAAAGATAAAGCCGATAAACTACAATACGGCGATCATAGGGAAGAAAGAAAACCTTGATATGGCAGCTATCAGCAAAATGGGAGAATTCGTAGAGGTAAGCCTCGAAGAAATTTTCGGATATTAGACCTTGTCTAAACAAAAGACCTTACAGATTTGTAAGGTCTTTTTTATTTTTTGAAACTAAACATTATAAATAGGCTCCACGCTTTTTAGGCGTTCTTTGAGTTTTTCGTAATACGGAATCCAGTCATCTGGAGATTCATAAAATATGGAATCAACATATTCAATTTTTTTATTATAATTCTTGTCATTACATAGTTTTGATATGATTAACCCCCTAAACAAGTTATCCTCACAGCCTGATAAAATTTCACTCCAATATTTGCCTTCAGCTAGCAACTCATCCATTTTTTTTAGAATATTAGGAAGATACGAATAGGTTTCTATGAATTTTTGACCATCTGTTTTTAAATAATTAAGAATCCATTCTGTAAAAAACACTAAGTCTTCTTGAGTGTTGACATCATATCCTATTCCTCTGTAATAACCGTCAGGCATTTTAGTTTCTCCATCAAAAACAGTGGTTAAAAAATATTTTTTGTTATCAATATGAGAATAATCTTGGTCAGGTTCTTTTATTTCAAATATTATTTCCTCAACGATTTTTATTGAAATCATTAATTTAGAAAAAGCTATTTGTCCCATATCTTTAAAGTTAAAGAAAAAGTAAACTATTTTATCTTTTCCTTTAAGAATAAAACTTGGGTCTAATCCTGTTTTTACCAAGTAGTATCCTTGTGGTTTTAGAATTTCATTTAACTTATTGAATACATATTCTTTTTTTTCTTTTTTTGTAAGCATACTTATCTTATTTTAGTTATTTTTAAATTCTTACTCTGCAACCACTTCATAATCAATCTCAAAGAACTCAAACCCTATGATGCCGTTTTCTTCTATGGCTTGTTTTAGATGTTCTGAGCAGAGAATATCCGTATCATTGGCAACTAAATCATAGTTTTCTAAATAACAAATCTTCTTGGTTATTAATTCCCTTTTTGTTTTTCTAAATTCTTCTTTGTTTGCAGCTAAAAATTCTTCTTTGTTTTTGAAATTAAGCAAAATATTTTCATCTGGAATAGAATAAAAACTTTTTTCATGATTCACATTTTGAAAATAATCTATCGGAAACTGAAAAATCCAGTATTTGAATTTTTCTTCTTTGTAGAGGAGCCGTGTTTCGTAGAAATGATATTTCGGAGCGATTTTGAATTTTTCTAAAAGCGATTTTAATTTATCCGAGATATACCAAAATGCACCACTTGGATACACCCCCATTCCACCATGTACATCTTGCAATCTCCATTCCCAAAATTTTCTTTTATCAAAACTCTGCAGGTGAAAATAATCAAAAACAGGAGCATCTTCTATGATTTCATCCTTTCTTATTCTGTCAAAATAAAACGCTCCATTAGGGACAAATTCCCCATTAGCGTGTCCTAAAACTTTGTTTTCCTTATCAAATATTCTTTTAATTTTTGTTTTATAATATTTCATTTTGTTTGTATTTTAAAAATCAATAATACACATTTTCCCATTAGCTGGATTTTATTGAGTTTTATTTCCATTTTCTTAATTTAAAGAGTGTATATAAAATCCCCCAAAGGTTTTCCTAGTTCATTTATACGAATATAATATAACTAAACATCTGGACAAATCCGAGGGTTATAATTATCTCCTCCCCAAGCAAGAATAATAGGATAACCATAAGCTTCATCTCTTTTAAACTTTCCTATAGACCAAAACCCTCCTAAAACCTTTATTACTGCTTCTCCTATGTATATATACATATTCATAAAGGTCTTCGTTTTCTTTATATATTTTCTCTACTTGATTTATTTCATCTTGTGAAAAAGTAAATTCATTTAGATCTAAAATTTCAAGAAATTCCTGCATTTTAGCATCTTTTGTTTCCAAGAAATCATCTAGTTTTTTCTGTAATTCTTTATTGAGTTTTATTTCCATTATCCTAATGTTTTTTATATGGCTCATGGTGATTTAGGTGGATAGTCTCCTGTCATTTCACATAGACAAAGATACTGTTTTCCGCAAGTTATTCTGAGCCAATATTTTTTTATTCGTGTTTTGAGCTTTCCCACTATCCAAAACTGAAGAAAATTCCTTATTTTTGCAACCTATTCTAAAATAGAAAATTATGTTTCAGAGTTTACAAGACAAATTAGATAAAGCACTGCACAACCTCTCTGGAAGAGGGAAAATCACAGAAATCAATGTAGCAGAAACGGTTAAAGAAATCCGCCGCGCCTTGGTGGATGCCGATGTAAACTACAAAGTAGCCAAAGACCTCACCAAAAGAGTGCAGGACAAAGCCATCGGGCAGAATGTCCTCACCTCGCTCACTCCTGGGCAGCTGATGACCAAAATCGTTCATGATGAGCTGGTGGAGCTCATGGGCGGCACACAGGAAGGTATCAATCTGGCAGACAAACCGAGCATTATCCTCATCGCTGGGCTTCAGGGTTCAGGGAAAACCACTTTCTCTGGAAAACTGGCCAACTTCCTCAAAAAGAAAAAGAACAAAAACCCTCTACTAGTAGCCTGTGATATCTACAGACCTGCGGCTATCGACCAGCTGGGCGTTCTCGGAGAGCAGATAGGCGTGCCTGTTTATAAAGAACTAGAAAACAAAAATCCTGTTCAGATTTCACAAAATGCCATCGATTTCGCTAAACAAAACAAACATGATGTAGTGATCATAGACACCGCTGGGCGTTTGGCTATCGATGAAGAAATGATGAACGAAATCCGCAGTGTGCATCAGACCATCAAACCTTCTGAAACGCTCTTCGTAGTGGATTCCATGACAGGGCAGGATGCTGTAAATACAGCCAATGCGTTCAACGAGGTGCTAAATTATAACGGAGTAGTTCTCACAAAATTAGACGGTGATACCCGAGGCGGAGCGGCGCTTACAATTCGTTCCGTGGTTAATAAACCGATAAAATTCATCTCCACAGGAGAGAAAATGGACGCCTTGGATATTTTCTATCCAGACAGAATGGCAGACAGAATCCTCGGAATGGGAGATGTAGTTTCCTTGGTGGAAAGAGCCCAAGAGCAGTTCGATGAAGAAGAAGCAAAGAAACTCAACAAAAAAATTCAGAAAAACGAACTTGGTTTTGATGACTTTCTAAAACAGCTCCAGATGATGAAGAAAATGGGAGGAATGAAAGACCTCATGGGTATGATACCAGGAATGGGAAAAGTAGCCCAAAATGTGGATATCAATGATGATACCTTCAAGCATATAGAGGCGATGATACAGTCCATGACGCCAGAAGAAAGAAGAAGACCGAGCATCATCACCATGCCGAGAAGACAAAGAATAGCCAAAGGAAGCGGAAGAAAAGTAGAAGAAGTAACCGCTCTGATGAAGCAGTTTGAGCAGCTTGGCAAGACTATGAAACTCCTGCAAAGTCCACAAGGCAAGCAGCTGATGTCTATGATGAGCAAAGGCGGCGGACTCCCAGGAATGGGCGGCGGAATGCCTTTCGGAGGAAAATAAACGAATAAAAGAAAATCCCTTCTGTGAGAGAAGGGATTTTTATTTTTTAGAATTTAAAGGTATCTTCTTTAAAGGCTTTGTTTAGTTCTATTTTACTAAAAATCATCACATAGTCCGAATCCTTTTTCGGCGAGGATGCCTCTATTCTAAATGGCATCAGCAGATTTCCTACTTTTTTGTAATCAGAATAAGTGATGGTCTCTCCCCTTTTTTCCTCCTTTAAAAGCAGGTAGGACAGCTTGTCAAAATAGTAAATGGTTTTATTCACATTCTTGGTAAGTTCTACTTTGAAAACTTCCTTGTCTCCGATTTTTTCTACTCCCAAAAGCTCCGCTGTGAAGCCCTTTTGCTCATAATTGATAAAATCCGTGTCAAAGCTCTCTGGCTTATAATTTGGGTATTCTTGGAGTTTATTTACGGCGTAGTTCATAGCGTAGCCCTTTTTCCCGTCATAGCCCTCTATCACCTGCTCTTTTTTCCCATTCATTACGATGGTTTTGGTAAGATTCGGTCTGGCTTGGTAGATTTTCACAGGATATTCCTCATTCACTCCCAAAATCACTTTTCCCTGAAGCAGAATGGTATTCAGCAGTTTCCACTGGACTAAACCTCCTGTATTTTGGATATTTTTATCAATAATCTGAGCCGCTGTCTGGGCAGAAAATATTTGTGCTAAAAATACCAAGGTTATCAGAAATATTTTTCTCATGTTATTCTTTTTATGGTTTATTGGTTTCTTCTTAAAATTTCTCTTGCCTTTTCCAAGTCCTCTGGAACATCTATCCCCACGCCTACGAAGTTGGTCTCTATCATCTTGATTTTCATACCGTATTCCAGATAGCGGAGACATTCTATTTTTTCAGCAATTTCCAAAGGTTTCATCGGAAGTTTTGCAAAGTTAAGCAAAGCCTCTCGTCTAAAAGCATAAACGCCGATATGTTTAAAATATTTTACGCCCTTCTCTTCTCTTGGATAAGGAATCACGGAACGGCTGAAATACAGGGCAAAACCATCATTATCCGTAATTACTTTTACATTATTCGGGCTTTCTATTTCTTGTTTTTCTGTCAGGTGAATTTTGAGCGATGCCAGAGAAATTTCCTTCTTGTCATCAGCCTCAAAAACAGAAATCAGCTGTTTCAGCGGTTCAGTTTTTAGGAAAGGTTCATCACCTTGGACATTCACTACTATATCACAGTCTATGTTCTGCACAGCCTCTGCAATACGGTCACTGCCTGTTTCGTGCTGACCTGTCATCAGGGCTTTTCCCCCTGCGTTTTTTATTTCATTAAAAATAATTTCTGAATCCGTAGCCACGAAAACCTCATCAAACAAGCCTGTTTCCACCACATTTTGGTAAGTAGTGGTAATGACAGTTTTCTCGCCTAAAAACTGCATAAGCTTCCCTGGGAAACGGCTCGCCTCGTATCGAGCAGGGATAACGGCTATTATTTTATTTTTTTTCATTTTTTACTTTAATTTCAATATTTGAGATAAGGTTTTTCCATCCCAAATAAATGTTTTCTCATCTGTTTTCTTATTAATTGGTGTTTCTTTTTCATCATCATCTTCATCGAACTCTGCTTCTTCCATTTTCATGATGATTTTGGATTTTACTCCGCCTTTATCACTTGGGAAAATATATTCTTCGCTATGATAAAAAATCCCTGCATCCCCCACATTTGTCAACAAATCCAGTGGAAAAAACTTCTTCCCATTCCACAGCAGATACTGCGTATTGGTAGGAATTCCACACGCCTCGCCTGAGTTTTCTGCCCTTATCACGGATTTTATTCCTGAAAGTCCCATATTGTTCAGTATATCCATACTTGTAAAATGCAGATTATCAACAAGAAAATTGTGTTTGTCTATTACTTTATTGTTTTCAAGCGCCAGAACCTCCATTTTCACCTGTTTATAAGCGCCTCCATCTCTACTGACCGTTCCCACAGCCCCAAAGAGAAACTCTACGCCATTCTTTTTCTGATGCCCCAAAGCAAGATTTCCACCCCAGATATAGCCTTTTTTCAGCTGGTTATTTTTCTTATAGCTGATTTCATACCAAGGCGCTTCACGAAGCCCCGCAGAGTGCATATGAGTAGTAATGTTAGTAATATTAACAGCATCGCCTATCTGCAGACTGTCTATTTTATTAGATTTATAGTTAGGCTGTTCCCTTACTTTGGCGTCTGATACCATTACTTTTTGGGCTACTTTTTTATCAAAAGTATAACTTCCAAAATAGACTTCATCATTGTTCTGAGCTGATACCCAGATACAAAGAATAAAAAAACATAAAATTCCCAGCTTCTTCATTGTAAAAATTTAAGCGGTTAAAAGTAAAAAAACTTTACAAACTGACCAAAAACAAAACATTATTCAAAAATTTTACTCCCCATCATACACGACAGGGAGTAATAATTATAAACTCAAATCTTTCTTGATTTGCTCTATTTTATGATTTAATTTTTCCACCTGACCAGCGTATTCGCTCTCAGATGAAATGTTACTTTTCACAGAGAAATAGAACTTAATTTTCGGCTCCGTTCCTGATGGACGGATAGCTACTTTCGTACCGTCTTCCGTGTAGTATATCAGCACATTAGACTTAGGAATATCGGTCATTTCTGCTTTTTCATCTTTCACTAAATCCCATGCTGTCTGCTCCTGAAAATCTTTCACAAGAACCACTTTGGAACCAGCTAGTTCTTTCACTGGATTATTACGGAAGTCTGACATCATTTTTTTGATTTCCTCTGCTCCTTCTCTTCCTTTTCTCACCACATTGACCAATCCCTCTTGATAAAGTCCTAAATCCTTATAAATCTCTATCATATACTGGAAAATACTGCTGCCCTGAGCCTTGCACCATGCTGCTATTTCGCAGGCAAGAAGGATAGAACCGCACGAGTCCTTATCTCTTACGAAATCCCCTGTCATAAAGCCAAAACTCTCCTCTCCTCCACAGACGAATTTCTGTTTTCCTTCGGCTTCGCGAATCATTTTACCAATCCATTTAAAGCCTGTAAGTCCTGCTTTGCACTCTATTCCGTATTTTTTAGCAATATCAAAGAAAATATCCGAAGTCACGATAGTAGAACCGATGAACTCACTTCCTGTGATTTTTCCTGCTTTTTTCCATTGGTCAAGGATGTAATAAGTCAGGATAGTATTGGTCTGGTTTCCATTAAGCAGCTGGATTTTCCCTTCAAGGTTTCTAACCGCAATACCAAGCCTGTCGCCATCTGGGTCACAGCCGATAACAATATCTGCATTGGTAATTTCTGCCAAGTCCGTAGCCATCGTAAGAGCCGCTGGTTCTTCTGGATTAGGGCTTTCCACAGTTGGGAAATTTCCACTTGGAATCATCTGTTCTCTCACCAAATCCACCTTTGCAAATCCAGCCTTTTTAAGGGCTTTAGGGATTGTTGTGTAAGTTGTCCCATGGATAGAAGTGAAAACAATGTTCAGATTATCTCTCCCAACATTCTGATAAAGAGAGTTTTGCATACAAGCATCTATATAAACATCATCCTGCTCCTCGCCTATCCATTCTATCAAATCATCATTTCCATTAAACTTAATATTCTCAAATCTAACGGAATACACCTCTTTGATAATCGCCTCATCATTCGGCGGAACGATCTGCGCTCCATCATTCCAATAAACCTTGTAACCATTGTATTCAGGCGGATTGTGCGATGCTGTAAGTACGATTCCAGCATTACATTTTTTATCTCTCACCGTGAAAGAAAGCTCTGGCGTAGGACGGTGTTCCTTGAAAAGTAAAACACGGATTCCATTAGCCGCCAGCACATCTGCTACTATTTTCCCAAATTCTTTGGAATTATTTCTCACATCATAGGCGATAGCTACTTTGATAGTTTCGTCTTTAAACTGCTGGTGCAGATAGTTTGCCAGCCCTTGAGTAGCCTGTCCAAGCGTATATTTATTGAGCCTGTTGGTTCCCACGCCCATCACTCCGCGCATTCCTCCTGTCCCAAATTCTAACTCTTTATAAAAAGAATCTTCCAGCTCTGCTCCATTTTCATCTATCAACTGCTGAACTTTAGTTCTTGTTTCTTCATCAAAAGACTCTGATAGCCAAAGCCTTGCTTTTTCTATTGTTGTCATACTTTTAACTTTTATAGTTTATTTTTTTATTACTAACGCTTTATCTTCCTCCAAAACTTTCTTTACAGGATTGCCCATATAGCTTAGTTTTGCGTTATTTTTTAGTTTTCCTTCTAATTTTTCTTCGACCGAAATTTCTGCCAAAGCATCATCTTCTGCCTTGATTTTCAAGTTATTTACAAACCAATACGGCGACACCATCACAGCAGAATCCCTCATCACCACTTCTGCTTCCAGTGTTTTCCCAAACATCTCCAGCCGAGCATTATCATAGAGATTTATCTCAGCTTTATTGGATAAAATCGCTCCTACAAATTTCGTTTTGTCTTCCATTTTCAGGTTAAAATCATCCATCATCATTTGGCTGGAAATATTAAATTCTGCCGAATTCTGCATTTTCATTTTAGAAATTTTCCCAGAAGAATACAAAATGATATTATACACTTCCACTCCTTCGGTTTTTATTTTCTCACTGATAGTCAATTCTTTACCCTTAACTTTGATTTTTAAATTTTCAAAAATATTAGGATAAGTCTCCACTGTCAGTTTATTTTCAGTGCTTTGTATATAGGACACTTTGAAATTCCCATCCAAATGCAAAGCGCTAAATTCCTCTATCTTCACCTCCTGCGTCTTTATTTCACTGCCTTCGGGCTGAATTTTCCCACAAGAAACCAGCACCAAAACAACTACTATGTAGAGGAGGTTTTTCATCTATTATTCATCAAAAATTTTATAATCTGCTCTGCTTCATCTTGGCTAAAACCATCTATTTTACGCTTTTTGTCTCCGTAATAAATCACTATGGAGGTCCAACGATTTTTTCGCACCACTATTTCCTTGATTTTAGATTTTTCAATCTTACTTTCGGTGTTAATCAACCAAAATTGAAGCGCAAAAATCACCAGCCAGAGCACCGCCGAAATAGTTTTAAAATGAGCAACTTTACCAAAGTCAAAATCATTCTGATACAAGTCAAACAAATAGATAGCAATAAACACGAAAGAAGCCGATAAATAAAGCAGTTTACTCGTTTTTTTGTTATCTGTAATCTCGAAATATTCTGGATAACTCGTTATGGTGGTTTTCCCAAATGATATGCTGTTCATCTTAAATTTGTTCTTCTATATTATAATTTTTGTGTTCTCTATTGGTTCTGATAATCATCTCTCCGAGAAATCCTCCTATAAAAAGTAAAGTTCCCAAAATCATCATCGTCAGCGAGATGAAAAACCACGGATTATCAGCGATTAGATGTCCGTATTGTTTGTGGACATAGACTGCTATCAGTTTGGAAACTCCAAGCCAAAATGCCGAAAGGAAACCGATGATAAACATCAATGTACCAATTGCCCCGAAAAAATGCATCGGACGCCCGCCGAAACGGCTGATAAACCAAAGTGTAACCAAATCCAAAAAGCCACGGATAAAGCGCTCTGTCCCAAATTTAGAACTTCCGTAAGGTCTTGCCTGATGCTTCACTTCTTTCTCTGTAATACGCTTAAAACCAGCATTCGCCGCCAAAACAGGAATATATCGGTGCATATCGCCATAGACATCTATGGACTTTACAACTTGCTTTTTATAGGCTTTCAGACCGCAGTTGAAATCGTGCAGATACACTCCAGAAACCTTCCTTGCTGCTGCATTGAAGAGCTTAGACGGCAGGTTTTTAGTCATCACATTATCAAATCTTTTCTTTTTCCAGCCAGACACGATGTCATAATTTCCATTGACTACCATATCGTACAGCTCTGGAATTTCCTCTGGAAAGTCCTGTAAATCTGCATCCATCGTAATCACCACATCCCCAGACACTTTCTCAAATGCTGCATGCAGCGCCTGTGATTTCCCATAATTTCTGGAAAACTTTATTCCATGGATATGGTCATTTTCCTTGCAAAATCCCTCTATAATTTCCCAAGATTTATCCGTACTACCATCATCTACAAACCAAATTTCATAAGAAAGCTGGTTCGCTGCACACACTTTATCAATCCTAGAAAAAAGCTCTTTCAGGGATTCCTCCTCATTCAATAAAGGGATAACTATAGATAAATTCATTTCAAAAAAAATCAAATACAATCCACAAATTTACGCAAAAAGAAAATAACTTCAAGGACAAATTATTTAATCACTAAAAATCAAACAGTTACATATCATAATCCTATTTTTAAAATATCCATTTTTGGAATTATCAAATAATTCACTATATTTGCCACGGCAAGTCCTACACAACCAGCTCCTGAAAATCCTCCAGGGTGGGAACGCAGCAAAGGTAATCGGTTGTAGCGGTGTGATGTAGGTAGCTTGCCTTTTTTTATTGGATAAATTTTGTTTCATATTTTTTAAATGAATAAGGCTTCCCAAAATGGGAAGCCTTATTTATTAGTAATTAGATTATTTCACGACTTTCATTTCATCAATAAGCCATTTAGAATCAGCAAATTTATCAATGATGAAAAGGATGTATTTAGCATCCACCATGATATTTCGGCTGAAACGAGGGTCGTAGTTGATATCACTCATCGTTCCCTCCCACTGGCGGTCAAAATTAAGCCCAATCAAATTCCCACGAGCATCCAGCGCTGGGCTCCCTGAGTTTCCTCCTGTAGTGTGGTTTGTCGCCGTGAAAGCTAACGGAACTTTACCATCTTGGTTTTTATAAATTCCATAGTCTTTTCTGTTGTAGAGGTCTATCAGTTTTTTAGGCACATCGAACTCGTAGTCATTTGGAATATATTTTTCCATCACGCCATCTAATGTAGTCTGATAATGGTATCTGACAGCATCAGCTGGTTCAGAGCCTTTCACCTTACCATAAGTCACCCTTAGAGTAGAGTTTGCATCTGGGAAGAATTTTCTCTCTTTGTCTGTATTCATCTGAGCTGCCATGTATCTCTTCTGTAGAGCATCTATTTCAGCCTGATACTGAGTATATTTCGGTTCTACTTTTTGAAGATATGTATCTCTGATTTCTTTATACAAACTGATTATCGGGTCGTTTTTCAATGCTTTGATAAGCTCTGCTGGATTGTCCAGAACCTTCTCTGTATCGGAAGAAATATTAAGTCCATTAAGGTTTTTTCTACCCGTCAGAACAGAATTTTTAGACCAATTCTCTACCAATTCTAAATTTTGATTCACATTTTTATACTTATCAAAACCAGAAGGTAGGTATGCTGCTGGAACCTTCTCTGCATAAAGAGCCAAAAGTTTAGCCGTTACCTTTGCATCTATCTCACCATCATAGTTTTTATAAAAACTTGCTAATGCAGATGAAAACTTCTTGATACCCGATGGTGTAGTTTTTCCCTGCTCATAATGTTCCATAAATGCCAAAAATCTATTTGCAAGATTCAGCGTTTCTGCATTTCTAAGGAGTTCCGTAAAATAAGCATCACTAAGGGCAAATGGAGCCTGAGCGTTATACAAATGTTCAAATTCTGAAATCATTTTAGAAATTTCAGGATTTTTCTTCGCTAAAAAGGCTTCATAATCTTTCTTCTTCTGAACAGCATTAGACTTTTTCAGTCCTGTAGTTTCGCCTATCCATTTTTTCCAATAATTGGCCACAGAAGCATATTTAGACGCGTATTTTATTCTTGTAGCATCATCTACACGCATTTTTTCGTCTAGTGTTTTCAGGGCTACATCTCTCACCGCTATTTTAGCTGGATTGGTATCGTTGATGATTTTTTCCACAGCTATAGACGGAAGATATTCATTGGTTCTACCAGGGAAACCAAACACAAAAGTAAAATCATTTTCCTTGATATCTTTGATGGAAATCGGCAGGAAATGTTTCGGTGTGTAAGGCACATTATCCTTGCTGTATTCGGCAGGTTTATTATTCTTGTCTGCATAAATTCTAAACAAAGCAAAATCTCCCGTGTGACGAGGCCAAACCCAGTTGTCCGTATCAGAACCAAACTTACCAATGGACTGCGGCGGAGCGCCTACCAATCGTACATCTTTATATGTTTCTATGATGTAGGCATAGTATTTATTCCCTGCAAACATAGATTTTACAGTTACTCTT
This sequence comes from Flavobacteriaceae bacterium, assembly GCA_013333255.2. GTDB lineage: Bacteria > Bacteroidota > Bacteroidia > Flavobacteriales > Weeksellaceae > JABCPE02. The sequence continues at coordinate 263,087 of JABCPE020000005.1, read as the reverse complement.
TGATAAGGTTCTATTTTGAACTGCTTGGTTACTTCTGCTATATTTTTAGCGATAACTGCCTCTGCTTCTCTATCTGTAAGCCCTTTGGTGCCGTTTAAGACTTGGTCTGTAACTTCCTTAATATCAACGATGAAATCCGCCGTAGCACCTGGATTTGGAAGCTCTTCGCTCATGTTTTTAGCCCAGAAACCATTAGTCAAAAGATCATTTCCTACTGATGAGTGGCTTTGGATATTATTATATCCACAGTGGTGATTGGTCAGAAGTAGTCCCTTCGGCGATATTACCTCGCTGGTACATCCTCCATTGAACTGAGCTACAGCATCTTTGATACTTGGTTTATTCGGATTAAAAATATCTTTTGCTGAGATTTTCATTCCTAATTTTTTCATTTCAGCCTCGTTTAGTTCCGTAGGCATCCACATTCCTCCATACTGCTGGGAAAAAGCCATCACAGCAGGTAGCAAAGAAGCTATCAATAATATTTTTTTCATTTTAAAAATAAAGTTTATAATTTCTCTGGGTAAAATTACACTTTTTCTCATTAAAAACGAGAAAAGCACGAACAAATCGTGCTTTTAATTTTTATTTTCCTAAAAACTGCTGACTGTTTTCCTTTTCATAATCCTGAATGATGTAGAAAAGCCCTGTCACCATCTGCTCCGTAGCGTACTGACTCAGGGAATTACTGGTCGTACCGCTGCCCTCATTACCAAGGAGCGAGCCAAGCATAGAGTTCGCACTCGTTACATTATTGATAGCTCTCACTATCCCAAATTCATTCAGTTTTTCATCTACTTTCGGTGTAAATGCAGAAACCAACTTATGATAAGTCTTTTCTCTCAAAATCTGGGTTGCCGTTCCAGCTTCTCCCTGCATGATACGAGCCACATCATCACTAGTAAGGCTATTCACAGCATCTACTAAAATAGGTTCGGCTATTGTAGCCGTAAAAGAGGCTGTTTCTGCGATATATTCTTTTTCTTTTTTAACCAAATCTGGAGAAATTTTTCCCAAAACGCTGTTCATTTTTTTCAAACCAGAAGGCATAGCACTATCAATCAATGGACTCTGAAGAAATTCATTTTTATTCTTCAAAACCTTCACGCCTTTGGAAACTCCGCCTAATAAAACTTTTTTGATCACCGCTACTCCTACTGCTGATGTAGCTATCGCTGTACAAGACTGTACCACTGCCACACCTACTGCTACCGCTGCCACCGAAGAGATTATTACTGTTCTTACTTTCATAGAATTATATTTGAATATTAAAAAGACAAAATTCTTGCCAAAAATTTATTTTTTCAAAAAAAACCTTGCCACAAAATTATGGCAAGGTAAGTAAATTATTGAAATAATATTACATTATTTTTTCTTACTTTTCAAAGTTTTAATCTCAGCTTCTAGCTTCTCTACTTTTTGAGAAAGCTCTTTCACAGCATTGATAAGCATAAAAGTGTATTCGTTACCATCTACGGACTTGATGCCCTCTACACCGTTTATCTTCTCATAAGTAGTATTTACCATAGTAGGCACTACTTTTTCTAATTCTTGAGCGATTACCCCAGCGTAGGTTTTATCTCCTTTATCAGCCTCTTTTTTATAATTAAAGTTCACTGGTCTGATTTGTAGAATTTCTTTAAGTCCTTTAGTATAAGGTTTTACATTTTCTTTTATACGAGCATCTGAAAATACTGTCCATACATTACTTCCGTGTTTGTAAGCCTGTCCATCTGCCGCGAATTTAAACTTCTCTGAATAAACATTAGCAATACTTGCTATATTCCCTCTCGAATACCCACTATTAGCTGCAGAATGTGGTCTTACCCCTATTGAGAAAGAATCTCCACTTCCCTCATTATCTCCTATCAATAATCTAAGTTGTGAATGGTCTTGAGAATAATCATAACGATAGAATGCTAGTACATCTGAATTCGGGAACATTCCATCTGACCAAGGAGCAGTCCCTTCAAAAGAAAGATAATTACCTATTCCTGGGTAGGTAGTTGGCCCTGACTTCTTATAACCCACTGCTATATTTCCTGCTACATGTAGTTTTTCATCTGGCTTATAAATTCCCATCCCTATTTTAGGGCTGTTTGCTTGATCATGCCCTAGTAAGATTACATTCTCATAAGCCGTAGTAGTAGATAGATTCATACCATTCCCTATAGCTATCACATTATCCAGCTCTGTTGTTACATCTTGGATATTCGCACTTCCTATATGAATATTAGAATTTCCTCTTATCCATTCTCCTGCTTTGTATCCTACTGCAGTATTTCCATGCCCTGTAATATTAGCCCCTAATGTAGACGCTCCCAAAGCTGTATTATTCTGTCCTGTAGTACCATTACGGAATGCCATAGCACCTATCGCCACATTATTAGCTCCTGTTGTATTGGCTGCCATTGTCGCGTAACCTAATGCCATATTATACTCTCCTGTAGTATTTGAATTAAGAGCATTTACACCGATGGCTAAGTTTCTAATACCTGTTGTGTTATGTTGTAAACTATGTGGACCTATACCTATATTTCCTTCACCTGTGGTATTATTATGAAGAACATAATTTCCAAAACCTACATTCTGTTTTCCTGTAGTGTTATTATATAGTACTGACATACCCATCCCTAAATTGACAGATCCTGTAGTGTTTCTATAAAGAAAAGCATTTCCTAACCCTATATTTTCATTCCCTGTGGTATTAAAATAAAGAGCATAGTGACCAATACCTATATTATTAGTCCCTGTAGTATTAGAATTCAAAGCACTATTACCAATCGCCGTATTGATCCCTCCTGTAGTATTACTAGTAAGTGCATCCTGACCTATAGCTATGTTAGCTGCTCCTGTTGTATTATTAGTAAGGGCATAAGAACCAATACCTATGTTGATATACCCTGTTGTATTACTACGAAGAACATTAACCCCTAATCCTATATTATTACTTCCTGTTGTATTAGAATAAAGCGCATTGGTTCCTATCCCCATATTATTCCCTGCTGATGTATTAAGAAGTGCATTTTCTCCCACTGCTATGTTATTACCACTTGTTGTATTAGAACTAAGTGCATATGATCCTATGGCAATATTAGAAATACCTGCAGTATTGCTATAAAGTGCATTGGTTCCTATACCAATATTCCCTCTTGCTACAGTACTGGATCTTAATGCAGCAACTCCTAACGCGATATTATTACTCCCACTATGGTTATCCTTCAGCGCTTCTGGCCCCAATGCCATATTATTATCTCCCTGACCATTAGTATACAAAGCATGATATCCTAATGCTATATTACGATGCCCTGTTGTATTATTATACAAAGCTCCAAAACCATTAGCTATATTGGATGATCCTGTAGTATTTTTATATAGAGCAGTGTAACCAATCGCAGTGTTATTAGCCCCTGTAGTATTTTTATAAAGTGCATCTGTACCCACAGCCACATTCCCAACACCAGAAATACTACTATACAAAGCATTTTCCCCTACAGCCACATTATACGCTCCCGCTGTATTAGAATACAATGTATTAGCACCAATACCCACATTTCCTTTTCCTTCATCATTAGACTTTAGAGATCTTATACCCACTGCTACATTATTAACTCCTATAGTATTAGATCGCAATGCATCCAGCCCTACTCCTATATTATGAGAACCGCTTGTATTTGAGAATAAAACATCTTTCCCAATAGCTATATTGTATGGACCTGTACCTACTCCACTACCATTTCCACCTACACCAGCATCCTGTGTGATGTGGCTGTTAGTTCCCACCATTCTAAGGTCTTGCTCTTGTATCGTTCCTTCTGCCATTTTCACCCACTTGCCCGCAGCAGTGCTGTAATAGTAAAAGCCTTTAGAAGTAACATCTACCGTAGAAGGATTAGATGTTGCTGTAGCATCATTCACATATACTAATGTAGATTCTGTAAGCTCAGAAGCAGCTATATTTTTTAATCTAGCTTTGCTTAATCTTGGAATGAGCAACCCTTCATTAGTTGTTGCCCCTACCGCTACATTTGTATTACTTGGAGTAATGTCTAGTGTTGCTTTTGGAGCTGCTGTATTCACTCCTACTTTTCCTGATTGAGAATATGCCAACCCCATAGTCAGCATTCCCAAAAGAATAATGCTTTTCTTCATATATTAAATTTTAAATTACTTTTCGTTTACTATCTGTTTAATTTTATCAGCAAATGATTTTTTTGATTAAACACAAATACTCACAAACCAACAATTACCTGATAACCTTTTACAAAGGTAGTTGTTCTAAACCAAACAAACAAGAAAAACAAGAAGAATTTCATTTATATTTATGTTTATTTCTTACCTTTGGAGACATAATTCGGTTTTTATGTTTATTAAGAATTTAACTCTTCAGAATTTCAAAAATCATTCATCACGATTCATAGAATTTTCACCTCAGATCAACTGCATAGTTGGAGACAATGGCGTCGGGAAAACCAATATCTTGGATGCACTGCACTACCTATCCGTTGGGAAAAGTTTTTTAGGAAATTCTGACTTAAATAACATTGCCGAAAATGAAGATTTTTTCTCCATAGAAGCGCTCATTTCTAATGAAGATAAAGAAGATATTCTCAAAATAATCCAAAGCAAAGAAAGCAGAAAAATCATCAAAAAAAATGATAAAAACTACTCCAAAATAGCCGACCACATAGGGTATCTGCCTTCTGTCATGATTTCTCCATATGACCAAAATCTCATTTCGGACAGCTCCGAAAGCAGAAGGAAATTTATGGATGCTATGATTTCTCAGACCGACCGCGAGTATCTTTTCAGCCTCATTCACTACCAAAAAACACTTCAGCAGAGAAATGCCCTTCTCAAAAATTTCCAAAAATCACGAACTTTCGACGCAGACAGCTTGGAAATCTATGATGAACCTTTGATAAAATACGGGCAAATTATTTTTGAAAAAAGAAAAAAATTCATCCACGAAATTATTCCCGTTTTACAGGAATATTATAATATAATTTCCAACCAAAAAGAAAAAGTTCTCATTTCATATCAATCTGATTTAGAGCAGGATTTCAGAGTTTTGCTCTCAGAAAATTTAGAAAAAGACAGAATTCTGACTTACACTTCCAAAGGCGTTCACAAGGATGATTTACTATTCGAAATGAATGGACAACTAATAAAAAAAATAGGTTCACAAGGGCAGCAAAAATCCTTTTTAATCGCCCTAAAGCTCTCTCAGATGAACTTACTAAAAAAACTCACTGGGAAAACTCCTATTTTGCTCCTTGATGATATTTTTGACAAATTAGACGATTCCAGAGTCCATCAACTAGTAAAACTAGTAAACAAAGAACATTTCGGACAAATTTTCATCACAGACACCCACAAGGAACGCACCGAAAATGTCGTAAAAAACATCACAGAGGAAAGCAGAATCTTCGAAATAAAATAAATCCAACCGTAAAAAGCTAGATTATTCTTTAAAAAACATCAAACTTTGATGACTTTTTTATATAATTTACCTAAAGGTTTTTCTAGATATTCATAGCTAAACAACCCAAAAAGAATAACAACCATCATTACAAGAAAAGGCCATATATAACTGTCCGCCACATTTTCTTTTAGATATTTAACCGCAACCATACCTAAATGAAAATGTATCAAATACATAGAATACGATGCCATACCTATCTTACAAAGTAATGGCTGCGCCATAAATTCCACCTTTTGAGGAGCATAAACAAATATCATAAAAAACGCGAAAACAATTACCGAAAATACAATTAATGGAATTTCAAATTTTTCTTTCACTATGTTAAATAAAAACAAAAGTATAATATAATAAATGTATTTTTTCTTAGTTTTATCTTTACGCAAAAGATATATATAAACCCCTATTAAAAACCAAAAACAATTATCAAAAAACACGATTACCTTCCCATAAATTTTAAATACACTTGCTTGCTCTGCTGTTAACGAAAATACCGATTGTAAAAATCCCTGTCCCATAGATGTATAAAACAACATAAAAAAAGGAATCATTAAAGAACAAATAATCACATAATATTGTATGAATTTTTCCTTATTTATAAAATACAACAATCCCATCAATGTATAAAAACATACCTCTGCCCAAAGACTCCAAAAAGCCCCATCTAAATAATAATATCTTATACTGCCAAAAAAGGAATTTACAACCGCTGGTTCTAGAAATATGTTTGCCAGCAAATAATTATAAAACGATTTAGAATTCACATACCCTTCCCCCGTATAGAAAAAACTAAAAAAAACAAAAATTATCGTAGAACAAATAAGCATTGCTGGAGACAAACGAAGAAACCTTTTGACTATAAAGTCTCTATAATTTTTGGTGTTTTCTAACGAAGCATAAATCACAAAACCAGAAATAATGAAAAATAACTGCACTCCCAATGCACCCCACGCAACTCTCCTTCCCACTTCTGGATAATTATTATAATAATGTGACAAAATAACCATAACTATAGCTACTACCCTAAGCACATCTAATACATTTACCCTACTTTTTTTTTCTGTTATGTAGTTTTTTTCCATATTATATAATTTATTTCTACCGCCACAAATTTATAAATTTAAATACTATAAAAAAACAAAAAGACTTCTGAAATTTCAGAAGTCTTATGTGGTTTCTCCAGGAATCGAACCAGGGACACACGGATTTTCAGTCCGTTGCTCTACCAACTGAGCTAAGAAACCATTCTTGTTTGCTTATCTGTTCCTGACTAAAGCGATGCAAAGATACAACTTTTTTTATATAAAACAAATTTTTTCTAACTTTTTTTGTTTTTTTCTTCAAATTCTTTCAATTGATCACTTATCTCTTCTAGAACAGGCCTAATCGTATCTTCAGGTAAGTCTCTGATTCTGATATACATAAGACCATCTATCGCATCATTAAAATTAGGATCTACATTGAATGCTACAACCTTCGCATTTTGCTTAATATATTTTTTTATCAGCACAGGCATACGCATTTCTGGCTCGAAATCATCTATCAACTTATCAAATTTGTTCAAATCATTATCCAAATCCTCAAAGAAAAGATTTTTATCTCGCTCACTGAGATGCACCTTGTAGTCATTTTTAGGATGAACATGCTGCGCTACTGCTGGATCAAAATAATTAGATCGCATGAATTCTATCATCAATGATTTAGAAAAATCCGAAAATCTACTGCTGATACTCACTCCACCCATCAAAAATTTATGGTTCGGATTTCTCAAACAAACATGGACAATTCCTCTCCACAAAAGGAACAGCGGCAAAGGCTTCTGCTGATATTCCATAGAAATATAAGCACGACCCATTTCTATAACTTTATTAAAGAAAGGGTGTAATTCCTGATCAAAATCAAATAATGAGCTGGTATAAAACCCTTTTATCCCATGCTTTTCCATCACTTCTGCTCCCAGCGCCATTCTATAAGCCCCTACGATTTTTTGGTCAGCATTATCCCAAAGAATAAGATGATGATAGTGTTTATCATATTCATCCAAGTCAAAAGGAAGATTTGTCCCCTCTCCTACAGCTCTAAAGGTCAATTCTCTCTGACGGCCAATTTCGCGCATCATAGAAGGAATTTCGTCAAATGTTGTGAAAAACACATCATAATTATTATTCGAAAACAATACTTTCCCTTCCTTTTTCTTAAGGTTTTCTATATCTTGTAAAATATCCTCCAAAGGCGTTTCGTCGATGATGTTTTCTACTACTTCTTCTTTTTTAGGAGTGACATTTAGATTTTTCACTTTTAAGAATTCTGCCACAGATTTTCGGTCTTCAAAATAAGACTTCATCATGTAGACTTTCCTTCTCAGAAAGTTTTCCAGCTCCTTTGTGGTTTCATAATCAGCTAATACCTTAGGACTTACAGGTCTTCCTATTCTTATTTTTATAGGCTTTTCCCTTTTGTTCACCATTTCGGAAGGAAGCAAAAGTGTCTGCAAATCTGGATGAATTTTAGAAGCTGAATAAAAAAACTTGCTGTTTTTCGCATGAAAATACATCGGAACCACAGGAACATTCGCTTTTTTTATCAATTTCAAAGCTGCGCTTTCCCATTCCTTATCCAAAATTTCATGGAACTCATTATTCTTATTAGAAACCTCTCCAGCAGGAAAAATCCCAAGACAGTTTCCTTCGCTCAGATGTCGCAGCGCCTCTCTCATCCCAGACATACTGCTGTATGCCTCCTTTCTTCCCTCGAATGGATTTACAGAAATCACATACGGAGCCATCGGTTCTATCTTCGTTAAAAGGAAATTTGCCATTACCTTAAAATCAGGACGGATTTCTGATAAAATTTTACACATTATCACGCCATCCAATGCTCCCAATGGATGATTTGCCACCAATATAAAAGGCCCTGTCTTCGGAATTTTAGCCAAATCTTCTTGAAAAGCTAAGTATTTGATATTCAACTCCTCTAACAGTTTATTGAAAAAATCCTGCCCTTCATAATTTTTAACCTTATCATAAAGAGCATTCACTTTATTTATTTTTGCAAATTTCATAACAGCCGAAACCGCAGGACTTGCGAAAATCCCGAATTTATCCAGTCCAGAGGCTGTCATCAAATCTTTTTTAGAAATAAGACTCATATCTTTTATCCATTTATTATCATTTGTACTGTAGTTTTGGTAATCTGCTCCAAGAGAACATTTTTACCTTCGTACAGCTTATCCAAATTTTCTAATCTTGCATTTCTTATCGTGAAAAGAGACACATTTTTAACTATCTCAGTATTAAAATCCTGCTCCAGCTCAGCCTCCAATTCATCTATATTATTAAATTTATCTTCCAAACAAAGTGCCAGAGATATCGCCGAGTTCTGCATCAGAGAAACTTTGATATTCCTTTTAGCTAACTCCCTGAAAATAAAACTAATATGGTCTTCTGCTATGAACGAAAAATCTCGCGTCGAAATACGCATAAGAACCTGATTTTCTTTTAGAATATAACTTTCCAAAAGCTGATTTTCAGTTGATATTCCTATTTTCGTTCCCGCTTTTTCTGGGCTGATGAACGACTTCACAAAAAACGGAATACTCTTCTGTTTCAGCGGTTGCAGGGTTTTTGGGTGAATTACCGATGCCCCATAATACGCCATTTCTATCGCTTCTTCGTAGGAAATATTAGACAGAAGCTCCACATTTTCAAACTTCCTTGGGTCGCCAGTCATCACACCAGGGACATCTTTCCAGATTGTCATATCCTTGGCATCCAAACAATAAGCGAAAATTGCCGCGGAGTAATCAGACCCCTCACGCCCCAGAGAAACCGTGAAATTATTTTCATCCGAACCTATAAACCCTTGAGTAACATAGGTTTTAGCTTTATCCAATTGAGAAATATTTTTCTCTGTATCTTCCCAATTGACCACTCCTTCGCGGTAGTTGGTATCGGTTTTTATAAAATCCCGAGCATCCAGCCACTGGTTACCCATCTCATTATCAGAAAGATACACGCTTAGTATTTTTGATGAAATCATCTCTCCACAGGTTACAACTTGGTCATAAACAAAATTGTAATTAGGAGATTTATTCCTTCTAAGGAAAGATTCTATATCATCAAAAAACAATTTGATTTCGCTGAAAACATGGTGGTTTTCATCAAAAAGTCCTTTTGCAATTTGGATATGTTCTTCCTTTATTTTAGCTATTTCCTGCTGATAGTCACTTTTATTAAAATAAAATTCTACCACTCTTTCCAGCGCATTAGTAGTCTTTCCCATAGCCGAAACGACTATCAGACACCTCTCAAAGCCTTGTATACTAAGCACTCTGAGCACATTTTTCACACTATCAGCATCTTTCACAGAAGCTCCTCCAAATTTGAATATCTTCATTGAGATTTTTTTAATTCGTTATAGTCTTGTACTCAAACTTACAAAAGTATTAAATAAGATTGATATAAAAAAGTATATTTTTCAGTATAAATTTACGATTTTTGTAAATCTTTTAAATTAAACAAGTTATGACAGACCAAACTCTACAATCTTTGGGAGAATTTATCATTGATAAGCAGGATGATTTCAAGTTTTCAAGCGGAGAACTTTCCAGATTATTAAGCTCCATAAAAATAGCCTCTAAAATCGTAAACAGAGAAGTAAACAAGGCTGGAATCGCAGATATTCTTGGTAAAGCCGGCAACGAAAATGTACAAGGCGAGGAGCAGATGAAGCTGGATGTTTTTGCCAATGATATTTTTATAGATGCCCTTTCTCACAGAGAAATCGTGTGTGGTATCGCATCAGAAGAAAATGAAGATTTCATAGAGATAAAAGGAAACGAGAACAACGCCCATATGAACAAATATGTGGTGCTGATAGACCCTCTAGATGGCTCTTCTAATGTAGATGTCAATGTATCTGTGGGAACTATTTTCTCCATATACAGAAGGGTAACTCCTGCGGGAACACCTGTAAAAATGGAAGATTTCCTTCAAAAAGGTGTAAATCAGGTAGCGGCAGGATATGTTATTTATGGTTCATCCACCATGCTGGTTTATACAACAGGAAACGGAGTAAATGGTTTTACGCTAGACCCATCAGTAGGGACTTATTTCCTATCTCATCCTAATATGACTTACCCTAAAACAGGTAAAATCTACTCTGTCAATGAAGGAAACTACGCTAAATTCCCACAAGGAGTAAAAGAGTACATCAAATATTGCCAAGAAGAGGAAGGAAACAGACCTTATACATCTAGGTACATAGGCTCGTTAGTAGCTGATTTTCACAGAAATATGATAAAAGGTGGTATCTACATCTACCCTTCCTATGCCCATGCACCAAATGGAAAACTTAGACTGCTTTACGAGTGCAATCCTATGGCTTTCTTGGCAGAACAAGCTGGAGCAAAGGCTACAAACGGCTTCCAAAGAATCCTTGAAATAGAACCTACTTCACTACACCAGAGAGTTCCTTTTTTCTGTGGAAGTGTAGAAATGGTGGAAAAAGCAGAAGAATTTATGGCAAAGCATAAATAGTTCTTTGATAAAATTTCATTCAAAATAAAAAAGTTCTACCCAAAAAGTAGAACTTTTATTTTTTTTATTTCTTTCGGATGAGCCACAACCCAATAAAGGTAAGCAAACCATTGATAATCAATAATTCTAAACCAATTTTAAATTCACCAAAAATATCCGATTGATATTTGTCTATCAAGAAAGAAAGCGTAGGTGCGATGATGCAGATATACGGCACCAAATGGTCTTTCACTTTATATTTGGTAAAAATCCCAAAAGCAAACAAGCCAAGTAGCGGCCCGTAAGTGAAGCCTGCCAATTTCAGGATAAGCCCAATCATAGAGGCATCATCTATCCACTTGAAAACCATCACCATAATAAGGAAAGAAATCGTCACCAAAATATGCACTTTCTTTCTGAAAGTTTCTTTTTTGGTGTGAGCCCAGTCCTTATCTTTAATCCCGAAAATATCAATACAAATAGAAGAAGTAAGCGCCGTCATCGCCCCATCAGCACTAGAACAAAAGGCTGAAATAAGCCCAATAATGAAAGCCACCCCTATCAGCGGAGACATATATTCCAGAGCCGCCGTAGGAAACAACCTGTCCTTCACTGCGGTGATGTTTTTCTGCTCTGCGAACAAATGAAGCATTCCGCCCATATAAAGGAACAAAGTAATCATCCCCAGCAAGATGAAAGTCAGTACCAGCATATTTTTTTGGCTGTCTTTCAGGTTAGAAACGGAGATGTTTTTCTGCATCATATCTTGGTCTATCCCCGTCATCGCAATGGTAATGAACGCCCCCGCCAAAATCTGCTTCACAAAGAAACTGCCATTCGAGAGACTTTCAGAGAAGCTGATATTCATATGATGAAGGATATAAATCACCGTAGCCACCAAGCCCAAAAGCATGGCTGTGGTCTGGATAGTATCTGTCCAAATGATGGTTTTCACACCGCCTTTGTAGGTGTAAAGAATAATCATCAAAAGAGTGAGCAAAGTCGTAAGCCAAAACGGAACGCCCAAGCTGTCCAAAATCATCACCTGCAATATATTTACCGCTAAATAAACCCTTGCTGTAGCGCCCACCAGCTTAGAAACGATGAAGATAATTGCCCCTGATTTATAGGTACTTTCGCCCATTCGTTCTTGGAGATAAGTATAAATGGAAGTGAGGTGCATTTTGTAATAAATCGGCAGCAGAATATACGCCACCACGATATAACCGATGATATAGCCAAAAGTAATCTGCAGATACTGGAAACCATCCGTCCCCACCGTCCCTGGCACACTCACAAAAGTAACCCCAGAAAGCGTAGAACCTATCATCCCGAAAGCTACCAATTTCCAGTTTCCAGAGCGGTTTCCTATGAAGAAACTATCATTGTCACTCCCTCTGCTGGTGAGCCAAGAAATCAGCATCAAAAGCCCAAAATATCCTATAACAATAGACAAAAGTAATAATGGCGAAAGCATACTATTTTTATTTCAAATTATATTTTACTTTTTAAAATCTTCCTTTAAAATGGAATACCGAACGAAATCCAAGAATTTTCCGTTTTTATAAATTTCCTGTTTGAGGACAGCCTCCTGCCTCATTCCGCTTTTCTCCATCACTCGCCCTGAAGCAGGATTGTGCGGAAAGAAAACCGCAAACATTTTATTTAGATTTAAAACTTTAAATCCAAAAGCCAGCACCTCCGTCATGGCTTCCGTCACATAACCTTTGTTCCAAAATTCTTTCCCCAGCCAGTAGCCGATTTCCGCCTTTTGATTGGCTTTATCCCAGTGATGAATCCCTATAAGCCCCATTATCAAGCCGTTTTCTTTATTTCGGATAGCAAAAACAAAGTCCGTTTCGTTCTCAAAACCTTTGTCCACTACCTCGTGGATTAAAAACTCGGCATCCGCTTCTTTGTAGGGATAAGGCATGTTTGCAGTGTTTTCTGAATAAATCTTATCAGAATCCAGATAATGAATGATGTGCTGCATATCGCCCTCCACAGGACGGCTGAGAATGAGCCTTTCAGTAGTCAAAACGGGAAATTCCTTTTTCATATTTTTTGGGATAAAAACCACATTGGCAAAAGTAATAAAAAAAGTATTGAAAAAGCTAATAAAGTCGGTTTTATGCGATTGAAAGCTGTTTTATAGACAGCTAACAGGGTTTAAAACTGCAATTTTATAGTTTAAAAACAAAAAACTTATCATTTCATTAAAAATATAAATATTACATTCTCACTCCTATCTTTTCTAATTTATATTTTTTATAATTTTCGCCGATATTCCTTATATCATCACCTGTTTTTAAATCTTTCAAAACAACCTTTATGTTCTTAAATGGTATTTTAGGAATACTTTTACCGCTTTTTGGTGCATGAATAACAAGTTCATCATTATTTTCAAATTTATAAAACACCTCATCTGTATAGAAAATATAATGTCTATCCTTATTTGGAGGTAAAATTATAGGTTCTTCAGAAAAAATTATTTCTTCATGGTCGCCTGTAATTCCCCAAAACCTTGCTCTAATATAAATACTATCCCCTTTTGGAGATATTATTATTTTTTCTATTCTATTTTCAGACTCTAGATTACTATAACTCAAAAACACCTCCCCATTCCAAGGATACTCAGAGCCTCTATATATGGTCATAAGCAAAAGATTATAAACAAGTAATAAAAAGAGTAAAATAATTGTGATTAAATCCTTTTTTATCACGATATGCCCTCCCCCTATTACAAGCACCAATATCACAAATCTACCAATATAATAAGTATCTCCTAAACCATAACCATAAGTCAAACCGCCCCATAAATTCAGAAATATTATAATAACTACTGCTGCTGACAGCAACCATAAAACAATTTTCATTCTCTTTCTATTTTATCTTCACAAATTTACAAAAATAAAAGAGCCCTGCCTTTTGGCACGACTCTCTGTTATTTATATTCTTTCTTTTATAATTTCATCTATTATCTCAGGATTGATAAGCGTAGAAGTATCCCCAAAATTATCATCTTTTCCTTCGGCTATTTTTCTTAGGATACGCCTTACAATCTTACCCGAACGGGTTTTCGGCAGTGCAGAAACAAACTGAATTTTATCCAGCTTCGCGATAGGCCCCACTTGGTCAGAAATCAACTGATTAATCTCCCTGCGGACTCTGTCTCTGTTTCTATCCTCGCTGACATCCTTTAAAATCACATATCCATAGAGGGCATTTCCTTTTATCTCATGCGGATAGCCTACTATTGCACTTTCTGCTACGGACTGGTGCTCATTCACAGCATCTTCTATTGGTGCAGTACCTAGATTATGTCCTGATACGATGATGACATCATCTACTCGCCCTGTGATTCTGTAATATCCTACCTCATCTCTCAGAGCAGCATCTCCTGTGAAGAATTTTCCTGGGAAAGCCGAGAAATAAGTTTCGCGATATCTTTCGTGGTCGCCCCATATCGTCCTTGCGATAGATGGCCAAGGTAATTTGATACAAAGATTTCCTTCTACCTGATTACCAGAAATTTCGTTTTTCTGATCATCCATCAGCGCAGGCTGAACCCCTGGCAGTGGAAGTGTAGCATACATAGGCTTTGTAGGAGTAATGAACGCCAGTGGAGAAATCAGAATCCCTCCTGTTTCGGTCTGCCACCAAGTGTCCACTATCGGGCATCTTTTTTTACCAACATTATCATTATACCAGCGCCAAGCCTCATCATTAATAGGTTCTCCCACTGTTCCGATTACTCTGAGCGAACTCAAATCATGTTTTTCCACCCATTCTGCACTTTCCTTTTCTAAAGAACGAATAGCAGTAGGCGCCGTGTAGAAATGGGTAATCTTATGTTTCGCAATAGTCTGCCAGAATCTGTCTGGATTCGGATAGGTAGGAATTCCTTCGAAAATCACAGTCGTAGCACCATTTACCAGCGCTCCATACACTGCATAAGAATGCCCTGTAATCCAGCCTATATCGGCTGTACACCAGAACACATCATTTTCTCTATAATTAAATACATTTTTAAAGGTATAACCTGTGTAGACCATATAACCTCCACAAGTGTGAAGCATTCCTTTTGGTTTTCCTGTAGAACCTGATGTATAAAGGATAAACAAAGGATCTTCTGCATCCATGATTTCAAAAGTATTATCTACCTCTGCTTTATCCAAAAGTTCTTGAAGCCAAAAATCCCTTCCTTCTTTCATCGTAACTTGGCTTCCTGTTCGTTTTACAGTCAGCACTTTTTCTACACTTGGGCAGTTTTCCAATGCTTCGTCTACGATTCCCTTCAGCTCTATTTTTTTACTTCCTCTGTAGCTTCCATCGGAACAGATGACCAATTTACATTCACAGTCATTAATTCTGGAAGAAAGTGCAGCCGAAGAAAACCCAGCAAAAACCACCACATGAACAGCGCCAATTCTCGCACAAGCCAGCATAGCTATCGGCAGTTCTACCACCATTGGAAGGTAAATACAGACTCTGTCGCCCTTTTTCACTCCTTGGCTGCGAAGAACAGCCGCCATCTTCCCTACTCTTTCATGAAGTTCTTTGTAAGACAGCCTAACTGCCTCTTCATCAGGGTTATTAGGTTCCCAGATGATCGCTGTTTTATCAGGATTTTCCGCTAAATGGCGGTCTATACAGTTCTCTGTAATATTGAGTTTTGCATTCTTAAACCATTCTATTTTAGCATTATGCACATCATATTCCAGCACGCTATCCCATTTTTTGTTCCAGATAAAATTTTTATCTGCTATCTGTTCCCAAAATTTTTCAGGATCATGTACTGACTTTTCGTATTGCTTAAAATAGTCTGGAAGATTGTCTATTATGTATTTACTCATTTATGTAGGAGAATATTAAATAAAAATTAATTCTATATTATACAAATTTTAAGCCGGCAATTTAAGAAAATTTAATGAAATATGATTGAAAATCACCTATTTTTTTTGAACATTTCTTCCAACGGAATTTGATTTTCTGAATGACTAATAAAACTGATATTCTTCTAATTATCAGCCTTTTCACCTCTAAAAGACACCACTTTTCTCAGAAAAAACAAAATATATTTTTTATTTCGCTTTTGGTTCTATTTTTTTTCTTATCTTTGTAAGAATGAAAAAGCAAGAATTTTTAGAAAGTTTGTTGAGAGCAGATTTCTGCTCAAAAAGATATTTTATTTATTAAAACGAGGCTCGATTGGCTTCGTTTTTTTTATGTTTAAAACTAAAAAACTCAATTAACTATGCTGGCAATATCTCATTTTAGCCCAAAGAAAATCGAGCTGATTTTAGACCAAGCTTTGGAAATGGCAGATGGTAAAAAATACACGGCTCAGGATGAAATTTTCGTTTCTAATCTTTTCTTCGAAGACAGCACCCGCACCAAAATAAGCTTTAAAATGGCAGAAAGAAAACTTGGGCTTTCAGTCATTCCTTTTGACACTTCGCAGAGCTCCGTAAATAAAGGCGAAAGCCTCTACGACACCGCGAAAACATTAGAAAGCATCGGGCTAAATCTTTTGGTAATTCGCCACGGACAAAACCAATATTATGATGAACTAAAAAACATCAAAATCCCTATTATCAACGCTGGAGACGGCACAGGAAACCACCCAAGCCAGACCATGCTGGATCTGATGACCATAAAACAAGAATTTGGTTCTTTCAAAGACCTAAAAATCGCCATTGCAGGAGATGTGAAACACAGCCGCGTTGCCAATTCTGCTTGTGATATTTTGAGAAAATTAGGCGCAAAAGTCTATTTCTCCGGCCCTAGAGAATGGTTTGACGAAGGCAGTCTGATGAATGGAACTTACCGAGAAATCGATGGACTAATTCCAGAAATCGATGTGCTCATGCTTCTAAGAATACAGCACGAAAGACATCACCAAAAAATAAAATATTCTCCAGAAGAATACCTCAGAAAATATGGGCTTACCAAAGAGCGAGAAAAGAAAATGAAACCCAGCGCCATCATCATGCACCCCGCACCAGTAAACAGAAATGTGGAGATAGACTCCGACTTGGTGGAATGCTCCCGCTCCCGAATTTTCAAACAAATGGAAAACGGAGTTTTTGCACGAATGGCTATTTTAAAAAATATCTTGGAACAAAAAGGCTTTAAATTCAAAGAAATAAAATAAATAATATGAAAATCATTAAAAACGGAAAAATCCTTGACCAACAAGGGAATTTAGTCCAAAAAGACATTCAGATAGAAAATGGTCTTATCACCAAAATTTCTGAAAACATAAAGAATCCAAACGCCGAAATCATAGACGCCGAAGGGAAATTCATCAGCCCAGGGTTTATCGATGTACATGTCCACCTTCGTGAGCCTGGCGGCGAACACAAAGAGACCATTGCCACAGGCTCCATGGCAGCTGCAAAAGGTGGATATACCACTATCTGCCCGATGCCAAACACCAATCCTGTTCCTGACAGAGCCGAGCGTTTCGATGATTTATTAAAAAGAATCCAAAAATCCGCTGTCATAAAAATAAGACCTTATGGAGCTATTACGGAAGATTCCAAAGGAGCAAAACTAACTGACTTTCAAGTTTTAAAAGAAAAAGGAGCTGTAGGATTTACTGATGATGGCGTAGGAATTCAGGAAGCTGGCGTAATGTATGAAGCCATGCAGGAATCCACCAAGGTAAATCTACCCATCGTAGCCCACTGCGAAGACAATTCGCTTATTTTAGGAGGCTGTATTCATGATGGAAAAAAAGCCAAAGAATTAGGATTAAAAGGCATCCCAAATGTCTGTGAATCAGTACATATCGCTCGTGATATTTTATTAGCCGAAGCTGCTGGTGCGCATTATCATGTCTGCCATGTTTCCACAAAAGAATCTGTGAGAGTCATCGCTGATGGAAAAAAGGCCGGAATCCGTGTAACTGCCGAAGTTTCACCGCATCATTTGGTTTTAACCGAAGATGATATTCCTAATGCAGATACCAATTATAAAATGAATCCGCCACTCCGCGCCAAAGAAGACCAATTGACTCTAATCAAAGGGCTGGAAGAAGGCATCATCGACTGCATTGCGACCGACCACGCTCCACACACCGAAGATGAAAAAAGCCGAGGAATGTATGACTCACCTTTTGGAATTGTGGGATTTGAGACCGCTTTCCCTGTCCTGCACACCAGATTTGTAAAAACTGGAAAATGGTCTCTGAAACAGCTCATCGACTGGATGACCATAAAACCAGCCGAGGTTTTTAACCTTGATAAAGTAGGAAAAATAGAAGTGGGATACCATGCCGACCTGACTTTCATTGACCTTGAAAAAACTCAAAAAGTAGACAAAAACACCTTCGTTTCCAAAGGAAGAAACACGCCTTTTGACGGCTGGGAGTGCACAGGCTGGCCAGTAGCGACCTTTGTAAATGGAGAAAAAGTTTATTAACCAAACACCAACTAATAAAAATGAACAAAAAACTCATATTAGAATCAGGAGAAATTTTCTACGGAGAAGGCTTTGGAGCGGATACAGAGACCAGCGGCGAGGTGGTTTTCAGCACAGGAATGACTGGTTATCAAGAACTTATCTCTGACCCTTCCTTTTGTGGACAAATCGTCTGCATGACCTACCCGCTCATTGGAAATTATGGAATCAATCGTGATGATTACGAAAGCATAGAACCAGCTATCAAAGGACTGATTATCAAAGAACTCTGCGATATGCCTTCTAACTTCCGTTCCCAGCTTACTCTGGATGAACTCTTTAAGAAGAAAAATCTTTCAGGAATCTCAGGGATTGATACCCGAAAACTAACCCGAATTCTCCGAAACAAAGGCGTAACGAAAGGTAAAATCGTCAATGCTGATGCAGATGAACAAAACATCATCAATGAACTGAAAGCCACCATTTTACCTAAAAATCAAATCGAACAGGTTTCCACCAAAACTCCCTATGCCAACCCTGGCAGAGGCTTTAAAGTGGTACTGATGGACTTTGGTGCAAAACTCGGCATCATCCGTGAATTATCCCAAAGAAACTGCGACATCACGGTGGTTTCTCATGATACATCAGCTGAAGAAATCCTGCTAATGGCTCCTGACGGCGTAATGCTCTCCAACGGCCCTGGCGACCCGCAGGACATCCCACACGCACACGAAACCGTGAGAAAACTCCTTGGCAAAGTCCCTATTTTTGGGATTTGTATGGGACATCAAGTGATAGGGCTGGCGTGCGGCGCGAAGACTTTTAAACTAAAATTCGGGCACAGAGGAGGCAATCATCCTGTTTTGGATTTAAGAACCAATAAAGTCTCTATCACTTCCCAAAACCACGGCTATGCTATTGACCAAAACAGCCTGAAAGACACAGATTTAGAGGAAACCCACATCGCGCTGAATGACCGCACAAACGAAGGAGTCCGCCACAAGAAATACCCTTGTTTCTCTGTCCAATATCACCCAGAGGCAAGCCCAGGCCCAGAAGATGCCAATTATCTTTTTGATGAATTTATCAATCTGATGAGAGAAAATGCTGTTAAATAAAAAAACTTATAATTCTAAAATCTAAATAAACATGAAGCGCACAGATATAAAAACCATTCTCGTCATAGGCTCTGGCCCTATCATCATAGGACAGGCAGCGGAATTCGACTACGCGGGAACACAGGCCTGTTTATCCCTAAAAGAGGAAGGATACAGAGTCATCCTTATCAACTCAAATCCTGCCACCATCATGACCGATGCAGAAATCGCTGATAAGGTCTATATAGAACCGATTTCCTTGGAATTCGTGAGCCAGATTATCCGAAAGGAACGCCCAGATGCTCTTTTGCCTACTTTGGGAGGACAGACAGGGCTGAATATGGCAATAGAACTAAAAAAATCAGGGATTTTAGATGAGTGTAAAGTAGAAGTTTTGGGAACTAAACTTTCTGCTATCAATCGCGCCGAAGACCGAGATTTATTCCGAGAACTGATGAACGAACTGGGCGAGCCTGTACCAGAATCGGACATTGTGAATACATTAGAAAGCGCCCTGAATTTCGCTGACAGAATCGGCTATCCTGTGATTGTGCGCCCTGCCTTTACCCTTGGAGGAACAGGCGGCGGTATCGCTTCTAATGAGCAGGAACTCACCGAAATTGTAGAACTTGGACTAAAACACAGCCCTGTAAATCAGTGTCTTATAGAAAAATCTATCGCAGGATTCAAAGAGATAGAATACGAAGTAATGCGAGATTCTAACGACAACGCCATAGTGGTCTGCAACATGGAAAACATAGACCCTGTGGGCGTACACACTGGCGATTCTATAGTGGTTGCTCCCTCGCAGACCCTCTCTGACAGGGAATATCAGATGCTGCGAAATACTTCACTAAAAATCATCCGTGCTTTGGGAATTGAAGGCGGCTGTAATGTGCAGCTGGCTCTGGATCCGCATTCGTTTAATTATTATGTCATCGAAGTTAATCCGAGAGTGTCCCGTTCATCGGCTTTGGCAAGTAAAGCTACGGGCTACCCAATCGCGAAAATCGCGGCTAAAATCGCTGTGGGACTGACTTTGGATGAAATCATAAATCCTGTAACGGGCAAAACTTATGCTTGTTTCGAACCTGCTTTGGACTATGTAGTTACCAAATTCCCTCGTTTTCCGTTTGATAAATTCGAAACGGCAGACAGAAGATTATCCACGCAGATGAAAGCAACGGGTGAAATCATGGCTATCGGAAGAAATTTTGAAGAATCTCTCCAAAAAGCCATCCGCTCACTGGAAACAGGCATCCAGCATTTAGGATTAAAGGAAAAACAAGCCCTTGCCCTAACCGATGAAGAAATAGAAAGAAGAATAAAAATCTGCGATGACGAGAGGCTTTTCATCATTGGAGAAGCGCTGCGCAGAGGCTATGACTGGGAGAAAATAGTGGAATGGAGCAAAATAGACAAATTCTTCATCTGGAAAATCAAGAAACTCATTGATTTTGAGGCTGAAATAAAAAACAATCCATTTAACAAAGATATTTTAATCAAGGCTAAAAAATTAGGTTTTTCTGACCTTAATTTGGCTCACCTTTGGAACTGTGCGCAGAGGGAAATTTTCAATTTTAGAAAAGAAAACAGCATCATGCCAGTTTATAAAATGGTAGATACCTGTGCAGCCGAGTTTGAGTCCGAAACGCCTTATTTCTACGGAACTTACGAGGAAGAAAACGAGTCCATTGCCAGCGACAAGGAAAAAATCATCGTGCTGGGTTCAGGGCCTATCCGTATCGGGCAGGGCGTGGAGTTTGACTACGCTACGGTGCATTCTGTATGGGCAATTAAGGAAATGGGCTGTGAGGCGATTATCATCAATAATAATCCCGAGACCGTTTCTACGGATTTCTCCATTTCGGATAAATTATATTTCGAGCCGCTGACCGAGGAAGATGTGATGAACATCATCGAACTAGAAAAACCAAAAGGTGTGGTGGTGCAGTTCGGCGGACAGACGGCTATCAATTTGGCTGATAAACTGGCTTCCCACGGAGTAAGGATTTTAGGAACTTCGTTAGAAGATCTGGACAGAGCCGAAAACCGAGATAAATTCGAGAAAGCACTACAAGATTTGGGCATTCCTCAGCCAAAAGGAAAAACTTCCACTTCAAAAGAAGAGGCCATAAAAATTGCCAATGAAATCGGCTATCCTGTGCTTGTCCGCCCAAGCTATGTTTTGGGAGGAAGGGCTATGGAAATCGTTTATACAGAGGAAGAACTCGCTCATTACATGGAAAATGCAGTGGAGGCAAGCCCTGAACATCCTGTGCTGATAGACCGATATTTGACTGGGAAAGAAGTGGAAGTAGATGCTATTTCTGATGGCGAAACCACCATAATCCCTGGAATCATGGAACATATAGAGCGGGCAGGTGTGCATTCGGGAGATTCCATCGCGGTGTATCCTCCTCAAAATCTGACACAAAAGCAGATGGACACACTCTCTGACTATACACAGAGACTTGCCAAAGGACTGAATATCATTGGCTTGATGAACATTCAATATGTAATCTCTGATGGAGAGGTATTTGTCATAGAGGTCAATCCTCGCTCGTCCAGAACCGTTCCTTTTTTGTCCAAAATCACTGGCGTTCCGATGGCAAAATTAGCCACAAAAGCCATTCTCGGAGCGAAACTAAAAGATTTAGGCTATCAAAATGGACTTATTCCTAATAAAGAGGGCGTCTATGTGAAAGTTCCTGTTTTTAGTTTTAGTAAATTGTCCAAAGTGGATATTTCCCTCGGCCCTGAAATGAAATCCACAGGAGAAGTGATGGGCAAAGACCAAACCCTAGAAAAAGCCCTATACAAAGGACTTATCGGCGCAGGAAGAAAAGTTCCTACCCATGGAGCGATTCTCTTCACTGTTTCTGACAAAGACAAAGCCGAAGCCGTGGGACTTGCGAAAAGATTTAGCGATATAGGTTTCAGAATATGGGCTACGGAAGGGACTGCGAAATTCTTTGAACAACATGGCGTAAAAACCAAAATAGGCTACAAAATAGGCGAAGAAGATGTGAACCTGATAGACCTCATCCACAAAGGAAAAGTGCAGTATGTGGTAAATACCACTACCAAAGGGAAACAATCTGAGCGGGACGGCTTCCAAATCCGCCGTATGTCGGTAGAAAACGGAGTTCCGTGCCTTACCTCTATGGATACCGTAGAAGCCATTCTAAAAGTACTGGAATCCCTTACTTTTAGGATAGATGCGATGTAGTATATGTTTTTGGATAAAATTTAGCAAATTGACAAAAAATAAGGCATATAGATAATTTCTATCATTAAATATTATAGAGATAATAGAAGAAATGGGTAAAATGTCTTAAAAATTTTGTATTCTTGCATTTGTATAACTAAAAAAACAATGTATAACATTATGAGAAAAGTGTTTCTTATCCTATGTGCTTTAAGTTTAGCTACAGGATGCTCTCGAAATGAGAAAGATGATTCTGCTTCTAATCAAATAGAAGACCCTGCTACAAGAAAAAATGATGAATATCTAAAAAAAGGAGGATGGCGTATGGTCTGGAACGATGAGTTTAACCGCGATGATATCTTCTCCACAGGGATATGGTCTAAAATATGGGGCTGCCCTACTTCCACTGCTGACTGGTGTAAGACAATGAGCCACGACCCTAGCTTATTTGAGATAAAAGATGGGAATCTTATTCTTTTAGGAAAACCGAGCAGCGACCCAGTCAAAGACAAATCAAAATATATCACAGGGGGTGTTTCTACGAAAGACAAAAAATATTTCCAAAACGGGCGTTTAGAAATCCGTTGTAAGCTGGAAGCACATAAAGGTGCATGGCCTGCTATCTGGATGGTTCCTGATGCTCCTTGGCCTACAGGCGGCGAGATAGATATCGTGGAGCGACTAAATTATGATGCTTTTGTGCATCATACTGTACACTCTACTTACACCCAAGCAGGTAACAAGCGTACTCCTAAAAGTTCAGCTACAGCACCTATCAACCCTAATGATTACAACATCTATGCTGTGGAACTTGACACCGATGAAGTGCGTTTCTATGTAAATGGCGAACAAACTTTCAGCTATGCGCGTGTTCCTGGAAAAGAAAACCTAGGACAATTCCCTTTTAATCGTCCTTTCATGCTGCGTATTGATATGCAGTTAGGTGGTAGCTGGGTAGGTGAAGTAAAACCTTTTACCAAACCTATAAGAATGTATGTAGATTGGGTGCGTTTTTATCAGAAATAAAATTTTTCAAGTATTGTATACTAAACACTTTGCCAAAGTTATGACTTTGGCAAAGTTTGTTATATTTTTGTTGTATTAAAATCAATTTATGAACCCAATAATCAAACAATGGGACACTGCTAAATCCCTAAAAAGAGCCTGCCAATATGAGGAGACATTGGCTATCTATGAAACACTCTGCCCAAAGATAGAGATAGAACTCTCGGATAATTTTGACAAAGCTATGTTTTTTGGGGATTACTTTGGCGTATTGGCAGATGTTGCCCAGTATGACAAAGCGGAAGCAATGGCTGCTAAAGCCTTAAAATACATAACTGAAAATGGGTATACTACTCTAAACTATATCTTCTATAACTATGGGAATATGTATCTTCATCAAGCTAAATGGGAAGAAGCTATTCCTTGGCTCGAAAAAGCGCTCAACAGAAATAGCGATGGGTGGATTAATGAAAAACAAAGAGCTTACTATGGCACTGCTTTAGCGGACGCGCTATTCCATTTGGGGCGTATAGAAGAAGCCGAAGAAGAGTTGCTTAAGGCGGTAGAGGCAGGCAAAGCCACTGTAGCCAATAAGGATTGGGAACCTTTTTTCTACCTCAAAGAAATATACAAGCAAAAGGGTGACGAGAAACTAATGGCAAAATATGAAAAAATGTACCTTACCCGACTTAAAAAACTAAAGGAAGAAGATCTTATCTATCCTCTATCAGAACATCGGGCAAACAAACAAGCCCTTGAAGACTGGAAAAAACTTAGCAACCCTTAATCATTTTACAAATAAAACCTTATGAACGAGCAAGCAAGAAAACTTTACGAACAAGCACAAGAAAACTACCCTACACTTAAAGCACAAATTGAAGCGCAGGTAGTGCGCTGGTTTTGGGCAGCAGGAGGTGTAGGACTTTTTTCCTTAGAGCCTTTTTATTTTGAAAAAAATCGTTTTCCAAAGGCTAAAATCCTGAAAGAAGCTCCAAAAGATACTGACAATAAGTATCAATATGGAGTAAATGACAAAGATGAGATTATCGTGGAACGCAGTTATAATGAATTTGAAGGTCTATATGATGAGGAGTTCTATTTTCGTGAAGAAAAACAAATTATTAGTTATCACTTTGATTCTGCTCCTGAGAAAGAATGTATAAATACTAGGATATTCATTTATAAGGACGGACTCTTGCAATCAATCCATTCCGCATACAATAATAATACTTGGAGCGAAAGAACTATGTATTATGAGGGGAACAAACTCATCCGTCAGGAGGAAAAAGGATTAGATTATTATTTAAACCCCATTGATAATACACTCCTCTACACCTATGATATCTTGGGGAAACTCAATAATATTAGCAGCGGAACAGGCTATGTACGTTATCAGAAGAAGGATAAGAAAATTAGTTATAAAGCCCTCTCTGAAAAAGCTATGGAGCGCTACTATGCACTATTGGTGGCTACTATTAAGGCATACTCTATGAAAGAGCCGTTATACTGTATCAACCTATCGTTTGACTATGAAAACATACTGCCTACAAGTATAGGTTTTGGTACTGAAAGTGAAAGACAAGAATGGAAAAAGACTTACGGGGAAAGAGTTGATAGATATCTTTGGAACACTGCCGAGTATGAGCATACTATAGATATAGAACCCAACGAAGAAGACACTGCCCTCTTTGACCTTTTCAACCAAGAAACCGAAATGCAAGACAAGAGCAGTGCCGCCACGAAGCTATTAGTCGCTTGTGCCAAATGCCTCAAAGAAGAATGGCCATCACTAGATATTCCCTCTACTAATGATTTTGTAGTAGTGGTAAGTGATGTAGAAGAATTCTTTTTCAAGAAAATATAACCTTACTTTTTATCTTTTTTACTTAAGATGCTTTCTCCTAATAAGTTAAAATACATTAAAGGAATACAAAAGTTCGCAAGAATTTCAGTTGTCACCACGATTGCAATAGCAATAGTAGTGCTAACTATTTTCATTGTAAATCAAACAGTTATAAAAGGAAAAACATTGTCTAACATTCCCAACTCTCCTTTTTTCTCGGTAATAATTATAGCATTATTGCTATATTGCTTTGTCTTTTATCGGATAAAAAAAAGATTCAAAAGACTACAAGAACTCATAGAACAGATGACTGAAGAGGAATTTCAGTTCTTACTACAAGCGCAGTCCTCCTTATCTTTTTACTACAAATACGCTCCTACATTTGTGATTTGCCGTGACCAGCTCTATTTGTTTACCCTCTTTGAAATCAAAGAAATCGACCCTAAAAAAGTACAAAAAGTGCGCTGGCACTATACGGGAAGAGGCAGTAATTTGGTAGAGATTTTATCACCTGAAACTACCAAATTTGAGGTGTATACCAGCGCTTATCCTTATTTGGAAAAGCTTATCAGAAAGTACAATCCGAATGCCGATATAGAAGTTTAAAAATTATGAATATAAATATTAAAAAAATGTTTTTGATTATCCTGCTCTCCATACTATCAGGTGTTGCTTTGGCAGCCCTTTACGCCTTTCTTGTTATGAGATTTACCTCCAGTTATGACAGAGAGATATCCATCATTTTTTTTCCTATTCCTTTTATACTGGGAGCGAGCATATGCTATTCCTTTGCCTATAATCAAAAAATAAGTGGTGCTCTTGCTGTCATCTGTACCCTTGTTTTCTTTAAATTTATAATGGGTACTTTGGGAGTTACTTTTTCTAAAGTATACGAGAGATTAACACTGCCCAAGGTCTATAAAAACTATCATTATACATCAGACTATAAGACACATGACTTAGAAGGAGAAAAACACCTTGTGAGACTGCCTGATGATATTCATCACTTTGCAAAAGGCATCTACCTCAACCCTCAAAACGAGCTGATCATCTATGATAAATCAATACCTATGGACCGTGGCGAGCTATCTGTTATTAACTACATAGAGAAATACAATGCCCTAGGAGAGCGTATGCAGGAGAGTGACACTTTGGAAGTGCAAGAAGATATGCCTAGTATTTTTGATGGAAATTCCCAGCATTTCACTAAAAAAGAAACTCTTGAGCGCAAGAACATTAGACCTATGTATATACAAAGCTATAAAACTAAAGGAAATAAATATGAAACTATTTTGTATTTTGAGGTAAAAACCCAGCCTTACACTTTCAGATTTAAAAACAAATTTCCTTACACCAAAAATCAAAAAGAACTTTCAAAAACACCTACAATCTATTACGAGAACGACTCTGAAATTATAGAATCTTTTGGAAATATCAGCTTATATACCAATAAACACCTCCACTATCAGCTGTTACAAATAAAGGATGATATCTATTTAGGTCTTATCTATATGGTAAAATAATGTTTTAGCAACTGGAACCACACATTATTGGGCAGCACAAAGGATATTTGTATGCCCATTTTTTGTATTTTTGTTATAAATTTTTCACAAATGAAAGCACTCATCATTGACGAAATAAGTGCTAAACGCTTTTACTGTAGGGATTAAAAAAAATAATCATTGGTTAAAATGAATATTTTAGAAATAGAGAAAACAATAGAAAACTCTTTAGATCTAACATTTATAGGGGTTTCTTTTAAACTTCCTATTTATATAGAAAATGATTTTTATATTATAGGGGTTGATTACGAAGATAAAATAGGAATTAATAGTAAAAACGATTTTGTTTACTCTCTTTCTGACACTATTCTTTTTATAAATTCATCTTTAAAGCAATTAATTGATTGCCTATTATTTTTTAAAGAAACTTTCAATTTTGAAAAAGAGTATACTGATACTCTAAGATTTGAAAAAATAAAAGTAATAAGAAATCATTTTCTAAAAATAGATAAACAATGTTTGTCTGAAAATACTTGGTGGAGTTATATATTAGAACAAGTAGAAGATGGAATTTTATAAGATTTATCACTCTCACAAAATATTCTTATTATATTTCCCTTCTTTAAGTTATTGGTTTTTATAGCATTAAACCTTTTTTCAGAAATAAATTGATTGTTTAATTTTTCATACTTTTGTTATAAATTTTTCACAAATGAAAGCACTTATCATTGGAGGGACAGGCGCTACAGGAAAGGATTTGGTTTCTTTGCTTTTAGAAGATGATACCTTTTCGGAGGTGCATAGCTTTGTGCGCAGAGCACCTTCATCAGCCCACCCAAAACTAAAATCTCATGTGGTGGATTTTGAACAGCCAGACACATGGGCAGAGCTGCTCCACGGAGATATTGCATTTTCCTGCTTGGGAACTACCCTTGCGCAGGCTGGAAGCAAAGAAGCACAGTGGCGCGTGGACTATAACTATCAGTGGCAGTTTGCAGAAAGATGCCGAAAAAACGGCGTTTCTACCTTCGTGCTGGTGTCTTCTGCGGGAGCTGATGCTAAATCGAGTATGTTTTACAACAAAATGAAAGGAAAACTAGAAGATGCAGTCAAAGCCCTTAACTTCCCAAAACTCCTTATCTTTCAGCCATCTCTATTGGTTCGTGAGCATTCTAACCGCACGGGCGAAAATATAAGTATGAAAGTCATCAACTTTTTAAATAAAATAGGACTTTTCAAACGATACAAACCCATGCCTACATCGGTTTTAGCAGAGAAAATGATAAAAGCCGCTAAGGACACAAAACAAGGCACTCACACCTTTACTTTAAATAAAATTTTTGAAATTTAGCCACGAATTAATTTAGCTAAACCAATTCATCAAATAAGTCAATATATGTCAAAAACTTACGGAAAACTTACCCTTTCTCTCACGGGAAAAGATAGTCATAAGGTGAACATCACACCTGGGCAAGGCAGCTTCAGTATCGCGCCTAAAACCTTTGGAGAGAAAGCCGATGCTTATGTGGATGCTGACACCCCTATACTATGGGAAGTTTTCAACGATTTCAAAGTACCTGCAGGAGGCAACTGGCCTCGTGCAATGGACTATGTGGGGAATGACACCCGCTTTATAAAATGGACAGAACAGCGCGAAGCAGAAAGCTTTCATTGGACACTAATGGCTCCTGCAACGGTAGATTTCTCTAAGGCAAAGATTGAATATTTATCGGTAGACAATAATGATTATCCTCTTGATATTAAACTCGGTAACAAGTGGCTGAAGGGGCTTAGTTTGCAAGGAAATCCGCATAAGATAACGCTTGAGATGGTAGTTCCTTTGAAGAGTATTTCATTTAGTATCAGTACTGAAAAGAAGAACAGCACACCTGTTTTTTTGCCTGAATTTGAAGCGCTAAAAGATATTACGACTATCAATATAAGCACGCCAGTAGGTGGACAGCCTTTTGACTGCGGGAGCCTTTTACAATTCAAGAAGCTCAAGACAGTGAGATTAGATGGAAATATGTGTCATATGGAGGCTTTGGGTAAACTAAACCTTAGCGGTATTGAGGTGCGTTATTGCCCTGATATGAGTGGATTACCCCCTTTGAGTACTTGGGCAGACCTCAACTATTGTATTTTCTGGAATGTGGAAGAGGTAAGAGGTAAGGTACTGAGAAAAGAACTAAAAGAATTGGAGAAAACACGAGAGTTGAGTGAATATGCTTCAGTCTCTAACTTGCACACTAAGAGTTGGTTTGCTACAGAGTTCAACATTCCTTTTGCTTCGTGGGAAGGCAAAAACGGCAGAGAGGCAATGAAAGCCTACAAGGAAACCCTAAAAGCAGTAAAAAAAACTAAAGAGGAAAAAGAAGTTAGGAACTTATTAGAAACTCTCATAGCCGTTATTAATGGCTTACCAAACATAGAAACCACAGAGCGGGAGGACACCTACGAAGCCGTATGCCAATTAGCTGAAGCAGCGCCTTTTGAGATTGATGAGGAGAAAATACAGCTGTGGTTTGACGAGGCGAGAGAATTTTGAGTAAAACATTAAAAAAATTACAATGAAAATATATAACACCTTAGAAAAGGCGGATATTCCCTTTGAAGATATCCAAAATTTAAAAGCATTCTCTTCAAGAGAGGGCTTTATGCTTGTTGATAACGAAGAATACGAAGCACTACAAAAGTTCTTTCAGCAATTTTCGTTGTTTAATGGACTTTGTCCGCTACTTTCTGACGGCAATTCCAATTATTGGTGCGTTTTTACCAAAGGGGCGCGCAAAGGACTTGTTTGTTACCTCAATCACGAAGAGCAAGACCGTCTAGAGCCTCGTTTTAAGAATATCAGTCGGTTGTTAGTTGCAATAGAAAAACACCCTGACGCGAGTGATTTTGATGATTTAAGCGAATTGCCCGAGGTATTTGACTTTCCTAATATTACATTAGAAGATTTCTCTGAACGAGAGATTATCATTGCCCAGCTATATCACGAAATCGAGCAGCTACCTGAGGATAATTGCTTTGACCAAGCGCGCTCTTCGCGTATTTATGCCATTATCACTTTGGCAACTGCTACAGAAGTAGCGACTCACATCAAGCCTTTTTTAGACGATGAAGACGACTATGTAGCGGAATTTGCTAAAAACGCAATGAAAGCACGAAACATAAACCCCTAACAAATAACCTTATGACCTCAGATGAATTTGCAAAGAATTTTTATCTTGAAAAACTAAATTTTCTAAAATCCTGCTTTGAAGAGCAGCCTAAATATCCCAGTGCTGTAAATACTAAAATAAAAGAAATGACGCTCGACAGCACTCAGCAAGAACAGCTAAAAGAAGTAATAGACACTCTCTTAACAGATGTGTTTTACACAGTTTTATTAGGCTTAGATGGCGAAAGCTCCATAGGCAACCCCCAGCAGACTTACAAAATATACGACCAAGATGACAATCTTATTTCCGATTGTGGGGAATTGGAAGCCAGTGCTTATGAATACTTTCACGAGCGTAAATATGAAAATTGAATTCTTGAAAACAACCTGTTTTTTCATCAGTTAATTCGCTCCTATCTTTAGTTTTAAAAATAAAAAATGACATCACTCATTACCCAAAAAGACCAAATCATCGCCCAAATGCGTGCTGAACTCTCAGCTACCGCAGCTGAAAACCGTTACTATACAGAACAGAATATAACTGATTGTAACACACATTTGGAGGCTTTCTTGATGAAATTAGAAAAAGCTGACCAAGCCACTGATAAACAGACTTACCTTGCAGAAGCCATACAGACCCTTTGTGAGCGACTCTCTACCTTCAACGACCCTGAGGAAGAGGAAATGCCTGAGTTTCTATGGGGTTTTCTTTATAATGGTTATACGATGGAACTTTCTAACTTTATCCGTGATGCAGCTTTGGCGTATGGGTTTAAACCTATTGCTAATGAAATAAAAATCAGTAATTGCTACCTGAATCTTGCTGATTTTGATTATTTTTCAGTAGTTTTGGGAGGTGATGAAGAGGAAAATTTTGTGCGTTTAGAATACGATCCTAAGGCACATCAGTTCTATTTTGATGAAAACCCCTATGGAGACGCTTATCCTTTGCCTCTTTACAATGTGCAAGTAAATGCCGATTATAGCGAATTATCCTTTGAACTGCTTTCAAAATGGAAAATAGAGCGCTTTCAGTTCTTGGCACAATATCCACCAGATAAGGTGTGGATTAAAGCTGTTTACGACCTGCATTCCCAGCGTGTACTATTAGACAAATACCAAAAATCTTGGTCTTATATCATCACTTTACATACAGAAAATGGACAGCTCAAAGAACTACGCCCTGTACTATACGATGAGAACGGAGAAGCGATTGATATTTTCCAAGAAAACGGAGGATTTGATGTCTTTCCTATGGGCATCAATGAAGAAGGAGAACTACAAGGCAAACATATGATTGCCGACACCAAAATCGTAGATGAAAAAGTTTTCTTTGCCGACCATCGTACAGAGTGGCAACTTTATGAGTTACAAAACATCACTATGCAAAAAGACAAAATAACCCTGACCTCTACTGACAAACGATATACCCGCGACCAGAATGGCAAACTGCTTATCAAAAACATTACACCTATAAGCCTAAGCTACGAGCTTAAAAACAATGATTTTATATTAAATTTCATTCAAAAGGTTATAGAGACAATAAACTAATTATCACTGATTTGGTTTTATGAACTAAATAGAAACAAACATGAAACAGAAATTGCGCAAATTGATTCATACTGATTAGTTTTAGTTATTTTCATTGTTTTTATACCTTTGTTTATAAAAATAGATTTTTAGCTATGTTTTTAAAAAGTATCATAGAAAAAATATCCAATATGTTGGGTATGACCACACCAAAAAAGAAACCTACCTCCTGCTGGGTATTTTACGCCAAAGAAGAATGCATCGGAGGCAGTCCCTTTCCTTTGGAAGATTTCCAAAAAATAATGAATAACTATACCCAGCTAAACGACCATAATACCGAACTACTGCTTGGGACAATCCGTGAAAAGGATACCTCAGGGATGATTTCCATTTGTTTGAAGGAGAACAATTCTCCTTCAGAAGACTATAGTTCTTTTATCCCTCAAAGTATTATATTTGAAGATATTGACGAAAATGTACGCTATGCAATCTGCCGCATCAAAGACAAATGCGAATGGGTGCGATATGCCTATTTTATCTCCAATAAAAAAGGTCATAGATCGTATGATTATATAGGAAAAAACGATCCTGTAACCGATAGCAACACCATCGAACGACTCAAAAAACGCCTTGCTGTTTATGTAGATTTACAAATCGCCTTATTGAAAAAGCAAGAAGGCAAAGGAGAAATAGCTCCTCAAAACATTCAAATATCCAAAAAATTCCAGAAAGAATGGCTGTCATTGGCTGACTTACTCTCCATTCCCTCTCACGCTGCCAATAGAATTTGTATGAGTGTATTAGGAGAAGAAGATCTATCTGATGCTTTCCTTTCCGAGATGATAGCCTCAAACTACTTGCAGGTAATTGATTGGAAAACAGAAGCAGAAGATGTCGTCTATAACTACAATCTGCTAAGTAAACAGCTAAAAGGTAAAGAAATAGACTTGGAAATAGACAACAACACGCCTCCCGATAAGGTGTTTCAGCTCTTAGCAGCAAAAAGTGAATTTGCTCTTTATGATATAGATGTAGGAGGCGACAGCTATATCATAGGGCTTTGTCCAAAAGAAAATGCAGAAGCCGCACAGCGTCAGTACGGAGTATTGTTTTCGATGTTGGAGGATGAAGCAAAAGTTATATTTATATCTTAACAAAAGCGTTTTTTAAATTTTTAAATTAAACCTTTTTAAACAAAATTAAAATCAAGTTCTTATGAAACAATATAAAATTACAGATTTTACACAGGACAGTGATGACCCTACTTCTTATGAAGGGACGGTGGTTCTCAACGGAGAAGAGTTTGGCGTAAGCATCATCCTTGAAGATGAAGGCGAAACTGAAAAGGTAGAACAGCTGATGAGCACCTTTTTCAATGGGATAGACACCTTATTACCAAAAGCAAAAGAATGTATTGCCAATGAATTTTTAGACCTCTACAATGACAATTGGCGTTTTGGCGATGATGACGATGATGATCCCGATAAACCTGAGCTTACTAAAGAGGAATTTATGGAAGCCCTTAGCTTGCAGAGTTTCTTGTTTTACAGCGAGGAGGTAAAAGTCTTCTTTGATGATAATGATATGTTCTTTGGACACTCGCTCATCGCTTCGGATTTTGACGGTGAGAATTTTAACTATACCCAAATGTTTGGTTAGAATAATTGATTGAAAATGACCTTAGAAACCATCATTACCCATTACAGAAATCGTTTAGCCTCATTACCCAATGCCATACTTATTGGTGAAATCCCCAAAGGTGCTGAAAGTATTCCCCCAGAGGTGTTACAACTCATAGCACCTGTGCATAGTGCTTTTTTAAAGCTTTGTAATGGTGGCTCTTTTGGTGATATCATTCTGTGGAGCGTAGAGGAGCTGTTGGAAAACCAATATAGTGTCCCTTCCGAACAGCCTTCGTGGTATGAAATAGGACAGCTTTTGTACGAGCCGCTTTTCCTTGATAAACATTCTCAATGCGTGATATTTCCTACTGATGTCTATGAAGGGATAGAGGGCATAGAGGTTGATTTTGATACTTTTGTAAGAGAATATATTTTTGGGAGTAAATACAAGGAAAAAATTATAGGCTATGACAATGAAGATGATGATTGGTCGGTATTTTTAAGCAATTCTTCTATAAGTTAAACTTTTTTTAAAAGAAGCCACAGCCGATAAAACAACTACTATTTTTAAAAATCTTATAATTCTTGTTAAACTTAGTTAAAACCAATGAGACAAGATCGTTTTTGCATTAAATTTGTATCAACAAAATCAAAGTAAATACAACATTTATATGAAAAACCAATTGAAAAAACTTGCTCCTTTTGCATTAGTAGGAATACTTTCTGGAGCGACTACCTTTGGAGCAATTAACTATTTTAATGAAGAACAAAACAACACCGATTTTTCTTATTTCTCTACTTCTGGGAAAAACGCCATCCCAGCAGGACTGAACGGCTCATCTTCTGACAACTTCGTAAAAGCTTCTAAAACAACAGTTCCTGCCGTAGTTACGATAAGAAACTACCAAAACAATACGCCTTCCTCTGGAAGATCTATGGATCAGGATATTTTTGAATTTTTCTTCGGAGAAGGATTCAGAAATAGTAGAAGCCAAAGACAAGAAGCACCAAAAGACCTGCCTTCTGGGCTGGGTTCGGGAGTTATCATTTCGCCTGATGGATACATCATATCCAATAACCATGTGGTAGCAGGAGCTAGCAAACTGGAAGTAGTTCTAAGCAACAAGAAAACTTACACTGCGACACTCATCGGAACTGACCCGAGTACAGACATCGCACTACTAAAAATAGAAGACAAGGGACTTCCTTATCTTAACTTTGCGAACTCGGATTTAGTTGAGGTAGGACAATGGGTTCTTGCCGTAGGAAATCCACTTGGGCTTAACTCTACCGTTACGGCGGGAATTGTCTCTGCAAAAGGCAGAAATATAGACCTTCTCAGCCAGCAGAGTAGAACACCGATTGAAAGTTTTATCCAGACTGATGCTGCCATCAACAAAGGAAACAGTGGAGGCGCGCTGGTAAACCTAAACGGTGATTTGATTGGGATAAACTCTGCAATCTCTTCATCTTCTGGATATTACGAAGGTTATGGATTTGCTGTCCCTGCTAATTTGGCTAAAAAAGTAGTAGAAGATATCAAGAAATTTGGTCTTGTTCAGAGAGGATTCTTGGGAGTTGGGTCTTTAGATTTATCTAATGATTTACAAGTTAAAACATACAACCAAAGAAACAAAACCAGCCTAAAATCAGGAAAAGGTATCTATGTAACGGATGTTGCTAAAAACAGTGGTGCAGAAGATGCAGGAATCAAACCAGGAGATATCATTACTAAAATAGATAATGTAAATATCGATGGATTCTCTGACCTTTCTCTAGCTATCGGCAGCAAGAGACCTGGGGACAAAGTTTCTGTAACCTACATAAGAGCTGGAAAAGAGCACAAAACTACTGCCGCTCTAAAAGACCAAAAAGGAAACACCTCTCTACGAAGCAAAGCTGACCTCAGCGTAACTGAAAAAATCGGAGGTGAGTTTGAAAGCCTAAGCGACAGAGTAAAAGTAAGCTACGGACTAAACAGTGGTGTCATCGCTAGAAACATCGTAGATGGCGGAGAACTTTCTAAAATAGGTGTCGTGGATAACTATATCATCATGGAGATAAACGGAAAACCTGTTAATTCTCAAAAAGATATAGAAAATCTACTGAAAAATTACAAAGGAACTGTATCTGTGGTCTATCTCGATGAGTACGGAAGAGCCACTAGAAGAGGTTTCACCATGCCATAAAGCATAATTTTTTAAACATAAATATGATTAAAATCCTGCAAAAATTTAAAAGATTTTTGTGGGATTTTTTTCTTGAAGTTTCATTTTTTCTACAAAAATAATATCTTTGTGCCTATTATGGATTATAAGAAACTAATTGTCCGAGGTATTTCATACAGCCAGACTCAGTCTGGTGCCTATGCCCTATTGCTGGAAGAGCCAGAAACAGGGATAAAACTACCTATCGTAATCGGTAATTTTGAAGCTCAGTCTATCTCTATGGGATTAGAAAAAGATTTTAAGCTTACTAGACCGCTTACTCATGATTTATTTGCAAGATTTATAGAAGACACCCGCTATATCATAGAATCCGTTGTGATTTATAAGATAGTAGACGGGGTATTTTTTTCTAATATCAATTTTACCAATAGACTCATCGGGGACAGTATCACCCTAGATTCTAGAACATCTGATGCAGTAGCGATGGCAATAAGATTTGATGCGCCTGTATATACCACTCAGAATGTTTTAGACGAAGCAGGAATTTTACTAAACCTAAACGAGGAAGATGACGAGGACGAAATAGAAGAAACTTTCCCAGATGTCATCACAGAACCTGTAAAAAGTATGCAAGAACTACAGGAAGAGCTGGAAGAAGCCGTAAAAAATGAGGATTTTGACCTCGCTCTAAAAATTCAAGAAGAAATAAAAAATAGAAATCATAATATAGAATAAACCAAAGAAATGAACATTAAAATCAGACTTATCATTCTAAGTTTCCTCCAGTTTGCAGTTTGGGGAGCCTATCTTACTTCTATGGGAAATTATTTAGGTTCTATCGGACTTGGACAGCAGATTGGGCTTTTTTATGCTATGCAGGGCTTTGTATCCATTCTAATGCCTGCCATTATGGGAATCATCGCAGACCGCTGGATTCCTGCACAAAAACTTTTGGGGATTTCCCACCTCATCGCTGCTATTTTCTTAGGAGCAGCAGGATATTATGGAATGCAGCATAGCGACAGCACAGACTTTACTACCCTTTTTAGCTTGTATTCTCTGAGTGTAATGTTCTACATGCCGACTATTGCCCTTTCTAATTCGGTAGCTTATTCTGTTTTAATCAATAATAATTTTGATACTATTAAAACCTTTCCGCCAATCAGAACTTTTGGGACGATAGGTTTCATCGTTGCGATGCTTTTTGTGAATTTTGCTGGATTTGAAAACGGAAATTTCACTCTTAATTTTTCTAATTTGCAAGGATTTGTAAGCTTCCAAAACACCTATGCTCAGTTTTTTGTATCAGCTTTCTTGGGAATTGTGCTGTTTGCTTATTCTTTCACTTTGCCGCACTGCCCTACTAATAAATCCGATGAAAAACAAACACTATCCGATGCCTTAGGTCTGAAGGCTTTTGCTCTATTTAAAGACAAAAAAATGGCGATTTTCTTTGTATTTTCAATGTTACTAGGAATTTCCCTACAAATTACCAACGGCTACGCCAATCCTTTCATTACGAGTTTCAAGGATATTCCTCAGTATGCAGATTCTTGGGGTGCTAATAACGCCAATGCCTTGATATCACTTTCGCAAGTTTCAGAAACACTCTGTATCTTACTGATTCCTTTCTGTTTAAAGAGATTTGGAATAAAGAAAGTGATGCTTATGGCTATGTTTTCTTGGTTCCTAAGATTCGGGCTGTTCGCTGTGGGAGACCCTGGCAGTGGAGTTTGGATGTTTATCCTTTCCATGATTGTTTATGGCGTTGCTTTTGACTTCTTCAATGTTTCAGGTTCGCTTTTCGTAGACCAAGAAACGGATGACAATATCCGCTCATCTGCACAAGGTGTTTTCATGATGATGACCAATGGTTTAGGCTCTACTATCGGTATGCTTGTAGCAGGAGAAATTGTAAATTACTATCAGATTTTCTCTGACATAGACCCTGTCACAAAGATGAACGGCTGGTATAGCGCTTGGACTATTTTCGCATGCTATTCCCTTGTTGTAGCAATTCTATTCATGCTAGTTTTCAAATACAAACACACACCCGAAAAACTAAAAAATATCAATAGCTAAGGCACAAATTAAAAACACACTTTCCCAAAATGGAAAGTGTGTTTTTAAAATAATAAAACAGATTAAAAATTAAAAGTGTACAATTTCTTATTCTACAACCTCATAGCTTATTGTAACTACGCCACTTCTGAGGTCTGCTATCTTACTAAATGCTGCCTTACTCAGGTCAAAAGCTCTTTTCTTAGAAAAAGGCCCTCT
Source organism: Flavobacteriaceae bacterium (assembly GCA_013333255.2). Lineage (GTDB taxonomy): Bacteria > Bacteroidota > Bacteroidia > Flavobacteriales > Weeksellaceae > JABCPE02. The sequence goes on along the minus strand of JABCPE020000005.1, from coordinate 225,261 downwards.
GTCATTCACCCTTACGATTACGCTTTTTTCATTCTTTAAATTGGTAATCTTTACTTTAGTCCCAAATGGAAGGGTTCTATTGGCAGCTGTCAGCTTTTTATTATCAAAAATCTCACCACTCGCTGTTTTTTTACCATTAAATTTATCATGGTAATATGAAGCTGTGCTTGTTTTCACTCCTTCTTCCTTATTAAATGAAGCTCCAAGTGTAAAAGCCATTAACCCCAAAAAAACAAGTCGTTTCATATCAAGTGGATTTGTTTTTGAATTAACTCTGGCGACAAATTTATACTCATTTATATAATTTTCATATTTTTTTCTTCTCCCAACGCCTTTTCTTTGATAATTTAAATCAAATTTAGCCCCAAAACCTCCTAAAATAGAGCGAAAAACGAATGTTGTTAAAAAAAGTTAAAAAAAAATTTCATTTCTTAACAAAATTAACACAAAAGAAAAAAACACTGATTTTCAGTGTTTTTATAATAATCCTAATTCAAATTTAGCTTCTTCGCTCATCATGTCCTTTTCCCATTCTGGCTCGAAGGTCAGCTCTACCTTGGATTTCGTAATTCCCTCTATTTCACCTACTTTCTCTTCCACCTCCATCGGAAGGCTCTCTGCCACGGGACAGTTAGGCGTAGTCAGGGTCATCAGCACTTTTGCTTCGCCCTCGTCACTTATCTGCACATCATAAATCAGCCCCAGCTCGTAGATATCCACAGGAATTTCTGGGTCATAGATGGTTTTCAGCACCTTTATAACCTCCTCCCCTAGCGGAGCGATTTGTTCATCTGTTAATTTCATATAATTTCTCTTTTCTCTAATTATTCGGATTTCGTCAATAAATCTTCCTGTCTCATTTTTCGGAAAACATTTGCCAAAGTTAAAACATCTTTTTCACAATATTCTACTATCCTCTGCAAATCCTTTTCCTGATAATAAATTTCCGCCACCATAGAGCCATCTATATCATCCTTTGGCGTAGGCACTCCGAAGATATGCGCCATGAGTTCTAAAGAAATAAAACTCTTCCAATCGCCGAATTTCCAAAGCTCCATGGTATCCAAATGCGATATTTCCCAAGGTTTTTTCCCAAAAGTCTGGAACGGAACTGGCGGCTGAAAGCCATTGATAAGCATCCTTCGGGCAATCCACGGAAAATCAAATTCCTTGCCGTTATGGGCGCAGAGGATTATATTTTGCAGTCTGGGACTGTTAAATATATTTCCAAAATCTTCCAGCAGTTTTTTCTCATTATCACCATAGAAAGATTTGATTTTCAAACGATTATCCTTTTCCAGCATTCCCACAGAAATGCAGATAATTTTACCAAATTCCGCCATAATTCCAGCTCTGTCCTGATAAAAATCCGCCGCTGAAACATCTTCTCCACGCTGCCGCAGAGTTTTCTTATCCCAAAGATTTTTTTCCTCTTCGGAGATTTCATTCCAGTTACCAGCTTGAGGAACGGTCTCTATGTCCAAAAACAAAATTCGCTCTATGGGAATACTCTTTATCATAAAAATAAAATAAAATAGAATACAAAAATAAGCCTTAAATAATTAAATGCAGTAATTATTTCAAAAAATCTTGTTTTGAGCTTAAACAATGAAGAATTAAATGTAAATTTGTTTCAATCTAAAAAAATTTAATCATTATGAAAAATCTAAAATTTTTATTTGCTTTTTTAGTTTATTGTGCTACATTTTCTTGTTCTGCGGTGCCTTCCCAAAAAGACAATAACAAGGGAGAACTAGGGCTTTCTATTTCCAATCCCATAAAAGTAAACAGTGTACCAGAAGAATACCAATACATCAGAGAAAACTGTGAAGGCTGCAGGGTCATAAGTCAAGCATTGATAAACAAAGGAAAATCCTACTATGATGAACTAAAAGTACAAAAACCTGATGGAACTACAGTCAGCTATTTCTTTGATATCAATTCTTTTTACTTAGATTTTTGATATATAAAGTTTGAGGAAATAAAAAAAGATTACCAAAAATGGTAATCTTTTTTATTTGTTTAATTAGAAAATTTCTCTTCCTGAGAAGTGGAATGCTGCTTCTATCTGTGCATTTTCATCAGAGTCAGAACCATGTACAGCGTTTTCTCCTACGCTTCTTGCGAACATTTTTCTGATAGTTCCTTCTGCTGCTTCTGCAGGGTTAGTAGCACCGATCAATTTTCTGAAATCTTCTACTGCGTTGTCTTTTTCCAAAACAGCTGCTACGATAGGCCCAGAAGACATAAACTCTACTAATTCTCCGTAGAAAGGTCTCTCTGCGTGAACTTCATAGAATTTTTTAGCATCAGCTACAGTAAGCTGAGTAAGTTTCATTGCTTTGATTTTAAATCCTGCTTCTGAAATTTTTCCTAAAATCGCTCCGATATGCCCGTCTGCTACTGCATCTGGCTTAATCATTGTAAATGTAATCTTTCCTGACATTTTCTTAAAATTTATTTTCCGCAAAAGTACAATTTAATTTTTACATCTGCATATTAGTTTTTTAATATTTTTATCGTTTTTGGCACGATATTTGATAATATTAAAGCAAGATTCTCATATTAAATTTGAGTTTTCATGGTTATTAGTTTTTACCTCTTGTGAATTTCAATTTTCAAGAGGTTTTTTTATTTCTATATTTTTTATTTGTGTTTTAGAGTTTGGCACGGTATTTGATTGATAAAACTGAGAGTAGATTCTCATGTTTAATTTGAGTTTTCATGGTTATTAGTTTTTACCTCTTGTAGATTTTAAATTTACAGGAGGTTTTTTTATTTTTAATTTTTTAATTCTATATTTGCCGTGACAAGTGCGGCTTGTTGATTTCTTTATGAAATAGGAAAGTCTGGACACCACAGAGCAGCATAGCGGGTAACGCCCGTCCGTAGCGATACGAGGACAAGTGCAACAGAAAGCAAGTACAGTATGGCTGTAGTGAAATCAGGTAAACTCTATGCGGTGCAACACTAAGTATATCGGCAACTAAGGGTAGCTCGTCCAATGCCGAGGGGTAAGTGGCTAAAGTTTTATAGCAATATAAAATGTAGATAAATAACAAGCACTTTGATTTTTCAAAGGACAGAATCCGGCTTATAGCACTTGTCTTTATTATATTTTGGTTCTATTGAGAAATAGATGAAAAGGGAATTGGGTGAAAATCCCGAGCTGTCCCCGCAACTGTAAATTGCAAAAAAAGTTTCTACAAAAAAGCCACTGCTCACGCGGGAAGGCGTAGAAATGCAAAAGCCAGGAGACCTGCCAGATATAAATTTAATAACAAAACTTTCGGAGGAAAAGTAGAATTATGATTAAAAAGTATATTTCCCTAATTGTTTGGGGAGTCGCTCCCTTTGTCGCTGCACAAGAAAAAAAAATAGATACAGTTTTTATTTCGGATAAAAAACTGAATGAATCTGTACATTTTCAGAAAGCTATCAATCTTTCGGACAATATTCATAAAAACACCAGCAATCTTTCGGAAACCCTTCGGTTTTCTACACCTCTCTACATCAAAGAAAACGGAAAGGGAATGGTGTCTTCGCCCTCTTTTCGTGGGACAACTGCACAGCAGACAGCTTTCATCTGGAACGGCATCAATATCAATTCCTTGTTTTTAGGGCAGGGAGATATTAATAATATTGGACTTCTTAATTTTGATAAAATCAGCATAAAAGCTGGTGGAGGAAGCATTTCCTACGGCACAGGCGCTATCGGCGGAACGATACACTTGGATGATAAAATCCAGTTCGGAAAGGGATTTAACGGGAATTTATTCTCGGAATTTGGGTCTTTTAATACCTTAAATTCAGCCTTAAAAATAGCTTACAGCAATGATAAATTTTCTGTAAAACTAAACACCGCCCTTGCCAAAAGCGAAAATAACTACGAAGTCCCAAAAGAAAAATACATCAACAGAAACGGAGCCTACTACCAGTACAACTACTCTATTTCCGCTGCCTATCGTTTTAATGACCATCAGAAAATCGCAATGTTTTCGCTGTGGAATACAGGACTACAGCATTATCCTGTTTTTTCTGAAAGCCAGACAAAAACGAAATATTCCACCGATGGACTAAAAACCATGATTAACTGGCAGAGCGATTACGGCAATTTTCATAATGATTTGAAACTGGCTTTTCTGAGTGAAAAATATGATTATTATAACGATATAAATTTACCAAAAAGCAATGGCGCAGAGGGAAAAACTTGGCTCGTCCGCAATGATTTTTCTTATCAAAAACCTAATAATTTCAGCATAAATCTAATCAGCGAATACCAATACAATTCCGCTGAGGGATATTCCTCTGGAATCACAAACCCTAAGAGAAATACTGGTTATCTGGCGATTACGGCTAATAAAAATTTATTTTCGCACCTTTATTTAGAAGGCTCACTCAGAAAAGACATGGTAGAAAATATAGAAAGTCCTTATCTTTTTTTCATCGGGTCTCGTATAGATTTTACTAAAAATTATTCATTAAAACTAAATGCTTCTAAAAACTTTAGATATCCTACTTTTAATGATTTATACTGGCAGCCAGGCGGAAATCTGAACCTAAAACCAGAAACTGCATATCAGTTTGAAATCAATCATTTATTCAAATTCAAAAGTCTAAATATAGACATTGCTTCTTTTTATAACGATATAGAAAATCTTATCCAGTGGCTGCCCACTTCTTCTGGGTATTGGTCGCCTTTTAACAGCAAAAAAATCCGCTCCTTTGGTGGTGAAATTTATACCGATTACACCCACAACATAGGCAGAAACACTTTGAAAATAAGCCTTTCTTACGCCTATACCAACTCCAAAGACACAGAAAAAAACAAATCCCTTTCCTATGTCCCAAAACATAAAGCCAATGGACTTATTTCACTGAAAAACAAGTATTTAAATTTATTCATCCAAGGAATGTTTACCAGCAAAGTTTTCACAACGACCGATGAAAACAAAAACTACCAGCTGCCTCATTACACCATCGTAAATGCAGGAGTGGAGTTTTATTTAAAGAAAAATATCACTTTGGGTGGAAAGATTAACAATATTCTAAATCAAGTCTATAAAACCAGCGACTACTATCCGCTGCCTTTGAGAAATTATAATATCAATTTTAATATCAATTTTTAATAATTTACATTCTATGAAAAATTTTAAAATCACAGGGCTTATCGCTCTTTTAGCCTTAACGGCTGTTTCTTGTAACCGAGACGAAGCAGATGCTATCATTCCTGCAGAAAAGCACGAAAACGGAATTCTCGTAGCAAATGAAGGTAAATTCGGAACTCCCAATGCAGAACTAAGCTACATCAGCAGAGGATTTTCCTCCATCAAAAACGACATCTACAAAACTACGAATGGAGAAAACCTAGGAGATGTTCTTCAGCATGTGAATTTCCACAATGGAGAAGCCTATCTTGTAGTGAATAATTCTAACAAAATCATCGTCACTGATAGATATACTTTTAAGAAAAAAGCTGAAATCACACAGGATGTAAAAAATCCTCGTTACATCACTTTCGTAGGGAATCAGGCTTATGTCACAAACAGCACTTACGGCGGAGAGCAAAGCATAACTGTTTATAATACAGAAAATTACAATTTAATTAAAAAAATTCCTAGCAATGATGTCGTTGAAAGAATTGTAACTGCTGGAACCAATGTATTTGTTCAAAATGCAAGTTTTGGGACAGGAAACAAGCTGACTATCATTTCTTCTACTTCTAACAATGTAGCAGGAACCATCACCGTTCCTAATGGAGCTATCAACAAAACCATTTCCTACAACAGTGATGTCTATGTAATTGCAGGAAAACCTACCGAAGCCAATTCCTATATTTACAAATATAATTCCAGCGGAAACCTCACAAATACGATAGCTCTCACAGGAATAAAAAATGCCAACAACATCGAAATAGACAATGGATACATCTATTTCACAGCAGGAACAGGAGTATATTCTATGGAACTTTCTTCCAGCACCGCTCCAAGCAGTCCTATATTTAGTGTTGCAGATAACGGATATTCCACTCTTTATGGATTTAATGTGATTGATGGGCTTATATACATTTCCGATGCCAAAGGATTTACCCAAGCCAGCGAAATAAGCATCTATACTCCTTCGGGAATTCGTATAAAAACTTTCTCTTCGGGAATGGGAACAAATGGGTTCTACAAAAATTAAAATAAAAAAATTGGGCTTAGATAAGTCCAATTTTTTTTGCTTCTTGCATTACTAATTCTTTTGCGGCTTCATGTTCATTAGGAATTTCTCCCTCCAAAACGGCCTCTTTTACTCTTTCCTTCAAAATTCCTATCTCTCTGCCAGGTTTCAAGTTAAACATCTGCATAATCTCCTCGCCTGTTATTGGCGGCTGGAAATTCCTAACATGGTCTTTTTCCTCTACTTCCTTTATTTTTTTCGCCACATATTCGAAATTCTTCTTGAATTTTTCCTGCTTGTAAGAATTTTTTGTTGTGATATCAGCTTTACAAAGGGTAAACAAATCCTCTAAATCCTCTCCTGCATCAAACAGCATCCTGCGCAGCGCACTATCCGAAACATCATCTGAAATCAGCGCAATCGGTCTGGAAGACAATTTCACCATTTTTTGAACATATTTCATATCCTTCCCTAGTGGAAGTTTCAGCCTTTGGAAAATAGTTTTCACCATTTTTGACCCTAAAAATTCATGCCCGTGAAAAGTCCATCCTGTTCCTTTCACATATTTTTTTGTCGGAGCTTTGCCCACATCATGCAGCAGCGCCGCCCATCTGAGCCAAAGATTATCCGTGTTTTTTGAGATGTTATCCACCACTTCCAGCGTATGCCAGAAGTTATCTTTATGCTTCTGCCCTTCTACTTCTTCAATCCCTTCTAATGCCGTAAGCTCTGGTAAAACAATATCCAAAAGCCCTGTTTTTTTCATAATTTCCAATCCTGCAGAAGGTTTTTCGGACAGCATGATTTTGTTAAACTCCACCATTATCCGCTCCACAGTGATTATTTCTATTCTTTTCGCTTCTTTTTCTATGGCTTCCAATGATTTTTGCTCTATTGAAAAACCAAGCGTAGAAGCAAATCTAATGGCGCGCATCATTCTCAAAGGGTCATCTGAGTAGGTTTGGACTGGTTCTAGTGGAGTTCGAAGTATCTTCTGCTCCATATCTTCCATTCCATTAAAAGGGTCTATCAGTTCCCCAAAATTATCTTTATTAAGGGAAATCGCCATCGCATTCACCGTGAAATCCCTGCGCTTTTGGTCATCTTCCAAAGTTCCTTGCTCCACCTGAGGGTTTCTGCTGTCCGCACTATAGCTTTCCTTTCTCGCTCCTACAAATTCCAGTTCTAAATTTTCATAACGAAACATCGCTGTTCCATAAGTTTTGAAAATAGAAACTTTAGTTTCAGGATTGATACTTTTTGCAACGGCTTGCGCTAGTTCTATTCCACTGCTTTCCGTCACGAAATCTATATCCGTAGGAGATTTTCTACCGAGCAGCAAGTCTCGGACATATCCACCGACAACATACACAGACTGCCCTCTATCATGAGCAACCTGAGAAATTATTTTGAATATTTTTAGATTTTTATTTTGTGTAAGATTTACTTTCATCACATAAAAGGATATTTGTTATTTTTAAAAACACACTGATAAAAGTAACAAAAAAAGACCTTTGATAGTTACCAAAGGTCTTTCTTTTGTAGCCCGTAGGGGAATCGAACCCCTCTTGCAAGAATGAAAATCTTGAGTCCTAACCGATAGACGAACGGGCCAACTATACTTTCTTATGCTAATTTATTAACATGTTTTGTTAATTTACTCTTCAAATTAGCTGCTTTGTTTTTGTGAATGATATTTCTTTTCACTAATTTATCTAACAAAGAAACTACTTTTGGTAATTGTTCTAATGCAACAGCTTTATCTTCTTCATTTCTTAATACTTTCATAGCTGTTCTAGCAGTTTTATGATAGTATCTGTTTCTCAATCTTCTTTTTTCAGACTGTCTAATTCTCTTTAATGCTGACTTGTGATTTGCCATAATCTTTTAAACTATTTTACTAAGTAAATTTATTACTACTACTATTTTAAATTTAAAAAGTAGCCCGTAGGGGAATCGAACCCCTCTTGCAAGAATGAAAATCTTGAGTCCTAACCGATAGACGAACGGGCCAACTGTTTTTTGCGTTTGCAAATATACTAACTTTTTTTATTCTACCAAATTTTTTTAAAAAATTATTTATTCTTTTTTTGAATTACTGGATTTTTTATACCCTGTTCTTCCATCTGTTTTCTCAGTTTTACAGCCTCTTCAAGGGTTTTTACATTCCCTACAGTGTAGCAGTGCATATCTCCTACTTTTTCTCTTTTTACATCAGGAATTTTATTCACTGGTGAATCTTTTGGCAATTTTGATGGCGAAGCTGCCAGTTCTATAGTGTAATACCCTTGTGATAATTTTTGGTCAGGCGTAAAACTAACCACTGTAGCATTCTTAAATCCTGCATCTTTTGCTGTCTTTAAATTTTCATCTCGTATAGATGCGTAATTAGTTGTACTATAATAATATCTATACATAGACCCATCTTTTATAGTCAAAATATATTTCAAGCCTCTGAACGCAGGGTCGCCTTCATCATATTTGGTTACAGAACTCATCAGCAAGATTCGGCTGTCGGTTTTCATTGGTTTTTCTACTTCTTTTACTGGCTCTGCTTTTACATTTCTGTCTAGTCTTTTCTTATAATTCACAATAGCCTGATATACAGACTCCGCTATAGCTTCTTGCCCTTCTTGGCTGGATATATATTTAGCTTCTTCATAATTACTAACAAAACCCATTTCCACTAAAACTGAAGGTGTTGCATTTCTTCGTAAAACATGGAGGTTCTGCTGTTTCACACCTCTTGAATATCTTTTATCTTTATTCACAAAGTTATCTTCTATAAGTCCTCCCAATAAAAGACTGCTTTCTAAATATTTACTTTGCTGAATTTTTAGAGCAATCAGAGATTCTGGGGAATTTGGGTCATAAGAAGCAAAGGTCTCTCTATCCTGCTCATCAAGATAGATCACATCGTTTTCGGCTTTTGCTACTTCTAAATTTTCTTTGTTTTGGTTTGGTCCTTGTACGAAAGTTTCTGACCCATAAGCCTCTGGTCTTTTGGAAGCGTTACAATGCATTGATACGAATAAATCTGCCTTACTTCGGTTGGTTAAATTTGTTCTTTCTGTAAGTGTAGGATAAACATCCGTTTTTCTAGTGTATATAACCTTGAAATCTTTATTTTTCTCTAATTTCTTCCCTATCAATAGAGTGACAGCCAAGGTGATATCCTTTTCGTTCAGAGTTCCCAAATCCGAAAAAGTTCTGTATGAACCTGGGTCTGACCCGCCGTGCCCTGCGTCCAAAACAACCGTAAATTTCTTATTCTGTGCGTAGGCTGGGATAAAAAATAATGTTAAAATTACTGTTAAAGTTGCTCTTATTAAAAATTTATTTATTCTCATCTGTTTAAAATTATTATTTTTGGGGCATTAAATTATTACCATTGACAAATAAAAAGTTCAAATTTACCTTACAAATCTTAATTATCCTAATTTTTAACAATTTTTTAGCACAAACAAGCCCTAAAAAAATTGAAGAAAATAAAGGAAAGAAGGACACTGTCGTCGTAGTAAACGAGCAATTAGAAGACATATTACTTACCAAAGCTGACAACAGCCGCTTTGATGTTGAGAAAAAAATGACTTTTCTTAACAAAAACGCCCAGATAAACTATCAAGACATGCAGATAGATGCTGACTACATCAGCATAGACTGGGAAGGAGGAACTATTTTTGCAAGGGGAATGATAGATTCTTCGGGAAAAATCACCAAACCTGCCGTGGCTACACAAGGCGGTAAAAAATACGAATACAACGAGGTAAGCTACAACTATAAAACCAGACAAGCCATAGCCTACAACGCTAGAACAGAGGAAAACGAAGGGGCTATCGTGGCTGAAAAAACCAAGAAAGTAAACGACTCTGTATTCTACATGAGAAGGGGGTTCTTTACGACTGATGAACTTTTCAGAGCTAAAAAAGATACTCTTCCTGACTACCATCTGTCTGCTCCTATCCTAAAACTTGTCAAAGGAAAAAATTCAGGAAAAGTAGTTACAGGGCCTATTCAGCTTTACATAGAGCAGGTTCCCACGCCTTTGGCTCTTCCATTCGCTATTCTTCCTTTCACTGAGAAAAGAAGTGCAGGGCTCATCATCCCTAGCTTTGGGGAAAGGGCTGATGTAGGATTTTATTTCAATGGTCTGGGATATTACCAGCCTTTGGGGAAACATTTTGACCTAAAAATACTCACTGACTACTACACCAAAGGAAGCTGGAACATCCGTCCAGAGGTCAATTACAAGAAAAACTATAAATACAGCGGTACTTTCCGTGGTGATATAGGAACCACCATAAGAGGAATAAAAGGACTTGATTCTTATTCAAAATCAAGTACTTACAGAATATACTGGACTCACCAGCAGGATGCAAAGGCCAATCCTTTCCTACAACTATCTGCTTCTGTGGATGTTGTAAGTAACCGATTTTATAATAATAACATCAACAACTCTTATATATTCAATCAAGATGTGCTAAACGCCCAGCAGAACTCGTCCATTACCCTTACCAAAAGATTTCTAAACTTCCCTGTGACTCTTACAGGAAACCTTTCCTATTCGCAGAATTTCTCTACCGGACTGACTAACCTGAGGCTTCCATCCCTCACTGCGAGCGTGAACCAATTTTATCTATTTAAGGCTAAAGATGGCGTAAGAAAAGGGCTGATAGAAAACATCACGGTAAATACTAAATTTGATTTTAGAAACGAAATCAATGCACAACAAAACGAAATGTTCACAAATGCAATGTGGGACAAAATGAAATCTGGGGCTAGAAATGTTTCTACATTCAGCACCACCACTACATTTTTGCGATATTTCAACCTATCACTATCTGCATCCGCAGATAATGTTTTGACGAATAAAACGATCAGAAAAAACTACAATTCTGCTACCAACGCCGTAGAAACCACTGATGTAAAGGGCATCACTGGATTTAGCACCTTTAATACAAGTGCATCCGTGCAGACCACTCTCTACGGAATGCTTAAATTTGGAAAAAACAGCAAAATCCAAGCGGTAAGACATGTCTTCACGCCGAGCATTGGTTTTTCCTACAATCCTGATTTCAGCAGTGAAAGCTGGGGATATTACCAAAAATACATAGATGCTACGGGAAATCCTATTTCGTACTCTATTTTTGAAAACGGAGTCTACGGCTCACCTAGTGTAGGTCTTTCAAAATCAATCACTTTCAATTTTAATAATAATATTGAAATGAAAGTAAAATCAAAGAAAGACTCTACAGGAGTAACGAAAATAAAGCTTTTTGAAAACATTGGAGTGAATTTCAGCTACAATGCCGCTGCGCCTACCTTTAAGTGGTCGTATATCAACATCAATGCTCAGAATTCGTTCTTTAATAATAAATTAAGCCTGAATTACAATGCATCGTTTGACCCTTACAAAATAGTATTTACGCCAAGTTCTGAAATAGGAACAAGGCTTGACAAACTGGGATATTTCAGATTGCAGTACTTTAATTTAGGAGCAAATCTATCACTCCACGAGATTTTAAAACCGAAAAACAAAGAGAAAAAAACATATCACAAAAAAGGCTATGCCATGATGGAGGCCTACCATTTTGATGATGATAACTACGCTCGTTTTGACCAAGACTGGACGATGAGCATCACCGCAAACTATTCCTATAACAACTCTGCAAAGAGATACGGAGACCGCACAGCATCCATCGGGCTGAATGGTTCTATAAAACTTACGCCTTACTGGAATATCACAGGAAGCGCCCATTATGACTTGGTAAATAAAGCTTTCTCGTACTCCAGATTAGGCTTCGCAAGAGACCAAAGAAGTTTTACGATTACTTTCAACTGGGTGCCTATCGGGCAGTATAAGGTGTATGATTTCTTCATCGGAATTAAAGCCAATATCCTGAAAGATGCCTTAAAATACAAAACTCAGAGCTTCCCACAATCCACAAGTTCTTTCTAAAAAGAGAAGAATTTTGTATCTTTGCAGGTATGAAAAAGGTAATTTCTACTCAAGATGCTCCTCTTGCTATTGGAGCTTATTCACAAGCTGTTTTAGTGGATGGCATACTTTATATTTCTGGACAGATTCCTATCAATCCAGAAAACGGTAATCTTGTAGAGGGAATAGAGGAAGAAACCCACCAAGTGATGAAAAACCTAAAAGCCATTCTCCACGGAGCTGGGCTGGATTTTTCTAATGTTGTAAAAACGAGTATTTTCCTTACAGATATGAAAAATTTTCCTTTGGTAAATGATATTTACTCTTCATATTTCAGTGATGATGATTACCCTGCCAGAGAAACCATACAGGTAGCCGCCCTACCGAAAGGAGTAAGTGTAGAAATTTCCATGATAGCCCACACCAAAATTTAGTTATGAGTTTTTTGAGAAATACTTTTGCTGTGCTGCTGGGACTTGGTGTCGCCATGCTTATCATCACTATCGGTCTGAGAATCAACTCCGAATGGATAACTTATTCTGGCTTCACACCCTTTGAGAAATGGAGCAGATTATTGGAGGACATGCGTGGAAACAGTTGTTTTTTCGTGGCACTACTAGTTTCCACGGGAATCGCATCCACCATCGGCGGTATCACTACAGCCTTCATCGTAAAAAAAGCCAAAGTAGCCTATGCCATCTTGATTGGTTTTATTCTGCTTTTTTTAGCTGTTTTAGATATCGTTTTCTTCGGGTACCATCCTACTTTTTATCAAATCGGGATATTCCTTACGATATTTCCTTTTTCTTGGGTTGGTGGGAAAATTATAGAAGTTATCTTTAACCAAAGAGAAGAAAAAAACAGGAAAATCCAAGCAAACAAACATCAGGAATAATTCTATGAGCTGGGAATATTCCATAAATTTAGACTCGGAAGAATCTGTGAGTTCAGTTGTAGCGGATTTGAAAATTTGCAAATTATTCTCCTCTTCTACGACGGATTACATCGATTGGAAAAATTCTGAACCAATAGATGACATCCCATATGATGCCAGATTTTATACAGACAAGAAAAAAACTATTTACATTGCTATAAATAGTTTTTCTAAAAATATTTTTTCAGCTTTAAAATCAATTTTAGCGAAACACGATTATCATCTAACTGATTGTGACACAGATGAAGAAGTTACCTTGGAGCATATTTTTCATTCTGTTATTTAGTGTTTTCGCTTTATTCCTCATTCTCTATTCTCTTTCCTATGTCTTTCAGTTTAGAATATTGTTCTATCAATGATGGCATATCATCCAGACTAATCACAAAAGTCCAAAGATATGTAGTAACAGAATAGATGTGCCCTGCACTTTCATAGCCTTGTGTTGCCATAATCCCAAATGCCAATCCAAACAATGCTGTTGCAAAAATCCCTACACAAAAATAACCAAAAGCCTCCCTATTAGAAATCAATATTCTCAATTTTGTTGTAAACTTATAATGTTTCTCGAGATGTTCTATTTTATTTTTTTCTATCAAATACACCTCGTTTTCTAATCGGTTGTTTAGTTTTGAATATAATTTGTCATTTATTTTAGCCAAACGAGGTATCCATAAAACCAAAATAAACATAATAAACAACCCTAAAATCCCAACCCAAATTTCCAAAAACAAAAGCATAATGAGAGCCCCTACAATAGAAACCAAAGAGGTGATGAATATCGGTAGATGAAGTTCAAAAAAATCAACAAACTCACGAGAAAGAGCCACACGAGCCGCTACCGCAGAAGCATCATTACCTTTATTTCTTTGGTTAATAATCATAGGTACCGCCATTTCTGCATAAATTTTAGTAAAAACCCGAGTGTCCACACGCCTTCTGAGCATTCCTATTGTCCACATAACAAAAACGACAACAGCATAAGATAGCGCATGTAAAACATCTCCTTTAACTACTGCATTAATCGCAAATCCTGCAAAAAGAGGATATAAAATTGCCATCAAATTTTCCATTGCAACCAATAAAAAAGTTAAAAACAATTGTCTCTTATTTTTCTTTGCGATGTCTTTTAAAATCTTCCACATACTAGAGTTAATTTTTATTTTTCTTCGCCTTGTCCCAGAGTTCGTCCATCTGTTCTAGACTCATTTCAGACAAAACCAAATTCCTCTCTTGGGCTAATTTTTCCATCTCCTGAAAACGAGAAATAAATTTCAAATTAGTCTTTTCCAAAGCGCTATCAGGATTTAGACCTATAATTCTGGAATAATTTATCAACGAAAAGAAAACATCACCCAGCTCCATTTCTTTTTTCTCCTTCTCGGTCTCTGCGTGAAATTCTGACAACTCCTCCTCCACTTTTTTCCACGCCTCTGCCTCATTAGGGAAATCAAATCCCACCCCTCTCACTTTGTCTTGTATTCTATACGCCTTTATCATAGATGGGAGTCCCTTCGGAACGCCCGAAAGCACAGATTTATTCCCTTCTTTTAGTTTTAGTTTTTCCCAATTCTGTTTCACCGTTTCTGCATCATCTGCTTTGGCATCTCCATAAATATGCGGATGGCGGTAAATCAGCTTTTCACAAAGAGAATTGATAACATCCACGATATCAAATTTCCCCTTCTCCGAACCTATTTTAGCATAAAAAACCAAATGCATCAGGACATCTCCCAGCTCTTTTTTGATTTCATCCATATCCTCTTCCAGCAGGGCATCAGACAGCTCATAGCTTTCTTCCAGCGTTAAATGTCGCAGACTCTGCATAGTCTGCTTTCTGTCCCAAGGGCATTTTTCCCTCAGTTCATCGATGATATCTAATAATCTCCCAAAAGCTTCCTGTTTTTCTGTTTTTGTATGCATTTCTGTGAATTTTTCCTCAAATTTAACTTAAATTTATAGACAAAAAAACCTTTATTCTGAAAAAATAGAATAAAGGCTTGTTTATACTCATCAAATATCTACTGATGACTATTCTGCTGGCTGTTCTGCTTTCACAAAGCTGTTCGGAGTGATGTATCCTGCTTTTTGAAGGATGTTATACCACTGAACTAGTTTTTTAATATCTGAATCATATACTCTCTCAACATCGTAGTTTGGAAGCACTTCCGCCATAAAACCTCTCAACTCTTCAGAAGAAGATTTGTGAGAAATAGTAGCTTTGTAGTCTTCTTTTTTTGCTATATTTTCGAACACATCAAAAAGAGGCACCTCACTATCAAATGTATACATAGATATATTATCCAAAAGACTCACTTGGCTAGTGTTAGAAATACTTATTTTTTTCTGTGTAGTCACATCTTCTATAATAAACCCATTTCTCAGTTGAGAAATCAACTTAAACAACCCTGGTTTTCCAGAAATTGAAATAATTTTTTCTAATTGCATATCTAAATTATTATTATATTTTTTATTCTTTAATTACTTCGGAAATCGCATTTTATAGCCTACATTTATATTTCCTTCACTGATTTTGTTCAGTTTTCCTTTGATTATTTTTTTCTTTAAAACGCTAAGTTTATCCGTGAACAAAATTCCCTCTATATGGTCATATTCATGCTGGATGACTCTCGCTCTCATATCGGAGAAAGTCTCTGTGTGTTTAACGAAATTTTCATCCAAATATTCTATCAAAATCGTTTCTTTTCGCAGAACATCCTCACGGACATCGGGTATGCTGAGGCATCCTTCATTGAATTTCCATTCCTTTCCACTTTCCTCTAATATCCTAGCGTTGATAAAAACTTTCTTAAAATCCTTCAGCTTATCTGCAATATCCAAATAATCTTCATCCTCTGCCAATGGGCGGATATCAATCACAAAAAGCCTGATATCCAAGCCTATCTGCGGCGCTGCAAGACCTATTCCATGAGCATCATACATCGTCTCAAACATATTGTCTATCAATGTTTTCAACTCTGGATAGTCCGGCGTAATATCTTTACATTTCTTACGAAGAACAGGGTCTCCATAAGCTCTAATAGGTAAAATCATAATTTTTGTTCTAAATATTGTTGTAAAATAAGCGTAGCGCTTACCTTATCTATCAATCCTTTTTCTTGTCTCTGCTTCTTATTTTTGCCGCTTTGGCTGATGAAATATGAAGCTATTTTAGAGGTAAATCTCTCATCAAAACGCTCCACCGACACCTCTGGAAATTCATTTTTTAATTCCTCTATAAACTTCTGAATATCCTGCTCCACTTCGGACATATTTCCTTTCAAATCTGTAGGAAGTCCTATAACCACCTCATCTACAGTGTTTTTCTCGAAATATTTTTTCAGATACTCCATCAAAACGGAAGTTTCTACGGTATCCAAACCACTGGCTATTATGCGTAAATCATCCGTTGCAGCCAGGCCACAACGCTTTTTACCAAAATCTACTGCCAGTATTTGTCCCATCGTGGCAAAAGTAATAAATATTTTTCAGATAATGGGAAACGAATGTAGGATTTAGGAAATCTTTAATGAAGAATTTTTCTATTTCTCTAAATCAAAATAAAGATGATAATGATTGGAGCATCTGGGATTAAATTGTTTATTACAATTTGGGCAAGAATCTGTATTCAGATATTCTCTGATGCTCAGCGTGTTTCTACAACAACCACATAAAATAGCCTTCTCATCCAGCTCTTCAGAAGACCAGCGTTTTGGCTCGTGGTTTTCACAGGCATTGTGACAAAGGTAACAAGGATAAAAAGTCTCACAGCATTTGAATTTTATAGCGATTATATCCAGCTCGCTATGATAATGCTCACAGCGGGTTTCCTCATCTACAAGTAGTCCTTTTAGTTCCATTGTCGGTTTTACTTCAAATAAAAAATCCAACTCTGAAAGTTGGATTTTATTTATATTATGCTCCTCTTTTATAGATGATTACATATACATCATTTACACCATCATGATTGTGGTCAACAGTTTGATTAGTAAGAACTCTAATCTCACCATAAGTCACACTGATAAGATTCAACTCTGATCTAGTTCCATCATTCTGTCTCATTGAAACCTTTTTCGTATCAGGATTATACTCATACAATCCTAATAACTCTCCTTTGTCAGAACATCTTCCATCACTATTTTTTTCAAATCTATGCTCGTTATAAGTGTCATCATTAGCAAAATGATACGCATTATTAGTCTCACAGTCTTCTAATAGACCATAATCTAACATCGTCGTTCTATCATTCCCGTCATAAATTACATATTCTGCTTTTCTCCATGTTCCTACCACTTCTGATTTGAAATACTCAGGAGCATTTGCAGGATTTTCATTCTCTTCTCCCCCATTTCTATAACATGAAACAAGGCCAAGCATACCAACGATAAATAAAACTGCTTTTTTCATAAAATGTTTTTTATAATTCTGCAAAGATAATTATTTTTTTTCACCAAACAAACCTAACTTATTTTTTTTCACATATTTAGACATTTCTAAATGTAAAAATTTTAGGTCAAAGAAGCCTTCCCAAAAACTTTTTCCAAGAAATTTTCCTCGGTATATTCCTTTGGATTGGCAACATTCAATTTTTTCAAACCATCCTGCCCGCTTTTGTATAGATAAAGAGCATTTTTATCCCTGAAATAATATACATAATTCACCTTTACGGAAGATTTCCCATTACCATCACAAGGAGAAACCACATCTACAGAAGAACCCACAAACTCCATCGTCGCTAAATCTCCGATACTTTTTATTAACCTTTTCTCTATCAATATTTTATCATCAAAAGCAAAAGCCAGTTTCAAATCCTTAATCTTTGATTTATAAGAAGATATATTTTTCTTCGTTTTGCTCTCTCGCTCCCAGTAGAACAGATTTTTACCATCCGCCCAAAACGCCGGCTGACTTTTATACGAATAAAGCCCTTGATTTTCGTAAAACACAAACTTCTCAAAATCAACATCTTGAAGACTTGGATTTAAGACTAATTTGGCTTCTCCATTCGTGTCTAATCTAAGCTCATAGTTATACTCTCCATCGCTATAAACATCCTCAAAAACTTGTTTCAGTTTTTCTTTATGTTTAACTTCCGAAATATCCAATTCATTTCGAAAGTTTAAATAGACTCTGTCTTTATAAAAAAACAATTTACTCTCTGGCTTAAACTCAGCTTTACTAGCCACAAAATGAACATCGCCTATACCCTTAAGCGAAGCCAAGGAGTAAAACCAAACCCCTCCTTCGTTACCAAAATCAAGACAATGTCCTAGCCATATCTGCCTCACTTTCAGATTGTTAAAACCACCATTAAAACCCTGCTTTCTAAATTCTGCCGTAACATTGGTAAAAACTGGGAAATCCACCAAATAGAAAGTATCTTCATCGTAAAGGAAAAACTTAGTTTCACCTTCTTTAAAAATTTGTGTAGTTTTAGGGTCTAAATCTGGGTAATTCTGCATTTTTTTCTGATCTACACGATAAGAATACACCTTTTTATCATCTTTCATAATGTAGAAATACCCATCATTCGATCTGTATCCAGAAACCAAAACAACAGGATTTACAGGAAATTCAGGAATGGGAACAAACTTAAACTCATTACTATAAATATTAAAATCCAAATAATGCCACACACCACCGATTAAGAACAAATTACCATCCAGCACCTTGGTAACTTTCTTATTTTCAATGATTTTCGTGCTTTTATACTTTTCAAAAATAACCTCACTATCAGGAAAAACATAGTAAAAATAAGCATCTGCAACTATCGTATAATCACCATTAATACTGACAAATCGTGCATCTTTCGGAGAAACTCCTTCCAATAGTTTTTTCCCATAAGAAACAACACCTATTCCATTAGGGTCTTTTATAATATTCACCAAAAACACCTTGCCATTTTCCACTTTTACACTAATTTCTCTCCTTGTATGGTAGCGGTAGCAGTCACTTGCTTTCACCTCATAAAATACTGAAAATAAAAACAATAGAACAAATCCTATTTTTAAAAATCTAGTTTTCATACTTTCACTTTATTTGAGTTTATCTTGGCTAATTTAGTGTTTTTTAGGCTAAAAAACCGACTTTTTATCTGAATTTATTTTATATTTTTGTAAAATTTAAAATGAAAAAATGTATTACAAAAATATTCGAGAAGAAGAACTTAAAAATAAAGTTGGTGCAGACTGGTTCAAGAATTTTGACACCACCGAAATCATTGGTAATATAGACTTTTCTGTATTTCCCTCTCAGGGGGATTTGTTTGGCAGAATTCCACTGTTGTGGGCAGAAGCCAAAACAGGAAACTATGATACTACCACAATGTTCGTGCAGCTTATTCTAACCATAGGCAAGGCTAGAACCTTTGATAAAACACTTCCTCCGGCATTCTTAGGAGCTTTTGATTTTCAAAAAATAGCTTTCGTGCCGTATATCAGCATTCAAGATATTTTTTACCTGAATGATTTTAACTGGAATGTAACTCCCAGCAACCATGAGACCAAAGAATTTCAGCTTATCAAAGAAAGGATAGAAAAAACCTTAAAGCAAAATGCTCACATCTACGATTATGAAAAAGATGCAAAAGAGTTGAAATTCTTTATTGATAGAAATATTGCAAATTCCACCCATACCGCTAAAATAAAAATTGACAAAAACAACTTTATCCCCATCTATCTCCGCTGGTTAGATATTGTAAAACCAAGTATAGAGGTCAACTGGGATGATTTGAAAAAAGTAGGTATTTTAGATAGTGATTTCTATCTGGCAGACTTGTTTGTAGACGACAAAAACACCCAAAACATAGAAGATGACCAATCAATAAGGGACAGCCTTTTTGTAATTTATCAGAACCAAGGTTACAAAATCGCCAAAGAAAACCTAAACCAGATGTTTGATGCCACTATCAGTATTCGGAATAAAGATGTCTATCAGCAGTTCTGGAAACGCTACAAACGCCCACCTCTGAAAGAATATCAAGAATACATCATCGAACGGAGAGACCTGCTGGTTCCGCAGGATATCCGTGAGCGGAAGGGAGCTTTTTTTACTCCAAGACAATGGGTAGAACTTTCCCAAAAATACCTTACAGACTATCTTGGTGAAAACTGGCAAGATGAATACTACATCTGGGATTGTGCGGCAGGGACAGGAAACCTCTTGGCAGGACTTACCAATAAATATAACATCTATACTTCTACCCTAGACCAAGCCGATGTAAATGTAATGCACGAACGAATAGAACACGGAGCCAACCTACTGAAAAATCATGTATTCCAGTTTGATTTCTTAAACGATGAGTTTATCCCGCAGAAAGAAGGCGGAAAAATGCCTGATAGCCTCTATGAGATTATCTCCGATGAAGAAAAACGAAAAAAACTAGTTATCTACATCAATCCGCCATATGCAGAAGGAGATAATATTAGAGGAATTGGTAGGAAAAATGTTCATGTAAGTAGAATACATTCTAAATATCAAGATATTATAGGAAAAGCAAGCAGCGAAATGTTCGCCCAATTTTTTACAAGAATTTACAATGAAATCCCTAATTGTAAGCTTGGAGAATTTTCAACTTTGAAAATTCTCCAAGCTCCTAACTTTTCGGATTTCCGAAATTTCTATCGAGCGAAGCTCGAAAAAATTTTTGTAGTTCCAGCTAATACTTTTGATAATGTTTCAGGAGAGTTTCCTATTGGTTTTTTTATTTGGGACACAAATAAAAAAGAAATTTTTAAAGAAACAATAGCAGATGTTTATGATAAAAAAGGAAGGTTTATTGGAATAAAATTATTACCATCATACGATGGCGAAAAATATATCAGTGATTGGCTTAATGAAAAATCAAAAAATATTTCGTCTAATTATATTGGACATTTAGCATCTGTTGGAAATGATTTTCAAAACCAAAGAATGGTTTTTTTAGATAATGAGGAAAAAGAAAATTGGAAAAAAGGTGGAAGACATACAAGAATTTCAGGAGAAAATTTAATTCCAATGTGCATTTATCTTTCTGTCCGCCACTGTATTCCTGCTGACTGGCTCAATGACCGAGACCAGTTTTTATCTCCTACCGATGACTGGCAGACCGATACAGAGTTCCAAAGTGACTGCCTTACTTACACGCTTTTTCATGGACAAAACAGAATAAGCAGTAAAGAGGGCATCAACCACTGGATACCTTTCACTGAACAAGAAGTAGATGCCCCTGAGAGGTTCGCCAGCAACTTTATGACGGACTTCATCAAAGGAAAAATAAAACCTACAGAAGAGGAACATCAAAAGATCTTTAATCAAGACAATCTAAATTTAATTCCTTCAGCTCCGTTAGTATTTTCTTCAGAAGCTCAAGCAGTTTTTGATGCAGGAAGAGAACTTTGGCGCTATTATATGAAACAGGAAAATAGCAATACCAATGCCTCTCTATACGACATCCGCGAACATTTCCAAGGCAGAAATGATAAAGGCAAAATGAATAACAATAGTAGTGATGGGACATATACTCAATTAATCAGTAAACTGAGAGAAGCCTTAAAAGTATTGGCTGAAAAAATAACTCCAAAAGTTTTTGAATACAGATTTTTAAGAAAATAAAACTACAAAATGAAACAAATAGACGAAAAAAGTCTGCAAAAAGCCTTTCAACTCTTTGAAAGCGGAGATATAGAACGAATGGAAATAGGCACTATTAAAGGATTACAACAAATCCATAAATATATTTTCGGCGGATTGTATGATTTTGCAGGAAAGATTCGAGATAAAAATATTTCCAAAGGAGGCTTCCGTTTTGCTAATGCTCTCTATCTCAATGAAATTCTCCCAAAAATAGAGCAGATGCCAGAAAACACCTTTGAGGAAATCATCGCTAAATATGTAGAGATGAACATCGCCCACCCATTCATGGAAGGAAATGGAAGAACCATGCGCATTTGGCTGGATTTAATTTTGAAAAAACGCCTTAATAAAGTGATAAACTGGCAATTTGTAGACAAAACCCTTTATCTGCAAGCAATGGAAAGAAGTCCCATCAATGATTTGGAAATCCGTTTCCTTTTGAAAGAAAACCTCACCTCAGAGACCGAAAACAGAGAAATTATTTTCAAAGGTATTGAGCAATCCTACTATTATGAAGGATACGAGAAAGAGGAATAAGATAAATTCACTATTTTTGCCGATTATTTTAAAAACTTATTTACATAAAATATGCTTTCAGTTCAGGGATTAGGATTACATCATTCAGGGAACTATTTGTTTCAAAATGTGAATTTTACGATTAAAAGAGAAGACAAAATAGGCTTAGTTGGGAAAAACGGTGCTGGGAAATCCACGCTCTTAAAGATGCTTTCGGGCGAAATCAGTTTCTATGAAGGAAATGTAATTCCCGAGGGAAACATCACCATTGGTTTCCTTAAACAAGATTTGGATTTTGTGAAAGGAAGAACCGTTTGGGATGAAACTATGCAGGCTTTTGAGAAGATAAACGCCATGAAAGCAGAGCTGGATGAGGTTAATCATCAGCTCGCTACCCGTACGGATTACGAGAGCCAAGCCTACCATGACCTCATCGAGAGAATGACGGAGCTAAACGATCTTTTGCACCACCACGATGCCTACAACCTAGAAGGAGATGTAGAAAAAGTGCTGCTCGGACTTGGCTTCAAAGCAGAGGATTTTAATAAAATCACCGATGAATTCTCTGGCGGCTGGCGAATGAGAATAGAATTAGCCAAACTTCTCCTACAAAAGAACGACCTGATGCTGCTGGATGAGCCTACCAACCACCTCGATATGGAGTCTATCATCTGGCTGGAAAACTTCCTGAAAGACTACCCTGGCGCTATCGTCCTCGTGAGCCACGACAAGCAGTTCATGACCGCTGTCTGCAACCGAACTTTTGACATCAATAATAAAAAAATTGACGATTATAAAGCCAACTACACCAAATACCTTGAACTAAATAAGGAACGAAGAGAAAAACTCGAGCAGGCGAAGAAAAACCAAGATGCCGAAATCAAACAGATGGAGGACAATATCAATCGTTTCCGCGCTTCGGCTACAAAGGCAAGTTTTGCTCAGTCTTTGATTAAAAAATTAGAAAAAATAGAGCGAATAGAAATAGACAATGAGGATGTTTCTAAATTCAATATTCGTTTCCAGCCGAGCATCACGCCTGGGAAGGTCATCTTCGAAGCTGAAAATTTAGGTAAAGCCTACGGCGACAAGCAGGTTTTTGACCATGTGAATTTCTTCGTTCAAAGAGGAGAAAAAATCGCCCTTTTGGGACAAAACGGACAAGGGAAAACCACCCTTGCCAAGATACTTGCAGGCGTAACCAAAGATTACACAGGAAGCTGGACACTTGGACACAATGTAAATATTGGGTATTTTGCCCAAAACCAAGAAGAAGTCCTAGACCCTAATAAAACCGTTCTCCAAGAAGCCGAAGATGCTGCCACGGAAGAGACCCGCCCGCGAGTAAGAGATCTTTTGGGAAGCTTCCTTTTCCAAGGGGATGCCGTAAGCAAAAAGACAAAAGTGCTTTCTGGAGGAGAAAGAAACCGACTTGCGCTGTGCAAACTACTCCTTCGCCCTTTTAATACGCTCATCATGGACGAGCCGACCAACCACCTCGATATTCAATCCAAGGAAATTATCAAACTGGCGCTTCAAAACTTTGAGGGGACACTCATCGTGATTTCTCACGACCGAGAATTCCTGCAAGGGCTTTGCGACAAAATTTTTGAATTCCGAGATGGACAGATGAAAGAATTTTTGGGTAATATTGATGAATATCTAGATTACCGCCAAAAAGAAAGCATCCGCGAAGTTTCCATAGAAAAAGCGAAACTAAACGAAAAGCCAGAAGTAAAGGAAAAAACCGAGCCTGTAAAAGCTGAACCCGCAAAAAACACTTTCATCAGCAAAGAACAGAAAAACCTGCAAAATAAACTCAAAAAAGCGGAAGAGAAAATTGCCGATTATGAAGCAGAAATCGCTGGTTTAGAGGAAATTTTCAGTAAAACTAATCCTACCGATGAAGAACTGAAAAAATACAACCAACTGAAAGAAGAGCTGGCGGAAATCATGAAAGAATGGGAAGAAATCATGGGAAATCTGGAGTAATCCTCTAAAAAACTTTTGATGAAAAAGGCATTTGTTTTTATTTTAAAAACCATCGGCGTTCTGCTGGGAATAGTGGGATTGTATATTGTTTTGGGGCTTTTGCTTCCTTTGATAAAAGTTCCTGCCGAGGAAACCTCCGACCCCAAAACCATTCCTATGTATATTTATACCAATGGAATGCATACGGATTTGGTAGTTCCCATCAAAACGGAAGTCGTGGACTGGAGCCAGCAGATTCCTTTTGAAAACACACTTTCCAAAAGAACGGACTTCTCCTATGTGGGCATCGGCTGGGGAGACAAGGGATTTTATCTGGACACGCCCACTTGGGCAGATTTAAAGGTTTCCACAGCGATAAAAGCCGCTTTCTGGATGAGCGAATCTGCCATGCACTGCACTTTCTACGAAAAAATGCAGGAGAATGATGACTGCAAGAAAATAATGCTGACCGAAAAGCAGTACAGCGATTTGGTAAAATTCATCAAAAATCAGTTCAAACAAGATGAAAACGGAAATTTCATTTTAATAAAAACGGATGCCGTTTATGGAAAAAATGACGCTTTCTACGATGCCAAAGAAAGCTACAATTTCACGCAGACCTGCAACACTTGGGCGAATAACGGACTAAAAACCGCAGGACAAAAGGCGGCACTCTGGACGCCTTCTGATTTTGGGATTTTTTATCATTATAAATAAAAGAATTTTATATTTTACTGAAAATATTATATTTACAACCTAATAAACACACAATAATTCATATGGAACCTACTGAAAATTATCAAATTCCGACAGAATATACTGTCCCTCCTAAAAACTGGCTGATAGAATCTATTTTAGTTACTTTATTTTGCTGTTTACCACTTGGAATCGCTGGAATAGTCAATGCTTCTAAAGTAGAAAGCTTATTCTTAGCTGGAGACATAGCCGGCGCTAAAAAGGCGGCTGATAATGCTAAAAAATGGACTATATATGGTGTATTAGCAGGAATAGCAGGGAGTATATTATATGTCTTGTTTATATATTACATGGTATTAAATGAAATCTATTAAAACTACTAAATGGGTTGTAGGTCTTTTGTTTATATTTATACTTATTTTAGTATACAAGACTTACAACCCATTAGATAGTGTGTTTTTCCCAAAGTGCCCATTCAAGGCAGCTACTGGGTATGACTGCGCAGGGTGTGGTTCGCAGAGAGCTGTCCATCATTTATTAAACCTAAATATCAGAGAAGCTTTCAGAGAAAACATGCTTCTGGTAGTATCTATTCCCTACATCACCGCTGGATTTTTATTTAACATCTATAAAGACAAAAAAAATCCTGTTTTCCTAAAATGGCGAAGAAGACTCTTTGGTCTTCATGCCACTTACATTGCCCTATTTATTGTTATTTCTTTTTGGATTCTTAGAAATATCCTCTAATTTTTATCTTTTCAGAATATATTCTCTCAGTTTTTCTTTGGTAGAGCTATAAGTCATAGCATCCACCACTTTATAATAATTTTCTCGGTCTACACAGCTGTCATACGCTGCTTTTGCCAGCTCTAAACGATTATCATCAAAGGAAAGAACATTCACCATCTGGACTATCTGCTGAGTAGTAAAATAAACTCCTTTCAGCGCCATATAGAAAGTCTCCATTTTATCTTTGTCAAAAGACTTTCCTGCATAACTTCTATAAAACTGTCCAAATTCCTCATTGCTCATCAGTGCCTTGTACCCACCAATATTTGGGAAAACCTGAGCGCCGCTATTGTCAATATTTTCTTCACCAAAAAGATATAGGTCATAGCCGTCAAAATCCAGCAAAAGCCTTGTATTCTCCCTCAAATCCACCCGAGTTCTATACACCAAGATATTTCCGTTTTCATAGATAGAAAGCATCTGTCTTCCTCTATTCAGATCAAAGAAACGATACTTCCCTGTGGAATTCTCCATCATCTGCCCTCCTACTTCTACCTGAAACCTTCCCTCTGGAAAAATCCTAAGCCACAGCTGTGCCTGCCTGTCATCTCCATACACGCCTCTCTCGCGGAAAACTCCTCTATCAATGGGATTTCTCTTGCTTACATTTATTTCGTTTCTAAATTTCGTTACCTTAACATCTTGCGCATAAACGAGCGAACACAAGCTTAAAAAAGCTAAAAATAAATATTTTTTCATTGCATAAAATTTAATTTAAAAAATGAAAATTTAGTGCCAAAACATTTCTCTTGCCTTCATTTCATTATGTGATTTTTATCATTAAAAATAAAAAATGTATCTTTGCCAAAATTTAAAATATTTAATGAATCTATTTAGTGAATCCAATTTAAGTCCTGACATCATCAAGGCGGTTGGCGAACTTGGCTACGAAAAGCCAACAGAAATCCAAAAACAAACTATTCCTTTTATTTTATCAGATATCCGAGACCTTATCGCTTTAGCGCAGACGGGAACAGGAAAAACAGCTGCTTTTTCCCTGCCTATTTTGGATATGATAGATGACACCAGCCGAAAAATCCAACTTTTGGTTTTGGCTCCGACAAGGGAACTTGCTTTACAAATCGCAAAAGACATTAAAAACTACACCAAATATTTACCAAATATAAAAACCGTAGCAGTCTACGGAGGAAGCAGCATCACAGAGCAAATCCGAAATTTGAGAGAAAAACCTCAAATCATCGTAGGAACGCCTGGGAGGGTTATTGATTTAATCAATAGAAAAGCTTTGGACTTCTCTCAAATCCATTGGCTGGTACTGGATGAAGCCGATGAAATGCTGTCTATGGGCTTCAAGGATGATTTAGAAACTATACTTTCTGAAACTCCTGAAACC
This sequence comes from Flavobacteriaceae bacterium, assembly GCA_013333255.2. GTDB lineage: Bacteria > Bacteroidota > Bacteroidia > Flavobacteriales > Weeksellaceae > JABCPE02. The sequence continues at coordinate 198,291 of JABCPE020000005.1, read as the reverse complement.
AAGCAAACACTACTATTTTCAGCTACGATGAATAAAGAAGTGGAGAGAATTTCTAAAAATTATCTTACTAATCCTCATCGTATTTCAGTAGGCTCTATCAACGCGGTTAAGAAAAACATAAAACACGAATACTATGTGGTAAACTACCGTCAGAAAAAAGAAGCTCTAAAAAGGCTGATAGATGCGAATCCAAATCAGTATTCTATCATTTTCTGCCGAACTAAAATGGAAACTCAGGATGTGGCTGATTTCTTAATGCAAAACGGCTACGCTGCTGATGCGCTTCATGGCGACCTCTCACAAGCGCAGAGAGACACCGTGATGAAGAAATTTAGACTGAAAAACATTGATATTCTGGTTGCTACGGATGTTGCTGCCAGAGGGCTTGATGTGAACAGCCTTACCCATGTAATCCACTATTCACTGCCTGATGACCCAGAAGTTTTCGTACACAGAAGCGGAAGAACAGGGCGTGCTGGGAAAGATGGTATCTCTATGGCTCTGATAAAACCAGAGGAAACCAGAAAACTAAACCAAATCAAAAGTCAAACGAAAATAGAAATTGTAGAAAAACAAATCCCAAAAGGAGAAGACATCATAAAGGCTCAAGTAGCGGGAGTTTTCGAGCAGCTTTTCACAGAGCACGAGGATTTCTTTGACTTTGATGACAGCCTTATCCCAGACCTTTCTAATTTCTCTAAAGAAGAATTGGTACACCAATTACTTCAATTCCAGCTGAAAGATTTGGCTCTTTATTATCAAAACAATAATGATTTGGCAGCTCAAAAACTAAAAGCCGAATCTGAAACCAAAGAAAGCAGAAGAGACCGAAGAGGAAGAGACCGAGATAGAGATAAAGGTGGCAGAAAATCAAGAAAAAACAATGAAAACATGGTGAGATTTTTCTTTAATTTAGGAAAAAGAGATAAGTTAAAGAAAACTGATGTTCTGGACATCATCAACCAAGCTACCAAAAAATCTAAAAAACGAGCTGATATCGGCGATATAGAAGTTTTAGAGAAGTTCTCTTTCTTTGAAGTAGAAAAATCTTTCGAGAAAGATATCCTCAATAACATTGCCGCGATGAAATTCAAAGGAAAAGAAATGCGCGCAGAAGTAGCAAACTAAATAATTCCCTATAAATGTGTCTTTGATTGATGCATTTATAGGTTTTTTATTTTGTAAAAATAAAATTAAGTTTATATTTGTAACCGAAAAATTTATACACTAGAGACTCATGGGAATTGGTAATATTTTTAAGGCATTTCAACCAAAAGACACAGTTTTTTTCACTTTATTTGAAAAAGTAGCTACTAACCTAGTAGAAATGTCTGAGTATTTTCATAATGGAATACAGAATTTTGATGCAAATGATGAATCTTTCTTAAAGAAAATTCACGATTTTGAACACCAAAACGATGACCTTACGCACCAGATCTATATGGAACTGGGCAAAAACTTCATCACACCATTTGATAGAGAAGACATTCAGTCTTTGGCAACATCTCTGGATGATGTAGCGGACTATATCTACGCCTCTACTAGATACATTTTTCTATTCAAAAGCCCTGAAACAAAGGCTTACGAAGAGTTTTCGCTTCTTATTCATAAGGCATGTATAGAAATTCAAAATGCCATCATCAACCTTAAAGATTTTAAAGATTTAGATGCTGTGAAAGAGTCATGCATCAAAATCAATAGCATAGAAAACATTGCTGACGATGTACAAAGTTCGGCTCTAATTAAGCTATTCGAAACCAACGACCCTATTACCATCATCAAAGTACAGCAGGTGCTAAACTACCTAGAAGAGGTAACTGACAAGGCGGAAGAAGTAGCTGGTGTAATGAGCAGCATCATCATCAAATACGCTTAATTTCTAACTCTAACTAAAAAATAAAGTATGGAACTTCCTGTACTTCTCATAGCAATCATTGGACTAGCCCTTGTTTTTGATTATATCAATGGATTTCATGATGCGGCTAACTCCATTGCTACCATTGTTTCCACAAAGGTTCTCACGCCTTTTCAAGCGGTTTTGTGGGCGGCTTTTTGGAATTTCGCAGCTTTTTTCATTGCTGCTTATATCACGCAGTCTTTTAACATTGGGAACACCATTGCTAAAACAGTGAGCGAGGATTTTATTAACCTTGAAGTTATCGTTTCTGGACTTTTCGCTGCTATTGCGTGGAATTTATTGACTTGGTGGCTTGGTATTCCATCCTCTTCGTCACATACGCTTATTGGTGGGTTTCTTGGAGCTGCACTGATGCACGCTCTTCATGGGAATTATATTGAATTTAGAGAGTTAAATGACAATGCTTCGTTTTTTGAACTTCTCAAATTATCTTTTGAAAAACTATTCACACAAGATGTGGTAAAATACGACAAAGTCATCCCAATATTCTTATTTATTTTCCTAGCGCCTTTCATAGGGATGTTTGTTTCTGTAATTATCACGCTTATCATCGTAAATATTTGCAAAAAATCAAATCCTCATAAAGCTGAAACAGCTTTCAAAAGGCTACAGCTTGTATCTTCTGCTCTATTCAGTCTAGGACATGGTCTGAATGATGCACAGAAAATCATGGGAATCATCGGTGCTGCAGTTATTTATCACTATGTAAATATAGGAGACCCTGACTACATCAATGCTCCTGATAGATTTAAATACTTTACTGAACATTTCATGTGGGTTCCTTTGGCAGCGCATATTGCTATCGGTTTAGGAACGATGAGCGGAGGATGGAAAATCGTAAAAACGATGGGAACTAAAATAACGAAGGTAACCTCATTAGAAGGGGTAAGTGCCGAGTCTGCTGGTGCTGTGACTCTTTTCATCACAGATCACCTAGGAGTTCCTGTTTCTACTACCCACACTATCACTGGTTCCATCATAGGTGTTGGTCTTACTAAAAGGATTTCTGCCGTAAGATGGGGTATTACTGTAAGCCTTCTATGGGCTTGGGTTCTGACAATTCCTATCAGTGCGATCGTAGCTGGAATCACTTACATCATCGTAAATATGTTCTAAAATTTTCCCAAAAGATAAAAGAATTAAACCACCAGAAAAATTGGTGGTTTTTTGGCTTATTTTCATTTTAAAAATTTAAATTTGCTGAAAACAATTTCATCATGCATTTTGCTGAAAAATACATCAATTTAATTTCTGAAAGTATAGAAAAATACAAATTCGAAGAAACTCCCTTTGAGCTGTACCAGCCCATCAACTACATCATTGCAAATGGAGGAAAACGCCTCCGCCCTATGCTTACACTGATGGCAGCGGATGCGTTCGGGGGAGATATAAACACCGCAATAAAACCAGCTCTAGCAATAGAGTTTTTTCATAATTTCACTCTGATTCATGATGATATAATGGATGATGCTCCTCTGAGAAGAGGGAAGCCCACCATTCATGCTTTAGAAGGTATCAACACGGGCATACTCTCTGGCGATGCGCTGCTTATCAAATCTTATCAGTTTTTCGAGGATTTAGACCCTATTTTGTTCAAAAAATGTATTCATTTATTTTCCGATACAGGAGCGAAAATATGTGAAGGACAGCAAATGGACATGAATTTTGAAAAAAGAGATGATGTAAGTTTTGATGAATATATCCAAATGATTACTTACAAAACTGGCGTACTGAGTGCTACAGCGCTAAAAATAGGCGCTTTCATTGCTGAATGCCCAGAGCAGGATGCCGAGGCTCTCTATCAGTTTGGGATTCACCTTGGAATCGCATTTCAGATGATGGATGATTATCTGGATGTATTTGGAAATCAGGGAGATTTTGGAAAAAAACAAGCGGGTGATATTTGTGAAAATAAGAAGACCGTTTTATACCTCACTGCGCTAGAAAAAGCAGATGAAAAACAAAAAAAAGAACTCCAAAACTGGTATTCCCAAAAAGATGAAAGCCAAGAGAAAATAGATGCTGTTTCTAAAATTCTCCTCGATACAAAGGCGAATGAAATCACATTAAAACTCGTACAGGAGCATCATGATACAGCTCAAAAATATCTGAACCAGACCAGTCTAAATGCAGAGAAAAAGGAGTCTTTCTTGGCTCTGGCAGATTATTTATTAAAAAGAAATATTTAAATCTTGTCTATGAAATTTCGTACCGAGGTAGAAATTCCGATTTCTGAAAAAAAAATTCAAATTTCGGATTCTTTGTTTTCGATAGGATCTTGTTTTGCAACAGAAATCTCTGTAAAACTAGCTGATAGCCAGTTCCAAACGCTGAACAATCCTTTTGGAACTCTTTTCAACCCTTGGGCTGTGAAAAACAGTATTCAAGAAATTTTTGAAAATAAAATTTACACAGAGGAAAATTTAGATTTTCATCAAGGTGAATACTTGAGTTTTAATCATCACACCTCATTTAATTCTGAAAATCAGGAAGATACTCTCAGAAAAATTAATGAAAAAATAAACCTTGCGCACGAATTTCTAAAACGAAGCAACTGGGTGATTATCACCTATGGAACAGCTTTCGTTTATGAACATTTAGCCAAAAATATTTTTGTAGCAAACTGCCACAAAATTCCACAAACAAACTTTAATAAACGCCTTCTGACGCACGAAGAATTGGTAAATTCAATAGCTGAAACCTGCCATATTCTAAAAAAAATCTGTCCAAAAGAGGCACAGATTCTTTTTACATTAAGCCCTGTACGCCACACCAAAGATGGTTTTAGCGAAAATAATCTAAGCAAAGCCAAGCTACTCTGTGCAATTCATGAAGTTGTGGATCAGCACGAAAACTGCCACTATATCCCTGTATATGAAATCGTTATGGATGACCTACGCGATTACAGATTCTACAAGGAAGACCTCATCCATCCGAGCGAACAAGCTGTTCAGTACATTTGGGAAAAATTCAAGAAAGCCTATTTTTCTGATGAGGCTGATAGATTTTCCAACGAAAACCTTAAAATAAAACAGGCTTTGGAGCATAGACCAAAGGATAAAAACAGCCCTAAACACCAGACTTTCTTAAAACAGATACAAGAAAAAATCATGCAGCAGCAGGGTAAAGTTGGACATAAGATTTTTACGGATAATTTGGATAATTTTCTTTAAATTTGCCAGATTAAATGCAATAATGTTTTCTTATTTTTAAAATCGTGAAAATCAATGACTATTGCATCACAAAAATAGATATATGAACAGCAAAAATACTTCTTTACTAAAATATTTTTCTTATTTCAAAAACATTGCGGGGCGGCATATGTATGGCTATATTTTAGTAAACTTATTGGTGGGATTATTAGATGGTTTGGGGCTTGCTATGTTCATTCCATTGTTAGGAATTGCCTCTGGTATAAATGCTAATACAGGAGATGAAAACTCAGATGTTATAAATTTCATTGTTAATTTATTTGATTCTGTTGGTGTCAACTTAAATCTTGTAAATGCTTTGTTATTTATGGTGGTGGTTTTCTCTATAAAAGGAGTTTTCTACTATCTGCGAAATGTATATTTTATAAAAATAAGAGTAAAATCTGTAAGTCTACTGAGACTCAATTTGATAAAGAGTCTTAATGAACTTTCTTATTCTGGATTTACAAAATTAGAAGCAGGGCGCATCCAAAATACAATGGTCGGGGAATTAGGAAAAGTAATCGGGGCGCTGATGAGTTTCTTCGTTTATTTACAGCATATTATCATGCTTGCCACCTACATTTTCCTTGCTTTTATAGCCAATTGGCAGTTTGCTATTTTAGTTGCAATCGGAGGTTCTTTGTCCAATTTATTTTATAAATACATTAACAACTATACCAAGGAAAAAGCTACGCTGCTCTCTAGTAAAGGAAATAGTTTTAATGCGATTTTAATTCAAATTCTTCATAATTTCAAATATTTAAAGGCTACTAATCATTATCAGTTATTTTCAAAAAAACTGGTAAATAACATCCATGAACAAGAAAAAATCAATCTAGGAGTTGGGAAAATTTCATCCATTGGGGAAAGTCTTAGAGAGCCTTTTACGATTGTCATCATTACAGGTGTAATTATCGTACAGACCTCTTATTTAGGGGAATCTTTTTCTTCTATTCTTTTGAGTTTACTTTTGTTTTACAGAGCATTGGGGCATTTGGTAAGTATGCAGAATTCATGGAATACATTTTTGGCCAATTCTTCTGGGATTGACTCTTTTGAGACATTATTATCTGATTTTAAACATTATCAAGAACCTCTTCATTACCAAGAGAAAATCGAGCATATTGATGACATCAGCATAAAGAATATTTCACTGTCATTCAGAGGGAAAAAAGCTATTGATAACATAAGTTTTTCTATAAAGAAAAATTCTTCCGTGGCTTTCGTTGGAGAAAGTGGAGCAGGGAAAACGACGCTTGCCAATATTATATCTGGACTACAAACGCCTGATGATGGGGAAATAATCATTGAGGGAAAATCTCTGTATAAAACTAATCTTAATTTTTTCCGAAATCATCTCGGCTACATCACACAAGAAGCCGTGATATTCAATGATTCTATCTTTAATAATGTCACTTTTTGGCAAGAAAAATCCGAAGAAAACGAGGAAAAATTCAGAAAAACCATTGAAAAAGTTTCTTTATCCGAATTTCTTAATGAACTTCCAGAAAAAGAAAACACTCAGCTTGGGAATAATGGTATCCTGATTTCTGGTGGTCAGAAACAAAGAATTTCTATCGCGAGGGAACTTTATAAAGATGTGGAACTACTTATACTAGACGAGGCAACTTCTGCGCTGGATACAGAAACCGAAAGACACATCAAAAATAACATAGACCTGCTACAAGGGCAGACCACTCTTATCATCATCGCCCATAGGCTTTCTACGATAAAAAATGTAGATATTATTTATCTTTTGGATAAAGGTAAAATCATAGCCTCTGGTAACTTTGACAGCTTAATAAAAAGCTCAGAAAAATTCAGGAAAATGGTAGAATTACAGGAATTGTAATACACCTCTACCCTGCTTCTACAACCAGTTTAATCTATATTTTTTGATTAGTCCTTGTTTGTCTAATTGATTGGCTTCTATAATATCATCAAAAAATGGTGATTTGTAGGCGTATTGGAAGAAAAGTCCACTATCCACGCCATCTCGCTGCCATGGTTTCACCTTTCCTACATAATGGTAAATATAGAACCAATGATTAGCCTTAATTCCTAATTTTTTCTTTAAACTTTCTAAAAGTAATCGATTAGGTGTAATTCTTATCGTGGCTGTATTATTATAAAAATTTGATATCAGTTTTACTCCTCCATTTCGTGAGAATACAGAGTTTAAGATGTCTTGGTCTTGCAGTTTTGGTTCTGGGATTTCTTTCAGCGCATCAAAAAGCTTTTGCTGAATGTCCATTTCCCTCATTTTCTTTAAATTATAAAGCATCACTCCTGCATTGAAATACTCCTCAGGATTTGGCATTTTTAGAACTTCAGTGAAATAACTTATAGGATAATCTGGATCATCTCCTTGAAGAACTTTATTTTTAATGAATGGACTACTGCTACAAATAGCTAATTTATCCTCAAAATCCATATCAATGTATGCAGAAATGTCAGCATTGACTACCAAATCACTATCCAAATAGAGAATTCTGTCATAATTCATGAAAATCTCTGATAAATAAAAACGATAATAGGTGCTCACAGACATGTAAGAATTGAGATAAAAACTACTTTTATCTATATTCCCAAGTTCATGAAATGTTATGCTAAAATTTTCATGAGGTCTGAGCTGAGATATCGCTTTTTGTTTGTTTTCCTCACTTATAAATTCTGTAAGGACATGAATTTCATAATGAACATCTCTATTCTGATTACTTAATATAGAAGTAATTACTGTATCTGTGTACTTGAAATATTTATCATCACAAGTGAAAACAATAGGAAAAACGCGCATACTATTATGTCTTTTGTGCAAATATAATAATTAAAAGCCTATGCGCCTAAATATAGGCTTTGTCAATATTAAATGAATTGTTAAATTTGCATAACGAAAATTATCACAATGACCACTTCTCAACTTACATTTACGAGATTTATTGCTGCTTTTTTGTTATTTGTTTATCACTTTGGAGAAATAGAAAATGATGAGCATCTTAACTTAGGAGTTAGTTATTTTTATGTACTATCTGGCTTTGTGATGATTTTGGCTTACGGAAAGAAAGAGCACATTTCTCCGAAAGAATATTATATAAACAGACTTGCTAGGATATATCCACTGCACATAATGACATTGCTTCTTGCTATAGCTGCTAATATTTTCAAATACATAAATTATTTAGAATATGTAAAATTTGATATTCCTTCGATGCTTATGAATGCCTTATTAATTCATGCTTGGATACCACAAATAAGCCTTTCGTACAATGTCCCATCATGGTCTATATCTGTAGAAATGTTTTTTTACTTGTTGTTTCCTTTTATTTTCAATTATGTTATCAAAAAATGGAAGCTTAAATATATCGCGATATTCACATTGTCTTTTTGGCTTATATGTCAGATAGGTATGAATATATTCTATTTTTCAGAATATTATGGAGGATACAACTCTCTGGATAGATATTTTTTAAAATTCAATCCCTTTCTACACCTCAACTCTTTTCTTGTAGGGATACTTTTTGGATTGATATTTCAAAATATACAATTATTCAATTTTAAAGCTGGAAACTATGACATACCTGTAGTCATAGCGACTTTGACAACTATACTTCTTATCTATCTTACCAGAAATTTACTTATCCATAATGGTTTTCATTCAATAACATTTGGAGGATTGATATTATTAATTACTTTAAACACAGGTAGGATAACGAAGATTTTCAACAATAAACACCTCATCTATTTAGGAGAAATCAGTTTTGCTCTTTATCTTCTGCAAATACCTATTGGGATGATATTAACTAAAATTTTCAGTGCGGCAGGTATAAAAAATCATACATTATTCTTTTGTTTATCATTTATAGTGGTCATGATAGCTTCTCATTTTTCCTATAAGTATATAGAAATACCTGCAAGAAATAAAATCAAAAAATTATTAGGTAATGCTTAACAGATTGACACATAGAATACAAGAGGCTGTTTCTGTTCTTTTGGGAAAGAAAAAAACAATTCCCGAAAAGATAAAACCCTCATTCCCAGAACAAAATTATAAAAACCTAAAACCTTTCATCATAGAAGATGAAAAACTCAAAGAGTACCTCAAAAATATATCAATAGAGTTTTGTTTCTGCGAATTTGGAGAAAACCGTACAAATGCAGGTGGAAATGAACTGAGCAATCAGGACAGATTAGAACCTTCATTATCTTCACTAAAAAAATATTTCCCAAATGCTACATATACAGTATATTCGGATTTTGATTTAAATGTAGAAGGTGTAAACTTGAAAAAAGTAGCCCCCCCAGAAGGTTTAGACAAAAACCATCCCAGATACATGTATAGAGTAACGGGCTACTATAAATACAAATCCCTACTAGAATCCACAGCAGATTTCAAATGTTTGATAGATTCTGATATGTTTGTTTTTTCGGAAGAAATATACAGACTTATATATCTTACAGAATTGTTTGGTTCTTGTGCTGCTGCCACTCCTAGAAATCTTGTCAAAAAAGATATGGAAATGTCACTTGATACCAAACCTATCACAGACATGAGCAACGGCTATGGACATTCCTATAATCAAAGCCCGATGACCCTTTGGAAAGGGCATAAATTAGCAGAAAAATATTATCAAAACTGCTGTGATATCTTACTAAAAGACCCTTCTCGTAACTCTCGTATCATGTGGCTTGCTGCTCATGACACAAAATATGCTCCCTACCACCTCCCTACCGAATGGTGTGTTTGTGGAAATCAAGAAGGCATTGGCGATGAAGTCATTCTACATGTAGGGCATAAAAGTGTAGCTGAATATTATAACATAAAAATCTAACACATGCTTTTCAATTCTATTAGCTTTGCGATATTTTTACCTATCGTTTTTTCCCTTTATTGGATATTAAACAAAAGGCTCAAATGGCAGAACATTTTACTTCTGGTATCTAGTTATTACTTCTATTCCTGCTGGGACTGGAGATTTTCGTTTTTATTGCTATTTTCTACTTTTTTAGATTATTTTTCAGGACTGCAGATTGCAAAAACCGAAGATAAAAACACCCGAAGATTTTGGTTTTGGCTCAGCATTTTGATAAATCTTTCTTTCTTAGGATTTTTCAAATATTATAACTTTTTCGTAGGTTCATTTGCCGAACTTATGAGTAGTTTAGGGATTAAAGTAAATCCTTGGACTTTGGAAATACTGCTTCCTGTGGGTATTTCATTTTACACATTCCATGGATTGTCCTATGTAGTAGATATTTACAACAGAAAAATAGAGCCTGAAAAAGATCCTGTTATCTATGCCCTTTTTGTAAGTTTTTTCCCTCTTTTAGTGGCTGGTCCTATAGAAAGAGCTACGCATTTACTTCCTCAATTAAAGGTAAATAGAGAGTTCAACTATCATAAAGCCGTGGATGGGATGCGACAAATCCTTTGGGGATTATTTAAAAAAGTGGTCATCGCAGACAACTGTGCTCATTATGCTAACATAATTTTTAATGATTATGCAAACGCCGAATACACCGGAACCACATTAGCTTTTGGGGCGTTTTTATTTGCTATTCAGATTTATTGTGATTTCTCTGGTTATAGTGACATCGCATTAGGGTCAGCAAGGCTATTCGGCATCGAATTATTAAGAAATTTCAATTATCCATATTTCTCAAGAGATATCGCTGAGTTCTGGAGAAGGTGGCATATCTCTCTTTCTACTTGGTTCAAAGATTATCTCTACATCCCTCTAGGTGGGAGCAGAGGAGGTGACTGGATGCGAATTCGTAACACCTTTATCATTTTCTTGGTAAGTGGTTTTTGGCATGGAGCAAACTGGACTTTCATCTTTTGGGGATTCCTAAATGCTTTATTCATAATGCCTTCTATCGTTATGAAAACCAATAGGAACAATCTTGACATCGTAGCACAAGGCAAAATACTTCCTTCTCTAAAAGAGTTTTTCCAAGTACTTCTGACATTCGGTCTGGCTACTTTCTGCTGGATTTTCTTCCGTGCTGAGAGTATTTCTGATGCATTTTCTTTCATCAAGAAAATGTTCACGACCATGCATATAGGCATCGGATATCCTTTGAAATTGATAGGAGGAGATTTGAGTCTGCTTTTCTTTATTGCTATTATGTTCGTTTTCGAATGGCTGATGAGAGACCGACTTTTCCCTCTAAGATTCGAGGATAAGGTAAAAAGACCTTTCCGCTGGATGATTTATATTTTCCTAACTTTACTGATTATTTGGTTCCATGGGAAGGAAGCTGAATTTATATATTTCCAATTTTAAAAGATGAAAAAATTTATCCATAAAATTTCTATTTTCTCTTTGTTATCATTAAGTATAATAGGAATCTTTTATCTTTATCTATTTAATCAGCCCAAAACTAATGTAAAAATCTCCAAAAAAAATATCATTATTGGAGATTCTAATACACGCTGGGCTATGGATGATAATATTTTAAAGTCTTATGCTAACTACTCCACAGGTGGTGAAATGTATATTTTTGCCTACAGAAAACTGGCTATTTTAGCAAAACAGAACAAAATCGACACCCTGCTATTATCTTTCAATCCACATAATATTATCAACAATAGATGGTGGGAAGATGGAGATGGTGGTCCTATAGAAAACAGAATGTCTTCTTTTTACAGAGATTTTTCTTTTGATGAACATAAAGACATGTTCACTTCTATGCCAAAAGATTATTTTAGTTCTTTTTTAGGTATTGGGAAACATACTTTGGCACCCTTATTAAAATTACCAAACTCACAAGATAATTGGGGGGATTATAGCAATATATCAAAATTTGGTTCATATATACCATCCAAGACTAATGAAACACAAACCAAGTTAGAAACATATCAATTCAAAAGTCCTGTAATTACAAAAATGGAAGTGAAATATCTTGATAAAATAATCCAATTTTGTAATAGCAATAAAATTCATTTAATCCTAATACAACCTCCTAAAAACTACCCAAGAGCAGATTATAAAAATTATGATCATAAAGAATTTTATGAATTTTATGACAAAAATTATTCTCATATTGATTTTTTAGATTTTTCAAAAATAGAACTTCCTAAACATGCTTATTACGACATGAATCATGTTGATATCGTTGGTGCAGAATATTTTAGTAATTTTCTAGCCCAAGAAGGAATAAAAAATCTTTTAAAAACTAAATATAATAGAAAAAACAATGAAAAGATTCGTTCATAATCTATTTTTGTTTGCAGGAGCTGTAACCATTATTTTGGTTTTATCTATAGTTTTTTACTGTTTTATGTTCAAAACACCACAGACCAGCAGAATTCCTTTTTTAGGAGATTCAACTGGAAAGGCATCAATAAATACCAAAATAGCCACCCAATACGAAAACTATTCGCAAGGAGGAGAGGCTTATCTTTTTACCTATTACAAGTTAAAACAACTTATGAAAATACAAAAAGTAGATACTGTTCTCATTAACTTTTCACCGTCCAACCTCATCAATAACGAATTTGAATCTGCTAGTTCAGAAGGGAGAGAGAGATATCTTCCTTTAGCAGATACAGAAGGGCAGAAGGATTTATTTTTTGCTAACCCCAGAATTTACATAAAATCTTGGATTATACTAGGAAAAGAAAATTTTCATTTATTAAAAAACGATACTATAAGCTTTGGAGGATACACTGCGAATATAAAAAAATATGATGAAAATTATTACAAACCTAAAGAAGAAACCCATATTCCCATTTATCAAACTAAATATTTGGATAAAATAGTCAAACTATGTAAAGAGCAAAATATTCACCTGGTTTTTGTGAATTTACCCAAATATATACATGACAAAAATTATCCAAAATACAATAGGAAAGAGTTTCTAGAATTTTATTATAAAAACTACTCAAATATAGATTTCATAGATATTTCTGATTTTAATTTTAGCCAAAAATGGGGAGGAAATGAGCAGGACTATTTTGCTGATATAGCACACACCTCAGATAAAGGAGGACTGGCTTTTTCTGAATTTCTAAGTAAAACAAGTCTTTCAGAATTATTGAAATCTAATTACAATAAAAAAATAAACACAAAAAAATGATTGTAGGAAATGGACTTATTGCTTCTCTATTTTATGATGTAAATAGAGAAGATGTTATTTTTTTCGCATCTGGAGTTTCTAACTCCTTAGAGACAGAACTATCTGAATTTCAAAGAGAAGAAGACCTAATCAGGGAAACTTTTACACAAAATCCAGATAAACTTTTTGTCTATTTTTCTACCTGCAGCATCTATGATTCCTCAAAGGCTGACAGTCAGTATGTTCTACACAAACTAAAAATGGAACAAATCATCGCTGAAAACTGCCCAAAATATCTGATTTTAAGGTTAAGCAACGCCGTTGGCAAAGGAGGAAATCCCAATCTGCTGATAAACTATTTGGTTCGTTCTGTCAGAAACCACGAAAAAATAAATGTTCATACAAAAGCAACCCGAAACATCATTGATACTGAGGATATTAAGAATTTAGTCCTTCAAGTTATCAATTATCAGAATTTTAATAAAGTGGTCAATATCGCTTATCCTTTCAATTATTCTATCATTGAGATTTTAGAAATCATTGAAAAAGAACTCGGTATAGAGCCTCAGCTCATTCTCACAAAAGCTGGTTCTGGCTACGAAATAAACATTCCTGATGTAGAAAATTATTTCAAAGAACGAAACTTAACCAATAAAGAATCGTATCTTTGCAATATTCTAAGAAAATATTACATATAATAAAAAACTTAAAAGATGAATTTCAAAGAAAAATTAGAAAATAAAAAAATATTAGTCACTGGCGGCGCTGGTTTCATCGGTTCCAATTTAGTGGAAAAACTACTAGAATTGGGAGCTGTAGTTACAGTTTTGGACAACTTTGCTACGGGACACAGGCATAATATTGAGCCTTTTTTCAAAAACGAAAAATTCACTTTGATTGAAGGTGATATTCGTGATTTAGAAACTTGTAAAAAAGCTTGTGACGGGCAAGATTTCGTTCTACACGAGGCTGCTCTCGGCTCTGTTCCTCGCTCCATCAATGACCCTATCACGAGTAATGATGTGAATGTGGGCGGTTTCCTAAATATGCTCGTAGCAGCGAGAGATGCAGGAGTTAAAAGACTTGTTTACGCTGCCAGCTCCTCTACTTACGGCGACTCTACATCTTTGCCAAAAGTAGAAGACATCATCGGTAAACCGCTTTCTCCATATGCTATCACGAAATATGTGAACGAACTCTATGCCGATGTTTTCAAAAGAGTTTATAATTTTGATACGATAGGGCTGAGATATTTCAATGTTTTTGGAAGAAGACAAGACCCAAATGGCGCTTATGCTGCGGTAATTCCGAAATTCGTAATCCAGCTAATCAACCACCAATCGCCGACTATCAATGGTGATGGTACCTATTCAAGGGATTTTACTTACATTGATAATGTGGTTCAGATGAATTTATTAGCCTTAATCACTGATAAAGAAGAGGCTCTAAATCAAATATATAACACAGCCGTGGGCGACAGGACAACCATCAAAGAAATGGCTGAACTGCTGAAAGAATACCTTTCTGCCTATGATAACGAAATCGCAAAAGTGGAAATTCTCCATGGACCAAACAGGCAAGGAGATGTTCCTCACTCATTGGCGAGTATAGAGAAAGCTCAAAAAAATCTAGGCTATCAGCCGAGCCACATCTTCGCGCAAGGTCTGAAAGAAGCTGTAGATTGGTATTGGGAAAATTTAAAGTAACTAAAAAATGAAAACGGGTAAATTTGTAATTTCTTTGGATTTCGAGCTCATGTGGGGCGTTCGGGACAAAAGAACCATTAATGACTATGGGCAGAACATTCTGAATGTCCATCAAGTAATTCCTCAAACGCTGGAATTATTTAGAAAATATGCCGTTTGTGGTACTTTTTCTACTGTTGGTTTTCTTTTTTTCAGGACCAAAGAAGAATTATTGGCAAATTTACCTTCCATCAAACCTCAATACGAAGACAAATCGCTTTCGCCCTACGAAAACTCTTATTTCGAGAGTCTGGGCAGTGATTTTAACCAAGATAAATATCATTTTGCTCCACTACTCATCGATGAAATCAAAAAATATCCTGAGCAGGAAATCGGCACCCACACTTTTTCCCATTACTATTGTTTAGAAAAAGGACAAACACTGGAATCTTTCAGAGAAGATACCAGAATGGCAGTGCAGACAGCAAAGGAACAAGGAATAGAGATAACATCGCTGATTTTCCCACGAAACCAGTTCAATGACAAATACTTACAAGTATGCTCCAAGCTGGGAATCACTTGTTACAGAGGAAACGAGCACTCTTGGCTGTATAAAGCCCAAAGCGGCGAAAACGAAAGCCTGTTTCAGCGGGCTTTCAGGCTGATGGATTCTTATATCAATATTTCTGGACACAACTGTTATTCAGACGATTACATAAAAAAAGAAACTCCTGTAAATATTCCATCAAGCCGGTTTTTGAGGCCATTTTCGCCGAAACTGAGTTTCTTGGAAAGTTTAAGGCTAAGAAGAATAAAGGAAAGCATGACCTTTGCTGCTAAAAACAATCTAACCTACCATTTATGGTGGCATCCTCATAATTTTGGGGCAAATATGGAGGAAAATTTTAAGTTTTTAGAGAAAATCCTACAACATTATAAATTTTTAAATGAAAAGTATAATTTCCAAAGCTACACGATGAGTAGTTTGGCTGCAAAGATGAAAAATGAAGGGTAAAAAAATCGTTATTTTAGCGGGAAAGGGGGATTCCTCAAAAATCGTTTTCAATGCATTGGATAGTCAATTCGGCATTGAAAAAATCATTGTGGAAGACAAAGAAAATACCAAAAAATTTATCAAAAGAAGGATAAAAAGATTGGGTATTTTTACCGTTGTGGGACAGATTTTATTCCAGCTGATTATCGGTAAGTTTTTAGGCAGCACATCTAAAAAGAGAAGAGATGAAATCATGAAGGCAAACGGCATGAATGCTGCGGAAATTCCCAATGATAAAACGATAAATGTTTCATCTGTAAATTCAAAAAAAACTATAGAATTATTGAAGGAAATAAATCCTGATTTAATCATTGTAAACGGAACGAGAATCATATCTGAAAAAGTGCTTTCTACCGTAGAATGCCCTTTTATCAATACTCATGCGGGCATCACTCCCAAGTATAGGGGCGTTCATGGAGCCTATTGGGCATTGGTAAATAATGATGCTGAAAACAATGGAGTTACGGTGCATTTCGTGGATAAAGGAATAGACACAGGAAGCGTGATATACCAAGAAAATATCACAATCACAGAGCAGGATGATTTCTCAACATATCCTCTTATCCAGCTGGCTAGCGGCATCAAACTGCTAACCAAAGCAATAGAAAACTTTTTCAATGAAACACTATCCTCCCAAAAAGAAAGAAATCTAGAATCTATCCTCTGGTACCACCCTACTATATGGGGATATCTGTATCATAGAATTTTTAAAGGTGTGAAATAAATAAAATATAAAAATATATAATATGAATCATAAAATAGCAATTATTGGACTTGGTTATGTAGGACTGCCATTGGCAAGATTATTTGCCACTAAATTCCCTGTGGTAGGTTTTGACATTAACCAAAAAAGAATCACAGAACTAAACGCAGGACATGATGAAACTTTGGAGGTGTCTGATGACCTTCTGAAATCAGCTTTGGTTAAAGAAAACCCTTTCAATGCTGGTACCAATGGACTTTTCTGCTCTGCTGACCTAAAAGATATAGAAAATGCCAATGTATACATCATCACTGTACCGACGCCTGTGGACAGAAACAACCGCCCAGACCTTACTCCACTTGTAAAAGCGAGTGAAACGGTAGGGAAAGTGATTAAAAAAGGTGATATTGTCATCTACGAATCTACGGTTTACCCTGGCGCTACTGAGGAAGACTGTATCCCTGTGGTAGAGAGAGTTTCTGGACTTAAATTCAATGTGGATTTCTTCGCTGGTTATTCTCCTGAAAGAATCAACCCAGGCGATAAAGAACACACCGTGGAGAAAATCCTAAAAGTAACCTCTGGTTCTACTCCAGAAATCGGTAAAGTGGTGAATGACTTGTACTCTTCTGTAATCACAGCAGGTACGCACCTTGCTCCAACAATCAAAGTTGCCGAAGCTGCTAAAGTGATTGAGAACTCACAAAGAGATATCAACATTGCTTTCGTAAATGAATTAGCTAAAATATTTAACCTAATGGATATCAACACTCACGATGTGCTGAAAGCCGCTGGAACGAAATGGAATTTCCTTCCTTTCAAACCAGGTCTTGTAGGTGGGCACTGCATCGGTGTAGACCCATATTATTTGGCTCAAAAAGCTCAGGAATATGGCTACCATCCAGAAATCATCTTGGCAGGAAGAAGAATGAATGATTCTATGGGAAAATATGTTGCCGAGCAAGTGGTAAAAGCGATGATTAAGAAAAATATCCAAATCAACGGAGCTAAATTACTCATGCTGGGAGTAACTTTCAAAGAAAACTGCCCTGATGTCAGAAATACTAAAATCATCGATGTAATCACTGCTTTGGAGGATTTCGGTGTTAAAGTGACAACTTACGACCCTTGGGCTAATCCTAGCGAAGTAAAACACGAATATGGAATAGAAAGCCTAGAAACGCTTCCATCAGATAAATACGAAGCAGTAGTTCTTGGTGTTGCTCACAAAGAATTCTTGGATTTAGACTTATCTAAACTCCTATCCCAAAACGGCGTTGTTTACGATGTCAAAGGAATTCTTCCTCATTCTAAGGATATAGAATTTTTATAATAAACAAAAAACTCTCGCAAATACGAGAGTTTTTTTATTTCCTATAATTCACCTTTTCCCTGTCGGACAATTTCTGGTATTCCCTGCGTCACATCTACTATCGTAGAAGGCACCAGCTCTCCCCAGCCGCTATCTATCACGATATCCACGCTTTTATCGTATTTTTCGGCGATGAGCTCTGGGTCGGTAGAATATTCTATCACCTCATCATCATCTTTTATAGAGGTGGAAGCTATCGGGTTGCCAAGACTTTCCACTATCATCTGTGGCACAGAATGATTTGGAACGCGTATTCCTATGGTTTTATGCCCTTTATAAGCCAAAGGCAAATTTTTATTTGCTTCTAAAATAAAGGTAAAAGCCCCAGGGAGTTTGCTTTTCAAAAGTCGGAATGTGGATGTTTCTATCGGTTTTGTAAATTCTGACAAGTGGCTCAGGTCATTACATATAATGGTAAAATGGGACTTTTCTAATTTTATTCCTTTCAGCTGGGCTAGTTTTTCCATTGCTTTCAGGTTATTGATATCACATCCCAAAGCATACACCGTGTCTGATGGATAGACTATCAGCCCGCCTTTTTTCAGGGTTTCCACCACTTCATTTATCTGCCTTTCCTGTGGATTTTCTGGATGAATTCGTATAATTTTTGCCATTTGTTTTTAATTTTTTTGCAAATTTAAACTTTCTTAAATGAAAAACCACATAAATCAAATCTATGTGGTTTCTCTGTTTTTAAATTTAAACTTTATTGTTTTTTTATTTCTATTAATCTAATATGTTATTTAGATTAAATTAAAGCCTTAAAGTTAAATTCCTTTTTGATTTTTTTAAAAATTTATGTTGTTTTCTTCTCTATTTTTTTGAGATAAATAGGGATAAGCTGGTCTAGTGCAGTCATTATTTTAGGGAAATTATTGGTTTTGATGTATCCCGCTACTTCTGGTTTTTGTGTCAGAGAAAACTGAATAAACTCTGCTACTTTCACCTCTGGAATTCCCTTACTTACGAAATATTCCGAATCTACTCTTTCGCTTATCCATGTGGCGTTATTTTGGAATTGCTCATATTTTTCCAGTCGCTGTTTTTGTTCTTTTTTCTTCTTTCCTGCAAGCAATGAGGCCATATTAAAACTAATTCCCGCAGAACCAGAAATGCTTCGCACTTGTTTTTCAATGGTTTCTGTCCCCAGCGATTTTTGAATTTTAGCATTGACATCTTCCTTGTCCAGACTTTTGGAATCTTTGGCAAGATTTCCCGTTAGTTTCAGCCTGCTGATAACCACTTCTTCTATTGTCACTGTAGATTTTTGCAGTCTAAAATATTTTTTTTCCTGAAAATCAGCAGATTTCACAACATGAGAAACTCGATCATAGCCTTTCTTCACAAAACGAATTTCATCCTGCAACTTCGCCGAAATGGTGAACTTTCCGTTTTCATCTGTATTTACTTTTTCATTGGTTTTTAGATTGATAACCAACACATTAGCAATAGACAAACCTTCTTCTGTCTCCACTTTTCCTGAAACACTCTGTGAAAATCCCAAAACGCTGAAAAAAAGTGCCGTTATGTATATTATTTTATTCATTTTTCTTGTCTATATTATTAGTTTCCAACCTTTTATGATAAATTGAAAACATTTCCTCCAAAATCATCATAACTTGAGTCTGATTACCAGTTTTCATATGTTTTTTAATCTCTGGTTTTTCAATGATAGAAAACTCTAAAAACTCATGAATTCTCTCGCTTGGAATTTTATTTTCTATAAAATATTCTTCTCCTAAAAGGTCTTTCACCTGCAAGATATCAGCCTGCATTTCTTCATATTTATAGCGGGTTTTCTTTCTCCGTGCATTCCCTGTCATTAGCTCCTCAAAGGCGTTAATATCAAATGCAATCGCTATAGGAATGGGCGCTATTTTAAGAACATCTTTCCATTTTGCTGGTTTGGATTTAAACACTGTTCCTTTCTTCACAGTAGGAACTTCTATATCCTTTTTCAGTTTGTCTATTTTACTTTTTGGAATTATAACCACTTCATTTATAACAGTTTCCGACTTCCTCATTTGCAGTAAAATATGTTTATCAAAATCAGAAGTTTTTACCAAATGAGATATTCTATCATAACCTTTCTTCACGAAACGAAACTCATCCGAAATATTTGCAGCTATCTTAAATTCCCCACTACTGCTGGTATACACCTGCTCTTTGTTTCTCATGTTAATTACCAAAACCTGCTCCAGCGCTATTCCTTCTTCTGTGGTTACCTTTCCAAAGAAAAATTGCTGAGCAGAAATCCGAATCGTAAAAAAGAAAATGCAAAATAAAATTTTCAGCTTTTTCATTGTCCTAAAACAAATATCGCAGGAATTTTATGCAAATCTGTCTTTTCTTTCTGCCATTCCTTTATGGGAAGGGTTTTTATAAATTCTTTCTCTGGATTGTTAATATCCGCCGCTATGCAGAGGGCTGTCTGCGGTGACAAAAACTTACACAAATCCTCCAAAAGCCTTTGATTTCGGTAAGGCGTTTCCATAAAAATCTGCGAATATCCTGTTTCCTGCACCTGTTTTTCCAGCTGTCGGATTTTATTTTTCCGCTCATCTTTGTCTATCGGAAGATAGCCGTGAAAAGCAAACTGCTGCCCATTAAACCCACTGGAAATCAGCGCTAAAATGATAGAACTCGGGCCATTCACAGGAACCACTTTGATGCCGTTTTTATGTGCCCACTTTACCATAATATTCCCTGGATCAGCGATGCACGGCAGTCCAGCTTCCGAAAGCAGTCCAAAATCCGTTCCTTTTTTCATCAATTCTTGAGCTTCCTTTAAATCCGAAGTTTCTGAATATTTGTCCAAAAGAAATAATTTTAACTCAGATTGTTTCTTTTCAGGAGCGAAAAACTTGATGACTTTTCTCGCCGTTTTTTCATTTTCCACGAAAAAATAATCCAAGTTCATAATATATTCCTTAACAGCAGGAGCAAAATACTCAATCGGCGAATTTTCTGATAAATAGGCAGGAAGTAAAAATAGCATAATATTGTGTATCAATTGATTAAATAAAAAAAGAATTTTTCAACTAATCAAAGTTAAAAAATTCCCTTTGCGAATTATAAAATTTAATATACTTTAACTATTGCTTTCAGGCCAGTAGTGACTGTCTGGATACTCTCTCTTCCCGAAAATAGCAGTCCCCACACGGATAATCGTAGAGCCCTCCTCTATCGCCGTTTCCAAATCCCCGCTCATCCCCATGGACAGCTCCTTCATCTCTACATTTGGAATATTTTCGGCTATGATTTCCTGCTGAATTTTCTTCAACATCTGAAAACATTTTCTAACTTCTTCTATTTCAGCACTAAACAGCCCTATAGTCATTAATCCTTTGATTTTCAACCTGTCCAAAGTCGCTACTTTCTTCACAAAATCCACCGCTTCACTTGGGTCAAGACCAAACTTGCTGTCTTCATAAGAAGTATTCACTTGAATCAAAACTTCGATGGTTTTATCCTCATATTCAAGGCGTTGCTGTAGTTTTTCAGCAGCATCCCAGCGGTCTAAACTCTCTATACACGCCACCTCTGCTTTTAGAATATCTTTAATTTTATTGGTCTGAAGATGCCCTATAAAATGCTTGGTATGAGGAACTCCCTTCAATTCTTCGTATTTATCCCTCAGCTCCTGCACTTTGTTTTCGCCTATCAAGGTTTCTCCCGTAGCCAGGGCCAGTTTTATTCTATCCGCAGGAACGGTTTTTGTCGCCAAAAGGAGTTTTACCTCTTCTGGGTTTCTTCCAGCTTTTTTACAAGCCTCGGCCATTCTGGCTTTGATTTCTGCTATATTTTGTGCTATTTCGTTCATTTTGGTTATTTTTTTCAAAGGTTAATAATTATTTATTTTGCTAATATAAGTTTTTTCTGTGTTTTTAGCAAAAGAAGGATTTTAACGAATTAAAATCCTTCTTTTGTTCATAAAATAACTTTATTATCTACGCAAATATTTTTTCCTTTAAATCTTTGATGTATTTCTTTACTTCTTTATCTATCTTAGAAAAATCTTTGATAGTATTGTAAGCATGCATCACCGTAGTGTGGTCTTTTCCTCCCATTTCATTGCCTATTTTGGCATAGGTAGCATTGGTATATTCTTTAGAAAAATACATTGCTAGCTGTCTTGGCAGGGCGATTTCTCTTTTTCTGGTTTTGGATAGAAGCTGCTCTTTGTGAATTCCAAAATAATCACAAACTACATCTTGTATCAGTGAAATACTTATTGTTTTATCCTTATTGGTTGCGATTTTGTTAATCGTTTCTTTCAACAAATCAAGAGTAAGGTCAGACTTATAAATCATGGAATGAGCTATCACTGAGTTAATTACCCCGATAAGCTCTCTAACATTAGATTTAACCTCCGATGCCAAAAAGTCTATTATATCCTCACTCAGCTGGATTCCATCTCTATGAAGCTTGTTGCTGATGATTTTCTTTCTTGTAGAAAAATCTGGCGATTTTATCTCCACAGAAAGTCCCCATTTAAAACGAGAAACGATTCTTTCCTCTATATCTTGGATATCCACAGGCGCTTTATCAGAAGTCAGAACGACCTGCTTCCCATTTTGGTGTAAATGGTCAAAAATATGGAAGAAAGTATCCTGCGTAGCTTTTTTACCTGAAAGGAACTGAATATCATCTATAATGAGGACATCCACCATTTGATAAAAATTAGCAAATTCTGCTCTTTTCTCAGGATTTTTAGTATTCGCTACATTGATAAACTGCTGAATAAACTTCTCCGATGGGACATAAACCACTATTTTGTCTGGGAATTTGTTTTTAACTTCCAGACCTATTCCGTGAGCTATGTGAGTTTTCCCAACTCCTACACCTCCGTAGATAAACAGTGGGTTAAAAGATGTCTGCCCCGGTCTGTCTGCAATAGCCTTCGCAGCAGTGAAAGCAAATTTATTACTCTCTCCTTCTATGAAATTCTCAAAAGATAATGCAGGATTGAGATTAGATTCTACATTTACTTTTTTAATCCCTGGTATCGCAAAATGATTATTCCCTTTCCCAATGAAAGATGGAGGCATAACCTCTTGTTTTTTGGGAGTTTGTAGGTTCGTAGCCTTATAGGTTACTTCCTTTTTTTCTTTTTCCTGTCCTTTTTCTGCTACAGCATACCAAAGTTTTATTCCTTTACCGAAATACTTTTTTAGAGTGACAGAAAGCAGAGAAATATAGTGCTCCTCTATATATTCTTTGTAGAAGTTGCTAGGAACTCCCAAAGTGAGATTACCATCCACAAAAGACAATGGACGAACCTTATCAAACAACAGCGCAAAAGAATCCTCCAGCTTTTTCATGTCTGATCCTTCCTCTGAAGAGGCAAGGTTATCTCGCATAAAAAAGAGACAATTCTCCCACATTGCTTCTAAATTCTTGTCCATTCTATATCTTTTTATGATTAAATTTTATTTGATTTTTCAGAAAATCCTCAACCGAAATTGTGTTTCGCAAATATGAAAAATTTAATTTTTAAAAAAAATTTTTGCTCTATTGGTTTTTTAAAAATATATTTGTATGAAGTTTAAAAGTTTAACAAATGATTAACATAATACACTCATTACGAGTTCGTTACGGAGAAACCGATCCTATGAAATATGTCTACTACGGTAACTACGCTGAGTATCTGGAAGTTGCCCGAGTTGAACTTTTTCGTGCTATCGGAATTTCATACAATGAAATAGAAAAAAGAGGCATCTGGCTTCCCGTGTCGGAGTATAAAATAAAATACATCCGCCCAGCAAAATACGATGACCTGCTCTACATCCATACCAAAATCACAAAAAAACCTACCGCAAAAATAGAATTTAATTACGAGATTTTCAATTCTGAGGGAGAAAAACTCACCGAAGCCTCTACTATTCTGTTTTTCCTCGATGCGCAGACACAAAAAATCATCCGATGCCCTGATTTCCTGATGGATTTAATAGACAAGCATTGGAAAGATGTTTAATTTGTTTTACTCTATATTTTATCACAATTCTAAATAACTTTACAGATGAAATTCTTACTTCCAATGTCAAAATCAATTTACAACATGGTAAAATACATATCAATAATTCTTTTGACATTATTGTCATCATGCATAGCTACAGGAAAGTGGAATGAAATGGGTAGGAAAAGATTCAGTTTGAGCAGATTTTCACTTCATGCAAATAAGGGAGAAGAACAGAAAATTAAAAACATGATTGACCTCAATTCTATATATAAAGAAATAACATTATCTCCTCCCCCAAAAGAAAACTATACTTATCAAACCTATATTTATAGATTTTATAAAGATGGGAAAGTAGGTATTTTTTCTGATTACAACTTAGATCCTATGAGAGCTACAATGGGGATTTATGAAGTAAAAAATGGAAAATTATATATAGAATATTATTGGCATTCTGTTCAAGCAGGATATTACAGAGTAAAGATAATGATAGAAAGTCATAATGAGCAGTTGTTAGGATATAGTGACGATTATATTTATTCCTTAAAAAAAGAAAATATAAATGGAGATTTTAGTGATGAACCTGACTGGTAATCAACATATTAAAAGAAACTAATATTTAATCTATTCTAAATATTTTATTGATAAAAAACACTGATAAACAGCCTATTGCATAGCACAAAATATCTTCCCATGAGAAATAATTTCCTATTATAATATAGGCTGGGCTTCCTTTTGGGAAGCCTAATTTTTCGGCGAGTTTGAAATACTGCAGCATTTCCACAAAAACAGCGAAAACGAAAACATATAGCAGTAGTTTGTTTTTATTCCTGCAATTGAAAAACGAGTTTATAAGCGTATAAACCAAGACCACCACCAAAATATCTCCCACAAAAGCCCTCACGAAATACCAGTCTTTCAGAATGGTAGCGATGACCACTTCTATACTGAAAATCAGCAGAGAAAGGAGAAAATATTTTAAACTAAATCTAAATTCCATATCTCGTGCAAAATTAGGGTTCTTTTTGGTTTTATTCTTGAATTTCATTTTTTTCAAAAACATGATAAATATCATATTCTTATTTTTATTTAGTATAAATAAGATTTATTTATCTTTGCAAAAAATTTAATTTAATATTTATGAAAAAAGCATTTTTTAGTATAGCATTGGCTGCTTTGACAGTAGCTTCTTGCAGTAGAGATAATGATGATTCTACTCCGATCCAAAATCAAGAACAGACAAACCCAAATTTAAAATTGGTTAAAGACCTTGATGCCAGCAACGCTTCGGAATGGAAATATTTTTCTTTTGCTAGCGGAACTATCGTTCAGGTTACCAACCCTTCCACAGACCTTACTTGGGATATCGCATTCAATAGATATAACATCAGAACCAATGGAGGAACTTCTGGTTCTGGGCAAGGTGGAGTTATCAGAACAGAAAGCAAAAACCTATCGGAGGTAACCAGCGTTCCTTCAGGGACTTACACTGCAGACGAAATGAAAACTACCCACACCTATGCCAATGGGAGACCTACTTCATCTACTACATCTCTTAACTCTGTAATCTCTGGAGATATCAATACTACCACAGGATGGTGGTCTTACACTCCGCCTACATCACAGACAGGTCAGCCGAAATTCGCTGTGAACAACTGGGTTTATATCGTAAAAACTGCTGATGGGAAAGCTGCTAAAATCCAATTAACAAGCTATAACCACAGCACCAGAAACACTACTGGATTTATCACTTTTAAATATCAAGTTGCAGACAGCAACAATAAATTTTAATCACTAATTTAATTTTAATAAGGATAAGGAATTGAATTGTTGTAACAAAAACAACAGTTCAATTTCTTGTTTTTAAATCAAGGAAGATTAAACATGTCAAAAAAAGCATTTTTTCTCTCACTCATTGCTATAGTTCCTCTCTATGGACAGCAAAAGAAAAAAGAGAAAGAAACTGAAATCAAAGAAGTAGTCGTCACTGCCACCCGCTCACAAAAAAAGCTGAAAGATGTTCCTATCACAGTGCAGGTGGTAACCGCTGAAGATATTAAAAAATCTCAGTCCACTGATTTCAAAACATTCTTGGAAAACGAATTTTCAGGCATCAATTT
This sequence comes from Flavobacteriaceae bacterium, assembly GCA_013333255.2. Taxonomy (GTDB): domain Bacteria; phylum Bacteroidota; class Bacteroidia; order Flavobacteriales; family Weeksellaceae; genus JABCPE02. The sequence continues at coordinate 172,228 of JABCPE020000005.1, read as the reverse complement.
CACATACGATGGCGGAAGTCCCAATATCAACATGATGGGATTCGGTGGGAAATATGTTCTTTTCCTGATGAACGGCGAAAGAATGGCGGGCGAAACCTTTGATAACATAGACTACGACAGGATAGATATAGACAACATCGAACGGATAGAAATCATAAAAGGTGCTTCCTCCTCGCTCTATGGTTCTAATGCTATCGGTGGAGTGATCAACATCATCACCAAAGATTCCAAAAGTCCGCTGGACATCAATGCTGGCTACCTCTACGACAGCAGCAGAGACCACAAGGCAAATCTCTCCATAGGAACGAAACAAAAATGGGGAAACCTCAGCATTTCTTCTTTCTACAAGATGAGAGAACCCTACATCATTACAGACAGAATTTCCACCAGTGGAGTCTATAACGAGCTGAATGTCGCTGGATTTACCAACTACGGAATCAGTCCAAAACTGACATTCAACCTCAGTCCTAAAATAGACCTCAGCCTTACGCCTGGCTACTATTTCAGTGAGCGAAACCCAGGCACGCCAGCAGGCGAAATCGTCAGAGACCGATACTATAATTATAATTTAGGGTTAAAAACCAATATCAAATTTAATGATAATCAAAACCTCATCGTTTCAGGGACTTTTGACCGATACGACAAGTATGATTATTTCCGAAAAATCAAAGAAAAAGAAAAAAAATACGAAAACGAAGTCTGGAGAGTCAGCTCTCAATACAATCAGAATTTGTTTAAAAAACACACCCTTGTAGCTGGCGGCGAGGTGCTTTCGGAAAAACTACTGAGCTTCATGTTCAAAAACGAAAGCACAGGAGGCAGAGAAAACGCCCAGACCTACTCCGCATTCACACAGCAGGACTGGGTGATAAATCCCGCTGTGACCATCGTTACAGGAGCCAGAATGGACTACCACTCTATTTTTAAACAATATTTCACTTTCCGCCTGTCGGGAATGTATAAATTTGATGAAACGATGACCATCCGCGCTGGATATTCAGGCGGGTTCCGTTCGCCTACGCTTAAAGAACTCTATACCAACTGGTTCCACCCTTGGGGAGGAGGATTCCAGCTTATGGGAAATAAAAATTTAAGACCAGAAACAAGCGATAATTTCAATGTTTCCATTGATTTTAACTTTAAAAAACTAAACCTTACTTTCATCACCCAATATTCAAAAATAAAGGATAAAATCAACCTGAGAGGAAACATCGGAGACACTCTGCGCTATGTCAATTTCCACGGAAACACAGATGTGCTAAGTTCCGAAGTATCAGCAATATACAAACTAAATAAGAATTTCCATTTCAAAGGCTCTTATTCCTACTATGACATTGGAAAAAGAAGATCTGAAAACCGCCCGCACACGCTGACTTTCAAGGCGGAATACATTCCTTCGGCTAAATACTACATTCCGAGCATCATCATCAGCGGAAAATACCTCAGCCGCACCAAAATATATGATGATGACAGCAGTTCTTTCGTCAGCTACGCGCCCTACTCTATATGGCGGCTTCAGCTGGCTTCAAAACTTCCGCTGGGCTTTACTCTAACAGGTGGAATTAATAATATTTTTGGCTACACTGCGGACAAAGTAGGCTTTTACTCCTCCGTGGATATCGGAAGGACATTTTATCTGGGCTTAAAATGGAATTTCAATAAAAAAGTTCAAGACCCAGATTTAACCTCTGAAAACCAATGATAAAAGTTAAACAATTATGAAAAATAAAAAAAGAATTTTATCCATTATATTAGGACTTCTTGCCGTTTCTTTGGGATATTTCGCATGGAGCAAATGGGCTTCTGCTACCCGCATCGCATTGGTAAATTTCCCAAATTACCAAGTTTCCAATATGGCGCTTTCCAATGAAGACAGCTTTATCAAATTCGAAGAAGTGCCGCTAGACCAGCTCGATAAATTGAAAAATTATGATTTCGTTCTGGCTTGGGGAATGGGCATTAAAATAGATGAAAATCAACGAAATACCATTATAAAAACCGCTGAAAAAGTCCCTACACATTTCGTGTCTGTGACCTCGCCTGAAAACGACATCAGCAGTCTGAGCGAATCTCAATCAGAAAAAGTAGATGACTATCTTTCCAGCGGAAACAAGAAAAATTTCCAAAACTTTGCCAGATATGTCCGAAAATACATCGATGGCAAAAAATTCTTCGCCGAAGAACCTGAAAAAGTCGCGGAGAAAAAAGAAAATGTTTTCTTCCATATCGATGAAGAAGTGGCATTTTCCGATATCAAAACCTATGAAGATTATCTCAAAAAAAATAATCTTTACCAAGAAGGAAAACCAAAAATAGCCTTAGTCACTGGTATTCACGACCCTTTTTCTGGGAACAAAGCACACATAGACAGCATCATCATTTCCCTTCAAAAATCTGGGCTAAATGTCTATCCTTTCGCTTCTTTCGGTAAGAGAGTTGAATTTTTGGAACAAATCAACCCTGATGCCGTGATTTACTTCCCACACGGAAGACTGCAGATGACCAATCCTGAACAGACTGTAGATTGGCTAAAAGAAAAAAACATCCCGATTTTCACGCCTATTTCCGTTATTCAGCTGGAAGAAGACTGGCTGAAAGACCCTATGGGAATGTTTGGCGGATTTATGGGACAGACTATCGTAATGCCAGAGCTGGACGGCGCGGTGTATCCTTATGTCCTTATTGCTCAGGAGAAAAGAAATGATGGAATGGTCGTTTTCAAAACAATTCCTGACCGATTGAAAAAATTCACTCAGATTGTCAATAATTTCATCAACTTAAAAAAGAAAAACAATCAGGACAAGAAAGTTGCTATTTATTACTTCAAAGGACAAGGGCAAAACTCTCTCGTTGCGCAGGGCTTAGAAACTAATTCTTCGCTCTACAATTTCCTGAAAAGAATGAAATCCGAAGGATACAATGTAGATGGACTTCCTGAAAACGAAGCTGATTTTCAGAAACTCATCAACGCGCAGGGAAATATCTACAACAGCAATGCGATGGGCAGTTTTGACAATTTTATCCAAAATGGAAAACCTGCTCTCATAAACGATGCAGAATACACAGACTGGCTCAAAAATTCCGTGCAAACCCAAATGTATGAAGAAGTAATGAAGCATAATGGAGCCGTTTCTGAAAGTTTCATGGGAACTAAAAAAGATGGAAAAGGCTATTTAGCGATTTCCAGAATAGTTTTTGGAAATGTGGCTATTCTTCCTCAGCCGCCTGCTGCACTGAGTACAGATGATGAATTTAAAGTAAATCACGGCGTGAAAGAAATCCCTCCACATGCCTACATCGGGGCTTATCTTTGGGCTCAAAAAGGCTTCAAGGCGGATGCTATGATTCATTTCGGAACGCATGGAAGTTTAGAATTTACACCCAATAAACAAGTGGCTCTTTCCAGCGATGACTGGGGCGATATTCTGGTGGGTGCTGTTCCTCATTTCTACTACTACACGATAGGAAACATCGGAGAAAGCATCATCGCAAAACGCCGTACTTATGCTACTTTAATCTCGTATCTGACGCCAGCTTTTACAGAAAGCGAGGCTCGTTCTATATTCAATGAACTTTTGGATAAAATCAATTATTACTACAAAGCTCAAGACGAAGCCCACAAGAAAGATATTTCTCTTCAAATAAAGAAAATCGCCGTTAAAATGGGCTTACATAGGGATTTACGATTGGACAGCATCACTTCCAAACCTTATTCTGAGGAGGAAATAGACAAACTGGAAAACTTCGCGGAGGAAATCGCTACGGAAAAAATCAATGGAGAATTTTACACCATGGGCGTTCCTTACAGCTCGGATAAAATAAGCTCCACCGTTCTGGCGATGAGTACCAACCCGCTGGCGTACAGCTTGGCTGCTTTGGATAAAATTTCAGGAAAAGTGACCGACCAGCAGCTGAAAAGAAAGGCTTTCTTTACCGAAAATTACCTTAATCCTGCTAAAAATATCGTTTTACAAATCCTTAATGGAAAATCTGTAAGCCCTGATTTCATCGGGGCAACGGCAAAAATTCAGGTATCAGAAATCGAAAAAGCCAGAGAACTACTCACGCCGCAGCGAGAAATGCCTTACTTCGTGAAAAAAGCAATGGAGAAAAAAATGAAATCCAAAAATGGCGAACTTACCGAAGTAGAAAAACAACTAAAAGCAGGTAAAATCCCTGATGGAATGCCAGAGTTCGTTGCTAAAAAACTGATGGAAAAAGTAAAACGAGGAGAAAGACTTGGCGAAAGACCAAGCTTTGTCGGAGGAAAACTAAAAGTCTCCACGCCTAAAGCTGGACAAAAACCTGAAACTAACCAAATCCCAAAAGAGCAGAAAGAAAAAGCGATGGCGATTTTGGATATAGAACAGACTATCAACAATGTGGTCTTCTACAAAGAAAGCCTGCTAAAAAGCCCTGAAATAGAGCTAAAATCTTTCTTCAATGCTCTAAATGGCGGTTATGTAGCGCCTTCTTCTGGCGGCGATGCTGTTGCCAACCCAAGAGCCGTGCCTACAGGAAGAAATCTCTATGCTGTGAATGCAGAAATGACACCTTCCGAAATGGCTTGGGAAAGAGGCGTAAAACTTGCCCAAAATACAATAGAAGAATACAGAAAAAACCACAAAGGCGAGTATCCTAAAAAGATAGCCTACACTTTCTGGAGCAGTGAGTTCATAGAGACCGAAGGTGTTTCTATCGCTCAAGCCCTTTATATGCTGGGCGTAGAACCTGTAAGAGATTCTTTCGGAAGGGTGGTAGATGTCAGACTAATTTCATCAAAAGAGCTGGGCAGACCGAGAATAGACATTGTCATTCAGACTTCTGGGCAGTTCAGAGATTTGGCGGCATCGCGTTTATTCCTTTTAACAAAAGCTGTAGAACTGGCAGCCAATGCAAAAGATGAAAACTTTGAAAACCAAGTAAGCGCAGGAAACATCACCATAGAAAAAGAACTGGTGAATGCTGGGGTGAGCCCTAAACAAGCCCGTGAAATGTCCAACTATCGTATTTTCGGGGGACAACAGGGAAGATATGATACTGGAACGAAAGAAATGATGCTTGCGGGAGACAAATGGGATTCTCAAAAAGATATCGCCGAAACCTACATGCACAACATGGGTGCTTTCTACGGAAACGAAAAAGAATGGGGAAAATACGAAAAAGGAATGCTAAAAGCAGCCCTCAAAAATACGGATATTCTCATCCATGCCAGACAAAATAACACTTGGGGTGCTCTGAGCCTTGACCATGTATTTGAATTCATGGGAGGAATGAACACCGCCATAAAAGAAGTAACAGGAAGAGACCCAGATGCCTATTTTGCAGATTACAGAAACCGCAAAAACATGCGTATGCAGGAGCTGAAAGAAGCCGTAGGAGTAGAAGCCAGAGCGACTATTTTCAACCCTAAATACATCAAAGAAAAAATGAAAGGGAAAGCTTCTAGTGCAGGGCAGATTGCGGAAATCACGACCAATATGTTCGGCTGGGAAGCCACACGCCCAGAGCTGATAGATGATGAAATGTGGAACGAACTCTACGAAACCTATGTAGAGGACAAACATAATCTGGGCATCAGAGAATTCATTCACAAAGAAAACGGAGCTTCCCTACAAACCGTAACAGCCGTAATGCTGGAAGCCACACGAAAAGGAATGTGGAAAGCCTCCACGGAGCAGATTTCCAACCTTGCTTCTATGCACAATGGACTAGTGAAAGAATTCGGGGCTGAGTCCTCCTCTTTCTCTGCTAATAACGAGAAACTGCAAAACTACATTGCAGGGAAACTTCCTGAAAATGAAGCCAAAGAATACAAATCTGAGCTTCAAAAAATGAAAACAGGAAGCACCGAGGAAATCAATACCAAAGAAGGAAAAGTCCTGAAAAAAGAAGAAGTAAACCCAGAACAGGTGAAAGAAAAAATGCCGCTGAACGGACTGCTCATAGGCGGAGGAATTTTAGCTGCATTCATCGGGATGCTGATTTATTTCAAGAAAAAAAGAAAAAATGAGTAATTCCTAAAAAAACTGTTTGGAGTGCAAGCCGTATTCCAAACAGTTTTATTTTTAATTTAAAACTTAATAAATTGATAATTTTCATTCATATTTGAAATTTCAGTTCTATCTTTGTAGGTACATTAAATACTAAAAACAGCTTTATGAAACTAAAAGTTTTTTTCCTTTCGCTACTGGCATCTTGTAGTGTTTTTGCACAAAAATCAGACATCTGGACTTCCTTTTATGATGATGAAGAATATCTTTTCGGCTTTAAAAACAGCAAAGGAGAAGTGATGATAGAACCAAAATTCATGGGATTTACTTCGGCTAATAAGTTTGACAAAATCGCTGCTTTTATGGAAGATACCAATGGAGAATTTAGCGGCTACTACATGCTGAAAAACGGAAAAAAATTCGCGAAAGACAGCCTTTATGTCTTTGATATGGCATTTGACTGCGAAAATGAAGGTTTCATCAAATTCCGAGATCCTAAAACGGGAAATGTCGGCATGTTTAACACAGCAGGAAAAGTGGCTATCCCAGCTCTATACAATGATATGACGCCTTTTGAAAACGGGCTTTCCGTAGCCTTAAAAGGAGCGAAACTAACCAAAGAAGATGATGAACATTCTTTCTGGGCTGGCGGAGAAAACCTTCTTATCAACACTAAAAACGAGGTTTTGGTTAAAAATTTCCAAAATAACCAGCTGACTCTGGACTTCCACTCACTCCGTATCCAGAGCCAACCCGAAAAATCTGCCGAAAGAGTAAGTTTTCTGGGAACAAATGGGAAATATTATTCTTTTATTGACAATGAAAAATTATTTGAAAACTTCCTAAACCAAAAGTTTTTCAAAAATCTGAGCAAAAAAAGCCTTCTAAAAAATTCATATGAAAAATTCGTCTATTGGGACGAAGAAAAAGGCTGGATATCACAACCTTCAAAAGATTTCTTAGAAAAAAATCATGCTATTTTATTAGAAAGACTGGAAGGCTATAAGAACAAGAAAAATGTACAAATCAGAGTAGACAGCTCCACTCCGCTTACCGAAGATATGGAACAAAAAATCCAACATCATTACAATAACTGCGGCAGAAGAAACATGTCTAAATATCCTTTTTTCAGCCTTGTCATCACATATTATGATGAAAACGGAGTTATCCTTGACCAAGACCTTTTTAGTTTTTTAAGAACCGAAAAAGGCATCAAATTCATCAGTTGCACGATAAGAAACCACACTTTGAAGTAGAGAAAAAATGCAGTTAGTTTTAAATATTTTATTGGTTTTTATCCTCATCAACGCCGTACTGAAATTCAGTTTTTGGAAACTTTGGCAAGTCGCGGCAGCCGCGGTTTTGTCGGTCGTGTTTCTCTTTTGGGCTTATCCGTATGCGATGGAGCAGTCGCAGGTAACCATACAAAACGCCCTCGAAACGCCCTCTATCTTAAGCAATATCGCAGTGCTGGTAACCATAGAAGTTGCCCTCTGCCTTGTCTTTTGTTTCTCTGAACTAAAAGGACTTTTTTTCGCAGAGAAAAACCGATGGAACACCTTTCTAAAAGCTTGTCCTGCCCTGCTAATGTTTCCTGTTTTGTTTTATCTCCTTACACAGAGCTTTTTTTACTTTTCAGGAATGGATTTTTTCACCATTACTATGCTGTTTTCGGCAGGTTTGGCGCTGTTCATCATCGGTGGAGCGTGGTGCATCCAAGCGTTTTTCCCTGAAAGAGATTTCCGCATCGAGGTGCATCTGCTTACCAGCTTGTTCATCGGTATTTTGGGATTGATAATCACTTCCAGCAGCAATCTTATCTATGTTCCCAAAAGCGAACCTATTTCTTTCAAGTTCTTAGGATTTTCTTTTATCTTATTTATTGTAATTTTTATCTTAGGAATGATGATAAATAGATGGTATTGGAAATTAAAGAGATAAAATTAAAATCAATAGTCTATAAAAAACCAAAATCATAATAGAAACACATTAAATCAATATTAAAATTAAAAAAAACAAGATGATAAATTAAAAACAATATCTATAAAAATTAAAAAGATAGATGATAAATTTAAAAAACCATATAGAAAAACTTCATTTCTATCTATAAAAACCAAAAAGAAAGATAAAAATATTAAAAAACAAGATATAAAATTTAAATTATCATCTAATAAAACAATAAAGTAAGATAACTTTTCATATTTTATTTAAAATTTAAAGTAAAACAATATAGTTTATCTAATCAACAAAGTAAAATTTAATCATAATCAAATAAAAAATAGAAACAATCAGTTATAAAAATGGAAACAATATCAAAGGTTTTATTCTGGGTAGCAAATAGTCTTCTTATTCCAGATGTTATTATTCTTCTAATACTTTTCGTTCGCGCTCTTCTTCTTACAGGGAGTTTTTACAATCAGTTTGTAACCAAATTCAAGAACGATAAAGCTCTGGACAATGCAATAAAAAAACTATCATCCGAAAATATAGACGAGCTGAGAAACCTTCTCCCAAAGAAAGACAACTCGCTCTACATCCGCTATCTACGCGACCTGCTCGCGCATCCACCAAGCGATGCTTATTCAGATTTTATGATTTCTAATTTTGAAAACGAAGCCGAAAAAGATATCGCAACTTCTAAACTACTCGCAAAAGTAGGGCCTGTATTAGGACTTATCGGGACTCTTATCGCGATGAGCCCTGCCCTTACGGGACTTTCTTCGGGCGACATCTCTGGAATGGCTTACAACATGCAGGTGGTTTTCGCTACTACGGTAGTGGGCTTGGTCATCAGTTTAATCGGGATGATTACCCTGCAATTTAAACAGAGGTGGTATGCCAAAGACACCAACAATCTGGACTATGTAGCACAAATTCTAACCCAAAACAAAGGCAAGATATGAGAAACAAACGCCGAAGAGTTCCTATTTTCAAACGAGAAGAAGACACTGACCCACTGAGTGTGGTGGTCAATCTGTTCGATGTAGCGATGGTTTTTGCCGTTGCCCTGATGGTCGCCATGGTAATGAACATGAACATGACCGAAGTTTTCAGCAAAGAAGACTTTACCGTCGTGAAAAACCCTGGGAAAGACAACATGGAAATCATCTCCAAAAAAGGAAACAAGATAGAAAAATACACGCCTTCCGCTGACCAAAACAACTCCCAAAACAAAACCAAAGGAAAAAAAGTAGGAACAGCGTATCAACTGGAAGATGGACAAATCATCTATATAGAAGACTAATTTTGCTCATTTGAGAATAAAACGCTAAATTCGTACCTTTTTTAAAATCAAGAAAGATGAAATTTTTTATTGACACAGCAAATTTAGAACAAATCAGAGAAGCCCAAATTCTTGGTATTTTGGATGGAGTTACAACCAATCCTTCCCTTATGGCAAAAGAAGGAATCAAAGGAAAAGAAGCTATCCTACAGCATTATAGAGATATCTGCGAAATTTCAGACGGAGATGTAAGCGCCGAGGTGCTCTCTACTGATTACGAAGGTATGATAAAAGAAGGGAAAGAGCTGACAGCCCTACACGAACGAATAGTAGTAAAAATCCCAATGACCAAAGACGGAATAAAAGCGATAAAATATTTCGCTGATAATGGGATAAAGACCAACTGTACTTTGGTGTTTTCTGCTGGACAGGCTCTTTTGGCAGCGAAAGCAGGTGCTACCTATGTTTCGCCTTTTTTAGGAAGATTAGATGATATTTCTACAGATAGCATCCAGCTGATAGAAGACATCCGAGTAATCTATGACAACTATCTATTTGAAACTAAGATACTTGCAGCCTCTATCCGAAACCCTATGCATATCATAAATTGTGCTAAAATAGGTGCAGATGTGGTAACTTCTCCTCTGGCTTCTATTCTGAATCTTTTGAATCATCCTTTGACTGATAATGGATTGAAACAGTTCATCGCTGATTCTAACAAACTACAATAAATTAAAAAGTATGAGTTTTCACTCATACTTTTTTTTATTATCATTATTTCAAATACATTTTCATTTTTGCAATTTCCTCAGGCGTGGCTTTTATCTTCTTAAAAATCTCCTTTTCTGATGGGAAACTTACTCTATAGAAAATAATTTTTTCGCCGTATTTTCGGAAATATGGATGCGTTTTCAGGAAATCCTCTGGCGCATCTGTGATAGCATATTTTTGGATTTTAGAAACATCCATTGGGCTGATGGAAATTAAATCTCTTGCCAAATCTTTATCCACATTATAAGTTTCCAAAATCTGCTGTTTATCGGCAAATCCTCCTAATTTCTTTCGGTAGCCTAAATAGCTTGCCGCTGCCTTTTCATTAAACCCAAATTCTACCAACTGCTTGAAAGTAATGCTGTTCAGGTCTATTTTAGAGAAATCCGTTTTGGCTGATACTACAGCTTTAGTAGATTCTTCTTTTTCTCGGATTTGTAGTTTTATCCAAGGTTTCAGCTCTTGGAATCTTTCTGCCGAAATCACAAAGCATTTTTCAATATCTTCCAGACTTTTAAAACTTCCTTTCAGATTTTTATCTCTGTAATTTACGATTACTTGGGCTTGTTTTTCAGAAAAACCTAATCTCTGCCAGCCCTGCGCATCTAGAGCATTTGGGTCAAAATAGCTGTATTCTATTTTAGGCTTATTTTCTTTCGGTTTTGGAGCGAAATCAGGCGCAGTTTCTGGCAAAAGCAGGTAAGGCGCCAGCCGTTGGTAATTTTCTGGGCTGATGATGAAACATTCCCTAAACTTCTCCTTGCTTCGGAAACTCCCGCCGAGATAGTTTTTATACTTAATAATCGCTTCGGCTTGTTTTTGGGAAAAGCCCATATTCTCCCAATCTTTCGCCGAATAGGAATCAGGATTAAATTTCCCTGATATTTTTAGTTCTTTCTTGGTAAAAGAATTTTCAAAATTATTTTTCTTACTGGTTTTCTCTGGAAGCAGAATATACGCCTCTATTTCCGCAAATTTTTCAGGAGAAATGGCGTAGCATTTTGCCAGCTGTTCCTTTGAGAGAAATTCTCCACCGACCAGCTCTTTGTAGTTTAAAATGGTTTTGACTTGTCGTTCTGTAAAACCCAGATTTTTCCACTGCTCTGCGGTGAGTTCATTGGGATTAAATTCCGATAAAACCAATTCATTTCCTGCATTTTCATTTACAAATTCTACAACGACAGGCTCGTGCTTTTCAGTGTTTTTAAACCAATAAAAAACCAACTGAAAAACCAAAATAAGGATTCCTAAAATCCCTAAACCTATAAACTGGTTTCGCCGCATCTGAAAAGGTAATTTTGGAAAATTTCTCATAAAAAATAAAGCCTCTAAAAAGAGGCTCTTTGTTTATTATAATGTCGCTGAATGAGCCAGCAAATCTGTCAGTTTATTAGAATATCCTGTCTCATTGTCATACCAAGATACCAGCTTCACGAAGTTAGGAGAAAGCATGATTCCTGCTCCTTTATCAAAGATAGAAGTTCTCTTATCTCCTATAAAGTCCTGAGATACCACAGGATCTTCTGTATAACCTAAAATTCCTTTTAATTCGTTTTCAGAAGCAGATTTGATAGCTTGTGAAATTTCATCGTAAGAAGTTGCTTTTTCTAATCTTACCGTTAAATCCACCACAGAAACATCAGCAGTCGGCACTCTGAACGCCATACCTGTCAGTTTTCCGTTAAGAGAAGGAATCACTTTTCCTACCGCTTTAGCAGCACCTGTAGAAGAAGGAATGATATTCAACAATGCTGAACGACCACCTCTCCAGTCTTTTATAGATGGACCATCCACAGTTCTCTGTGTAGCCGTAGTAGCGTGTACAGTAGTCATCAGCCCTTCTACAATCCCGAAGTTGTCATGAACCACTTTTGCTAATGGCGCAAGACAGTTGGTAGTACAAGAAGCGTTAGAGAAAATATTTTGGTCAGCTTTTAGTTCTTTGTGGTTTACTCCCATTACGAACATTGGCGTATCATCTTTTGATGGAGCAGAAAGAACTACTTTTTTCGCACCAGCATTTAGGTGGGCAGTAGCAGTTTCTTTTGTTAAGAAAAGCCCTGTAGATTCTACGATGTATTCCGCACCTACTTCATTCCATTTCAAGTTGTTCGGATCTCTTTCAGAAGTTACTCTTATTCTCTTTCCGTTTACGATAAGGTCGTTCCCTTCTACAGAAACCTCTCCTGCGAATTTCCCGTGAACTGAATCATATTTTAGCATATACGCCATGTATTCAGCATTCACAAGGTCGTTAATTCCTACAACTTCAATGTTATCTCTTTCAACCATTGCGTTGAAAACTAAACTCCCAATTCTACCGAATCCGTTGATTCCTACTTTGATTTTTGACATGATGTTATAATTAAATTTAAAGTTTTCTTCTCATTATCTAAGGTCTGAAACTTGACCTGCACAAATTTACAAAATAAAGTCCAATAAAACGAGTTAAATTTAATATTTCATTTGGCATAATTTTTACTTTATTTTTTTCTAATTTTACCGAATATTATTTTATCATTATGGAAATTATCAGAAACGCTAAAGATTTACAAATTTATATCGCTAATGCCAAAAACAAAGGGCTAAAAATAGGTTTTGCTCCCACAATGGGCGCCTTGCATGGCGGACACCTCTCACTCTACGAGAGAGCCCGAAAGGAAAATGATATCGTAGTTTCTTCTATTTTCGTGAATCCTACTCAGTTCAACAACCCTGAGGATTTAGAAAAATATCCACGAACCATAGAAGCCGACATTGACCTTTTAGAAAAAACAAAAAATGTAGACGCGGTCTATACTCCATCCGTGGAAGACCTTTACCCTAATGGTTTAGAGCGAAAAAGCTATGATTTTGACGGGTTAGAAAACGAAATGGAAGGAAAATCCAGACCTGGGCATTTTGATGGTGTAGGAACTGTGGTAGAGGAGCTTTTCAGGCAAGTACAGCCTGATAATGCTTATTTCGGTGACAAAGATTTTCAGCAGCTGGCAATTATCAAAAAATTAGTTCAAAAGCTAAAACTGCCTATCAACATCGTAGGAATGCCTATTTTTAGGGAAGAGAGCGGACTGGCAATGAGTTCACGAAATATGAGATTAAGCCCTGAGCAAAGAGATAAAGCCAAACTTATCTATGCTACTTTGGTAAAAGCAAACGAAATGTTCAGAAAATCCAGCCTCTCTGATGTCAAAATATTTGTAGAAAAAACCTTTGAGGACTCTGATTTTGAGCTGGAATATTTCATCATTGCAGACGAGGAAACCCTGAAAGAAGCAGATAAAATCGAAAACGGAAAGAATTACCGAGCGTTCATCGTTGTTTTGGTCGATGGAGTCCGATTGATTGACAATATCCACCTTGACTAATTTCAAAAAATAAATCCCGCCAAATGGTGGGATTTTTATTTATTTCGGTTCTGTAAATCTGGTTAAATTCACTTCTGGAAGCAAATCTTTTTTACCTTCAATAAAATCAAAAAGCTCCTTTGAAAAATGGCATCCATTCAGAATTCCTCTCGCTCCCAGCCCATTGAAAACATAAAGGTTTTTATGCCTTTCGTGCCTTCCTAAAATAGGTCTCCTATCCGCCACAGTAGGACGAAATCCTACATTGATTTCCTCCACTTCGAATTTTTCTGGATAAAACTGAGACAGTCCATTTATCAGCTGCTCCTTCGCCTCTTCATCTACATTTTCATCAGTTCTTTCCCTATCGTAAGTTCCTCCGTAATAATATTTTCCGTTTTCTAATGGAAAAATAAAATGTTTTTTCTTAATCGTAAAATCCCCTTCCAGCGGCACAGAGAGATTTACCACCAAATGATGTCCTTTGTTAATATGAATAGGAATTTCTTTAAAATAAGGGTTCTGCTTTACCGCTATTCCTTCCGCAAAAACAATATTTTTAAACTTAATATCCTTATACTGAGAGTTTTCTACATCGAGAGAGTTATAGTCAAATCTTTCTTCTATCAGATATTCATTTCTTTGTAAATATTTTAAAATATCTCCAAAAAACGCCTCTACATCCAATCTTGCAGAATGATTTACCCTACCTGAACTAAATGGATTTTTCACCACATCCAATTCCTCAAAAACAGGATGAAGAAAAGGTCTAAGACTTTCTTCTTTCATCTTTTTCTGCCAGAGCTCTCTTTCTTCCTCATTATGAAAAATTCTTTGGATAGGCTTATTTATCAAATAATTTTTGCCTGTGTACTGCTGTATTTCAGACAGAGTTTTATGCAAAAAATCTATCTGTTCCTTTGCCAGCCAAAAAGAAGTAAAACGCTTCAAAACCACAGGATTTATCATCCCTGCCGAAATCTGTGATGCACTCTTCTTCCCTTCCGAAAAAATAACAAAATCTTTATTTTCTTTTAGCAGCTGATGTGCAAAAAATAAAGCCGCATATCCATCTCCTACAATAATGTATTCTGTATCTCTCATAACACAAAAATAAAAAAACCTAGGCAAAATTTGCCTAGGCTATTATGTTAAAATTATAATAAAATTAATAATTCCACATATCATTCTCCATCTCGAGAATTTGGTTTTTGATTCTTTCGCTCTCTTCTAGTTGAGCGTTAGCATCATGCGGGATGTAGTCTTTGATATTCCCTGTACCATATCCATTTTCAGATCTATAGATGATAGAAGAGAATCTTCTTGCATTTAATAAATCATCAAAAGTAAGGTCAGAAGACAAGTTCTTATTGTTAAATACTATTGCATTTGCCAATACTTCCCTTGCACTTGGATAGAATACCCAGAACAAATCGATAAGCTCATCAGCATTACCAAGAGGCTCTCCATTAGGTCCTCTCAAGGCATAAGATGCAGGGTCTTTACCCATAGCTGCAATACCTAATAATCTGTATTTCAGCTGTGCATCTCTACGGTCGATGTACCACATACCTTTGATCTTCAACATTTTTACATTTTCAGATTTAGTTTCATAAACATCTATGTATTGTTGTTTTTCCTCCTCTGAAATTTTCTCCCCAGCATTAACTCTTTCGATATAAGCATCATCTACACGCACGAACTTCGTAGCATTTTCGATTTCTTGTTTAGTCATTCTATCTTTGAACATCTCATCTTTATAAACCTCTTTAATAGAGCCATCATTTACTCCATCTAAAAGAAGTTGGTACAGAGATTTTGTAGAAGCTACTAAACCATCAGAGTTATAATAGAATGGTCTATTGATCTTTTCGTTCAAGTCAATAATTTCCCATACCACCATACTTCTAACAATATCCTTATCCTCTACATATCCGTATTTTACAGGATTGTTTTTTACGGAAATAAGAGAATCCCCTTTCTTAACTGTATTCAAGTTTCTGTAGTGTCTCAAAGCAGCAGGTGAATCTGAGTTAAGGATACTCAAAGAGTTTACTGGATTCAATGGAATCTCTGGCTCTTTTTTAACCTCTACAACAGATTGTGCTGGTTGCTCTGGTTCTTCTTGATCAGTTTTAGTCTTTCCTGCTTTACCTTTTTTACCTTTTTTGGCTACTGCTGTCTTTTTAGTTGCAGCTTTCTTCTTACCTTTTCCCTTCTGAGCATCTGCAAAGAAGAAAGTAAACACAAGAAAGAACAATAATATTCTTCTCATTTTATTTTGATATTAATTATATTTATTTACTACTGAACATTTATGACAACTGGGCTGATATTTTTAAGCATTTGTCCACCCAATCCTGTAGCAGTAGCTTGGATATCAAATACATAACATGCATCTCCAGATCTCAATCCAGCTGTAAGACCAGCTACTGCACTTAGAGAGTTTCCACTCACATACATCGCTGCTTTTCCAGGTGCTTTGAATCTAAATCCTGTTACTTGGAAACTTACAGGGAAGTCGAAATCAGGTATAGCTGCCGAAATCACTTGTTTTGAAATAGAACTTGCTGGCATAGAAACTACATTCTGAGATCTGATCTGTCCTTGTGGTGCAGGAACGCTTTTCACTCTAAAGTCAAATTTCTCTGAAACAACTTTTCCATTAGGTTGTTTTCCTGAAACTGTGATGCTTACAACATTTCCAGCTCCTGGTCTGATAACCCATTTACCTTTACCACCTGATACACTAGCACCTGGTGCAGAAAGAGTTACTGTAGAGTTATCAACACCTAGCATAGATGCAGATATTGGGTTTTCTACACCTCTATATAGTACATTCATCTTATCAGCAGAAACTATAGCTCCACTTTGAAGTTTTACTACTTCTGATCCAGCGATTACTGTATAGTTGTGTTTGAATGGTAATGGTACCATTTCCCCTTTAGAGTTTCTATACGAAATTGTACCACTTATTGTGTGTTCTCCTACTCCTCCTCCTAGAGTTTTATATCCCATACCTCTAGCTGTTCTATCAACTCCTGTAAACTGAAGATTTGGATCATCAGAATATGTTCCGATGAATACTTTAGCTTCAGCAGGCTGACCTTGGATAATTACTGAAGGACCAGCAACGATAGCTTCATATGCATTAAACTTGATATCAGCATCCACTTTTTCTTGAAGCATCAATGCCAAAGCATCTGACTGCAAGTTTCTAGCTTCTGACTGGATAACCTCCAAGTTAGATAAAGCTGCGATCAATGGTTGGTTGTGGAACTTATATTGTAACCATCCTTTACCATTTCTCTTTTCACCTTTTGGAAATTCAGTAACCATTGTTTGGTTAGCTCTTTCCACTAAGTTTTTCATTTCTGGAACATTTCCAAAAGACTGTGTGATAAATGTTCTAAGATCATTTATTTGTTTAGTCAAATCTTTAGCTACCTTAGAAGGAGTGTTTTCATCACCTCCCTCGAAGAATTTACCAGTAGAATATTCTGTTCCGTTCAAAGAGTTGAAGTTATCTTCTACTCCAGACTTATCATTATACCCTGCTTCTTTCTTCAATTGGGTTTTGATACCTTCTATTGATTCTACTAAAGTATTGATTTTTCCTTTCAATCCTTGATAAATCTCATAATTTTGAGCTGCTGTCTCGTTAGTCTCAGACTTAGCCTTTAAGGTAAGCTCGAAGATTTTATCATTTTTGTTCTCAGTCAATTGTCTTGACTCTTGTAGAGATGAGTTAGTATCGAAATAAGATCTAATAATCTCTTGGTCAATTTGCATCGCCAACATACAGATGAAAACCAAGTACATTAGGTTAATCATCTTCTGACGAGGTGATAATTTCTCTTTTGCCATTTTTTAATTTTTTTTGGTTTAAAATTATTTAAAAATCACAATGAGAAATTAAGCTTTCATCGCTGTTAACATACCTCCATAAACTCTGTTCAAGCTATTAAGGTTTGTAGTCAATCCTTTCAATTCTTCATTAAACTTCTCTGACTGTTCAGCTGATTTTTGGATGTCAGCTACATATTTTTTGCTGTACTCAGACTGTTGTCTTCCGTGCTCTAATTGTAGAGCGTATAAAGCGTTGATACTTTCTAAGTGATTAGCAGCCAAAGCCATTTGCTCGTTGTACTTGTGAGTAGAAGCAGAAACATCCACAGTTTGGTTAATTTGATCTACAGAGTGAGAGAATTTATCGATTCCTGTTCTCAATCTTTCGAACATAGCTACATCCAATTTAGCATCTGCTAACATTTTATCCAATTTGCTAGATAAAGAAACTTCTAATTCAGAAATGTTAGATGTAACTTTAGATTCTACAGCTTTTCTTGGTTTTGGAGTAGCATTAGCATCCAATAATTCTGGATATACATTTTCCCATGCATATTTAGTTTCTTCTGCAGGTGGGTTGAATGCAAACACGATAAAGATGAAACATTCCACTGCAAGACCCAATCCTAAGATAAAGTTTCCACTTACACCAGGAATAGGAAGGTGTGTCATTTTAACTAACGCTCCGAAAATTACTACCGCTGCACCCATTGAATAAATGAAGTTTAACACAGCATCTTTTGATTTAAACATAACTTTTAATTTTTAATGATTATACTTTATTTAATTTACTTTTTATTTCTTAGTATTTTTATCTTTTGATTTTAGTTGCCCCTTCTGGGATATCTTGAACAGTTCTAAATCCTATGTAACTTCTTGCAGAGTCTTTACGCTCCCAGTCTCTAGAACCTACCATCAATAGGTATCCCATATCCTTCCAAGAACCACCTCTTACAGTTTTCTTAACATCTACATAAGCTCTGTTAGAGATATAAGGGTTCAATGTAGAAGAGAATTGGTAAGTAGAGTTATTATATGGAGATTCAGTCCATTCAGCTACATTTCCTGCCATATCGTAAAGTCCATATCCATTTTTAGGGAACTTCTTAACAGGAGCTGTGTACATGTATGTACCTTTTTTCTCATCTTCTATATAGTTACCTCTCTTAGGTTTGAAGTTTGCTAAATAGCACGCTCTATCATCCATCAAATAAGGACCTCCCCAAGGGTAAGCTGCATTTTCTAGACCACCACGAGCTGCATATTCCCATTCTGCTTCAGTTGGAAGTCTAAATCTCATAGGAGCATGTCTTCTCTTTTTAGATCTAGCGTTAGAATCAGCTTTTGCTTTTGTTTTATAATCTGTAAAAGCTCTTGCTTGATCCCAAGTAACCCCTACAACAGGATAGTCTTTATATGCCATGTGCCAGAAGTATTGGTCAAATAGAGGCTCATTATAAGCATAATTAAAGTCTCTCAACCATACTGTAGTATCTGGATAAACAGCGATACTAGTTTTCTTTTCTGAACGAAGCCCCTTAGATCCATCTTTGATATCTTCCCACTCATAACGGTACTGAAGCTTAGTAACATCTAGAATTCTCTTATTATTTTCTCTCTTATCTGGAGCTACATACATAGATTCTAAAATCTCTGCATATTTAGCATCTGGATATTGATTAACATTCCAATCTAATGGAACTGACCAATCCAATCTTTTTGCCTCGTTATAACCATTTCTACCTCCTTGAGATTCTAAGAACTGCTGGTATCCAGACTTGTTCTCTTTATCTCCTTTTTGAGACAAATAGGCATAATTACGAGCTTCTCCTTTACCATCTCCAGAAGATTGTCCTCCTCCAGCAGCCTCTGCTAAAAGTGTTCTAGCAATAGAGTCTCTTACATAGTTGATAAACAATCTATACTGAGCATTAGTAACTTCTGTTTCATCCATAAAGAATGAAGAAACAGTAACTGTCTTTAATTGGGTCTTTTCTGGAGTCATTGTGAAGTCCTGATCTGCCTGTCCCATAACGAAAGACCCACCTGGTATTGCTACCATTCCGTGTGGTCTCGCTGCAACAAAAGACTTTGAACTTTCTCTAGCTACCAATTCTCCCTTGGTATCTGGTCTTCCAGAATTCCCCTTTTTTCCTCCTGAGGAACATGCCGCAGTTAGTAAAGCTGCGGAAACTAAAAGAACGATTCTTTTCATTATATTTAATCTATTTTTTTATTTTTCTTTTCAAAATGGTCGGCTAAAACTTCCCACCAATATTTTATTACTATTATTCTACTGTTACCGATTTCGCCAAGTTTCTTGGTTGGTCTACATTCACACCTCTATATACAGCTATATAATACGCTAGTATTTGTAATGGTATTGATGCTACTATCGGAGAGAAACATTCTGATGTTTCTGGAATCTCTATCACATAATCAGACATTGCTGAAACCTGCTCATCTCCTTTATTAACAATAGAAATCACTTTTCCTTTTCGTGCTTTAATCTCCTGTACATTACTTACAATCTTATCATAATGACCTTTTCTTGGAGCAATGATTACTATTGGCATATTTTCATCAATCAAAGCAATAGGTCCATGCTTCATTTCTGCCGCTGGATAGCCTTCTGCATGAATATAAGAGATCTCTTTCAACTTCAATGCTCCTTCCAACGCAGCAGGGAAATTATAACCACGGCCCAAATATAAGAAATTTGATGCACTTACAAAATCTTTCGCCATATTTTTAACATAATCATGTGTAGAAGCTAGTACATCTTCTATCTTTTTAGGGATAGCATCAAGCTCTGTTATCAACCTCATAAAGTCTACATTACTTAGGTTGCCATTATGTTTTCCTAACTTAAGCGCTAGTAAAGATAATATTGTAAGCTGAGCTGTAAAGGCCTTTGTAGAAGCCACTCCTATCTCAGGACCAGCATGGGTATATGCCCCAGCATCTGAGAATCTAGAAATAGAAGAATCTACAACATTACAAATTCCAAAAATAAACGCTCCTCTTTCTTTTGCTAATTTAATAGCTGCCATAGTATCTGCCGTCTCACCTGACTGAGAAATAGCAATAACTATATCTTTATTAGTAATAATAGGATTTCTGTATCTAAATTCCGAAGCATACTCCACTTCTACTGGGATTCTAGCAAATTCTTCTATAAGATATTCTCCTATCAATCCTGCATGCCAAGAAGTTCCACAAGCAACGATGATTATTCTTTCTGCTTTAGTGAATTTATCTAAATAATCCCAAATCCCAGCCATCTTTATGATTCCTTCATCTACTAACAGACGACCTCTCATAGTATCATGGATAGATTTCGGTTGCTCGAAAATCTCTTTTAGCATAAAGTGCTCATAACCACCTTTTTCTATCTGCTCCAAGCTTAATTTTAATTCTTGAACTTCAGGAATAACAACTGAATTATCAACAATAGCTCTAATTTCTATTCCTTTTTCCAAAGAAATCGTTGCCATATGCCCATCTTCAAGATAGATAGCCTCTTTAGTGAACTCCACGAAAGGAGATGCATCAGAAGCAACGAAGTACTCATCCTCTCCTATCCCTATTGCTAAAGGCGATCCTAAACGACCTACAACCAAAAGCCCTGGGTGGTCTTTATGCATCACAGTGATGGCATAAGCTCCATACACTTCGTTTAATGCATATCTCACAGCTGTAGGAAAATCTACATTCTGTGTGTCCATTACATATTGAATCAGATTAACCAAAACCTCAGTATCTGTATCCGAAGCAAAAGTAAATCCTTTCTCTATCAGCATAGTCTTAATGGTATCATAGTTCTCTATAATTCCATTATGAATAATCGCTATTTTTCCATTATTTGATAAATGTGGGTGAGAGTTTCTATCACTCGGAACCCCATGAGTAGCCCATCTAGTATGTCCCATACCTACATGAGCAGTCCCCTCTAAATCTTTAGAAATACTAACCAAATCGGCTACTTTTCCTTTTGTTTTTTTAAGCTCAAAGTTATTATCTCCTCCCTCTACTATTACCCCTGCACTATCATAACCTCGATATTCTAATCTTTTTAGCCCATTGATTACAATATCATAAGCACATCTATGTCCTGTATAACCTACTATTCCGCACATAATTTCATCTAAATTTATTTAGTAACATATGTTACCATTAATTTTGGTCTATTATTATTCGTAGCATCAGTCCCTACAAACACAGCTCTGTAAGGAGAACTAACATTGTTATTATAATCTTCACTTACCAAATTTCCATTTGAAGTAAGGTATTCTCCAATATTGATAATCAAATCTTTAGCCTCTGCCTCTTTCTCTACGATATCTTTGATTGTTTTTGTAATATCAATATCATAATAAGCAGGATTACTACTAGTAGAATAAGCTTTTACTAAACTATAATTACTATTACTCAACATTGTTTTTAAGTCTGTAATCAAATCAGTTTCTCCTTGTTTCTTCACTAAGAAACTAACAGGCTTAGTGTAAGAGTTATTCCATGTATTGGTATCTGTATACAATCTCACTTTCGCTGAAAGTATCGCTGCTCCATTATCTCTATAAAGTCTTTTCAAGTCACTTATTCCAGCTCCATTTAGTTTTATTCCAGCTCCTGGACCTCCCATTCCCTGCATATAGAGAAGAGGATCCCCACTAGTGCTGTTTATATTAGCCATTACAGTATTAAATGTAGAACTTCTGGTGTAAGATATCTCACTAAAATGAGCATTAGAAGAACCTAAATCAAAACTAAAAGAATTTGATTTCCCTCCAGATCTATAGTACATAGTTAATGTCACTTCATTAGGAGCAAAGTTTATCAAATAGCCATCATTTTCTTGGACTGAAATTTTAATTCCTTTAAAATAATTGATGAAATTAGTTTCATTGCTCAACTCTGAAGCTCCACCTTTATTAGCTATTTTAGTTTGAAAATAGTTTTTATTTAATGGAATTCTCAATCCAGCTTCTTTTGTCAAAAGGACCGCATTATCAGAAGTTTTATTTATACCAACAGCAAAAACATTCCCTGAAAACACCTTAGTTCCCAACGCTGATCCACTTGTAGCAACTGTACTATTTGACAGTCTTTCTGTCCCTACAGCTCCCAAATCATCAGCAATCTCATGAACATCAATATTCATCGTAGCTGCTGGATTTCCGTATTTAATGGCTTCATATTTTGTCAATGTTTGTTTTGCTGCCTGTCCTCCATGGGTTACATTGGTTGTAGCAACCGTTTTAGTTGTCACATCATACTGAGGTTTAATCTCTAAAACCACAGAATCCACCACTGGATTAGTCCCAAAATTAGGTGCATATTGGGACAATTTTACCTGAGTGACATATGCTGACTTCTGCGTACCAAACTGCCCCTCTGTAAAAGCTCCCAATGTAGCTCTTTGCAATGCATAAGAGTCCGCTCTCACAGCATCGCCATTATTTATATTGTAGGCTACCAAGTCATAAGAAACCTGATTTCCTGCAACGGAATTACCATCGAAAAAATTTTTCCCTAAATCATCAGAATCAGAGTTACAGCTGACCATCAAACCTCCAAAGAGAAAAACTGATAGTATTGACTTTATTTTATTCATCTGTTTTTTTTCGTTTTATTTATAAATTTGTGATATTTCCTCCTCATTACCTCCATCCATCTTAGGCGTTTCTGTGTTTTTAAAGCCTTCTTCTAATGTTTTATTCAGCTTTTTATCTCCTTTCACGACCAAATCTACCAAGCCCATTCCTTCCACAACAAAATCTTGTATCGTAGGATTTTCAACAGCTTTCAGACCACTTATTCCATCGAATTTCAACTTCTCTTCTATCTCCTTTCCTAAACTAAAATTTTTCTCGTTATAAACAGACAAAACAAGTTTAGTATCTTGGAAATAAGAATCCGTTTTGTAAAAATTCTTCAAATATATCGCTACAAAAGAAGACATCCAACCATTAAGGTGTATCACATCTGGCACCCAGTTCAGTTTTTTGATAGTTTCTATCACTCCTCTTGTAAAGAAAATTGCTCTCTCATCATTGTCCTCGAAAGGTTTTCCTTCTTCATCTACATAGTAAAACTTTCTCTTGAAATACTCATCATTATCTATAAAATACACCTGTAACCTTTCCCCTGGCAAAGACGCCACCTTCACTATCAAAGGCTGGTCCAAATCATTTATAATAATATTCATCCCTGAAAGACGGATCACCTCATGCAGCTGATACTTTCTTTCGCTAATCAGCCCAAACCTCGGCATAAAAACCCTCACATCATTTCCTTCCTGATGCATTTTCAGAGCCATCTTATTCACCTCCGAAGACATATTTGTTCCCTCCTGATAAGGAAACATCTCGGTAGTGACATATAGAATTTTTTGATTTGACATACTGCTTAATTCTATTGACATAAGTCAATTCGTTCTGCAAAGTTACAAAATTAAATTCATTTATAAACAACAAAAGTCTTATCAAAAATGATAAGACTCTGATAGTATTGCAGTTATATTTTATTTTAAAATTGATATAATCTGTTCCGCTAGTGAAATACCGATTCTATCCTGCGCTTCATTAGTAGAAGCTCCTGTATGAGGAGTTAATGAAATTTTCGGATGAGATAGAATACTCTTAGCAGGTGTAGGCTCATTGATGAATACATCCAGCCCAGCAAAAGCCAATTTACCGCTATCCAAAGCTTTTAGAAGCGCTTCTTCATCTACTACTCCACCTCTTGCACAGTTCACTAGTGCCGCTCCATTTTTCATTAAATCAAATTCTTTCTGACCAATAACGAATTCTTTTTGAGCTGGAACATGAAGCGTAACGAAATCTGCTTCTTTTAGAACTTCTTCTTTAGACTGAGTTTTGATTTCAAAATCTACTGACTGCCCATTGAAAAATTCTACTTTTAAATTTACTTTTTCAGCAAAATTATCCACCGCTAAAACTCTCATTCCTAGACCTAAAGCCATTTTAGCTACTTCCTGACCAATTCTACCAAAACCAATGATACCAATAGTTTTCCCTCTCAGCTCTACGCCTTTCGTGTAAGCTTTTTTAAGCTCTGCGAATTTAGAATCTCCTTCTACTGGCATTTTTCGGTTAGAATCCGTTAAAAATCTACATCCTGAAAACAAATGAGCAAAAACCAATTCTGCCACAGATGCTGACGAAGCCGCAGGTGTATTAATTACATTGATACCTTTTTCTCGTGCATATTCTACATCTATATTATCCATTCCTACACCTCCTCTACCGATGATTTTCAGAGATGGACAAGCATCTATGATATCCTTTCTTACTTTGGTTGCACTACGCACCAGAAGTGTTCTCACTTGGTTTTCATTGATATAGTTTATCAATTCTTCCTGTGGAACTTTGGTTGTAATCACCTCAAAACCTGCTTTTTGCAAACCATCAATTCCAGACTGGTCTAAACCGTCATTTGCTAATACTTTCATAATAATAGTTTTAATAAATTCTAATAATAGTTATCCTACAAAGATATAAATTTGATTTTAAATATTTGATATTTCAAGACTAAAATAAATTGCTAAATTTGTCCCTTATTGAACAAATGGAAGAAAAAGTAGTTTTAATCAATCCAAATGATGAATTTTTAGGCGTAATGAACAAGCAGGAAGCCCACGAAAAAGGAGTTCTGCACCGTGCTTTTTCTGTTTTTTTGTTTAATGCGAAGGGAGAAATGCTCCTGCAAAGAAGAGCTGGTTCTAAATACCATTCGCCCAATCTATGGACTAATGCAGTCTGCTCCCATCCACGCGAGGGAGAATCCTATAAAGAAGCCGCTCTGAGGCGTATGCAGGAAGAACTTGGGATTTCTGCTGACATAGAAGAAAAATTCCATTTTATCTATAAAGCTGATGTAGGGCAAGGACTTTGGGAGCATGAGCTGGACTATGTTTTTACGGGATTTTTTGAAGGTGATTTTAGCCTAAATTCAGAGGAAGTTTCGGAAGTTCGCTACATTTCCACAGAGGATTTGGACAGAGAAATGAAAGAAAAACCAGAAAACTTCACAGAATGGTTTAAAATAATACTCAACGAATACAAACAGCATTTATCATGAAAAAATTATTATTTAAACTATTTTTTGCATTGGCTTTCGCTTCTATTTCCCTGCACGGACAGGAGAAAATACAGCAGGTAGAAGTCCATATATTTGGAGGAATGGCTCTTTATTCAAGCCAATACACCCTCAATTCTCTTAAAAAAGAATTTAGCGCAAAACCTCAAATGGGACAAAAAGAAGAACTCCCAAAGGAAATTTCACTACCAAACACACCCAAGAACTGGGAAACTTTCACTAAAAAAATAAATCTGGATAAATTCAAAAAACTGAGAGATGGACCTAGCCAACAGACTTTTGATGGACAGGACGAGGTCATTATCATCAAAACTGATAAAAAGACTTATAGAAAAATGAACGCCAGCGGCAACGACCATGACAGGGAAGTTTGGTATGATTTACTACAAATCATCGCAAAGGAATTTGGGAAGAAAAGCATTTATGAATAAATAAACTATTTTTATGAAAAAGTTTTTCTTTATTTTCGTTTTGTATTGGCTTCATTCTTGTAATGGAACAGAGAAAGCAATGGCCACCAGCCCAGACACTCAGAAAACCAGCATTTCTGAAAAACAAAATACTGAGAAAATAGAAAGGATAATTTATTCTCAAACAGGAGGAGATACAGGTGGTAAAGGTGTATATTTAGTGATAACCAAGGATTCTATTATTTATCGTCTTACAGAAGGTGTAACTGATAAAAAAACCATAGCAAATTTATCATTAAATAACAATAATAAAGACTGGGAGGCGTTCATTGATAAAATTGATTTAGAGGATTTTGAAAAGGGAAAACCGAGCAAAGAACTGATAATGGATCTCCCTACCATAAAAATCATAATAAAAACTGATAAAAAAGAATATTCTAAAACTGATATCCAAAACAATACAACTTGGAATTACATTACAAAACAAGTCATAGACATAAAATACTCACAATTATATAACCATTTAAATTTAGAAAAATGAAAAAAACTGCACTTTATAACAAACATGTAGAACTCGGCGCTAAAATGGTGCCTTTCGCTGGTTTTGATATGCCTGTCCAGTATTCTGGCGTAACGGAAGAACATTTCGCTGTTAGAGAAAAAGCAGGAATGTTTGATGTATCGCACATGGGACAGTTCATCATAGAAGGCGCAGGCGCAAAAGACCTTCTGCAATATGTAACTACCAATGACCTAAATACGCTGACCGATGGAAAAGCCCAGTATTCCTGCCTTCCGAACGGACAAGGAGGAATAGTGGATGACCTCATCATCTACAAAATGGCGGACGAAGCATATTTCGTGGTGGTCAATGCTTCTAACATTGAAAAAGACTGGAATCATATTTCTAAATTCAATGAAAAATTCGGAGCAAAAATGACCAACATTTCCGATGAAACTTCTCTAATCGCTATCCAAGGGCCTTTGGCTGCGCAGATTTTGCAAAAGCAGACCAGCACTAATCTTTCCGAAATCCCTTATTATCATTTCACTATCGGAACGGTGGACGGTGTGCAGGATGTAATCATCTCAAACACAGGCTACACAGGAAGCGGCGGATTTGAGATTTATTTTAAAAATGAAAATGCCGAGCAGCTCTGGAACGCCCTCACAGAAGCGGGAAAAGAGGAAGGTCTCGTGCCATGCGGGCTGGCAGCAAGAGATACGCTGAGATTAGAAAAAGGATTCTGTCTCTATGGCAATGATATTGATGACTCTACCTCGCCGCTGGAAGCAGGGCTGGGCTGGATTACAAAACTTGGGAAAGGTGATTTCGTGGATGCTGAATTTTTCAAAAAGCAAAAAGAAGAAGGCGTTTCGCGCAAGCTAGTTGGTTTTGAATTACTTGAAAAAGGCGTTCCAAGACACGACTACCCAGTGGTGGACGCAGAAGGAAATGTCATCGGAAAAGTAACTTCTGGAACCTCTTCGCCAATGAAAAAAATAGGACTTGGGCTGGCTTATGTGAAAACTGAATTTTCTAAACCAGAATCCGCTATTTTCATCCAAATAAGAAATAAAAACATTCCTGCAAAGGTGGTAAAAACGCCTTTCGTTTAATATTTTAATTAAATTTTTTAGATTATATTTATGAAAAAAACATTTGCATTTATCTTGTTGAGTATCATTTCATTAGCAAAGGCTCAACAGACTGATATTAGATACATTCCTGTAATTTCTACCGATACTATTTCTACCAAGGCTAATCTTTATCCTCATGTATTGAGTAAAAACAAATTCAATCCGTTAGTTTTTGAAAACGGCTTTAAAGTCGGCGAAAGAAGACAAGCGGTGAGACTTTGGGACAAGGATATTTTTTACCTTGAATTTACCGATAGAAAAATGAACAAAAGAGTTTTCCGACAAATACCAGAGCTAAAGAAAAACGGAAAACTATTCGAAGTCATGCTGCAAGGAGATGTTTCTTGGTACAGAAGATATTTCAGCTACAGAGCTGACACTTGGGACGCCAACTACGAGCACGAAGACTATTTCGTAAAAGGCGATGAGATTGTAAACATCCCTGTAAAAGGCAGATACAAGAAAAAACTAAAAGCTCTGCTTTCTGACAAACCAGAAATCGCGAAGGAAGTAGACCAGATGGTAGGCGACCGCGACATCAGAGAAATTTTAGAAAAATACAACAGCAAATAAGAAAAAAATCCCTCATATAATTAGAGGGATTTTATTTTTCGCCAATCACAAATCGGTCATTTTCTGATAAATCCTTTACAAGTTCGAATTTTGTGAGAACATCCTGAAACAGCCGCAATGTTTCTTTTCCTAATTTTTGGTTGATTTCCAAAAAAACAGAACCTCCTTTTTTCAGGTGGTTTTCAGAGTCTTGGGCTATTTTTTCATAAAAGGCAAGAACTCTGTTTTCAGGAGCGAAAAGCGCTATATTTGGCTCAAAATTCTTCACAGAATACGGAATTTCCTCCCTCTCAAAAACATCTATATACGGAGGATTGCTCACTATGATATCATAAATTTCATCCAGTTTTTCATTCAAATAATCTTTCTGTATAAAATTGATTTTCACCTTATGAAAATCAGCATTTTTTTGGGCTACATTCAGCGCTTTTTCAGAAATGTCAATACTGCTGACCTCGGCATTTGGGAATATTTTTGCCAAAGAAATACTGATGCAGCCGCTCCCTGTCCCTACATCCAGAATTTTTAGTTTTTCTTTTTTCAGATGGTTTAGTTTATTTTCTATCAATTCTATCAATTCCTCTGTTTCAGGGCGTGGAATGAGAACATTTTCATCAACGAAAAATCTATTTCCATAAAAATAAGTTTCGCCCAAAATCTGCTGGTAAGGTTTCCCTTCTTTTAGTATAGATATGATTTTCAAAAACTCATTTTCGTTTTCGGCTGAAATAGAATTTTCGAGCTGTGAGCGAATATCTATCTTATTCAAATTCAATATTTTTTCGCAGAAAATAAAAAACAATTCTTTGCACTCTGCCGAAGTATAAAGGCTTTGGAGCTCCTCGGAAAAAAGATTTTTGACTTGGTTGATGGTCATTGAAAAAATTTTATCCACAAAGATAAGAAATGTGTGGATAAATTTACGAATAGATAATCTTTTGATTTATAAAGGTTTACAAAATTATTGATTTTTAACATACCGTGAAACATTAAAAATAATTGTATTTTTGGAGCCTAATATTTTGAATATGGGTAAAATTATAGGTGTTGCCAATCAAAAAGGAGGTGTAGGAAAAACTACCACTTCGGTAAATCTAGCCTCTGCATTGGGCGTTTTAGAGAAAAAAGTTTTATTAATAGATGCAGACCCACAGGCCAATGCTACTTCTGGTCTGGGTGTAGACGAAGTTACATATTCCACATATGACCTTTTGGAACATCACGCCAAAGTCCGTGAGTGCATCCTTCCTACTTCTTCGCCAAATGTAGATATTATCCCATCTCATATAGATTTAGTAGCGGCAGAGATAGAACTGGTGGACAAGGAAAACCGTGAATACATGCTGAAAGAAGCTCTGAAGGAGATAAAAAATGAATACGACTATATCATTATAGACTGTGCACCGAGTTTGGGGCTTATCACCATCAATGCACTTACTGCTGCGGATTCGGTTATCATCCCTGTTCAGTGTGAATATTTCGCATTAGAGGGGCTTGGAAAACTTCTAAACACCATTAAAAACATACAAAGTTTCCACAATCCTAACTTAGACATTGAAGGGCTTCTTCTAACGATGTTTGACTCTCGTCTAAGGCTTTCTAACCAAGTGGTAGAGGAAACCAACTCACATTTCCCTGAAATCGTTTTCGAAACTATCATCAGCAGAAATACTCGTCTGAGCGAGGCGCCGAGTTTTGGTGAAAGTATCCTAAAATACGATGCCGAGAGCAAAGGTGCTGTGCAGTACATACAGCTGGCAGAGGAAATTTTGCTGAAAAATGAACAAAAAATTCCAAGCAAAAAGAAGGAAAGTAAAAAATCAAAAAAGTAAATCGCTCTGATAATATTTAAGACTAAAAGAGCGTTCGTAAACATACAAAATCTATGAAAGATAAAAAAAGAGCTATGGGGCGTGGTCTCGGAGCTATTCTAAGTGCTGAGTCCAAAGCCGTGCAGTCTGCGACAGATGCAGGAGCAAAGGATTTGGTAGGAAATATTGTAGAAATTCCTATTGAGGATATCTATCCTAATGCCAACCAGCCGAGAACTCATTTTGATGAAAAAGCATTGCAGGAACTTGCCGAATCCATCAAGGTTTTGGGGATTATACAACCCATAACGGTAAGAAAAGACGGAGCTAAATTTGAGATTATTTCTGGGGAAAGAAGATACCGTGCCTCCAAAATGGCCGGTCTAAAAGAAATCCCTGCCTATGTAAGACTGGTAAATGACCAAGAACTACTGGAAATGGCTTTGGTGGAAAACATCCAGAGAGAAGACTTAGACGCCATAGAAGTAGCCCTTACCTATCAGAGATTATTAGAGGAAATCGGTCTTACGCAGGAAGCACTCAGCCAGCGCGTAGGGAAAGAGAGAAGTACAATCACCAACTCTATCCGACTTCTAAAACTAAACCCAGATGTTCAGCAGGCGATCCGAAATGGCGACATTTCCGCTGGACACGGAAGAGCGATTTTAAGTTTAGAAAACCCTGAAGACCAGCAGGCTTTATTCAAACAAATTGTAAACAACAGACTAAGTGTAAGGCAGGCGGAAGAAGCTGCAAAACATTTCAAAAGTCCAAAAGAAATTTCTATTTCCAAGGAGCCGAAAACCCTTCCGAACAACCTTCGCAGAGCTGAAA
This sequence comes from Flavobacteriaceae bacterium, assembly GCA_013333255.2. Taxonomy (GTDB): domain Bacteria; phylum Bacteroidota; class Bacteroidia; order Flavobacteriales; family Weeksellaceae; genus JABCPE02. Next base: position 141,652 of record JABCPE020000005.1, on the reverse strand, counting down.
AAACCCTTGCTGATGCTCTGGCACTAAAAGTAGAAATAAAATCTTCTGCAAAGGGAGACAAGGGGAAAATAGTCCTTAACTTTGACAATGAAGAAGAATTAGAGAAAATCCTCTCTTATTTTAACTAAATCAAATGAAAAAATTATTCGGTTTTATATTCGTGTTTATTTCCTATTTTTTCTTTGCACAAGAAGCAGAGAAAAAAGACTCTGTACAGATAGATAACGAAATAGTCACAGATATAGAACTACTCCATAAAAAACCATCTTATTCTGGGCTCAACCCTACCAAAGCTGGCTGGCGGTCTGCTGTCATCCCTGGCTGGGGACAGTACTACAACCGTAAATACTGGAAAATCCCTATTGTCTGGGGAGCGATAGGAACAGGAGTAGGTTTCATCATTTGGAACCAAAAACAATACAAAAGATACAAAAATGCTTTTGAAGCAGAGCTAAATGGCCAGCAGCACGAGTTTTCTGGAATTACAGGACTGGACTTAAAGACAGCCCTCGGAAACACCCAAGATTCCAGAAGAAGATACCGCGACTATGCCATCGCTATCACCGCAGGAATATATCTGCTAAACATCATAGATGCTGTGGTAGACGCCCACCTTGATGAAGGGCGTAAGGACCCAGATTTAGCGATTTCTCCTACCATTCTGCACGATTACACAGACCCAATACATACAGCAAAGGCAGGTCTTGCCCTAAGATATAAATTTTAAACCAATGAAAATAGCATTAGTAGGATACGGAAAAATGGGGCAGATTATTGATAAAATAGCCCAAACACGAGGACACGAAATAGTGGCTCGCCTCAATGAATCTCCCACTTTGGAAAACCTAAATAACCCTGATGTAGTGATAGAGTTCTCTAGCCCAGAATCTGCATTTGGAAACATCAAATTCTGCCTTGAACAGGGCATTCCCGTAGTATGCGGAACCACAGGCTGGCTTGAGAAAAAACCTGAAATAGAAAAAATCTGCATAGAAAACAACTCTGCATTTTTATATGGGTCTAATTTTAGTTTGGGAGTGAATTTATTCTTCGCTTTGAATGAAAAATTGGCTCAGCTGATGAAACCTTTTAACAATGACTATGACTGCCAATTAGAAGAAATCCACCACATCCACAAGCTGGATAAACCGAGCGGAACAGCGATTTCTCTTGCGCAGGACATTATCTCTAATTCTGATTTTGAAAAATGGAAACTGGACGAAACCCTAGGTAAAGAACTGGGCATCAGAGCCATAAGAGAAGAGGAAGTCCCTGGAACCCACATCGTAACTTACCGTTCTGAAGTGGACGAAATCGATATAAAACACACCGCTTTCAACCGAAATGGCTTTGCATTAGGCGCTGTAATTGCCTCAGAATGGATTATCGGAAGAAAAGGAAACTTTACCGTAAAAGAAGTTTTAGGATTATAAGAATAAGAAAAGGCAAATATTTAGCCTTTTTTTTATATTTGCAGTAAATAGAAAATTATGACTGAAGAAATCAGAACTTTTTTAGCAGATAATCCCATTGAAAATATTGAAACTTTTTTTGATAGTGAAAATATTTTCTGGGTGGACTGGAGAGAATATGATGAAGATATCATGAGCTATGTCAATGATGAGCTTAGTGAATCAGACCAAATAGAATGGGTGACCACTCCTTCTGAAAAGGAAGGCGCACTAGATACCGTTATCCTAAAAAAAGACGAAAAAGAAGAAGTCATCCCATATGATGAAGATGCATGGGATAGAGATACGACACTGAAATCCATCGGAAAAATCATCGATGATAAATACAAACTCTGCTGGTTCAAACCTTCTTTGGGCGGTGATACGCTGGGGTTCGTAGTTATAGAAAATGATGGTTGGGAGAAACTAATCGCTGAATTTGGGGAAGAGAAACTAAAATATTACTTCTCGCCTGTGACCGAAGAAAACGAAATGTTCAACCTATCAATGGACCAAGTCTTCTCACTTATAGAATCAAGAGAGAAAAACAATCCTTTTAATTAATCCATAAAACACTCAAAATGGAATACTTACTGACCTATTCACTATACATTCTCATTCTCAGCGCATTACTAGGAATTTCCACTTGGAAATTATTCAAGAAAATGGGATACAATCCGCTATTCGCATTTATTCCGTTTTATAACTATTTCATCATTCTTAAAGAAACCAAAAGACCTAAATGGTGGGTGGTTCTGACTTATTTCCCTATCGTGGGAACTGTGATGCTTTCTGTTTTTCATTTATTTTTAATGGAAAGATTCGGAAAGACCAGTTTTGGACAAAAGTTTTTGACAATCGCACTGCCTTTTGTTTATTTAGCTGTTGTCAATTACTCCTCCTCTACCGAGCTTGTAGATGAAGAAGACATTGATGAAGAGGAAATAAAAAAGGATTCTTTCTGGAGTTCTATCACTTATGCCGTTGTTTTTGCTACGGTGATACATACTTTCTCTTTCCAGCCATTTGGTATCCCGACAGGCTCTATGGAGAGAACCCTTTTAGTGGGAGATTTTCTCTTTGTTAATAAACTAAAATATGGGCTTAGACTACCTATGAGACCTTTGGCGGTGCCGTTTTTACAATCTACTCTATTTGACAGAGCAAAAGACGGCAACCCTAAAAACGATCCTAAATCTTATGTAGAAAGCATCAAATTACCATACCTTCGTCTTCCAGCATTTAGCAATGTTGAAAGAAATGACATCGTGGTGTTCAACTACCCTGGCGATAGTGTGCATACAGCCATCGATAGAAAAGATCCGTATGTAAAACGAGCTGTAGCCGTGGCTGGAGATGTATTAGAGATAAAAGCTGGCGAACTCTTCATAAACGGAAAACCAGAACAAAAAATGGGCGATGCAGAAATTCAGCAGGCATATAATGTCAATGCAAAAACCCAGCTGGACATTCCTCATCTATACCAAAATGTAGGTTTCCTCCCTGTGAGAGAATTCCAAACATCTGATGAATTTTCATATTATTTCAGTGGGCTTACACCTACTTTGGCGCAAGAAATCAAGGAAATCCCTGGCGTGACCTCTGTAGAGCCAGCCATTGAACCAAAGGGAGTTCAGGACATTTCTATGCATCTTAACCTTAAAAAATCCCAAGAGGAGCAACGAATCATCTATACTGACAAAGTAGATATTTCCAATACCATTTTCCCAATGAACAAAGATTGGAATAAGGACTGGTATGGGCCTATCAAAATCCCTAAAAAAGGCGACATCATAGACATCAACCTCGAAACGATACCGATGTACAGCAAACTGATAAGAGAATACGAAAACAATATCTTAGAAGTAAAAGGAAACCAAATTTTCATCAATAAAGTAGCTGCCGACAAATACGAAGTCAAACAAAACTACTATTTCATGATGGGAGATAATAGGGATGCTTCATTGGATTCCAGATATTTCGGATTTGTTCCAGAAACTCACATCATGGGCTCGCCTATGTTCACTTGGCTGAGTTTAGAAGGTTCTTTCACAGACAACAACTCTTCTTACCAAGCCAATGGCTGGCGTATACGCTGGGATAGAATGTTCAAAGCAACTAACACCGGCGAAGCCAACAAAACTTCTTACTGGTGGGTAGCAGCCATACTGATGGGTATTTTCTTCGGATGGGACCACATCATGAAGTTTGTTAAGAAAAAGAAAAATGAAGAATAAAAACTAGGCTGTAAGCATATGCTTATAGCCTTTTAATATTGAGATATGACACCACTTGCAGAAAAAATGCGTCCTAAAAACCTTGATGAAGTCATCGGGCAGGAACACCTAACAGGAACCCACGGCACTATCCGAAAAATGCTGGAAAATGACACGCTCAATTCGCTCATTTTCTGGGGGCCGCCTGGAACAGGGAAAACTACCCTAGCAGAAATCATCGCAGAGCAGTCAGGACGAAAATTTTTCAAACTCAATGCCATAAGCTCTGGGGTTAAAGATGTCCGCGAAATCATAGAAGAAACCAAAAAACAAAATCTATTCAGCGGAAAAAGCCCTATTCTTTTCATTGATGAAATTCATCGGTTCAATAAAACCCAGCAGGACAGCCTACTCCACGCTGTAGAAAAAGGCTGGGTAGTCCTCATCGGTGCTACTACGGAAAACCCTAGTTTTGAGGTTGTTGCGGCGCTGCTCTCTCGCTGTCAGGTCTATACCTTGAAATCTCTTTCTTACGAAAAACTGGAAGAACTGCTAAAATCAGCATTAAATCAATACAATTCTGAATTTCAGTCTAATTTTAAAATCAAAGAAAGCGAAGCTTTTATACAATATTCTGGCGGAGATGCGCGAAAACTCATCAACGGACTGGAAATCGTTCTCAATCAGTTTTTAAAAGATAAAAACAAAGAAATTACCAGCGAAGAAATTCTCTCTGTTTTACAAGAAAATATGGTTCTGTACGACAAGAATGGAGAACAGCACTATGACATTATTTCAGCCTTTATAAAGTCTATCCGTGGCTCAGACCCAAACGCCGCGGTCTACTGGCTTGCGAGAATGCTGGCAGGAGGAGAAGACATCAAATTCATCGCCCGCAGAATGCTCATTTCTGCTTCCGAGGATATAGGTCTTGCCAATCCTAACGCCCTCACAGTGGCCACTCAGTGCTTTCAGGCAGTGAATGTCATCGGTAATCCTGAAGCCAGAATTATCCTGAGCGAATGTGCTGTATATTTGGCAGTTTCGCCGAAAAGCAATTCTTCTTATTTAGCAATAAATGAGGCTTTGTCCTTTGTAAAGAAAACAGGAAATCTGCCTGTGCCTCTGCACCTGCGCAATGCACCTACCAAACTGATGAAGGACATGAACTACGGCAAAAACTACCAATACGCGCATGATTACAAAGAAGGTTTCGTAGAGCAGGAATTTTTGCCAGAAGAAATAAGCGGAACCAAATTTTACCAGCCAAAACAAAACGCCACAGAGCAAAAAATTTTGGAAGAATTAAAGAAAAAATGGAAAAAATATTACTAAACTCCACCTTTTTCATTTACACAAAATTCCAAACCAAAAACCTTTGTAAAAAACAAAAAATTGTATACCTTTACCACAAACTAAGTTTCAACCTTATACCCAATAATAACTTATGAACACATCAGAATTTGTAAACAGACACATCAGCTTCAATGAAACGAACAAAAACGAAATGCTGAAAAAAGTAGGCGTTTCCAGCATTGATGAACTGATCTCTCAGACTATTCCACATTCTATCCGATTACAAAAAGATTTAAGCATTTCAGAACCTCTGTCCGAGTTTGAAATGCTTTCTCATTCTAAAGAGCTGGCTTCTGAAAATCAGCAGTTTGATTCTTACATTGGACTAGGATACCACCCTGCCATTCTTCCTGCTGTCATTCAGCGAAATATTTTGGAAAATCCTAGCTGGTATACGGCTTACACGCCTTACCAAGCGGAGATTTCACAGGGAAGATTAGAGGCATTGTTGAACTATCAGACTATGATAGTGAGCCTTACAGGTTTCCCATTAGCAAACGCTTCCCTTTTGGATGAAGGAACTGCAGCTGCTGAAGCTATGCACATGTTCTTCTCAAACAGAACAAAGGAACAAAAAAACACAGGAGCAAATAAATTTTTCATTTCTGATGATGTTCTTCCACAAACAATCGCCGTACTGAAAACCAGAGCAGAAGGATTGGGAATAGAAATTACCGTAGGAGAACATAATGGAAGTTTAGACCATTCTTATTTCGGAGCTTTACTTCAATATCCTACTAAAATAGGCGTTATAGAGGATTACACAGAAATTATAAAATCTCTGAAAGAACAAAATATTCAAGTCGTTTTAGCGTGTGATTTATTGGCTTTAGTTATGCTAAAATCTCCTGCACAGCTCGGTGCTGACTGTGCTGTCGGGACTTCCCAGAGATTCGGTATTCCTATGGGATACGGTGGGCCGCACGCCGCTTTCTACGCTTGTAAAGATGATTACAAAAGAGAAATCCCTGGCCGTATCATAGGAGTTTCACAGGATATGTACGGAAAGAGAGCGCTCAGAATGGCTTTACAGACTAGAGAACAGCACATCAAGCGTGAAAAGGCGACTTCCAACATCTGTACAGCGCAGGTTCTTCTAGCGGTGATGGCAGGAATGTACGCTGTCTATCACGGAGAATCAGGACTTAAACACATTGCAGGGCAGATACATTTTAAAACTAATGCTTTGCGAGATGCTTTAGCTAAACTGGGCTACGAGGTTGAAAACAATCCAAGTTTTGACACGGTAAGATTTAAACTTAGCGAAGACAAAAAACAGTCTTTGAAAACATTGATGGAAAACCACAAAATCAACCTAAATTATTTCGAAAATGGTTTTGTGAGCGTTGCTATCAATGAAGCTACTACAAATAAAAAACTCCAAAAATTAGCCGATGCTTTTGCTGAATTTGTCGGTAAAAATGCCGTTAAGATTAATTTAAAAGAACAAATCACCCTTCCTAGCAGTCTTCTAAGAACTGATAAAGTCCTAGTAGAAGAGGTTTTCCATAAATACCACACAGAGACAGAGCTGATGCGATACATCAAAAAACTGGAGAGAAAAGACATTTCTCTTACGCATTCTATGATTTCGCTTGGTTCTTGTACGATGAAGCTAAATGCTGCTACAGAAATGCTTCCTTTGTCTTGGCCTGAATGGGGAAATATCCACCCTTTCGTGCCGATGGAACAGGCAAAAGGCTACCAAAAACTAATCAAAGAATTAGAAAAAGATCTAGCCGAAATCACAGGTTTTGCAGGAACTTCCCTACAGCCAAACTCTGGTGCACAGGGCGAATACGCTGGGCTGATGGTAATCCGTGAATACCTGAAACACAAAGGCGAAGGACACAGAGACATCGTACTTATTCCACAGTCTGCACACGGTACGAATCCCGCTTCGGCTATCGTAGCAGGACTAAAAGTAGTTGTAGTAAAAAATCTAGAAAACGGACAGATTGATTTTGAAGATTTAAAAGCAAAAGTAGAACAGCACAAAGAAAATCTGGCGGCATTCATGATTACATATCCGTCCACTTATGGTTTCTTTGACAATAATGTTACAGATATTATCAATCTAATCCATGCCAACGGCGGACAGGTGTACATGGATGGTGCTAATATGAACGCTCAGGTTGGCTTTACCAGCCCAGGGCATATCGGTGCGGATGTGTGCCACCTAAATTTACATAAAACCTTTGCGATCCCTCATGGCGGCGGCGGACCTGGTGTAGGGCCTATCTGTGTGGCAGAGCATTTGGTTCCGTTCTTACCTTCGAATCCAAATGTTAAAATCGGTTCAGAACACTCCATCGATGCTATTTCTTCTGCTCCGTATGGTTCTGCCCTTGTAGTGAATATTTCCTACGCTTACATCAAAATGCTGGGAACACAAGGACTAAAAAAAGCCACAGAATACGCTATTCTAAACGCAAATTACCTAAAAGATGTGCTAAAAGAGCATTATTCTATCTTATATAGCAATGAAAATGAAAGAGTTGCGCACGAATGTATCGTAGATTTCCGACCATTCAAAACCTATGGTATAGAAGTGGGCGATATTGCGAAAAGACTCATGGACTACGGATTCCATGCGCCTACGGTGTCTTTCCCTGTGGCAGGAACCCTTATGATAGAGCCTACCGAATCTGAAAGCAAAGAGGAGCTTGATAGATTTGCTGAAGCTTTGATAAACATCAAATATGAAATTGATGAAATAATGAATGGCAAAGCTGACAAGGAAAATAATGTCTTGAAAAATGCACCTCATACGGAACAACTGGTAATCGCCGATGCATGGGACAAACCATACAGCCGAGAAAAAGCAGCATATCCTCTGGAATGGATAAGAGAGAACAAATTCTTCGCTTCTGTTTCTCGTGTAGATGATGCCTATGGAGACAGAAACTTAATCTGTACCTGCGCTCCTACCGAGTCTTATGCGTAAGAACCAGCCCAATGGTCATTAAAACTATTTTTCTCTATGTGTAATTTTTTGAAAATCAGTATAGAGATGAGAGGTTTTGATACCAGCGGCAATATGGACAAAAGCTAAGTCAGATTGGAGTACAAATTTCAATTCTTACACAAGATAGAACCTTACATTTTTTACAAAAATATTGTAAAGGAATTCTATACATAAGCTTGTAAATTCACTGTAACCAATTCTGTTTTGATAAAATCGGGATTGGTTACGGTAATTTCGTAACTTTGCTTTATTGAAACTGAGTTTTATATAAAAAAATTGAAAATCATGAACATCCAGCAGTTAGAATACCTCATCGCCGTTGATAAATACAAGCATTTCGGGAAAGCAGCCCAAACTTGTCATGTTACACAACCTACGCTCAGTGCAATGATTCAAAAATTAGAGGAAGAACTAAGTCTGAAAATCTTTGACAGAACCACCCACCCTATCCGCACCACAGATGCCGGAGATGAGATTATTTCCTACGCAAAAGCAGTGCTGGAAAGCATCACAGAACTGAAAAACAAAGCTCATTCGCTCAATGATGTATTAGCTGGGAAAATCAACCTCGGCATTATTCCTACGGTTTCTGGATTTCTCATCCCGAATGAAATTTTTGATTTTCTAAATCAAAACCCAAAAATAGAGATGAACATCTACGAAATGAAAACCGACGACATCATAAAAGCCCTAAAATCAGGCGAAATAGATGCAGGTATCATTTCTACTCCATATCGTGAAGCAGAAGAATTTTTCAGTGATTTTCTCTTTAATGAAGAGCTGATGATTTACTCTTCTTACGAAAACAAAGATGAACATTTTATAAACTCCGAAGAATTTAATTCAGATAAATTCTGGCTTTTGGAAGAAGGAAACTGTATGAGAAAACAAATGGAAACCATCTGCCACCTGAAAGAAAACTCTCTGAAACCCAAAAACTTAGAATTTTCGGCTTCCAACATAAGCACTCTTATAAAAATGGTAGACAAAACTGGAGGCATCACTGTCCTGCCAGAACTTTCCGTGCAGCAGCTTTCTGAAGAACAGAAGGAAAAAGTTCTCCATTTTAGAAAACCTTTCCCTTCCAGAGAAATTAGTCTCATCTACTACAAACCAACTTATAAACAAAAGATGCTCAATGAATTAGGCTCTTTCATAAAAGAGGCTTTGTCAAAACAGCTTAATTACAATAAAAATCCAAAGGACTTCTCTATTATCGCTCCTCAGTAAAGTTTAATTTTGAAGTTTAAATTTTTTATGTAAATTTGCCGTTCGAAATTTAGAGGAAAAATTTGTACTGATTGCAACCTCAATAAAAAATGCTAAAACAGAAATTCTCTTTTTAGTTTCTTTATTTAGGCTTTGTGGTTTTTATAAATTTTAATTATTAACTAAAAAATAAAGAAATTTTATGTCTTACTTATTTACATCAGAGTCCGTATCTGAAGGACATCCAGACAAAATCGCAGACCAAATATCCGATGCGCTGATAGACCATTTCTTGGCCTATGACAAAGACTCAAAAGTAGCGTGTGAAACGCTCGTAACCACAGGACAAGTTGTCTTGGCTGGCGAAGTAAAATCTGAGGCTTACCTTGATGTGCAGACCATCGCTAGGGAGGTTATCAATGATATCGGCTACACAAAAGGCGAATATATGTTCAATGGTGATTCTTGTGGTGTGATTTCAGCCATCCATGAGCAGTCGCCAGACATCAACCAAGGTGTGGACAGAATTACCCAAAGTTCTGATTTTGAGACCAAAGCAAACGCACAAGGTGCTGGTGACCAAGGAATTATGTTCGGATATGCGACAAACGAAACCGAAAACTACATGCCGCTGGCATTAGACTTGGCTCATTCTATTTTGAGAGAGCTTTCTGCATTGAGGAGAGAAAATAAGGAAATCACCTACCTTCGCCCTGATGCAAAATCACAAGTTACAATAGAATATTCTGATAATCACAAGCCTGTGAGAATAGACAGCATCGTGGTTTCTACTCAGCATGATGAATTTGACACAGAAGAAAACATGCTGGCAAAAATCAGAAAAGACATCATCGAGATTTTAATTCCAAAAGTTAAAGCGAAACAAAAACCTGAAATTCAGGCTCTTTTCAATGATAATATTACATTCCATATCAATCCTACAGGCAAATTCGTAATCGGTGGCCCACACGGAGATACAGGACTTACAGGAAGAAAAATCATCATAGATACTTACGGAGGAAAAGGCGCTCACGGAGGAGGAGCATTCTCTGGAAAAGACCCTTCTAAAGTGGATAGAAGTGCAGCCTATGCCATGAGACACATCGCTAAAAACCTTGTGGCAGCGGGAGTTGCAGATGAAATTTTAGTTCAGATTTCTTACGCCATCGGAGTTGCTAAACCTTGTGGTTTGTATATCAACACTTATGGAACTTCCAAAGTAAATCTGACTGACGGCGAAATCGCAGAAAAAGTACAGCAATTATTTGACCTGAGACCTTATGCGATAGAGCAAAACCTAAAACTGAGAAATCCTATCTACCGCGAAACAGCAGCCTATGGACACATGGGAAGAAATTATTATGTAGCGGATAAAACCTTTAACAAAGGCGCTAAAAACGAGCTTACCATCAAAGGTTTAGAGTTTTTCACTTGGGAGAAACTGGATAAAGTAGAAGAAATCAAAAAGGCTTTCGGTCTATAAAATAAAAAACCCACCTAAAAAGTGGGTTTTTATTTTGTTTTAAAGATAATTAATCTTCCAAATCATCATATTTCGCTAATTCTTCATCACACCATACGAACGCCTCCTCTACTACTTTTGTAAATTCATTCGCGATAGTTTCCTCATCATCTCCTTCTGGTTCATCCAGCCATTCTACTTCTTCTTCCTCTACATTTAGGATAAATCTTGGATATTCTGTATGTACTACGAACAAATCCTCTGGAAATTCTGAATTATCTGCCATCAAAAACTTTGGTAATTTCATAACTTTCTAATTTTTAAATTGTTTAACTAAAAATATATATCTTATAAGGTTTTGCAAAGTTAATAAATATAAATGTAGTTTCTCTAAAAAATATTTTTATTTTATTTTTTGTTGAGTAACGACAGATTTTGCTTTAGAAGTATTTTCAAGTGTAAGTAATTCTGTTTTTAATTTTAAATTAATAGTCATGTCTATATTCTGACTGGTAAAATAATTATTTTTCATATCAAATAATAAAAAACCTTTTCCATCACCAGATGCAGACAAGTCCATGTTTTTAACATTCTTATCTCCCATTACAAAATCTATCAATATATCAAAATAGGCTTCCTCTTTTTCTACTTTTAAGAGTTTATATTTTACATTCATTTTCATTTCTATATCGCCCACATTCGGTATACTTTGTTTATATGGTATAACCATATCAAAACTATCACCTATTTTTAGACCTTCTTTAGGAAAATGAGTATCTATTGCAGAAAATTGTTTAATCGATTCTATCAATATCTTCTTTGTATCTTCATCGATGTTTCCTTCTACATTCTTAACCTCCATTTTCTTACCATTTACAATATCACCAATCAATTTAACTCCTTGTAAGGGAATTTTTCTATTCACTTTCTCTCCATTAATTTCTGCTTCGTAAAAGTATTTGGTATATTCTAATATGAATGGAACATTTTCACCTTGCTTTTTTTGTGTAGAAAAGGTACTTTCTATATCTGAATTTATAGTCATTTTCACCCCATCCATTCCTATTTTATCTAACACTTCCTTGTTTCCCACAAATTTATATCCCCCATCCATATCTATTTTATATTTAATTAAATACTTTGAATTTGGAAGATACTCATACTTAAAGAAATATCTTTTCTCCTGACCAAAAACAAGTGATGCAGAAGTAATAAATAACAACAAAATAAATTTAAAAGCTTTCATATAAATTATTTTTTATCAATCAGTTTCATAATTTCCAAAGCCACTTTCAGCGCTTCTGTTCCATCTTCCAGACTTACCTCTACGGGCTTATTCTCGGTGATGGAGTTTGCGAAACTTTCCAATTCATCTAGAATCGCATTATTCGGCTGAATATTAGGATATTCGAATATGATTTGGTTTCTTTCGCCCTCTGCATTTTGGATAATCATATCAAAATCTGATGGATTTTCAGGAGCTGGTTTCATACGGATAACTTCCGCTTTTTTCTCTAAGAAATCTACCGAAATATAGGCATCTCTTTGGAAAAATCGGCTCTTTCGCATTGATTTCATTGAGATTCGGCTCGTGGTAAGATTCGCCACACATCCATTCTCAAATTCTATTCTGGCATTGGCAATATCAGGCGATTTGCTGACCACACAGACTCCGCTTGCATGGATGTTTTTCACAGGCGATTTCACCAAAGAAAGCAAAATATCCAAATCATGTATCATCAAATCCAAAACCACAGAAACATCCGTTCCTCTCGGATTAAACTCAGCCAGACGATGGATTTCAATGAATTTTGGTTCGCTGATAAACGGCTTCGTTGCGATAAATGCAGGATTGTAGCGCTCTACATGTCCTACTTGCGCCCTGATTCCCTTTTCATTACAAAGCTGAATAATCTCTTCCGCCTGCTCCAAAGTCTGAGTTACAGGCTTTTCTATGAAAAAATCCAAGCCTCTTTCTATGGCTATTTTAGCATAGTCATGATGATAAAATGTAGGCGTCACGATATCCAGAACCTCTATTTTATCCAAGAGTTCATCCAAGTTTTCATAAAATTTATACCCAAATTCTGCTTCCAGCTTTTTTGAATTTTCTATATCTTTATCATGGAAGCCCACCAAATCGTATTTTTCTGATTGGTTGAGCAATTTCAAATGTATTTTTCCAAGATGCCCAGCACCTACTAAACCTGCTTTTAACATTACTTTTTTGTATTTAAAAGATTTTGCCAAAGATAAGGATTTTTTATTTTTTTCTTTATTCTATTATGATTTCTGGGATTTTATTTTGATGGAAATATTTTAAAAACAAAATTGATAATATCTACTAAAATATTTGTAACTTTGAGCCAATATTTGATCGAAGATGAGTAATTTAGAAGATAAGAAAAAAGCACTGAGTCTAGTCCTAGAAAAAATGGACAAGACCTATGGAAAAGGAACCGTAATGAAGCTGGGAGACAGCGCAGTAGATGATACAATAGAAGTAATTCCGTCTGGTTCTTTGGGATTGGATATTGCCCTCGGTGTAGGCGGATACCCACGAGGAAGAGTGATAGAGATTTTCGGGCCTGAATCATCAGGGAAAACTACCCTTACCCTACACGCCATCGCCGAAGCCCAAAAAGCAGGAGGAATAGCAGCTTTCATAGATGCAGAGCATGCCTTTGATAGAAGTTATGCTGCAAAATTAGGAATTGATTTAGAAAACCTTATTATCTCTCAACCAGACAACGGAGAGCAAGCCCTTGAAATCGCGGACAACCTTATCCGTTCTGGTGCGATAGACATCGTAGTAATAGACTCTGTGGCGGCTCTTACTCCAAAGGCCGAAATAGACGGCGACATGGGAGATTCCAAAATGGGACTACATGCTAGGCTGATGTCTCAGGCACTAAGAAAACTCACAGGAACTATCAATAAAACCAAATGTACCGTGATTTTCATCAACCAGCTAAGAGAGAAAATAGGTGTGATGTTTGGTAACCCAGAAACGACTACTGGTGGAAACGCCCTTAAATTCTACGCTTCTGTGAGAATAGACATCAGAAAAGCCAGCACACCGATAAAGGTAGGCGATGAAGCCGTAGGAAGCCGAGTAAAAGTAAAAGTGGTGAAAAATAAAGTGGCGCCACCTTTCAGACAGGCAGAATTTGACATTATGTACGGCGAGGGAGTTTCCAAGATTGGAGAAATCTTAGACCTTGGTGTAGATTATGATGTAATTAAGAAAAGCGGCTCTTGGTTCAGCTACGGAGACACTAAACTAGGACAAGGTAGAGATGCTGTGAAAGAACTTCTGAAAGACAATCCAGAGCTTACCGAAGAACTTAGCCAGAAAATAACTGAAGCCATTAAAAATAAAGAAAAATAATCTTTTTCATAATTATATTAATTTTAATGGAAACGCCCTGATGAAAATTTCATCAGGGCGTTTTTTTGTTCTGTGTATTTTACCATTTATTAAAAAAAATATTACTTTTGCAATACAAAGGGCAGGTTTAAAAGAACCGCCCATTGTGCCACCCTTGAAACAGAGGGATCAAAAAAGACTGCTTTTAAAAGTAGTCTTTTTCTATTTAGTAATAAAAAACTTTTGTAGTTGAAGAAACGATTTTGTGAGTTGCTTTCAAATTCTTTAACTTTGTGGATACATCACAGCTATACTCTTTAAGGACTATATTATGCATAAGTTGTGAGTTGCTTTCAAATTCTTTAACTTTGTGGATACATCACAGCTAATATTTTTATCTGTCAAATATCCTTTACGTTGTGAGTTGCTTTCAAATTCTTTAACTTTGTGGATACATCACAGCCTCAAAGTAAAATCCACTGATATTCAGCGGATTTTTTTGTTTTATACGATTTAAAAAATTAAAATAATTCTAGTTGCTGCCACATTGGAGGTGGTTTTTCTTCATTCCTAGCATAAAAAATTTCTATTGCGCCAAATTGTTTATCTGTAATGCACATTATCGCCACTTTTCCTTGTTTTGGTAATATATTTTTTACTCTTTTGATATGAACTTCTGCGTTCTCTCGGCTTGGACAATGGCGGATATACATAGAAAACTGAAACAGAGAAAAGCCATCATCTATCAGGCGTTTCCTGAATAAATTAGATGCCTTTATATTTTCTTTTGTATCAGTAGGTAAATCATACAGCACCATAACCCACATAATTCGATATGCATTTAATCGTTCACTATTCATAATAAATTGGGATAAGAAATCAATCTTTTCTCTCCTGTATAGCATTTATAGAGCGAAGAAATCGTTGTTTTTATACCAACCATCAGTGGTCTTACAAGGCCATCTATCTGTACATCTTTCGAGGCAATATTTAGAAAATGCGCTTTTGCTTCTTTGCTAAGCTCTTCTATATCAGGATTATTCTCTATCCATTGGATAACGAGCATATCCACAAATGGGCGATAAGGCTCCATCATATCACTTGCCAAGCAATAAGGATTGTATTTATTCTTATGAAAAATTCCCAATACAGGAAGCAGGCCTGTCTCTACTATTGCTCTAGAAACGATACTCAAAAGAACTCCATACCCAAAATTGAAAAACTGATTAGGATAATCACCAAACCTGCCTCTGAGAAAATCTGGACTGATAAGATATTTCCAATAATGCTGGGCGGCGATACCTTCCATATTAGTAGAATCTCCTGATTTTACATTTTTCAAATACTCATACATCGGTTCAGAAAACCTGCCTAATTTTTCCAATACTTTAGCCTGATTCTCTATTTTACACTCTATTGTTTGTTTCCAGAGCTGCTTTTTCAAAGGTTCGCTTGCCTCCAATTGATATTTTATTCGTTCCGAATGCTCCGAATGTCCATAAATAGGCAGCATCACACCTTTGGGCATATGTTTAGAATCACAACTAATCATTACGACATTATTCTTCATCATCTCCTGCATCAACTGATGAGATATGGTAATCTGATAATGATCAAGCATCAACAATCCTAAATCCTCTATAGAAATACTTCCCTTTTCTACTTTGGTTTCAGGGTCTGTAATCTTTAATTGTTTATCCCTAAGCTTTAGATAAGCAGGATTACCAATATAAATAGAACGATACAGCATAGACTTTAAAAATTAGTTGCATTATCAAGCCTTAGAAATATTTCCTAAACGGTCTATTTTTAGTTTGATACAAGTTTCTTTTTCTTTTAAAAACTCTATTTTGTTATATTGGGTATATTCCATCTTATCTATAATAGGAACAGCAACAATATTAGGAACTCCGTATAATCTTTTTTTAGAAAAATTTACTATTTTATAAATCATTTCCCTTTGTTCTTTGGATAAACTAGTAAAATCAATGTTTTCGGTATCTTCACCCTCCACAGGCACATACACCAAATCATTAGGAGAGAGACTAAATAATAATTTTTCTCCTTTTTCATTATGTTCTGGAACAGAAGTAAGCCCTTGTTTTTGTCGCTCAATAACCTCATCTAACGGAATAGTGGCATAGGAGCGTTTTTCTTTCCCCTGATATACCCCAAAGAAAAGATTAGTTCCTTTGGCTGTTTCTACATATTTTTGGGATTTAGTTCCTATTTCACCAAGAGGAAACTTGCTTCCCTCTTCAAAAATACGCACTTTATAAATAGGCTGGTGGTCTTTGCCATCATTATATTTGGCAATATTCTTATTCATCTCTTCTATACCTTCTGGAGAAAAAGCCAGTTCAGGACTTCCTTTATAAGCAAGGTAATTGAGTAATATTTTTTGTATTCCTGTATCCGTAATAGATGCTATTGTCTTCTCTGTAAAAGATGAATCTATACTTTTACGAGTGGCGGTGAGAATTTTCCCCTTACCTACTTTCACTCTTTCTAAGGTAATTTTTCCAGAAATAGTTTCTTTATGTAATGGTTTTCTGATAGCCCAGTTGATACCTTCTTGTTTCACTTTTTTCTTTACCTTTTTACCTTTTTCTTCTACCCATTTTTCATAATAATTGGTAGCCTTATTGATTACTCTTAGGTTTTGTTTGAAACTCACAACTACCATTTCAAGGGCGCTTCGCACATCTTGGGTAAAGGTATTCCATGGTTTTTTGAATGTCCAGTTGTATTTGTCTTCAGCATTATCATTATATTTCTTCTCACATAGGACAGTTCTCAAATCTATTCGAGCGTTTTGTCTCTCTTCTTTAGCCTTATGTTT
Source organism: Flavobacteriaceae bacterium (assembly GCA_013333255.2). Lineage (GTDB taxonomy): Bacteria > Bacteroidota > Bacteroidia > Flavobacteriales > Weeksellaceae > JABCPE02. The sequence goes on along the minus strand of JABCPE020000005.1, from coordinate 124,778 downwards.
ATCCAATGCATGTTTGTTATTCATATAATTGATATGACTGCGAGTAGCACACGCGACAACCAAAGCATCCATAGCATGATGACGATGGTCTATTCGCTTCTTCTGGAAACCTTTAGCGTGTTCAAGTGGAACAGTAGGAATCTTCTTTTGGTATTTTTCACTATATGTCGTAAATAATTCTGTCTGTGTCAGATTATTCATTCTCTCAAAACGAGGCAGGATAAGGTCATTCCATACATCATTCAGCCCCCAGTCTTGTTTCAGCGCAGCTGTAATTTTTCCTGTACATGGTATAATATTTTTAGAATTCACTCCTTCATCCTCCTGAGGAGAACGAACTATATTAGAAAGAATTTGTGAAATGAATTTACTGATATACCTTGTATCATTGAGCTGTCTTTCTACCATTTTTTCTGGAATTTCCTCCATCAGCAGTTTGGCTTTCTTTGCTCGGTTATTGGCAAAAAGCTCATTGACCAGCTCTTTATACTCTTTTTCATTAAGGATTGTAACTTTTTTATTTAAGCCAATTTCTATTATTTCTCCACCATGTTTTTTTATAAATTCTAAACCTAGTTGTGCTCCTTTTTCAGCATTAACAGCAGCCTCGCATATCACTTTATTAGAAAGACTGTCATCAAAAAACCTACTTTGAGGAATGACATGCTCTATCTGATATTCATCTGTAAACAATTTACTCAGCGGAATTGGCTGCCCTGTGTAAGGAGACCTTTCTTTTTGTTCCTGCCAAAGTCTATATTTTTCCTGTTGAATAGGAGAATACGGACGGACATTTTCTGCACTTTTATTTTCAAAAAATTCTTGTAATTTCTTTTTAACTTTCAGATTTGTTTCTTCATTTTCATTTATTTCCCTAGTCATTCTGTTTCTTTCCTCGGCTGTTTTCTTTAGTTCCCTGCCAAGCTCTATATGTATCTCTTTGAAGAAATTTTGCTCTCCTTTTCCATAGTATTCCCAAATGTCCTTTACCACTCGCAGAGTCTCTGTAACCACCTGTTCTACAATAGGATTCCTCAAGGAATGCTGTTTGAAGTCTTTAAGATATTCTTCCAAATCAGAAGGCGAAGTCCAGCGCTGTATATCAGCAGCCTCTGAATGAATTCCATACACTATATACTGAGCCAGCCAAAGTGGCAGCCCTTGAAAATCAACTTCTTGGCTAAGCTGGTATTTTTCAGCCTTTTCCCTCACAATGGTTTTAATGCTCTCATTATCAACCCCATTGATAATGTCTGATATTCGCGCTTGTACAGGTTCAGAAATGTCGCTATAATTCCAGTATTTACCAAAACGCATCAGAGGAAGCAGTTTCTTGATTGCTTTTTCAGAAAATGCCCCATAATCACTTGGGTAAGGCTTTATTCTCTTGAAATTTTCTACGAAAGACTCTGCATCCAAATTATGTTTTTGAGCAAACTTCATCAGAGCCTTTTCGTATTCGTATTTATCTGTTACAGAATATATTATGTGCCAAAGCTGATATTCTATATCTTTGGTCAAGAAATTATCTGGTATGTTTTTTACTTCTTTCAGCCTTTTTCTAATCTCATATCCTGTTTCATTCATTGGATATTTTTTGCTGTCATTTCCCTCTTCATATACATAATTCCAGCGGTATTTCGTAATTTCTTTTTTCAGTTCTTTTTTTAGCTCCGTTTCTTTAGCAAAAGGATATGTCTCTCTCAGTGATTTCATTAAAAGAAATTCAAGTATAGATTTATTACTTACCTCTTTTTCAGACATCAAAAATTCATACAAAATTTCTTTGTCCTCTATGGAAGAAATAAATTCAGAAGTAATATCTTTATCATCTTCTTTTCTATAAATTTTAAGATTAGAAAGCCACTGTAAGACTCTGAATTCCTGATAGTAAGGATTTGATTTAGAAATGACTTTTAGATAAGTTTTTCTTCTCTGTTTTGTTTCTTTGTCAATACAGAAACGATATTCCAGAGGACAGCTTGATATATTTGATTTTTGGCTGCGCAGAGGTCTCTGATAGAAAATAATATCATTCAGGAACAAATGCACAAAATCCTTTGAAGAAAGACTATTTTGGTGTATTTCATTATTTTTATACAATTCTCTTACACAATCCGCAAAAAGCTCTTCCGTAAAAAGCTCTGGCTGAAGGGCTACCTGTTTTTCTAAAATAGCCTTTAATTCCTCTTTATAGAATTTCCGTTCAATGGTTCGGACTAGTTTTCCTTTTATTTTCTGATTAGGATTTTGTAACAAGTGGTCGTAAATATATTCGCCCACTGTTTTCTCTGAAAGAGTAATATTCTGCTCTGTCTTCTTTTTTAGTAAATTCCAATCATCTTCGCTGGGTGCTCTGAAAGAGCGTTTTTCTTTGCCTTCTTTATCCAGTTTTACAGAACCATCCTCGTTTAGTTCTGTTGTTACTATAAAATCTCGCACCTTCCCTTTCCAATCTTCCAATGAAATCTTACTAGCTCTACGATATACCCATCCGTTTTCTAAATGTATAGAATACCATATTTCTCCTTTATTATTAGGCGTATCAGCTATTACATCTGTTATTTTTAAAGAATAAAACTCTACATTTTTAGTAGATTTTTCTTCCTCCTCGCCTCTCAGCTGGTAGTATCCTCTTTTCTGATTGAAATTCAGAATTATCCAAGCCAATTCTTCCTTGCTGATCTTGTCATATAAAGCCTTTTTCCTTAAATAATAAATCGTCCAGTCGTAAGGAATTTTACTCTCTTCGCCATTAGATTTTATGTAAAACAGCTGAGGCTGGTGTTTTTTAAAATCCTCAACCATTTCATTGAAACTTTCTAAAAATATAAAGCCTTCATTATTATAAGCCAGTTTAGGCTCGGAATCTCCTATAAATTTACCAAAATGCTTTGTGAAGTCTATTTGCGCATCATAATGAGCAGGCAAAAATCCTAACAAATGGAGAACCCTGTGCAGCCTTTCCCTACGGAGCAGATGCCGCTCTCTTAGTCGGCGTACACCGCGAAACCCTGTTCTTTCCGCCGTTTGGGAAACTTTATTTCCTCTTTCAAACTCTCCTAAAATTCCCTGATCCATAGGAATAATTCTACTTCCCAGCCCAAGAATTTTCCCTTGTTTATTATCAAAATCTTGTTCAATAAGTGCCCATCCAATAGAGTTTGAGCCTAAATCTAAGCCTAAAATATGTTTCATTGCCAAATATTTACAGTAGATACCAAATTTAGTTAAAATTTTCTTAAAAAGAAGTGAAAAAGATGTTTGGAAAAGCGAAATATTTGATATATCTTTGCTACATATTTGAAAGCAACTCACAATAAGGATTATTCCGTTGTGAAAACATCTAGCGCCTCGACTATCTTCGGGGCTTTTTTATTTCATAAAAAAATCCCTTAGATTAAGGGATTTTTACTTTACTCTTCCATTCTGCTGAGTTCTTCGTAGTTTTGTTTTAGTTTATGTAGCAGTTTTCCATAAACGAGATGATAAATAAATCTTAGGAATAAAACAAAAATGAAAATAATCATTAAAAAAGGAATAAACATTATAAAAATCATAAAATATAATTCTTCTAATTCTGTTGCTTTCAAAGTATTATATTCTATATAAAATGTCAATATCATACTGATAATGAAGAACACCACAACTTCTCCTAAAAATATCCTGATATACCATTGGATACATTTTTTCATCAGGAGGATTTTTCCCATCAGTTTTTTAGGGTTTTCTTCGATTCTAATTTTAAAATTTAAGTATAAAAGTGAACCTATAAAAACAAATGGTAAAAGAATAGTAATCATATCCATAACACTAAAAATCCCATCAACAAAAGGAATATCTTGATATTTATCTTCCGATGAAGAAGAAGGCATTAAATACCCAATTAAAAACCAAAATCCCAGTTCCAATAAAGCAATGATAAACACCCATTTTGCGATGGAAACAGACCTTTTTTTGGTCATTGCAAAAAGTTCTTTTTCTGTATAATTTTTGAAATCATCAGATTTATTTTCTTTCCAGTCTTTTTTTAGCAATTCTAATTCGTCCATAGCCTTATTTTTTGATGAGGGTTTTTAGTTTTTCTTTTGCACGGTTCATTTTCACACGGGCGTTTCCTTCCGTTATGCCCAGTATTTCAGAAATTTCGCGGTAGGGCTTGTCATCCAGATACATCATGATGAGGGCTTTTTCCACATCGGACAGCTGGTGTATAGCATCATACATCGCCTGTATCTGTGCGGTCTGGTCATCGTTTTCTTCCGCTATTTTTATCTCGGGAAGAATCTCCATGGAGTCCGCAGAGACATCTCTTTTCCGCTTTCGGAATAGTGCTAGTGCGGTATTCAGCCCGATGCGGTAAGCCCAAGTGGAAAATTTGGCTTCTCCACGGAAATTAGGATAGGCTTTCCAAAGCTGAATTACAATCTCCTGAAAAAGGTCTTCGTGGTCGCTGGGATTATCCATGTAGATTTTACAAATCTTATGGATTACCCTCTGGTTTTCATTTAGTTGCTTGATAAACTCCTGCTGCTGTTCGGCTTTCATAAAATGCTTTTTAAAAGTTTATCAAAGAAAAACCAGCCCAAAATAAATCCTTTCTCTTGGTCATCATCTCCGCTAAATCTTTTTTATTTTGACTTGTTTTCATTTGTCTTGATTTTAATTATTTAAACTCTAACTTTTATAAAATGCATTTTATACCCACATTAGTGCAGGAAATATTTTTTTCGTTACAAAAAATCATTGCCAAAGTTACAAAACCTTGACAATGAACACTTTATTTTTTTAATTAAAATAGAAAAACAACTCTCCTGCTCCAATAAAATAACCCGCCGAAAGGGATTTCTCCCCTCAGCGGGCTATGGTTTTCATGGCTTATTTCACTGGGTTTTGGACAATATTAGGATTGTTGCTCACCTCACTCTGTGGAATCTGGAAACGGTATTGGTTATAGTCCGTAGAATAGCTGATATTAAACTTCCCAAAGGTATGGTTAGAACCTGGATAATCCCTCACCAAATCCACTCCAAGGCGTTTCATATCAAACCAAGCATAACCCTCACCCCAGAGTTCTATTCTCTTTTGCAGGATGATCTCATCTATGAGGCTCTGCCCAGAATTAGTGGAAAGCGTGTATCCTGTATCTCTCACAGAAGTAATATCATAGAGCACCTGTCTCGCCTGAGCTGTCTGCCCAAGTCTCGCCAAAGCCTCTGCTTCTATATAGTAAAGCGAAGATGCTCGGATGTAGATATAATCCCCCTCAAAGAAAGTCAAATCCTTGAACTTTCTGCTCACATACGCAGGATGAGTTTTGGTTTTTCCGTTGAAGGTATAGGCAGATGCCGCAGCCCCGTTGAATACTTGTTTTCTGTAATCAGTGCTTGGGATTTTATCGTATAATCTTTTATCAATGATTTTATAAATCCCTGCTGCTCCTGCATAGCCTTCGTTCATGCTGTCATACATAGAGAAGAACGAAGCGTAGTGGTTACCGATGTTTTTGGTCTGTAAAGAATTATCAAATCCCCAGATAATCTCTGGATTGGTTTTTAGAGAAAATCCTGCGCCTGTGTAGTCCGCCTGAGACATCAGCGTTTTGCCTGTTCGGGCATCATTAGCATAGGCTGCCGCTTTGGCATAATCTCCTATTTCAAGGTAAATATCCGCTGCGATGGCTTTTGCTGCTCTTTGGTCTATCTGTGCGATGTTTCGCTGAGTGAAACCATTCAGCGAAGTGATGGCGTTTTCTATATCACTGGTTATTTGGGTATAAACTTCGCGCACAGTGGCTCTTGCTCTCGGTGTTTCTGGACTGGATGCTGTAGTTACCAGCGGAACCCCCAGTTCATTCTGATGACCGATGTAAGTAAGTGCATAGAATCTCACCAAATTAAAATAACTATACGCACGAAGTGCCAAAAGCTGACCGTAGATGTGTCGGTTTTCATTATTTACGCCTATGGCTTCTATCTTCTCTATCAAACGATTGATATCAAAGATTTTAGAATAAAATGTATTCCAAACGATTTCGTTGGTAAAGTTGTCGCTTTGTCTCGCTTCGTAGTTGTAATATCTCCCAAGGTGCTGCTGTTTCGCCTGAATAAGGTCATTGGAAAGCAAATCAACCCCTGCTTTTATGGACATTATCCCAAAATCTGTGTGAGTGGTAGTTCCACCCGAACCATGATTTCTAAATCCGAGATAAATCCCATTAAGATACTTGTCCAAAGATGCTGCATCATCAGGAATCTGCTCCTCTGAAATCAGTTTCGCGGATTCTGTTTCTAATTCTCTATTACAGCTCAAAAGTGATAGAGCAACGAATGCTCCTGCTAATATTTTATTGATTTTCATAACTTTTTTTAAAATTAAAATTTAAGATTAAGACCTAATGAAACACTTGACAACAGATTATATCCGTATGTCTCCGAAACGCCAGAAATAGACAGCCTTGGGTCGTAGCCTCTTCTCTTTGAAAGTAAGAAAAGATTGTTTCCTGTTACATAAATATTGGCATCTCGGATTCCGTAGTTTTCAAGGAAACTCTGCGGTATGCCCACACTCAGCGTCAAATCTTGAAGACTTAAATAGTCTGATTTCGTTAAGAACAGTGTAGAATTGGCATTTTGGTTAGAATTAGAAATATCTATTCTTGGCAGAGATGCCGTAGGATTTTCCGGCGTCCATGTGTTATGAACATCTCTATGGTAGTTAGACGCATAGTTGTCCGAATGCAGGAGCGATCTGTAGTTTTGGTCATAGCCCCAGCCGCCCAGCTGATACGCAAAATTAGCCGATAGAGTGATGTTTTTAAATCTTATCTGAGTTCCAAAACCACCATAGACCTTTGGTATAGCAGATTTTCCTGTTTGGTAAAGCGTTGCTTCAGCGTAGCTGTTTGTAACTTGTTTAACGGCATTTCCATGCGCATCCACGCCATCTTTATACCAAAGTGCATCTCCATTCAGAGGATCCACCCCTGCGAACTCTTTCAGATAGTAAGCATATCGGTCGCTGCCTTCTTTTAGAAGGAAAAGCCCATCCGTTATCCCATTTTCTCTCTGTGCATCAGGGAGTTTGGTGATTTTATTTTTGTAATGAGTAAGGTTGGCGTAGAGATTCCAAGTGAAATTCTCTGTTTTAATTACATCCCCATTGATGCTCACCTGAACCCCTCTGTTTCTCATGTTTCCGATGTTTTCTAACCTAGGATAATATCCCACATTAGAGAAAGGAAGCGCCGCACGATAGATCATATCAGAAACTTTTCTCTCGAAATATTCGGCATTGATAGACAATCTTCTATTGAACAAAGCCGTTTCAAAACCAGCATTTAGGTTTTGGGAGTTTTCCCATCTAAGTTTATTATTTCCAAGATATTCCGTAGTAACCACAGGCGTATCATCCCCGAAGTTACTTACTTTATATAAGTTTTTGTAGGCGTAGTAGATTCTGTCCGTAGTGCCTGGGAAGTAGAAAATATCATTCCCCTGCTGTCCGTAGGAAGCCTTCACTTTCAGAGCATTAACAACTTCTGAATCCTTTAAGAAATCTTCTTTCGAAATGTCCCATGCTGCCCCCAGTCCATAGAAAGTCCCCCATCTGTTTTCTTTGGAAAATACTGATGAACCATCTCTTCTAAGGCTGGCATTAAAGAAATATTTGTTTTTATAATTATACAAAACTCGGGAGAAAAACCCTTCCACAGCGTAGTCGTATTGGTTTCCTGGGATTTCGTTCATTTTCAAAACATTATCAAAAACAGCAAGCCCTTCCAAGAACAATTTTTCTTTTCTCGCCCCGAAATAATCGCTTTTCTCTTGGTTCAGCTCATGTCCTAGAAGAACGCTGATATTGTGCGCGCCAAGTTGTTTATTATAAGATAATAACTGCTGGTGGTTAAAGGCGTATTTCAGAGTATTGGATTTTGCAAGTCGTCCACCCACAGTAGCCGTAGTCCCTCCCAAAGGATTTCCATAAACAAGCTCTTGGGAATTGATAATCACGCCACCAAAATTATAAGTAAAATCAAAATCTTTCAGGAATTTATACTGCACGAAAAGATTGGTATTCACCGTGTTATTGGTCACTTTGTTCAAATCATACTGGCGGTTTCCCACAGGATTTTCAAAAACAGCATAAGACCTTCTCGCCCCATTTGGCCCTTTTCCATCTCCATAGTCATAGACAGCCCTTCCTTTGATATCATAAACTCTGTTATAATCATTATCCCTCAGATACACTGGGTAAAAAGGCGCGATATTTCTAGAAAACTGGAACGAGTTCGCAAAACTTCCTCCATCGCCCAGATTTTGTTCGCTGTTGCTGTAATTTAGATTAACTCCGAATTTCAATTTTTCGTTAAGAGCATATTCCAAATTAGACCTTAAACTCAATCGTTTAAACCCAGAACCGATGAGGTAGCTGCGGTCATTAAGGTAGCCAAGTGAAGTGTAAGCCTTTAATTTATCGGTGTTTGCAGTGAAGCTGAGGTTTGCTTCTTGGCGGAGATTTGGTCGGAATAATAGTTTTTGCCAATTGTCCTGATAAAGCAGTTTAGCATTTTGGTTAAAACTTCCACCCTGATTGATAAGCTGGTTAAACGGAACATTATAAGCATTATATCCCAGTGTAGCGTTCATTTTGTTTATCGCCTCGGTATAAGCTTGGGCATCAGTTTTTCCTCTTGCCTTCTCGCCTACACGAACCCTGTTGAAATATGCCAAATAATACTCGGCAGGACTGCTGATGATGTCATATTCTGGAGTCGCACGGAAGTTAATCCCTGTTTTAATATCAAAATCTACATGAATCCCCTTTCTCGTACCTTTTTTAGTGGTGATGATGATTACCCCGTTTGCCCCTCGCGAACCATACAAAGCATTTGATGAAGCGTCTTCCAAGAAGGACAAACTCTCTATATCCGAAGACGGAATAGAATTGAGCGACCCAGGGTAAGGTATCCCATCCAAGACTATCAGCGGCTCACTAGAAGCGTTGATAGAGCCTATCCCTCTCATTCGTATGCTCGGGCTGCTCCCTGGCTGCCCATTTCCTACAATCTGAACCCCCGCTACACGCCCTGCAAGTCCCTGCAAGACATTTCCGTTCTGTAATGCAGAGATATCCTTGGGTTTTAGTTCTTGGATAGAACCTGTGATTTCTTCTTTTTTCTGTTTTCCAAAGGCTACTATCACGACTTCACCGATGGAATTTTCCTTGATAGAATCCTTCTTCTTTTCCTGAGCACTGAATGTCCCCACGAAAGAGAACAACGCAAACAAAGTGCTTAATTTGACTACTTTTCTTTTCATTATATATAGTATTGTTAATTTTTTACTTAAAATTTGGTTTAAACATAAAAAAAGAGCCTCGGCATATTTACCGAAGCTCTGGGATAATTATGAAGAAAACTTAAAAACTCCATCCATCACAAAAACTGCGGTCTTTCACAAAGCCACACATCATCATCATTCCCATCATTTGGGAAACTAGATTTTCGTTTTTATGATTTAGATTTATTAACATTTTAATTTTTAATTTAGATTTTGTTTAAACATAAAAAAGAGCTTCGGTTTTTGTCCGAAGCCCTTGTGATAATTTTGTATAATTTATATAAAATTTTTCTATTCGTATTTTACAATCACAAAAACTGCGGCTTCTCAAAAACCCACATCATCATAGTCATACACATGGTAATGGTATGTTTAGATGTTATTGTATGATTGTATTTATTAAACATTATTCTCTCCTTTTTTGTTGGAATATTTTGCGAAAGTATAAAAACTTTTTTAATCTGCAAAATTTTTTGTCATTTTTTTTCTGATTTTTTTGATCAAAATAATTCTACATAAAAAAATCCTTTCCAAAATTTAGAAAGGATTTTTCATTAATTCATATTTAGTTTACTTTTTGCCATGTCTGGTTTCTACCAAATGCAGAAAATCCTATATAACCACGAACTATAAGGTTATTTCCTTCTTTTTTAATCGTGCATTTGTATGATTTTCCATTTTTAGGGTCTGTTATCGTTCCTCCGCTGTATTCATCGCCATCTTTAGACAGTCCGCGGATAACCTCCATTCCTAAAATAGGTTTGCCTTTTCTGTCATCTTTACAAGAGGAGCAATTAGGATCTGCTGGTTTTATGAGTAGTTCTACTACTTTTGCGTAGTATTTACCGTCTGATTTTTTAAAAATTTCTACAATGGATTTTGGTTTTTTGGTTTCGTCATCTATCGTTCTCCATTTTCCCTCTATCTGGGCAAAAGCCATAGAACTGCACAATAATGCAAAGGCTAAGATTGAATTTTTCATGGTTAAATCTATAAAATATTTACGGTGTAAATATAGAAATAAAAATTAAACAACGAAAATAAATTTAAATAAAATCTTTTATTTATAGTATTTTATGATAAAATCAAAATTTAAACGGTTGTTTGATGTTTGTTTTAGATTTAATTCAGTTTCTTCCTAACGACTCTATGCATATAGTCCTGATACCAAGCTTTACTAAGGAGTTTTCCTCGTTCAATCTCGGCATTGTTTATTTTACCAAGAAGATTATTTTTAAGTTCAAGGTCTGTAATTTCATAAACTCCCGTAATCTCCTTACCATCAAAACGATAGATGTAATTTCCTATCATAAACCGCTCTTGTATCGCATCAGAATTGACAACGATGTATTCCTCATTTTTATCCGAAACAAGGCTCCTTCCCCAGCTTCGCAAAGGCTTATTATAGCCAATGATATCCGCAAGTGTAGGATAAATATCTATCTGCTGGGCGTAGGTCATGTTTTTACCTTTCAAATTATATTTCGGATTTGGAGAATAGAAGATAATAGGAACTGCATATCCATTCATCGCTTTGGCATACTCAGGATAATAGATTTTGTTCGTGTGGTCTCCCGTGATGACAAAGATTGTATTCTCATACCAAGGCTGTTTCCGTGCCGTTTCAAAATACTTTTTCAAGGCGTAGTCCGCATATTGTATTGGTTCGTGCATTTCCACAAAACCTTTTTTAAATTTCCCTTCATATTGTGCAGGAATTTTAAATGGATGATGCGAAGACGCCGTAAAAATCGTTGCCATAAATGGTTTATTAGACTTTCCTACATTTTTAGCAAAATATTGCAGAAAAGGCTCATCCCAAATTGCCCAAATTCCATCAAAATCATTATCATTATTATACTCAGTTTTTCCAAAATAATCCTTAAAACCGAGGATATTCGCAAAGCCTTGAAAGCCCATAGAACCATTCGGCGCACCATGATAAAAAGAAGTTTCGTAGCCCAATTCATTCGCCACGGAAACGATGGATTGTATCTTTTGATTAGAATAAGGCGAACTCGTAAAAGCATCCTTTAAACTCGGAATTCCCGCCAAAACACTGCTCATTCCGTGGATAGACTGCCTTCCGTTAGCAAATGTATTAGGAAAAATCAAACTCTCCTTTGACAAACTATCCAAAAACGGCGTGTAAGAAACATAGTCTTTTATATTTTTTTCTTCGTTAAACGCTCCTATGTATTCCCTCCCAAGGCTTTCCACTATGAGAATCACGATGTTAGGTCTTGGTTGTGGAACTTCCCTTTGGTAAGTTTTATAAGGTTTTACATTCTCTGTGATGTATTTTTCATCCACAAAATGAACTTCCTTAAAGCCATTCGTATTGATGGTTCTAAAAAACGAAAAAGTACTGTTTAGAACAATGTTTGCATGCGCAGGCTTATCCGTATGGCGGTTAGCATCCACCAAATTAATAGGGCGGGTGCTGTGTTTAAAATCTCCACGAATTCCACCAACTATAAGCACCGCTGCCAGACAAAGACTTACCACAGAACCAGCAAAATACCAAATTTTCTTTTCAATCTTTATTTCTTTGACTTTCAATCTTTTATAAAGAAAAATCCAAAGACCTAGCAGCACAACGAAACAAAGAAAAACCCAAAAATTCTGTCCCAAAGAAGCCCAAAAAACCTTGCCTATATTCTGCTCATTTTCAACGACATTTATCACCGCAGAGGTCAGCCTCGACTGGCTAAATCTATAATAGACAATATCTCCGAAATTCATCGCATAGGCGATTCCATTTAGAATAAAATAAACCCAAAACAAAAACTTTTGATATCCTCCTTTAGTATTGATAATCAATGGAATAAGACTAAAAAAAATAAAAATGATATTGACATAAAGTATCGCCGTGGTATCAAATGCAGTGCCGTAGTAAGCCAGCTTAAAATACTGAGAAACACTGTCTATTTCCAGCAAATCCCGATTAAAAAACCAAAACAAAAACCTCGCTACCTGATAAAAAACAAAAACAAGGAATATACGATATATCAAGACTTTTACTTCCTGCAAACGGAGTTCTTTCATATTTTTTCTAACTTAATAGCACAAAGGTAAGTTTTTTAGCCGAGGATAATGAAAATGAAATCCAAAAATTCGGCTTTTATCCAATAAAATTTTATATTTGCTCTATGAATTTTTTAAGAAACAATTTAGCGAATTTCTTCACTCTCGGAAACTTATTTTCTGGATGTGTGGGAGCAGTTCATTTATTAAATGGTGACTACCAGACCACTGCGATATGTATCCTAATATCAGCCATTTTAGATTTTTTTGACGGCTTTGTGGCTCGTGCTTTAAAGTCAAATTCTGAGCTCGGCGTGCAGCTTGACTCCCTTGCCGATATGGTGACTTTTGGCGTACTGCCGGGGCTTACGATGTTTGTCATGCTGGAGCCTTTTGGGAATCAGCTTTTTGGGATTGTTTTACCCTTCAAAGTGCAGTATTTAGGGATTTTCATCACGCTTTTGTCTTGTATGAGACTGGCAATTTTTAACATTGATGATGAGCAGACCTACTATTTCAAAGGACTGAATACACCGAGTAATACTTTCCTGATTTTTGGGCTTTATTTTGCTTTTAAAGAAAATCAAAGTTTTTCATTTTTAATGGAAAACGAGGGACTTCTTTTGGTGCTTACCGCTCTGAGCTCTTGGCTTTTAGTAAGTCCGATTAAAATGATTGCCATGAAATTCAAGTCCAAAAAACTTGAAGACAATTACCCTAAATTAGCCCTAATCATCGGTATTATTCCTATTTTAATCTTTTTTGGATGGACAGGCATTCCGCTATCCATCATCTATTACATGCTGGTTTCCATTGTTTTTCAAAATCAGCTGAAATAAATTTTAATTTTCAAACCTTAAATATTGTGAATTTAAAATTACATAAACCACTGTGTATCTTTGATTTAGAGACCACAGGAACCAATATCGGCAAAGACAGGATTGTAGAAATCTGCATCCTGAAAGTCAATCCAGATGCATCCAGAGAAAGCAAAACTTGGCTCATCAACCCAGAAATGCTCATTCCTGTGGAAGCATCGGCAGTGCATGGAATTTATGACAAAGATGTAGAAAATGCGCCTACCTTCAAAGAAGCAGCTCCTAAAATCATGGAAATGCTTTCTGGAGCGGATTTGGGAGGATTTAATTCTAACAGATTTGATGTTCCTTTACTAGCAGAGGAACTTCTAAGAGCTGGGATAGATTTTGATTTATCTAAATTCAAACTCATTGATGCTCAGGTTATTTTCCACAAAATGGAACCTAGAAACCTTACCGCCGCATACAAATTCTACTGCGGAAAAGATTTGGAAGGCGCCCACTCTGCAGAGGCAGACACCTTGGCTACTTTTGAAGTGATAGACGCACAGGTAGGCAAATATGAAGAACTTCCAAAGGATATAAATGGACTGAGTGAATTTTCATTCCATAATAAATTCGTGGATTTGGCTGGATTTATCGCCTTTAATGAAAACAAAGAAGAAATTTTCACTTTCGGAAAATACAAAGGACAGTCTGTGAAAGAGGTTTTCCAGAAAGACATCGGCTATTTCGGATGGATTCAAAATGCTGATTTTCCGCTTTACACTAAAAAAGTCCTGACAGCCATTCAGTTAAGAAGCAAATTTTAATTAAAACAACTGAAAAACGGTTTTTATAAAGAAATTTTTCTTATCTTTATAGAACTAAAACTTGTGATTATGACAAATATTATTTTACCTGTGGATTTTGGTAAGACCACAGATGTGCTTTTGGGTGCTGCAATAAAATTTGCAAAAGAAGTGAACGGAAGACTTTGCCTTATCCATGTCGCTCCTATGGATTTAGGACTGGCTGTAGGCGATATCGGTATGCAGTATTTTCCAGAAATAGAACAAAGCGAAATTCGTGAGGAATTATTGGAACTTAACCGATTAGAACAGCAGGTTGTGGCTCAAGGCGTAGACTGCGAGCACCTTCTGAAACAAGGAATCCCAAAAGATATTATTCTAGCATATGCAGAGCAGAAAAATGCAGGTTATATAGTGATGGGCTCTCATGGAAGAAGTGGAATGTATGATGTATTCATCGGAAGTTTGACAAAAGAGCTTACCAAGCTATCTCCTATTCCTGTTTTGGTGGTGCCTTGTCATGAAAAATAAAAAAAATCATATTTTTAATCTAAATCCTTATCGAGATTGATAAGGATTTTTTTATTTAAAAATTGTACTTTTGGGGCTTATTTTCAAAGTTAAAATAATGCTGAATATACAAGAAATACGGGAGCAATTTCCTATTCTTACCCAAAAAGTAAATGACAAACCTTTGGTATATCTGGATAATGCTGCCAGTTCACAAAAACCTCTGACGGTCATAAAAAAATGGGAGGAATATTATCAAACTATCAATGCTAATGTGCATCGTGGAATTCATACTTTGAGCCAGTTAGCAACCAAAGAAATGGAACTTTCTCGGCAAAAAATCCAGAAATTCATCAACGCGAAATACAGCCACGAAATCATTTTCACTCGTGGAACTACCGAGAGTATCAACCTAATCTCCTACTCCATCACTCCACTGATAAAAGCAGGAGATGAAATCATTATTTCTCATCTGGAACACCACTCAAACATCGTTCCTTGGCAGATGCTTTGCGAGAGAATAGGTGCCGTTTTGAAGGTTATACCGATGGATGAAAACGGAATTCTACAACTGGATTTTTTAGACAAAAACCTATCCGAAAAAACCAAAATAGTCGCTGTAAATCAGGTTTCTAACGCACTGGGAATCATCAATCCGATAAACGAAATCATTGCAAAAACGAGAGCCAATTCTCCTGCTTACATCGTTATCGACGGCGCCCAGTCGGTTCCTCATTTTAAAATAGATGTTCAGGAATTGGATTGTGATTTTTTTGTTTTTTCTGGACACAAAATGTATGCTCCCATGGGCACAGGAATTCTCTACGGAAAAGAAAATGTTTTGGATAAACTCAGTCCTTTTCATGGTGGCGGCGAAATGATAAAAACCTGCACCTTTGAGAAAACCACCTATGCCGACCTGCCCTTTCGGTTCGAGGCAGGAACGCCCAATGTTGGCGGAAATATTGCTCTGGGAACAGCTGTGGATTTCATAGAAAACATAGGACATTCTTCTATCAAAGAGCATGAAACAGCACTTTTGGATTATGCTCAAAAAAAATTAAAAGAAATAGACAGTCTAAAAATCTATGGCGAAAAAGCTCCACGGACAGGCGTAGTTTCCTTTAATCTAAATGGAAATTTCATCGCTTCTGATGTAGGAATGATTTTGGATAAATTGGGAATTGCCATGCGCACGGGACACCACTGCACACAGCCGATTATGAATTTTTTCGGGATTTCTGGAACTATCCGCGCTAGTTTCGCTGTTTATAATACTTTTGAAGAAATAGATTCCCTAATCGAAGGAGTGAAAAAAGCACAAAAAATGCTGATGTAAAATTTTCATCATGCTGTCAAATTGTCCTAATATCATTACTGGCAGTATTTTTGACAATTATTAGAAGAAAAATTTAAGAAAATGGAAGAAAATAAAGATACACAAGAGAGAAAGAACACCTCTAATCCTGAGGATATGCAAAATACTGAAAATCAAAACGCAGAAAAAACTGAAAATTTGACAGAAGAAATGTCATTAGAGGAACAATTGGCACACCAAAAAGACCTCTACATCAGACTTTTTGCTGAGTTTGAAAACTACAAAAAAAGAACTCTAAAAGAAAAAACAGAATTTGCGCAATATGCCAATCAAAACATTATGATTTCTATGTTGGCTATTTTAGATGATTTCGAAAGAGCTCTAAAAGAATTAGCAAAATCTGAAGAAACCAAGGAGCAGCTGAAGGGAGTAGAGCTTATTTACAACAAATTTAAAAACTCTCTGATAGAGAAAGGTTTAAAGGTAATAGAAGTAAAGGCAGGAGATGATTTTAATGTAGATTTCCATGAGGCTATCACACAGATTCCTGCGCCATCAGAAGAGCTGAAAGGCAAGATAGTGGATGTGATAGAGACTGGATATCAGCTGTATGACAGAGTTATTCGTTTCGCGAAAGTAGTTACAGGAAGTTAATTCAAAAACAACTAAAAATCAATAAATTAGATAATTAAATTTATGTCTAAAAGAGATTATTACGAGGTATTAGGAGTTTCCAAATCAGCCAGCGCTGATGAAATCAAAAAAGCCTACCGAAAATTAGCCATAAAATACCACCCAGATAAAAACCCTGGTGACAAGGAAGCAGAAGAGAAATTTAAGGAAGCCGCTGAGGCCTATGAAGTGCTGAGTGATGCCGACAAAAAGGCAAGATACGACCAGTTCGGTCATGCAGGTGTAGGAGGAGCTGCAGGTGGTGGCTATGGCGGAGGAGGCATGAATATGGAAGATATTTTTGCTCAGTTTGGTGATATTTTCGGAGGAGGATTTGGTGGTTTTGGAGGCTTCGGAGGAGGAAGAAGCCATCAGCAGGTAAGAGGTTCTAACCTTCGTATCCGAATAAAACTAAACTTGGAGGAAATGCTTAATGGAACACAGAAAACCATTAAGGTAAAAAGAATGAAATTGGCCGAGGGAGTAACCTCCAAGACCTGCCCTACTTGTAACGGTAGTGGTGTCCAGATGAAAATAGTGAACACTGTTTTTGGACAGATGCAGTCCCAGACCACTTGTTCCACTTGTCAGGGATTAGGGAAAATCGCTGATAAAATCCCTGCTGGTGCAGATGCACACGGACTAATCCGTGAGGAAGAGGAAGTAAGTATCAACATTCCTGCTGGTGCAAGAGAAGGGCTACAACTCAATGTCCGAGGAAAAGGTAACGATGCACCTCTTGGTGGAGCGGCAGGAGACCTTTTGGTGGTTATAGAAGAGGAAGAAGATGCAAACATCAAACGAGAAGGAGACAATCTTCATCAAGAACTTTATATTTCATTTGCCGAAGCTGCATTGGGCTGCTCTAAAGAAATCCCAACAGTAAACGGAAAAGTGAAAATAAAGATAGATGCAGGAACTCAGTCTGGAAAAATCCTCCGCCTTGCTGGAAAAGGACTTCCAAGCTTAGACAGCTACCACAAGGGAGATATGTTTGTCCATGTAAATGTATGGACACCTCAAAAACTAACCGAGGAACAGCGCAAATTCTTTGAAAGTCAGCTCAATTCTGGAGAAATGAAAGCCGAGCCTACTGGAAAAGAGAAAAGTTTCTTTGACAGAGTGAGAGATATGTTTAACTGAATAATATCTCTGTTCAAATAGAAAAAACCTTGCCTATTAAAGGCAAGGTTTTATTTTTTATCTCAAAAATCCGAAGTTTATTTTTCGTCCTCATCATCAAAATATTCAAAAAGAAAATCATTATAAGGGAAACGAGAAATATGAATTTTGTGCACCTCATCATAAATCAGTTTTTTCATCTCTGGAAAATTCTCTTTAGTAATCGCAGATATGAAAACCGTTGGATGCTTAGACTTCGCCATCCATGTGCGCTTCCATTCATCAAGAGAAATATTTTTCTTCGTAGATGGAGTCAGGTCATCTTCATCCTTTTTTTCATAAGAAAAATCATCTATTTTATTGAAAATCATTACCATCGGTTTCTGATGGGCATTGATTTCCTGCAAAATCTGATTTACAGAACTGATATGGTCTTCAAAACTTTCATGAGAAACATCCACCACATGCAGCAGCAAATCTGCTTCACGAACTTCATCAAGAGTAGATTTAAAAGACTCCACCAGCTGCGTAGGAAGTTTTCGGATAAACCCCACTGTATCCGTAAGAAGGAAAGGCAAATTCCCAATAACCACCTTTCTCACCGTGGTATCCAAAGTAGCAAAAAGCTTATTTTCCGCAAAAACATCCGATTTAGAAAGAGCATTCATCAGCGTGGATTTTCCCACATTGGTATAGCCCACCAAGGCAACCCTTACCATCTTTCCGCGATTGTTTCTCTGCGTAGCCATCTGTTTATCGATGGTTTTTAATTTCTCCTTTAAAAGTGAAATCCTATCACGGATAATACGCCTATCCGTTTCTATCTCAGTCTCCCCAGGCCCTCTCATCCCGATTCCTCCTCGCTGTCTCTCTAAGTGGGTCCACATCCTTGTAAGTCTTGGCAAAAGATACTCATACTGAGCAAGTTCCACCTGAGTTCTTGCATAAGAAGTCTGCGCCCTTTGAGCAAAAATATCAAGAATAAGGTTTGTTCGGTCAAGAATTTTAACTTCTAATTCTCTCTCCAAGTTTTTCAGCTGCGAAGGAGAAAGTTCATCATCAAAAATAACCGTTCCTATTTCATTTTCTTCCAAAAAAAGTTTGATTTCCTCTGCTTTTCCCTTCCCTACAAAAGTTCTAGAATCAGGCTGAGAAAGTTTTTGTGTAAATCTTTTTTTCACTGTAGCCCCAGCTGTATAAGCCAAAAACTCCAGTTCATCCATATATTCGGTGAGTTTTTCCTCATCTTGGTCTTTTGTTATCAGACCCACCAATACGGCATTTTCGTAAATATGTTCCTTTTTTTCTAACATAGAGCAAAGGTAATAAATTAAACATCTTATACAAAACACAAAAAAGGATTCAAAATTTTATTCTGAATCCCTTTCCTATTGTAATATTAAATTTTACTTAGCAAATCATCTGTCATCTCCATATTATGGTAGACATTCTGCACATCATCATCTTCCTCAAAACGCTCCAGCATTTTCATATTTGCTTTGAACTGCTCTTCATTTACTTCTTTTGTCATATTTGGAATTCTCTGTAATTCAGCACTTTTCGCTTCTATTCCCATTTCATCCAACTTATGAGACAATGCCCCAAAATCCTCAAAAGCAGTAGTAATCATTACTTCTTCCTCGTCTTGGTCTATTTCCTCTGCTCCTCCATCTATCATTTCCATTTCAAACTCATCCCAGTCTATGGTGATTTTAGTTTTTTCTATTGTGAAAATTCCTTTTCTGTCAAAAATAAAAGCCAATTCTCCATTCTTCCCTAAATTCCCTTCAAATTTATTAAAGATAGCTCTTACATTCGCTACTGTTCGGGTCGTATTATTCGTAGTACATTCCACAAAAAACGCAACTCCTCCCTGTCCATAGCCTTCATATGTTACCTCTTCATAGTTCTCTGCATCCGCTCCACTCGCTTTTTTTATTGCTCTCTCTACATTGTCTTTCGGCATGTTAGCTCCCTTTGCATTCTGTATGCAACGGCGCAGAGCTGGGTTAGAATCTGGATCTGGCCCTCCTGCTTTTACTGCCAAGGCGATGTCTTTTCCTATTTTAGAGAATGTTTTGGCCATTTTATCCCAACGAGCCAATTTAGATGCTTTTCTATATTCAAATGCGCGTCCCATAAATATTGATTTTTTCAGAACACAAAAATAATAATTAATTTCCAAAATGAATAAAAAAATACTCCTAGAAAATCTAGGAGTATTAATTATTAAGAAATTTTAATTATTTCTTTTTACCTGCTACTTTTTTAGCTGGTTTTTTAACAGCAACTTTTTTAACTACTGGAAGATCTGATTTTTGTAATGCTTCCCATGCAGCACCGTTAATAGCTTCTACAACTACTTTTCTATCAGCTTCTCTTTCTTCGTTTGATGCTGTTACAGGAACTACTGCATCTCTTGATCCTACACCTGTAGATTTCAATTGAGAATCAGCTACACCTCTTTCTTCAAGAGCTTTAACTACTGCTGCAGCTCTTTCTCTAGAAAGTTTCAAGTTGTAAGCAGCGCTACCTTTTTTATCAGTGTGACCTGTAATCAAGAATGTACCTCCGTTAGAAGATTTGATTACTTCAGCAGCTTGATCTAGTTTAGTGTAAGAAGCTTTGCTAATTACAGCTTTACCAAAGTCAAATGTGATACCTTTCAATGCACCTGTTGCTTCAAGAGCGATCACATCAGCTGGCTTAGGACATCCGTTGTATTCTGGTAATCCTGGAACTTCTGGACAAGCATCATCTTTATCAAGAACTCCGTCACCATCTGTATCTTTCCAAGGGCATCCTTTATTTTCAGCTGGACCAGCTACTTCTGGACACTCATCATCTTTGTCAAGAACTCCGTCACCGTCTGTATCTGGCCAAGGACATCCTTGATTTTCGATTGAACCAGCTACTTCTGGACAGTTATCTTCTGAATCTTGAACTCCGTCACCGTCTGTATCAGGACATCCGTTAAACTGAGGAAGACCGAATACATCTGGACAAGCATCGTCTTTATCTTTGATACCATCTTTATCTCTGTCTGTATTTCCGAATCTAAAGTTCAATGTAGCTGAAGATTGCCAGAAGTCAGAGATTGTAGTTTTCTCGAATGGAGTTACTACATAGTCTTGTTGAACACCAATACCGAAGTTTTTAGTAATCCAGAAGTTGATACCAAGACCTCCGTTTGCAGCGAAGTGGTCAGCTTTCATGAATCCTCCTTCTTTGTTGTATGCTCTTTCAGAGTTGCTGTAGTCGTGTCTTAGGTAGTTAGCACCAACTCTTACATATGGATCGAACCAAGAATTTTCATTCCAAAGACCGTTGAATTTAAATTGAAGACCAAGACCTGTCATCAAGAAAAATTCTTTATCCATAATTTGTCCTTCAACTCCGCTTAAGTTTGGACGAATTCTTTTGTTGTCAACATTACCCACAGATGTTTGCCAGTCTACAACGAAATACTTGTTCAAGTTTCTCGCAACTGTCAATTTAGACAATGGTGGAGTAATTGTGTAATTGTTAAGAGTAAATGCTGCACGAAGATTTTTTACTGATTCACCAAATTCTCCATTAATCGCAGCATGGTTTACTCCATGAGCCCCTACTCCTATCAACCACTTATTTTCAGTTGTTTGAGCAGACACAGAAGTAGCTACTGTAAGAGCTAAAGCTGTGATTCCTAATTTTAGATTTTTCATAGAATGATTAATATAATTTAAAAATTTTATAATTAAATTCTGTATATTTCAGACAAAATTAACAAAAAAAAACAATATCGCCAAAAAAAATTAAAAATTCTTCTTGATTCTATCTAAATTTCTCTTGTTCTCTCTTTCTTTTATTGTCTCTCTTTTATCGAATAATTTCTTTCCTCGCGCCAGTGCAATCCTCAGTTTTGCCTTGCCTTTTTCGTTGATATAGAGCCTTAGCGGAACTATCGTATTTCCTACATCTTTCACTTTTTTACCAAGTTTTTCAAGCTCTTGGGAATGCAGTAAAAGTTTTCGTTCTCTTTTCACTTTATGATTGTAAAAAGTCCCAAATTTATACTCTTCTATACTCATATTGATTACAAAAAGTTCTTGGTTTATAAATTCACAAAAACTTTCCGTTATAGAAGCTTTAGAAAGGCGGATGGACTTTATTTCAGTTCCTGTAAGCACTATCCCTGCTTCGTATTCTTCCAAGATTTCATATTCAAATCTGGCTCTTTTATTAAGAATATTTACATTTTTAGTTTTACTCATAATTTTAGAGTTTTTTTAGATTAGAGGAATATTATGCGCTTTGCATTTTTCTCTCATTTCTTCTGGCCATATACTTGCCTGAATCTCACCTATATGCGCTTTTTGCAGTAAAAACATACACAAACGAGACTGCCCTATACCACCTCCTATCGTAAGAGGTAACTCATTATTCAGCAATCTTTTATGAAAATAAAGTTCTTTTCTGTCTTCTTTATCTTCTATTTGAAGTTGTTTTTCCAATGAATTTTTATCCACACGAATTCCCATTGATGAAATTTCAAACGGTACATTGAGCACTGGATTCCAAAGGAGAATATCTCCATTCAGCCCTAAAAACCCATCTTCATTAGCCGTCACCCAGTCATCATAGTCTGGCGCTCTATAGTCGTGCTTTTCTCCATTGCTAAGTTTTCCGCCTATACCTATTATAAATACAGCTTTATATTCTTTTGCGATTTCTCTTTCTCTTTCTTTTGGAGACAGGTCAGGATATTTTTGTAAAAGTTCTTCCGAATGTATAAAATGTATTTCTCTGGGAAGCATAGGTTTCAGCTCTGGAAAAGCCTCATTCACCAAATATTCTGTTCTTAAAAATGAAGCGTAAATCCTTTTAACCACAGATTTTAGGAATGCTACTGTTCTGTCTTTTTCAGAAATAGCCATTTCCCAGTCCCACTGGTCTACATATAGAGAGTGCATATTCCCAAGCTCCTCATCTGCACGAATGGCGTTCATATCCGTATATATACCATATCCCTCCTCTACATTATAATCTGCAAGCATCACCCTTTTCCACTTTGCTAATGAATGTACGACCTCTGCACGAGCTTCATCCATATCTTTTATAGGAAAATTTACAGCCCTCTCCTTCCCGCTCAAATCATCATTTAGTCCCATCCCTCTCAAAACAAAAAGCGGCGCCGTTACCCTACGCAGCCTAAGCTCTGCTGACAAATTGGCTTGAAAAAAATCTTTTATCTTTTGTATCCCTAATTCTGTCTGTTGTAAATTCAAAATAGACTTATAGTTTGAGGGATTTATCAAATAACTCATTTTTACTGCTATTTTTTTTGTATTTTTGCGACAAATTTACAGAAATAATGCTAACAGTATCTAATTTATCACTACAATTTGGGAAAAGAGTACTTTTTGACGAGGTAAATATCATGTTTACCAAAGGGAACTGCTACGGAATCATCGGAGCAAATGGAGCTGGAAAATCTACTTTCCTAAAAATATTGACAGGAAAACAAGAGCCTACCACAGGGCATGTAACACTGGAACCAGGTAAGAGAATGTCTGTTTTGGAGCAGGACCACTTTGCTTATGACCAATTTACAGTTTTGGAAACGGTTCTTCGTGGGAATAAAAAATTATTCGAAATCAAAGAAGAAATGGATGCTCTCTACGCAAAACCAGACTTCTCTGATGAAGATGGAATAAAAGCTGGCGAACTCGGAGTAATCTACGATGAAATGGGAGGCTGGAATGCCGAAGCAGATGCACAGACCATGCTGTCTAATGTAGGGATAAAAGAAGATATGCACTACCAAATGATGTCCGAACTAGAAAACAAGGACAAAGTAAAAGTGCTATTGGCTCAGGCTTTATTCGGAAATCCAGATGTTTTGATTCTCGATGAGCCTACCAACGACCTTGATATTGACACTATTTCTTGGCTGGAAGATTTCCTTGCTGATTATGAAAACACGGTGATTGTGGTATCTCACGACCGTCACTTCTTAGATGCTGTCTGCACCCACATCGGTGACTTAGACTATTCAAAACTAAACCTTTATACAGGGAACTATTCTTTCTGGTATCAGGCTTCTCAGCTGGCAACAAGACAAAGACAACAAGCCAACAAAAAAGCTGAAGAGAAGAAAAAAGAATTGCAGGACTTCATCGCGAGATTTAGTTCCAATGTAGCGAAAGCGAAACAAGCTACAGCAAGAAAGAAAATGATTGACAAACTAAACATCGAAGAAATCAAACCTTCTTCCAGAAGATATCCTGCCATCATTTTTGAAATGGAAAGAGAAGCGGGAGACCAGATTTTAGAGATAAAAGGTTTAGAAATCGTAAAAGATGGAGAAACGCTGCTTTCTGGTGGAGACCTTAACCTTAAAAAAGGGGATAAAGTAGCTGTAATCTCTAGAAACTCCCTAGCCGTTACCGAGTTTTTCCAAGTAATCTCTGGAAGTACAGCTCCTGCCAAAGGCGAATACAAATGGGGGGTAACTACTAACCAAAGCTACATGCCACTGGACAACACGGAGTATTTCCAAGAAAAAGACCTAAATCTAGTAGACTGGCTAAGACAATTTACCAAAAATGATGAGGAAAGACACGAAGAGTTTGTCAGAGGATTTTTAGGAAGAATGCTTTTCTCTGGCGATGAGGCGCTTAAATCTTCTACCGTACTTTCTGGAGGGGAAAAAATGCGATGCATGTTCAGCCGAATGATGCTTCAAAAAGCTAATGTCCTTCTAATGGACGAACCTACCAACCACTTGGATTTGGAGAGTATCACGGCGCTTAACAACTCTTTGATGAACTTCAAAGGAAATATCTTGATTTCTTCTCATGACCACGAGTTGCTACAAACAGTGTGTAACCGTGTGATAGAAATCACGCCAAAAGGAATCATCGACCGAGAAATGACTTACGATGAATACCTTGAAGACAAAAAGGTGAAAGAACTGAAAGAACAAATGTACAGTTAATTAACTATTTTATTTCACTATATTTTCAAAGCCACTTCAAAAAAAGTGGCTTTTTATATAAAAAAGTAGATTTTTTTACTTGATTTTACCCGATTTCCAAAATCATTTATTAATTTTGTATCTTGTATTTATGTAAAGTATAATCAATAAAAATAGAAATTTATGAAAAAATCATTATTAGCATCAGCTTTAGCAGCTGTATTAGTGGTATCTTGTGGATCTCAAAACACAAAATTGACTCAGTTAGAAGCTCAAAAAGAAGCTTTGGAACTAAACACAAAACTTACTAAATTAAAAATCGATTACGAAAAAGAAAAAGCAGCGACAGAAGATTTAAGAAACAAAGCTGCTGCTATAAACGCACAAGCGAACTCAAGCACTTCAGATTTCCATGCATCAAGCGCAAAAGCTACTGCTAAAGATGCGAAACAAACAATGAAAGTATTGAAAGATACTCAGAAAATAAACAGAGATTTGGCATCCAAAGAGAAAAAACTTAATAAAATAGAAAAAGAAATCGCTAAAGTACAAGGTCGTTTAGACAAGCTGAACCAGCAAGTAGAATTTGTAAACAAAACAACTGGTGAAACTGAAAGTAACTAACAAAAAAGTCCTCATATTGAGGACTTTTTTAGTTTATGAAATTTGGTTTTGTTTTCTACTTTGAATGAAGATAGATAGCACCACAAAGAATAATAGAAAATACAAATACCAAGCATTTTTCAGCATTTCTAAATAATTTACTTTATTCTCGCTGAGTTTTATTAAAATCAAAACCTGCGCTCCATAAGGGAGAACTCCCTGAACGATACAAGAAAAAATATCCAATACAGATGCCGAAAACTTGGGACTTAGATTATACTTTTCGGTGATATTCTTTGCTACTTTTCCTGAAAGAACTATCGCAATAGTGTTATTCGCAATCGCTGCATCGATGAGGCTTACCAAAAAGCCCATTCCAAAATAAGCCGATTTTTGCCCGCGTATCATTTGTTTCACTTTATTTAGTAAGAATGTAATTCCACCCATATTTTCTACAATTCCCGCCAGTCCGCCAGTCAGTAACGCCAAAAGAAAAATCTCATTCATATCCGAAAAACCTTCATAGATTTTATTCGCAAAATCCAGCCAAGAAAGACTTCCTGTCGAGATGCCGATGATTCCGCTGAGAAGAACTCCCACAAGCAGCACCAGAAAAACATTCACGCCCAAAACCGAAAGCACAATCACCAATAAATACGGGAAAATGAGCCAAATGGAAGGACTCCCTGAAGCTTGGTTTTCTAAAACCACAGAAGAAGAATTTCCACCCAAGAAGATGAAAATCACCGCCGCAATCACCGCCGCAGGAAAGGCAATCATAATATTGGTTCGGAATTTATCTTTCATCTGACAGCCAAGACTCTGCGTAGCCGCAATGGTCGTATCCGAAATAAAAGAGAGATTGTCCCCAAACATAGCGCCACAGAGCAGACTTGCCGCCACTACATTGATATCCGTTTGCGTATTTTCTGCAAATCCCATAACTATCGGCGTAAGAGCCACTATCGTCCCCACAGAAGTCCCTGCCGAAACGGATAAAAACGATGCCATCAGGAACACGCCCAAAGGAATATACTGCGCAGAAAAATACTGCGACCCGAAGAAAACCACCGCATCTATGCTCCCTGTCGCCTTGGACACAGCCGAAAAAGCTCCCGCAAGAAGATAGATGATACACATGGTGATGATGCTTTCCTCGCCGCAGCCTTTCATGAAGAATTTTAGTTTTTCCTGAAAACCAGCTTTTGGGAGCAGAAATGCAGAAATCACTCCGCAGAGTGCCGCCACAGAAGCTGGAAAAGCATAGAAATCATCAAGAATAATTCCGCTTCCCAAAAATATTATCACAAACACCAAGAACGGAAGCAGTGCAACACCAGATTGAGTATCTTTCATTATTTTTCGTTAAATTTTAGCGAATTTAAAATAATTTTCTCTAACTGTAAAACTATTTTCTCTTTTGTGAAGTTTTCAAAAGAATTTTCAGAAATATTCGTGGAATCAGAAAAAATCTGCTCTATATTTTCGTTTTCTTTAATGATAAAAGGACAGCGAGACTGGTATCCCGCAGGAAACACTGCAGGTTTCATAAATCTGACCGCATCGCCGATATTTCCTGACATTTTCGTCTCTCCATAAATCTCCTCCACATCGAAAAAAGAAGTTTTCAGTTTCAAAGGACACCAGAGGAAATCCGCCTTTGCCAGATAGTTTTCAAAAATATTTTTAGGAATTCTCTCTCGGAAATATTCTATTTTTATATTCTGTGGTAGCTGTTTTTCAGATTCCTGTATCTTCGCGAGTTCCTCCTCACCTGCCTTTCCAAGGAAAATGATTCTGTACGGAATTTCTTTTTTAAATCCTTTCAGATTTTCCATTATTTTAGAATAATCTCTCCGCTTTTGGGAAACCTCTCCAGGGACTACGATGAGTTTTTCCTCTGATTTTTCAGCAGTTTTAGGCTTTTCTCCAAAGAAAATAGGCAGAAAATGCGTTTCCCTTTTCGAATGCTCTATATTCAAGGTTCTTTCTAAATTTTCATCAAGAACCCAGAGCGTTTTTGTGTTTTTATAAACTTCTGATTTGGACAAAAGCCCTTCTTTCAGAAGCAGTTTCATTCTAAAAGTAAAATCCTTTTCCAAGATATTTTTCAGCAAAACTCTTCGTGGAGCTTCTATAAAATTAAGATTATGACAGATAATCGCCGCAGGAAATTTTTCCGCGATTTTTTTGAAAATATGAAAATAGCGGTGCGCCGTTCCTATTATCACCAAATCATACGACTTCCCTTTCAGCTTTTCTAAAAGATTTTCAGGCTCGGTTTCTATAATGTTTTCTATTTCAGAAGAATATAGCCTACCCAAGATTTTTTTTGAGAAATAAAAATCCACAGAAAATTTCTCTGAATTTTTGGTTAATTCTGCAAAATTTTCCGCAATCTCGGCGTGAGTATCTATTTCTATATAGGCAATTTGTTTTTTCACAAAGTTTTTAGAATTTTTTAAAAATTTCTCTCCATCGCAGGTTTCTTATGTATTTTATTTCCTCGTGGGAGAGTTTTCTATCTTGTTTTTGGCTCAGGAAAGTTTTCATCGTTATAAAAAATTCCGAAAAACTTCTATTCTTAAAAGAAGACTTCGCCGAGGAAATGAATGCGAGAGGAAAATCTAGCCCAATGTTATAGAAATATTCGCCAAGTTTTTTTGCTTTTGCGTTTTTGTATTTATATGCCGTAGGGCGCAGATGCTTTACCCAAAGGGATTTATTCGTAATCACCTGATATCCATGCATCTGGCAGAGCATCACATCGATATTATCCCAGCCCAAAACTTCCCGAATGCCTCCCATTCGTAAAAAACATTCCTTGCGATATGATTTTATCGGGCCTCGCACATGATTTTTAGAGGAAATATTCTCAAAAACCCAGTTTTCATCTTTTTTAATATAAACTAAGCCCGAAACCATTCCTGCTTTTGGATTTTCTTCATAAATCTTGTTGATTTCCTCCAAATAATTCTCTGGAAAAATAATATCGGCATCAAATTTACAGATTACATCAAAATCATCTAAATTCTGAGAAGAAAGACCTTTGTAAAATGTAGAAACCACCTTCGCGCCAGGCGAATGGGCAGATTTTTCTAAATTAATGAGCTGAAACTGCTTCTTATCTACAAATCCCTCTACCATTTCCCTCGTTCTATCCGTAGAGCCATCATTCACGATGACGCAGGTAAAATCCTGAAACCCTTGTGATTTCAGAGAATTTAGCGTGAGGAGAATATTTTCTTCCTCGTTATGCGTGGGAATGATGATTAAAAATTTCATGAAAAAAATTCATACAAAAAGACTGCTCCCAAGAGTTTCCTTATAGAACAGCCTTTCTTCTTGATTTTTAGTCTAATTGATATTTTACATAAACAGTTGTAGAGAACTTTATCTTCTTAATATCAAGTTTTCTTAAAAACTCTTCTGAAGCTCCTTCTTTTTTGTATGTTGTTGGCTCAGGGGAAATATCCATCCGTGCATAAACTCCATAATCTCCTATTCCTCCATAATTTGTATCAGAAATATATAGTGCCTTTCCTACTTTTTGGTTAAGAGATTTTACAAGTTTATCGGCAGTTATTCTTGATCTTTTTACCGCTTCTGATTTTAATTCCAGCAAAAGTTCCTTATATTTAGAATATTCTACTTTTTCTACTTCCGTATTAGAAATCCCTGCTTCCTCCAAGCTGATGATGACATTTCCCAAGGTGTAGGCATCCCTTACAAGAAGAGAATATTTTTTAGTTTTTAGAATATTCTGCCCTTTTAAAAAATATTTTTTAAAATCACTAGAATAGCCCAAAACTGACAAATCCTTGTCTGTATTTATTTTTAATTTCTTTAAAATCGCTTCTAACTGTTTTTCCTGCTCCTCTACCGACTTTTTATTTTTAGAATCGGCTTCGTTTAGGGTAATAGAAACATAAATCCTATCAGGAACTACCAGCGTGTCTACTGTGGCTGCTACCTCAATGTAAGGTTGGTCTAAAAAATTTTTCTGCGCAGAAAATAAATTCCACACGAAAAACATCACAAAAATTAAAAAACTCTTTTTCATAATCTATTTTATTTTTTTTCAAAAATATAAAATTTTTAAGTTAATCCAAACCTCATCTTTCCTAATGCGCCTCCAGCCAGTTATTCCCTACGCCCACTTCCACGATTAAAGGAACTTTTGTCTTCATTGCGGATTCCATTTTCTCTTTTATCAGGGCTTTTATCGGTTCTATTTCTTCCTCTGGCACCTCAAACAAGAGTTCATCATGAACCTGCAAAAGCATTTTTGTTTTAAAACCACCCTCAGACAAGGCTCTGTCTATGTCTATCATCGCTATTTTTATAACATCAGCCGCACTCCCTTGGATAGGCGCATTTACGGCGTTTCTCTCGGCGTGCCCTCTCACCACGAAATTATTAGAATTAATGTCCTTCAAGTGTCTTTTTCTTCCTAAAATAGTCTCCACAAAGCCGTTTTTTCGTGCTTTTTCCACCTGCTCGGTCATGAAGATTTTTAGTTTCGGATAGTTTTCGTAGTAGGAATCTATCATCTGTTTCGCCTCCGTTCGCGAAAGTCCTGTCTGCTCCGCCAATGCAAAAGCTCCCTGCCCATAGATAATCCCGAAATTCACGGTTTTGGCTTGGCTTCGCTGGGTTTTATCCACTTGGTCAAGTGGAATTTTGAACAATTTAGAAGCCGTAGATGCATGGATATCTTCGCCATTTTGGAAGGCTTTTATCATATTATCCTCGCCAGAAAGTTCGGCTATCAGCCTCAGCTCTATCTGCGAATAATCGGCTGAAAT
The DNA here is from genome assembly GCA_013333255.2 of Flavobacteriaceae bacterium. Taxonomy (GTDB): domain Bacteria; phylum Bacteroidota; class Bacteroidia; order Flavobacteriales; family Weeksellaceae; genus JABCPE02. Next base: position 94,810 of record JABCPE020000005.1, on the reverse strand, counting down.
TATTTTCTTGCCTTCCTCCGCCACGAAAGCCCCACGAATCTGCTGTCCTCTGGCTGTTCTGATAGGGATATTCTGCAGATTAGGATTTAGGCTGGAAAGCCTTCCCGTAGCCGCCGTAGTCTGCGAAAAAGTGGTATGCACCCTATTATCCTTTGGTTCTATTTCAGATGGAAGCGCATCTACATAGGTGGATTTCAGTTTTTGGTAAGTTCGGTATTTCAGAATGTGCTGAATAATCTCGTGTTTATAAGCAAGTTTCTGCAAAACCTCCTCCGATGTAGAATACTGCCCTGTTTTGGTCTTTTTCGCCTTTGGGTCTAATTTTAATTTTTCGAAAAGAATTTCGCCTAACTGCTTGGGAGAGTTCATATTAAACTCCTCGCCAGAAAGTTCAAAAATCTTCTGTTCCAGCTCTCTAAGGTCGTTTTCTAAATCCACACTTTCCTTAGAAAGCCAGGCTGTATCGAGCGAAATACCCGCCAGCTCCATCTTTGCGAGGATTTTCATCAGCGGCATTTCTACTTTATGGAATAATTCTTCCAGATTTTCCTTTTTCAGCTGTGGAGAAAAAACCTCATAAAGCTGGAAAGTAATATCAGCATCCTCCGCTGCATAATCGGTCTGAGTTTCAAGGCTGACTTCCCTCAGCGTTTTTTGGTTTTTGCCTTTTTTACCAATCAAACTTTCTATAGAAATGGGCTGATATTTTAAGTAAATTTCTGATAAATAGTCCATTCCGTGCCTTCCGTCTGGGTTCAGAAGATAATGAGCAATCATCGTATCAAAAAGCTCTCCTCTAATCTCCACATCGTACTGGGCAAGGATTTTATAATCAAATTTAAAGTTGTGCGCTATCTTCAGAATTTCTTCACTCTCAAAAAACGGCTTGAAAATTTCTAGCACCGCGAGGGCTTCCTCTCTATTTTCGGGAATGGGAACATAATACGCCAAGCCTTTTCGGTAAGAAAAACTCATTCCGATAAGTTCCGCCTCAAATTCATTGAGCGAAGTCGTTTCCGTATCAAAACAAACTGCCTTTTGTCCCAATAAATTTTGCACCAATATTCTCTGAGCCTTCTCATTATCAATGAATTGATAAAGATGATCCGTGTTTTCTATCCCTGCATAAGAGGAAAACAAAGATGTCTCCTGAGAATCCTCATAATTAGCAAAAAGATCCAGCTGAACAGCCTCCTGACCAGCATTTTTTGCCTTTGGAGTGGCTTTTTCTGTTTCTGATACTTGGCTTTCCGCCTCAGAATGGAAAATTCTATACAGATTTTCGTACAATCGTTTGAATTCTATTTCATCAAATATCTCTTTCAGCTTCGGAAAATCAGGCTTTTCTAAATGATATTTCTCGTGTTCAAACTCCACTGGAACATCCGTAAGAATGGTCGCCAATTTCTTTGACAAAAGCCCTCTCTCTGCCGAATTTTCCACCTTCTCGCGGAGTTTCCCTGTGAGTTTATCAGTATTCGCCAAGAGATTTTCCATAGAACCAAATTCTTGGAGGAATTTCTTCGCGGTTTTCTCTCCTACGCCTTCCAGCCCAGGAATATTATCCACTGCATCGCCCATCATTCCAAGGAAATCTATGACTTGTTTAGGATCTTGTATTTCGTATTTTTCTAAAACTTCTGGAACTCCCAAAATCTCTACGCCGCCGCCTTTGCTGGCTGGTTTGTAAATTTTAATATTCTCGGTAACGAGTTGCGCAAAATCCTTATCTGGCGTAACCATAAAGACCTGATAGCCCTGTTTTTCTGCCTTCACAGCGATAGTTCCTATCACATCATCCGCCTCATAGCCCTCCATTCCCAAAATAGGAATATGCATCGCCTCCAAAATTTGGTGGATATACGGCACTGCTGTTTTTATCGCCTCTGGAGTTTCGGCTCTGTTGGCTTTATATTCAGAAAAATCTTCAGTGCGGACATTGGCTTTGCCGACATCAAAAACCACAGCCAAATGTGGTGGATTTTCTCTTTTTATCAGTTCAATAAGTGAATTTGTAAAACCAAATATCGCCGAGGTATCCAGCCCTTTGCTGGACAGCCTTGGGTTTTTAATAAAGGCGTAATACCCTCTGAAAATCATTGCATAAGCATCTATCAGATAGAGTCTTTTGTCTTCGTTCGTAGTCATGGAACAAAGATAAAACAAATTGAGAATATTCGGTCTTTTTTTCGTAATTTTGGGTTTCGTTTAAAATTTTTAAAATTATGAAAAATAAAATTCTACTTATTTTATTAGGTTTAGTTTTTTGCGCTGGAATTTATACATTTTATGAGCATATCGCAGGAGGAAAATGCAAACCAAATGGCACATGCACTGCTTGTAAAAACTGCTCTGGATGCAAACACTGCCACAAAGAAGGCGGAACTTGCAGCGTATGCAGGAGATAAATTTCGGAGGGAAAAATTAAAGGCTTAAAATATAATTTAAGCCTTTTTTATCTTATATTAAGATTTATTTTATTTAAAAGTCATCTGCATCACTTCCAAATCAAATTCGGCAGCAGCAGTGAGGATATGGTCAAAGATATCCGCCTGTATCTGCTCGTAATCCGCCATTCCTGATTTATTAGCAAAACAATAGATTTCCAGCGGCATTCCCTCTGGGCTGATTTCCATCTGGCGCACCAAGAGCAAATCGTTTTGAGAAATATTCGGATTATTTTTCAGATAATTCAGCGTGTATGTTCTAAAAACACCAATGTTGGTAAGCTGTTTTCCATTGATTACCCTCTGTCCGTTAGGGATTTTTTCTCGTTCTTTTTTTATCTCGGCATATCTTCGTTCTAGATATTCGGAAATTAGGTTAATATCTCTGAGTCTTTCATAAAACTCATCGTCTATAAACTTGAACGACTTGATATTGAAATAGATAGACCTTTTTATTCTCTTCTGGTTTCCATCATACATCACCTGAATGTTTTTAATCTCGGTGCTGAGCAGGTCGTAGGTCGGAATCGTAGAAACGGTCTTATCAAAGTTTTTAATTTTAGTAGTTAAAAGATTGATTTCCTCAACATTACCCTCGATGTCATATTTTTTAATTCCTACCCAGTCGCCCACTTTCAGGTTTTTAGAAATAGAAACATGAAGTCCCGTGATAAGCCCTAGAATAGTATCTCTAAATATCAATAAAATCAATGCTGTAAAAGCTCCGATATATCCCAAAATGGCAGTAACGGTAACGCCCATCAGTTTAGCAGTGACAATCAGCACAATACATAGATAGCCCAATAATTTGAGAATACCATATATCGCACGGAACATAGTGACACGATACTGATTACTTTTGAGGATGTAGTATTTTTCTATGGATTTCAGGACTTTATCAACCAGTTTTATCAGAACATAAGTTCCAAAAACACCGATGATAAAATCTAAAAGCTCATAACTTTTGGGATGTCGCCAAAAAACTTCCTGAATGAAAAAGTCCGCAAAAACCCACGGCACAAAATGCACAAAGGAAACATGAACCTCGGTCTCCAGCATCGCCTTTACCCACGCATTATCGTATTTATTTGAAATGTACTTCAGCACCCAGCCCACTATTTTTCTGATGATGAAATCCACCAAAAAAATGACTAAAACAAAAAATATAGACTTTAATGCTATTTGAGTAAAAAGTATGGTTCCATCAGGAAAATTATCCCTCACAAAGAAATGGATGCTTTCGCTGATTTGCTTTATTAAATCCATGAATTAAAAATATAGAAACAAAATTAATTTTTTATATTCATTCCACAAAAGAATGTAAGAACTACGCCCTATAAATGGGCGGTTATCCGTAGTATTGCTTTTTAAACAGCCACATTGCCAATGAAGTAGGCAGGGCTAATTTTATGGCTTTTTTCTTGGTTTCTTTTGAAAATTCAGATGAAAAATAATCCATAATTCCTAAGGAAGACAAGGTCTGATAGTTGCGGTGGCTTTCTTTCCAAAGCTCCTCATTCTGCTGGGCTTTCCAGTTCATCTGAAGTGTCAGCGTTTCGTAATCCACGAGATATTTCAGGATTAAATTTCTCCTCTCGCCTTTTTGTTTTTTCAGTTCTTGGTCTATGTGCTGACCGATGGTAAACCAATTGTCAAAATTTCGTTTGGTTCTGTTATGAATTACCGATTTTGCATGTAGAAAATAAGTGTATGTTATTCCTTTGTGCAGAGCTATTTTGTTCATTTTCAAAACTAAATGAAAAGTCCAAAGTTCATCTTGAGCAAAAAGTCCCTTCACAAAATACAATTTATTTTGGCGTAAATAATCTACAATAAAAAGTTTATTCACCGCATAAGTCACCAGATTTCCCTTAGAAAATTCACGCAAAATATTATCATTCCCTTCGATTACATCCTTATCCGAATTTATTTTTATTGCTATGGATTTCTTGCCTGTTTCCAGCTCTTCACATTCCAGCTGGGATATGGTCATCTCAGCCTGTGTTCTTTCGGCTATTTCTACGAGAGTTTCTATGCAGTCTGGCGTAATGATATCATCACTATCTAGGAAAAAAAGGTATTTTCCCTGCGCAGTGTCTATTCCCTTGTTTCTCACGACAGAAAGCCCAGAATTCTCCTCCAAATGATATATTTTCCAATTTTGGAGATTGTGTTTTTGGATAAAATCTTCTGCTATCTGTACGGAATTATCAGGAGTTTTGTCATCTATCAAAGTGACTTCTAAATTCTTATATGTCTGATTAACAACGGATAACAGGCATTTCTCTAAAAACTCATCACATTTAAAAAGCGGAATAGATATGGTAACTAACGGCAACATTCTCTCTTATTTTCTTTCACACAAAAGTAATTATTTTTATCATAAAAGTTATATCTTTGTCTGATAAATAGAGCAAAAATGCATTTTCTATCCAAAATTATTTTAAAATTACTGAAAAAAAGCAGCTTAAAAAAGTTGAGCAGCAGTCCTAACAGCGCCATAGGAGGCAATATAAAAATTGGAGATTTTTGTAATTTTTCTTTTTATCCCAATGCTAAAAAAATAAGCATCGGCAGTGGTTTTAGCATAAGAAACTATTGTAATATTTTGGTGAGTAATGATGCAGAACTACACATTGGCAATAATGTTTTTATGAATAACTATTGCTCTATCAACTGTTTAGAAAAAATAGAAATAGGAGAAAATACGCTTTTTGGCGAGGGAGTGAAACTATATGACCACAACCACCAATATAACGCCTCGCCAGAATTTAGAGTGGAACATCAGAAATTCAACTCCGCTCCTATCAAAATAGGAAAAAACTGCTGGGTCGGAAGTAATGTAATCGTACTGAAAGGAGTAACCATCGGTGATAATGTAATCATCGGCGCGGGCTGTGTTATCCACAAAGATATTCCATCTAACTCAATGATAATCAACAAACAAGAACACATTGTGAAAAATCTTTGATAATGATACCTATAACTAAACCTTTCCTCCCTCCAAAAGAGGAATATCTAAAATATATTGATGGAATCTGGAACCGCCAATGGCTTACTAATATGGGACCTCTGGCGAGTCAGCTGGAAATGGAACTGAAAGATTTTCTTGATGTCCAGCATTTATTATTCGTAACCAATGGAACTGTAGCTATCCAAATGGCTATCAAGGCTTTGGATATAACGGGAGAGATTATAACCACGCCGTTTTCATTTGTGGCGACTACAAGTTCTATTGTCTGGGAAGGCTGCACGCCGGTATTTGTGGATATTTGTCCCGAATCTCTATGCATAGATGCAGACAAAATAGAAGATGCCATCACAGAGAAAACCCAAGCTATCTTGGCTACGCATGTCTACGGAAACCCTTGTGATGTGATTAAAATAGAGCAGATTGCTAAAAAACATAATTTAAAAGTAATCTACGATGCAGCCCATGCTTTTGGAGTAAAAGTAAACGGAAAATCTGTTTTTGAATATGGCGATATCTCCACTTGTTCCCTGCATTCCACTAAACTCTATCACTCTGTGGAAGGCGGACTGATTATTACCCAAAATCCTGATTTGCTAAAAAAACTGGCATCTATTCGTAATTTTGGGATTTCTGGATTTGATTCGTTTTCGGAATTGGGAATTAATGGCAAAAACTCTGAGTTTCATGCCGCTATGGGATTAGCAAACCTAAAATACACCGAGGCAATCCACAACCAACGCAAAAAACTATCTGAATGCTACGATAAAAATCTAAAAAACCTAAAAGCACGAAAAGTAGTATGGCATAAGGATGCGACCCAAAACTACGCCTACTATCCTGTGGTTTTGGAATCGGAGGAGATTTTATTAAAAATCAAAGCAGAGCTGGACATTAATGAAATCTTTACCCGAAGATATTTTTATCCGAGCTTGGCCTCTTCTCTGCCATACCTCCCAAAGGTAGAATTCCCTATCACAGAGGATATTTCGAGAAGAGTGCTTTGTCTTCCGCTGTACTTTGATTTGACAGAAGAAGAAATTGATTATATTTGTCGTATAATACTGAGAGTTCAAAACAATTAAAAATGAGTAATATCGCAGTTATGCAGCCTTATATTTTTCCGTATATTGGCTACTTTCAGATGATTAGTGCAGTAGATAAATTCGTTTTTTATGATGATGTGAATTATATCAAAGGCGGATGGATAAACAGGAATAGAATTTTAATCAACAATCTTCCTCAGTATTTCACCATTCCTCTTATAAAGGCTAGTCCAAATAGGCTAATCAATGAAATTAAGTTTGATGCCTCAAATAAAGATTATTCAAAACTAACTCATAAAATACAGCAAGCATATGTGAAAGCGCCTTATTTTAAGGAGGTTTTTCCTATCATTAAAGATATCCTAAATCATAAGACTACCTATATTTCAGAGTTAGCAATTTATTCTGTTATTACAATATGCCGATACCTTGACATTGATACCAAGTTTTTCGTTTCATCAAAAGATTTTAATGAATCCAAAGGCTTGGATAGAGCTGATAGACTGATAGATATCTGTAAAAAAGAAAATTGTGACACCTACATCAATGCCATTGGAGGGCAGGAATTATACACAAAAGAATATTTTTCTGAAAACGGAATAAAGTTATTTTTCATCGAATCTGAAAAAGTTACATACAAGCAGTTTGGAGACGAATTTTGCCCTTGGCTTTCCATCATAGATGTTCTGATGTTTAATGAAAAAGAGGAAATAAAACAAATGCTCAATAAACACAAATTAATATAAAAAAGATTATGAAAATTTCATTTTATGTCTCTGGAAGTGCTGGCAGATTAAGAAAAATTCTAAAACAAGCTCCCAAAGCGACATTAGAACTGATTAAAATCGTAGTATGTGATAATCTCAGAAATGAGGATTTACATCAGTTACTATCGGAGCACAATATAAAAATGGTTAGTTTTGATTATAAAACTCTCCATAGCGACAAGAAAAAGAGAAGCGAAGTGCTATCCGACACGCTTAACTCACTCTTTAAAGAAAACGAAATTGACTATTGTTTCTGTTTTGGTGACCACATCCTAAAAGGACAGTTATTAAAAGATTACAAGAATAAAATCATCAATTTTCACCCTTCCATTTTGCCAATGTTCCCTGGACTCAACGCCATAGACCAAGCTCTTGATGCAGGTGCTAAGCTTCTAGGGAATACAGCTCACTTCATAGATGAAGGAATAGACACTGGACCTATCATTATGCAAAACATTGTCTCGCTGGAATTCTTTGAAAAGTATGGATATGATGGCGTTTTAGACCAGCAAATCACATTATTTAACAGGATTTTAGATTGCTTGATTAACGAGTCTTTACTTATAGAAAATAGAAAAGTTATTCTTAAAAACTACGATTATAGCAAAACTGTGTTTTTCCCTGAATAAACAGTGCTGATTTTCTGCCAAAATCACAAATAACCAAGTAAGTTCCATAAATTTTATTAACTTTGTGGGTGTTTTATGTTTGTTTTTATTTAAGCTTTATTTATGGGATTTAACAAAGAAAATTCAGTAATGGTTTCTGTAGTAATGTCTGTATATAATGCAGAAAAATATTTAGATTTAGCCATTGAATCTATTCTTAATCAAAGTTTTCGAGATTTTGAATTCATTATTATTGAAGACTGTTCTACTGATGGTTCCCTGAAAATTTTGGAGGACTATGCTGAGAAAGACTCTCGTATAAAGTTAATTAAAAAAGAAAAAAATAAGGGATTTATAGGCTTTGTAGAAAACCTAAATATCGGACTAAAAGAAGCTAAAGGGAAATATATAGCAAGAATGGACGCAGATGATATTGCATTTCCTGATAGATTACAGAAACAGTATAATTTTCTTGAAAAAAATCCAAATATCTTCTTAATAGGAACTTCTGCTGAACTAATAAATCAGAATGGAGATAAAAATAGTGTTTTCAATGCTGAAACAAACATTAACACTCTAAAAAATAAAAACCTAATAAACAATAATGTATACCATCCTACCATAATGTTCCGTAATGAACAAGGGCTATTCTACAGGGATAAAATGCAAGGATGCGAAGATTATGATTTTTATTTAAGACTTTATAGCAGCGGAAAAAAAATCTCTAATCTTCCTGATATTTTGTTAAAATACAGAATATTAGAAACTTCTATAACTAGAAGTGGCAACTCTTTTATAAAATGGCTATTCGTTGAGAAAGCTGTGGAATTTTACCAAGAACGATTAGAAAAGGGAACTGACAGTTATGATATGTTTTCTCCTGAGGATTTTAATTGTTTTTTTAAAGCCTCGCCTTCTGTTAATACTTTAATTTTAGCTCTGCGTGCAGCCGACAAAACATACAACTATGAAATGTTAAAAGAATGCTATAATAAGCTAAAATCAATTGATAAAAACAACAAAGAACTCAGAAAATATCGCATAAAAACTTTATCTCATTTTATATTTATATTATGTAAAAACCTTGGCTTATGACAGACATCCTCATAAAATCCTTTAACCGAGCTTTTTATCTCGATAGATGTCTTAAAAGCATTAAGACCTATGTGACTGGTAATTATAAAGTTACCATTCTTGATGATGGTACACCACAGAAATATTTGGATAAAATACAAAAACTCCATCCCGAAGTCACCATACTAAAATCTGAAAATTACAAGGATAAAGAACAAGCCATAAAAGACAATCTGGAACAAGGACAAGAGATCAACGGTTTCCAAATTCCGACCAAACTATGGCAAGAAGCTGCCCAAAAGGCTTCAGAATATTTCATCATAACAGAAGACGATGTTTGGTTTACCGAAAATGTGGATATAGACCAGCTAAGAGAAAACGCCAAAAAACACAACATCAGCCTTTTAAAATTAGGTTGGCTGGGCAACACCAAAGACCTGCAATGGGTAGACAAAGAGTCTATCAATGACACACTAGACAGCATTTATCCAAAAGAATTATTCCTATCTAATCCGCTCGTTATGGACTGGTTTTTCTACAATAAGTTTAAATTTTTCTCATTATTATTTAAACTAAAATTAGTTGATAACGAAACTCCTTTGAAATACTGGGCATTAAATTCCATTCTCATGGGATTTTGGAAAAAAGAATATTGGCTCTATGTCTGGAAAGATTCTTTTGGTAAAGTAGATGAAAAACAACAACTTAGAAACGCATCTGTATACTACCGAAATCATGGAAACAATCGCAATTTCATCGCTCAACTGAAAAAAGAAAGCATGAAAACTACATTCCAGTCCTCGGCCACCAACTCCTACCATTCGTATGGATTTGATTTTGATGTGAATCTATTCAATCACCTTATCAACGAGGCTTGGCTTGCAGGTGATTTTGATGCTTTAGAAAATTTCCCAAAGGACTTTTCTACCGAGTATTTTGAAACTTTCATCAAAGAAAAAATCAATATCCAAGAATTTAGAAAATGGGCTGAATGTTTCAAAAATCAATATAGAAACCTAGGCTGCGAAATAGAATAAAGAGACTCTAAAAAAGGTCTCTTTATTATTTTTTATTCAAAAAATAGTTTCTTCAAATCTCTATACTTCCACCATTGTTTTTTCATAGTCGGACGCTCCACAAATATAAAAAATACGGCAGATATCAGGAAAGTTATAATAGATATGATTATAAATCTTGTAAAAAGGTTGTAAATCGGATCGCTGAAAAATTCTTTCCCCTTGAAAAACATTCCAAAAAACACATATATTATCTTATGATGCAGCATATAAATCGTGTAGCACATTCCTCCAATAATATACACTGGACGAAATTCCATCAGTTTTTTCCAAAAAATAGAAAACTGCGTAAAAAATAACAAAATGAAAATATACAACCACTGAAATTCCCGCCAAACATTTCCCTGCCAAAATATCACAAATGCAATAACACACAGAATATCAAAAACATAAGATGACTTTATCTTATCTGAATATTCAAGAGATAAATCTGCCACTAAAAAACCAATGATAAAGAAATGCAAAAAATTCAAAATACTATGAAACCCTGTGTTAATCCCTAAATGCGGCCACAAGACAATAATCCCAAGCATCAAAGCCCTTCTTATCCATTTAGGCAGTTTGAAAATTCCCAGTGAAAGAAGCGGTGCTAAGATGTAAAACTGAACTTCTATTTCTAATGTCCATAAAACAATGTTAATCAATGGATAGCGCTCCTCAGAAAAAACAATATTATGCACATAAAACAGCGATGCCAAAAAGTTTGGGAATAAATCCTGAAAATTCTTACTTCCCAAAACTGTTGAAATAAATAAAAACAATACTAAATGAACAATATAAGGCGGCTCCAGCCGAGTAAGCCTCCTCAAAAAATAATCCTTTATAGAGACTTCCCTGCCACCATACACATATTGTTTTAGAAAAGGAAGTGATAATATGAATCCACTAATTCCGAAAAATAGAAAAACTCCCGTAGATCCCATCCCATTTCCAAAAAAAGGATAAATATAACTATGTTCCTTTATCTCAGGAAAGTTTACCTCATGATTAGCCAAGAAATGACAAATAAAAACACTTGCAATAGCTATAAATCTTAGCCCATCAATATATTTTATAATCTTCCCCGATGAGGTTACTCTTTCCAGTAAATGTATATTCATACTCTACAGTTTTTTATTTATATTTTATCTATTTCTTCTTATAATTCTACTATCGTTGCTCCCCAAGAAAGCCCCACTCCAAAGCCTATCAGCATTATCTTTTGTCCTCTTTTAACTTTTCCTGTTTCTAATGCATCTTTTAGAGCAATCGGAATGGTAGAAGAAACCGTGTTCCCATATTTCTCTAAATTGATATAGAATTTTTCCTCTGGAATTTCTAAAATTTCCCGCTGTCTTCTCAGAATATGTGCATTTGCTTGGTGAAAAATATAATAATCCACATCATTTTCAGTTAAATTATTCTTCTCCAAGATTTCCTTCACCAGCACGGGAATTTTCTCTATCGTAAATATAAATATATTTTGTCCATTCATATACAGACAGTTACCAGCCTCATCTTCTTTATTTATACGATTTCTACCACCACCATTTCTCACAATGAGATTATCATATCCGCTGCCATCTGTCCCTAAAATGAATTGAAAATTCTCTTTGGTTTCATCCTTTTGTATCAAAGTAGCAGCCGCCCCATCCCCAAAAATAGTTCGATTAGATTTATCTGATTTTCTAAGATATTTAGTATAAGTTTCGGCTGTTACCAATAGAATATTTTGGGCTACACCTGTTGCGATAAGCCCTTTTGCTATGCTAAGACCATAGACAAAGCCAGAGCAACCAAGATTAAAATCCAAAGCTCCTATATTCTTTCTTAATCCCAATCTGTCCTGCAAGATACAAGCCGTAGTAGGAAGATGATAATCAGGACTTTGCGTACAAAACAAGATAAAATCTATCTCGTTTTTATCTATTTTTTTTAATAGTTTCTCAGAAGCTTTCACTGCCAGCTCCAGCACTGTTTCCTCTGCTGATGCTGTATGTCGCTGTTTTACACCGACTTTATTAAAAATTTTCTCTGGACTCCACTCTGGAAACTCCTTTTGTAAATCTTCGTTTGTTACTTTTTTTTCTGGAAAATATGTTTCTATTTCAGAAATTCTAAACATCTTTAGTCTACTTTTATACCATTCACATATATTTGATACCCCACCTCTACATTGGGTTCAAGTGTCTTAGAAACAGAGCAGTATTTCGCAAAGGATAGGTCTGCTGCTTTTCTTGCCTTTTCAGGATTTACATCTCCATCTACATAGAATTTTACCATTATATTTCTAAATGGTTTCGCCTCGCCTTCTACTACTCTCTCGCCTTCTACTTCCGCGGAAAACTTGGTAATCTGCTGTTTCTGTTTCTTCAGAATGCTGACTACATCTATTCCGCTGCAGCCCGCCACAGACATCAGCAGAGCCTCCATAGGGCTCACACCGTTGTTTTTGTCCTCGCCTATATTATTGAGCAAGATTTTCTGACCATTTTCATTCGCACATTCGAAAAGAAAATCGTCATTTATTCTGTTTAAAGTGATTTTCATCGGTCTTTATTTCCATTTAATATTACAACCAAGGCTTGGTCTTTGCAATTCTTCCTGCGGCTGACCTGCCAAAAGATTTTCAAAAGCGATGACTAAATCCTCGCCCGTAATCTCCTTATTATTCCCAGGTCTGGAATCATCCATTTGACCACGATAAATCAAATCCAATTTGTCATCAAAGAAATAAAAATCTGGCGTACATGCCGCATCATAGGCCTTTGCCACAGCTTGGCTCTCATCATACAAATACGGAAAAGTGAAACCTTTTTCCTCCGCAAAATCCACCATCAGCTCTGGCGAATCTGCTGGATAATTTATCACATCATTAGAATTTATCGCGATAAACTCTATTCCTTTCCCTTTATAATCTTCGTAAAGTTCAGCCAATTTTTCTATTACATGAATCACAAACGGACAGTGGTTACACATAAAAATAACCAAAGTTCCTTTGCTTCCCTTTAAATCTTCTAAACGCTGTAACTCGTTGTTTTTCGCAGGATTAGGCAGTTCAAAAAACGGAGCTTTTGTTCCTAATGCCAGCATATTTGAAGGTGTATTTGCCATAATTTTTCTTTATTTTTAAATTAATTCTAATATTTCCGTAATTACATCATATCCTCTATTTTTCGCGTAATAGACCTGTAAATCATTGTAAAACTGAGTTTTAGGGTAGTTTTCTGGGTCTGCCTTGTGTTTTTTCAAAAGTTCTGTTCCATAGGCTGGTCTCGGCCCCCAGTGCGCTATCACTCCATCGTTTTCATCTAAAATAACCACGATAGGAATAGAGCGCGTTCCGTTGGTTAGGAATTGGTCTATCAAATCTGGATTTTCATCACGATAGACGATTCTCACTTCATTTTTCCCTTCGAAAAATAGCGAAACCGCTGGCACTGTCTGCCCTGCATCTCCACACCAGCCTTCGGAAATAATCAGAATTTTTCCTTTAAAATTTTTATTTTCAAGGGTTTTCACCTGCTCTTCATCAGGTTTATAGACCTTCATCATTCTGCTCATTCTCTGCACCCCCAGTTTATAATATTCCAGCATTTCTTTTTCTGCTGGAGTTAGTTTTTCTTCGTCTTTATTGACAATTTCTTCTGTTTTCTTGAAATATTCCTCAAAAGAAATCCCTTTTTCCCAATATTTTTTCATTTTGTTTTTTTATTAAATTTTTCTCTGTTTATCAATAAGATACATATCCGCTAAAACGAACGCTGAAAGGGCATCCACGACAGGAACCGCTCTTGGCAACACGCATGGGTCGTGCCTTCCCTTTCCTTCTAATTTTATGATATTCCCTACATTATCTATGCTTTCCTGCGGCATCATCAGCGTAGAAACAGGCTTAAACGCCACTCGGAAGTAGATATCCATTCCATTAGAAATTCCTCCTTGTATCCCGCCCGAATGGTTGGTTTTGGTAGTTCCATCAGCATTGAAAATATCATTCTGCGCCGAGCCGGACATTTTTGCTCCCTCAAATCCTGTCCCATACTCAAAACCTTTACAAGCATTGATGCCAAGCATCGCCTTTCCTAGTTCGGCATGAAGTTTATTAAAAACAGGCTCTCCCAAGCCTTTCGGTGCGTTTTTTATTACACAAATTATCGTTCCTCCTACTGTATCGCCTTTTTTTCTCGCTTGTTCTATCCGTTCTATCATGAGCTTTGCGGTAGTTTCATCTGGGCATCTCACTTCATTTTCATCTATTTTTGAAAAATCAAGCTCCTGATACGGCTTTGTGCAAGATATTTCCCCCACCGATGAAACATAAGAATAAATCTCAACTTCTGGCAGCAGGTATTTCGCCAAAGTCCCTGCCACTACCCAGTTCAGAGTTTCCCTCGCAGAAGAACGCCCTCCGCCTCGGTAATCCCTAAAACCAAATTTTTGGTCATATGTATAATCTGCATGAGATGGGCGATAGGCACTAGCCAAATGCTCATAATCTTTTGTCTTTTGATTTTCATTTTCAACCAAAAAACCTATCGGCATTCCTGTGGTTTTCCCCTCAAAAATCCCTGAAAGAAACCTCACTTTGTCCGCCTCCTTTCTCTGTGTGACGATAGCCGACTGCCCTGGTTTTCTTCTACTTAGCTGATGCTGAATCTCATCAAAATCAATTTTCACGCCTGCTGGAAAATTGGTCAAAATCCCGCCATAAGCCTCCCCATGGCTTTCACCAAAGGAAGAAAAAGTCAGATAATTACCCAATGTCCCAAACATCCTACAAATATACAAATTCCTAAGAAATGAGAATTTTATTTTTTAATTTTTTCAATGATACTTTTCAAGTGCTTTTTTTCCTGAAAATCCAGTTTTTTCCAAACAAAACCTTGGTCAAGAGTTTTTCCTATTTTTTGAGGGAAAATCCCCAATTCGTAAAACGCTTCCAACTGATGAGGCGTGAGAGCTGGCAGAACCGTGTCAAACCCAAAGACATAATCCCTCGGAACATTAAATTCCAGATTACCAACTGTAAATGTATCGTGCTTATTTAGAGAGTAATATAGCGGTTTATAAACTTGTTTCACTTCAAAATTTCTCATCACAAATCCCAAATTAAAACTTGGAACTTTTTCCTGCAAAATCTGAGGAAAAGCCAAAATACTGACCATCAAAATACTCAAGCCAGAAAAAATTCCCAAACACCATTTTTTAGAAAAAAAATCCCTAAAAACCACCACAAAAAACACAAAAAACACATCGATGAAAAATCTATACTGTGCTGAAAAACAGATAACAAAAATACTTTTGACCAAGATGCAGAGAAAAATCATTCCTGTGATTTTATCCTTTTTTTTCCATGAAAAAATCCCAAAAACCAACAAAACCAATATCAAACCGACATTGATAACACCCTTTATCCCATCCAAGAAAAGCCAGTTCACAAAATATTCCACCTCTGAAAATTGGGAAATTTCTTCCAAAGAATATTGTAAATCAAATGTCTTTAAAACAGCGATTTCACTCGATGAAATAAATAACTCTTCGTATGGTTTCCAGCTAAAACCCAAATCCAAAAACTGAATCGGAAAAAAAGGATAACCGAAAGTCCAAATATTTTTCACACAGTACAAAACACCAAATAAACACCCTAACCAAATAAATTTCAAGCCTTTTCTGAAAATCAAAATCGGATAAAGGAAAGCCAAAATCGGCAGCCAAAGCATCGTAGGCTTGATACTGAAAACCAAAACCGAAAAGGCAAAAAGCAGGGCAAATTCTTTATTTTTAGTTAGAATTTCATTTAAGATAATTAAAGAAAAAACTATCGCTGGCAAATCTGGACTCGGCGACTGCACAAAAAAGAACAAAACTGGCGAAAAACAGAGCATTACCCATGATTTTTTCTCAATAATGTACAAGAAAAATATCATCAGAAGAAGCACATTTATCCTCAGAAATTCATCTGAAAAATGCGAAAATCCTGCCTGAAAAACATGCCACGGCGACATCTGCCCCAGCACCCAGTCCAAATTCGTAATTCCTTTTACCAACCCATACTCAGAAAGCCACTTAATCGTAGGAACATAATACCCAAAATGGTCTAAAATAAAGGGAAAGCCACTGCCCAAAAACAAAGAAATCAAACTAAAACCTCCCCACAAAAGCCAGTTTTTTCGGTCTATTTTTAAAAATTCTTTATACGACTGAAAATAAAAAAACAAAAGAAAACCACAACCGACAGTAATCCGCTCTAAATCAATATTTAACGGAACAAAAAAAGACAAAACACTCCATACAGTCATCAAAAATAATATCCCTAAGACCAGCTGTGCGGAAAGCCCTTCCCAAAACGCTCCAAATATCTTTTGAGAAAGGCGTCCAAAGCCCATCAATACAGGGAAAATTATTAAAACCGATACAAAAATATAAAGCATTATCCTTAAATATATCCGCAAAATTAATTCTATTTCGTAGATTTTTAAAAATATTTCTCTTAAATAGTTTATATTTGTGCATAAAATAAGATATTTATGATATTGTCAATGACTGGTTTCGGAAGAGCTGAAGCCATTTTTGAAGGTAAAAAAATAAATGTTGATATCAAATCTCTCAACAGCAAATCGTTCGACCTCAGTATAAAACTCCCTCTCCGTTTTAAAGAAAAAGAACTTGAAATCAGAAAATCACTGAATGACAAGCTTTTACGAGGAAAAGTAGATTGTTTCATCACTTGTGAATCTTTGGATGGCGCGAATGATGTGAAAATCAACCAAGAAATTATAAAATCCTACATGGAGCAGCTCCGCCAATGTTCGCCAGAAGCTCCTGATTTTGAATACCTTAAAATGGCAATAAGAATGCCTGAAACCATCCATTGCAAAACAGAAGAGCTCTCTGACAACGAATGGAATCTACTGCAAGACACTATAAATAAGGCAGTTATAGAATTTTCTAATTTTAGAAAAACCGAGGGAGAAATTTTAGGAGAAGAACTCACCAAGAACATCAAAAACATCGAAGAACTGCTGGGACAGGTTCAGCCTTTTGAGGAGGAGCGAATTTCTACTATAAAAGAGCGCTATCTCTCTTCTTTAAAGGATTTTGAGCAGCTGGACGAAACCAGATTTTACCAAGAAGTGGCGTATTTTGTAGAAAAATTGGATATTTCTGAAGAAAAAGTCCGTCTTACACAGCATTTGAAATATTTCTTGGAAGTCCTTAACAATGAGGATTTTAATGGAAAAAAATTAGGTTTCATCAGCCAAGAAATCGGACGAGAAATCAATACTCTGGGCTCAAAGGCCAATCATCATGAAATCCAAAAAATAGTAGTCATGATGAAAGATAATTTAGAAAAGATAAAAGAACAGACACTCAATGTTTTATAAAAAATTTTCATCCGAACATTGATTCTATTTTAAAAACTCAAACACAATATAAAATGAACAAAGTCATCATATTTTCGGCTCCATCTGGAAGCGGAAAAACCACTTTAGTAAAGCATAGTTTAGAGAATTTCCCACATTTAGAATTTTCCATTTCTGCAACTACAAGAGCGCCAAGAGAAGGCGAAGCACACGGAAAAGACTACTATTTCCTAACGCCTGATGAGTTTAGAAAAAAAATATCCGAAGATGCCTTTGTGGAGCATGAGGAGGTCTATGCTGACAAATTCTACGGAACGCTGAAATCTGAAATAGAACGAATCTGGAAGAACGGAAAAACGGTGATTTTCGATGTGGATGTGGTCGGTGGAGTTAATTTAAAAAAGATTTTCGGAGACCAAGCAATAAGTATTTTCATCGCTCCGCCATCCATAGAAGAACTTGAAAAACGCCTAATCAAAAGAAACACAGACAGTTTAGAAACCATAAAAACCCGTGTGAACAAGGCTCAGGAAGAGCTTGGATATCAGCATTTATTTGACCAAGTTTTGATAAATGATGATTTGGAAACTGCAAAAAAAGAAATAGAAAACATCATCTCTAATTTTACAGAA
The DNA here is from genome assembly GCA_013333255.2 of Flavobacteriaceae bacterium. Lineage (GTDB taxonomy): Bacteria > Bacteroidota > Bacteroidia > Flavobacteriales > Weeksellaceae > JABCPE02. Next base: position 76,843 of record JABCPE020000005.1, on the reverse strand, counting down.
AAATGAAAAAAGAAGACAACGCCAATCTCCCTGTTCCAAGTTTCACAAAACTCCAAAACATAGGACTGACGGCCGAAGATTTTGATATTAAAAATGAAAATCTAAGAAGCAGAATTCTCATTGAGGATTTGAAAATTTATGCCTATCACGGGGTTTTACCAGAGGAGAAAACGATTGGGACTTATTATCTCGTAAATGCTGAAATCCACGCAGACCTATGGAAAGCAGCACAGAGCGACCACTTGGAAGATACAATAAACTACGCCGAAATCAACGATATCATTCATAGAGAAATGGAAATCCCATCGCTGCTTTTGGAGCGGGTAATCGGGAGAATTATCCAAAAATTAGAAGAAAAATTCCCACAAATCACCTACATCAAAATAAAACTCACCAAAACCAACCCGCCTATGCAGGGCGAAATGAAAGGCGTAAGCGTGGAGCTGGAAAAGGCACTTTAATATTCTTTTAAATTTAAAATAATCAGAGATTTTTAATTATAGGACAGAAAGAATCAGTAAGCATATATCTTATCGTGAATCTTCTGTTTTTTTTTTATTGGATGTTTTTAAAAACTCAAAAAATAAATAAAAAAATGAATGTTTTTTGTAAAATAATATTGCCTCTATTATGTATTATAAGCTGTTCTAAAAGAGATGAAATAGAAGTTTATAATATGGAGCTAGATGAAAATAAAAAAGAAGTATTGGTAGAAATAAGAAATAATACAGAGAATAATTACTATTTACTATCTCCTATTGTAAGTATAATGACAAAACATTTACAGTATATAGATGGAGAAATGATAGAAGGACAAATACATCATAAAAAATTAGATAGTATAGTATGTTCCGTTTATATCTGGGATGATATATGCAAAGAGGAATATTATGCTATGCGTGATATAGTACTTTTGCCTAAGAAATCTGTAAAAAAGATAAAATATAAATATGATAATGAAGAATATATAGAAATAGAAACAGTTCATATAGGTTTTCCATATAATGGTTATGACAATGAAATAGGCAAAAAAATGCAATTTATGTTAAAGAAAAAACTAGATAGCAGTAATATAATAAAAGGATATGAGTTTTATAATAAAGATATAGAAACTATGACCATTAAAATGTAATAGCCAGTAATGTCCTGAATATGTTATTGTTATTTTAATAAAAATATAGAAGACAAAATAACTTCATATTCCCATCTCAAAAAGAATTTAAAAAATGAAAAATAAGTATATTTATTTTATTGCATTTCTACTTTTCTATAGTTGTGCTCATAAAAAAATCTATAGTCGTAAAAAACTGGAAAGGGACATTCTATCTATCAGAGGGAATACAAAAAGTTTATAAAACAAAAAAAACACCTTACGAGAAAGATACTATAAAGGAAGTTCCATTCAAAGTATCTAATAAAAGCATTAATAAAATAAAAAGAATATATTATGACAATGATTTAGAAAATCTCCCTAATGAACATGAACTAAATTCTACTAATAAAGACAGTATATACCCTCCTCAAGAAGCAACAGAGATTATTTTTATTTTCAAGATGGTAAAAGGAAATATATAACTTTTTGGGATGATGGGTATAATAATCCATTAGATAGATTTCCTGATGAAAAAATAAAACCTATATTTGAGGAAGTTACACAACTTACAAAAAGAATAAGTGATAGCACTGGAGAAAAAACAGAAATTCCAAGGTAGTTTCAAAAAACAAATGGTTTTTGGAGAAATTTTTTTAAAAAAATAATGTGTAAAAAACCAAAAACATCATTAAACAATGATTTTTAACAAAAATGGAAGATTTTAATTTGTATTCAAAAGAAATAGATGAAAAAACCTCAGAAATACCCGAAAATAATTTACTTTTTTGGGGTAGTTGGTTTTGTGAGGCTTTATTACAAAGGTGTAAAAATCATATTCAAGTTTTTTTGACCGATGAAGAAGCTTCATTGATAAATGAAATCATAAGTTATTTATGGAATCTTGTTGATGAGAAGGAACTAATTGATATGAGTAAAATTAATTTGTGGAGACAGAAACTCTATGAGATAGATGGAACATATTATTTCGATGAAACAGATTGTCAACAAAAAGAAATATTTGAGTTAATAGTTTCTTTAGATGAAATTTTAATCTATTGTCAATCAGGTGAAAGAGGATTTGAATTTAGAGTTTCTCAATCAATTATAAATGTAATTGATATAATGCTACAAGATGAAAATAAGGATATTTTATCAAAGGAAGGATTTCAAGATGCTTTGGTTCAAAATGAGATTAAAGCCCAATTTGAAATGATATCTTTACTTAAAGAGAAAAAATTAACAAGTGAGTTTAAACATTATTTACGCAATGTTTCAGATATATGAAAAAGAACAAAATACCCTAATGAAAATTTCATTAGGGTATTTTTATATATAGAATTATGGAAAAATTATTTTTACGGCCTTTTTTTCTTAATAAAAAAACACTTACAATCAAAATAAAAGTAAGATACTGAAAAACAATATCTTACTTGATTGAGCCATTATCGGGACTTGAACCCGAGACCTCTTCCTTACCAAGGAAGCGCTCTACCGCTGAGCTATAACGGCTTATAAAAAAATCACAATCAAAAGAGATTGTGATTTCTGTGAGCGGAAGACGGGGGTCGAACCCGCGACATTCAGCTTGGAAGGCTGACGCTCTACCAACTGAGCTACTTCCGCATTTTTTATTGTTGGTAATTTTTACTTTGCAAATATAAGAACTATTTCTTAAACCCACAAATATTTTTTAAAGTTTTTTTTATAAATGTGGGGAGAGCAGGATTCGAACCTGCGAAGCCGAAGCAACGGAGTTACAGTCCGTCCCATTTGACCGCTCTGGTATCTCCCCTACCTTATAAATGAGCCTCCAGAGGGATTCGAACCCACGACCCCGAGATTACAAATCACGTGCTCTGGCCAACTGAGCTATGGAGGCATTGATTTCAAAAGAACTTCTTTATTTCCTTTTTGCGTTTGCAAATATAGAAAAGTTTTTTTGAAACCACAAATTTTTATTGCTAAAAATTTAATATTTTTTTTTAATTATTTTCTTTCTTCTTGATTAACAGCTTTTTAGCAACATCCACACAGAGGTCTATACTCTCCTCAAAAGAGCTTGTAGTCTTCTTTACTACGATATCATCCCCTGGTATATTTAGAATAATCTCTGCTGTTTTGTTTTCTTTACCACTTATATTTTCTAATTTCAGGAAAACTTCACATGCTTGGATCTTATCATAGAAGGTATCTAGTTTAGCTATTTTCTTTTCCATAAACTCTTCTAATGAAACATGAGGAGTCATCCCCATCGCTTGAACTCTAATTTCCATAATGATATATTTTATGTGTTAAACTTAGATTATCTCATCATCAGATAATGATTGTGTGTTTGCATTACCTCTTGGATGAGTTTTATTAAAAATATTTTTCAGTTGTTCAATATCCGCATTGGTATATACTTGTGTAGAAGATAAACTAGCGTGCCCCATCATCTTCTTAACCTTAGAAATTTCGGCGCCATTATTCAGTATATGTGTCGCGAAACTATGTCTAAGGATATGCGGACTTCTCTTTTTCTTTGAAGACACAGCACTAAGATAGCGAGTTACGAGCAAATAAACAAATTTTTCTGTGATTTTTTTTCCTTTTGGTGTTACAAAAAAGTATAATTCCGCATCATAATTAGGCTTTCTATGCTCATCATTATAAACCTTAAGTTCCTTCATCAAGATGGGAGAAACAGGAACTATTCTCTGTTTATTCCCTTTACCTATCACTGTAATTTCATTTCTATAAAAATGAACATTCTCTAAAAGCAAATTACAAAGTTCTGCCCTACGCATTCCCGTTTGATAAAGAACCTCTATAATAAGCCTATCCAGCAGCTCCACTTCTCCATTTTCTAAAATAACGGTCAATTCCTGCATTTCTTCTTTGGAAAAGGGAATTTGTTTTTCGGGATAAAATTTAAGTGTCGAGATGCTCTCCACAGGCGAAACACCTATCAGTGATATTCTCTGTAAAAAAGCATAAAAACTCTTCAGAGTAGAAATTTTTCTATTGATACTTCTTTTGGTCAATCCTTTCTCGCTCAGAAAAACAATGAAATTACGCACCATTTTCTTTTCTGCCTTCTGCAACTCTTCCAAACCTTCCTTATCCATAAGAAAAGACAAGAAATCCTCCAAATCCTTTTGGTAACTGGTAATCGTATTGGGAGAGTAGCGTTTTTCTTGCTGAATATATTCCAAAAACTTGTCTATCATAGTCCAAAGTTAATCAATTTAAAAATAAAAAGTCCATTCTCAATAAAGAATGGACTCAAAATATTTTCAAAACAAAACCTTATGCTTGCTCTTCTTTGCTAAGCAGTCTTTGTTTGTGAGCAGCTCTCAATTTCCCTTGTCTAAGTATTACAGAAGGTTTAGTAAACTGCTGTCTAGATCTCAATTGTTTAACAACACCTGTTTTGTCATACTTTCTTTTGTATCTTTTAAGTGCTCTATCAATTGATTCTCCGTCTTTTACTTGAACTATTAACATATCTTACATCTCATTTATGGGCGCAAAGATAGTATTTTTTTTGAAATGCACAAAATAAAAAAGGCATTATTGAGATTTTTGTTTGGGTGTAATGATTTTTAATTTTAAATTAGCACCTTTAATTTTAGGAAACAACATGAAAAAAATATTTGCTTTTTTAGTCGTTCTATCCATTAATTGCCTAAGCTATGCACAGGAAATCTATGCCAATGTGCAGGTAAACCACAGCCAGATAGGCGGTAGTAACACTCAGGTTTTCAAAACATTAGAGAAAAGTTTGAGAGATTTTATCAATAATACAAACTGGACAGGCAAAAAACTGCAAAACTTTGAAAAAATCAAAGCTAATTTTGCTATCGTTATCAAGGAAAGACCGAGCCAAAACTCCTTTAAAGGAAGCCTCATTGTTCAGGCGGTTCGCCCTGTTTATGGGACTATCTATGAAACGCCTCTTATCAATATCAATGACACTCGTTTTTCTTTCGAATATACTGAGAATGAAAACCTTATATTCAATGACAGACAATTTTCTGGAAAAAACCTTACAGATGTGATTAGTTTTTACATCTATACTATTTTAGGATATGATGCGGACAGCTTCCAGCTGCTGAGCGGAAAAACTCATTTCGAAAAGGCTCAAAAAATTTCTCAAAATGCTCAAAATTACAACTATGACGGATGGGAAATCATGGGCGAAACTAAAAGTAGAAGCCTGCTGGTCAATAGCTTATTAAACGAAAGAAGCATTCCTCTAAGAAATATTTATTATTCCTATCACAGAATAGGGCTGGATAATCTCAGCAGCCAAAACCAATTCGCTGCAAAACAGACCATTGCAGAAGAACTGCTGAAACTAAAAACTTACGAAACAAATTTCCAGCTGAACTATCCTCTTTCCATTTTCATTGACACAAAAAAAGACGAAATTTTCAATATTTTTAATTCCAATAACAATGGCGGAATCAATGTCAATGAACTGAGAATAATGATGAGCACTTTTTCGCCGAGAGATACAGAATCCAAGTGGAATAAGTGGAAATAATCTTCAATCTATAACCAATATTTAAGAAAATGCTTTCAAAAATTACGATACAAAATTTTGCTCTAATCCAGCATCTCAGCGTTTCTCTGGAAAACGGACTACAAGTCATCACGGGAGAGACGGGCGCTGGAAAATCCATTATTTTAGGCGCTTTACGACTGATTCTTGGAGAAAGAGCAGATTCAAAATCAATCTCCGACCCTGAAAAAAAGAGCGTTGTAGAAGCAGAATTTAAAATCACTTCTTCTTATCTTCCCTTTTTTGAAGAAAACGACCTTGATTTTGAGGAAAACACCATCATCAGAAGAGAAATTCTGCCCAGCGGAAAATCTAGGGCTTTCATCAATGATATTCCCGTGACGCTGGATGTTTTGAAGGAATTGTCTTCTAAACTGATAGACATTCACTCTCAGTTCGAAACATCCAATCTTTTCTCGGAAGAATATCAGTTCAAAATCATCGATGGATTATCCGAAAACAAGGAAATTATAAACGATTATCAAAAGAAATTTGTCTCTTATCAAAATCTAAAAAAAGAGCTTCTTTCGCTTGAAAACCAACTAGCCGAAAGGAACAAAGAGTCTGATTATCAAAGTTTTTTATTATCTGAACTGCAAGAGTTCAACCTAGACAATATCAACCTAGAAGAACTAAAAAACAAGGTAAATGTAGGCGAACACGCCGAGCTTATTTTGGAGAATCTGGGACAAATCTCAGGGCGCTTCCAGCAGGAAGAAATGGGAATTCTAGACAGCCTAAATGATATTAGAAATAAAATTCAAAAAATCTCTGAAAACTCACCTCATCTAGAACAGCTAAGCCAAAGAATAGAGGAAAGCTATCTGGAACTAAAAGACATCGCGGACAGCATTGAAAACGAGATAGAAAGCACGGAAATCAATCCTGAAGAACTAGCAGTTTTCACGAGCCAGCTCAACAAAATAAACTCTCTCCTGCTAAAACACCAAGTTTCTGATATTGAAAAACTTATAACTATCCGAGAACAACTCTCCACACAGCAGAAAAATTCGGAGAATTTAGAAAAAGATATAGAAGATACTAAAAATCAACTGAATATAATTCAGCAGGATTTAGATAATTTAGCTAAAATCTTATTTGAAAATAGACAAAAGACCATTCCTATTTTTAAAGAAAAAACTGAGGAGCTTCTTGCCAGATTGGGATTAGAAAAAGCAAAAATAGAGGTAGAATTTACGGAGAATCAAGACTTTAACAAGTTTGGGAAAGAACACATTCAGCTTTTATTCCAAGCAAACTCTGGCTTCCCTCTAAAACCGATACAAAGCGCTATTTCTGGTGGTGAGCGCTCTCGTGTGATGCTTTCTATCAAGAAAATCATTGCCGAAAACGCAGAACTTCCTACTCTAATTTTGGATGAAATAGACTCTGGAGTTTCTGGAAAAACAGCCGATGAAATAGGAAAAGTAATGCAGGATATGGCTAAAAACATGCAGCTAATCGTCATCACGCACCATGCACAAGTGGCAGCCAAAGGAAACTCCCACTACAAAGTAGTGAAACAAGATGTGGACGGGAAAACCCAGTCAAACATCATTCCGCTCGGCGAGAAAGAAAGGCTTCATGAAATCGCCCAAATCCTCTCTGGAAGCACCATCACAGACGCCGCACTACAACAAGCCGAAGAACTTATGAAAAACTAACCCAAATGAAGGATATAGAAACGATAGAAGATATAGAACTGCTCGTAAATACATTTTACAGCAAGGTAAAAAAAGATGATGTCATAGGTTTTTTCTTCAATGATGTAGCGAAAACAAACTGGGGGGAACATCTTCCTAAAATGTACCTATTCTGGAGGGCACTGCTCTTTATGGACATTAAATTTGATGGAAATCCCGTAGGCGCTCACATTCCGATAAATCTGCAAGTGCCGATGGAGGAACACCATTTTGACCACTGGGTAGGACTTTGGAAAGAAACCGTGGATGAACTTTTCGAGGGAGAAACAGCCGAAGATGCCAAAAACAAAGGGCAAAACATCGCAAAAATGATGGCTTTCAAAATGAGACAAGTGAGAATGTAGCTCCGTTTTCTAGCGCCAAAGCCAGTAATCCTGCCAGTCTGTGAACATATGAAAAAGCAGTCCGATGGATACTACACGGTAATTTCCTTTCAGAAAAATACATCCCAAAGCATATACCGCAACGGCATAATAAGAATGCAGCAGATGAAAACCTACACTGCATCTGTCTGGGTCAAAAATAGGAGTTGCCAAAAGATGATCCAAATCCACCAGCATGGTCGCTAGAAGAATGTAATAAGTTTTTTTCCAAGTTTCTTTATAAAAAAAATAAGCTATAAAAAACGGAAAAACAAAATGTAGAAAATAGTGTACCAGCGGTTTTAAAATCGATATACTATCCATTCATTATCTTTATCAAAATGCAAATATAAAGAAGATTGTGAATAATTATTTCTTTAATTTTATTTAAAATCATGATAGATACCCACACCCACCTCTATTCAGAGGAATTCGACCAAGACAGACAAGAAGCCGTTTCCAGAGCTTTCGCAAACGGAGTAAGCCAAATATTCCTGCCTGCCATAGACTCCGAAACTCACCAAAAAATGCTGGATTTAGAGGCTGCCTATCCGCAGAAAATCTTCGCGATGATGGGACTTCATCCCTGCTCGGTAAAGCCTGACACTTGGGAAAAGGAATTAGAAATTATAGAAAAATACCTTAACCAAAGGGATTTCTGTGCTGTGGGCGAAATCGGGATAGATTTATATTGGGAGCAGTCTACCCTTGACATACAAATAAAAGCCTTCGAAAAGCAGATAAACTGGGCTGTAGAGAAAGATCTGCCTATCGTAATCCATACCCGAAACAGTTTTGATGAGACTTTTGAGGTTTTGGAAAGAAAAAAACACCCTCGCCTGCGCGGAATTTTCCATTGTTTCAGTGGTGACTTAGCTCAGTCTCTGCGAGCGATAGAGCTGGGATTCTATTTAGGCATCGGCGGCGTAGTAACTTTTAAAAACGGAAAAATAGACCAATTTTTGGGCGAAATACCTTTGGACAAAATAGTTTTGGAGACTGACAGCCCTTATCTGGCGCCCGTGCCACACAGAGGAAAACGCAATGAAAGCGCTTATCTGAACCTCATCGCAGGGAAGCTAGTGGATATCTATGGAGTGAATTTTGAGGAAATTGATAAAATAACGACCGAAAACGCCAAAAAGATTTTTAAAATATAAAAAGTAATAACCAAAATGATAGAAATAGAATTTGAAAATCCTAATTACACTACCTGCGAATGCTGTGGTAATCAGGTAACTTGGCTCACAAGATTTGTTTATAAGGATAACGAAGCTATTGCTTTTTACTACGCCACTTTCACAGAACACGCGGATGAAAAGGAAGTAAAATGTTTAGTAGGCATATGTGAATGGGAAAACCCTGAAAGTGAAGAATATACAAAAGTAACAGGATTCCCAATGGTGCTTTGGGTTGATGAAAATCAGCAGGCAAATGTTTCATTATTGAATAAAAATGAAGTTCCTTGGGAGAACATACTAAAAGGGGAAATCCTTGACCGAGAGGAAGCCCTAAATCACCCTTATAAAGAAGAGATTTTCCATATTACTGACCATATTTTCTGGGAAGATAAAGAAATTATAAATTTTTTAGCTCCTAAAAACTAAACTAAAAGAGCCTGAAAACACCATTCCGAATCTCAAAAACATTCAAAAAATTACGGCTGAAAACGGATTAAAATTGTTCAAAATATAAAAAATGAAAATCTTAAATATTAAAATTTCTGCATTACCTCCAGAAAATAATTCTTTTTGGATGAAACTTCTTCTTTTTCTGTGTATTCCTTTTCTTTTCATATTTGCAATACTTTTATTGATAGGATGGGGAATATATTCAGGCATTAGTTCCATTATTTCGGCTGTCAAAGAGGATTTTTTCGGAATTAAAGACAAAACAAATATTAAAACCAGCAAAAATATTCTATTTGAAAACGAACAATTTAAACTAAAAAAAGAAGACTATCTCCCTGATGAAAACAGCCAAGAATATAAAATTTTCGATGATTTTTGTGCCAAATCAAACGAACACCTTGATGATGATGGCTATATATTCTACAAACTAACAGATGAAAAATCAGCAACGGACCTAAACGGAGCGATTATAAGTGAATTTCAGGAAGATATTGGTAATTATATTTTATTACAAAATCTTATTTTGGAGGATAACCAGCTTAAAAACCAACTGATATCTTTCGATAAAAACACTAGGAAAATCACAGTTTTGGCTGACATCAAAGACTTTTTTTGGTTAGATTTTGATTCTGAAACAAAAACAATCAATGGTTACAACAATAAAGAACAAATAGAAATCGCCATTTCAGAATGAAATGTCTTTTATTAAATGATTTTAATGCAAAAAAAATCTACTCCTATAAACGAAGTAGATTTTTATTTTATGCAAATTTTCTCTTTCTCAGCCAGAAGAACAATGCTCCCATACCTCCGATAATTCCCAGCGGCAATAATAAATTCAGCCACTGCCAGTAGGATTTTTCATCATTGATTCTCTTCCCATCCAAGAGGCGAACTTCTATGCTTCGGCTGCGCAGCTCGATGAGATTGTCATCATCTAGAAGATATTCCAGCGCATTTCTCAGAAACTGCTCATTACCATAGAGCTGGTTAGTCATCAGGTCTTCGCCCAAAGGAAGCGGTTCTCCTCTGATGACTTGGTTTCTAGCGACATCTCCATCGGAGATAACTATCATTTTATTCTCTCCACTCTTTGCTTTGAACTTTGGATATTCATTTTTCTCGCTTCTGTTGGCATAAGCAGAATTAAATTTCCCTTCCAAAGCCACTGCAAAAATCTTCGGTGTAGATGGTTTTTCCATCACACTAAGGCTGTCTATATTCTGCAATTCGCTCAGTTCTACATAATTAGGCGTAGATTTCAGGGTCGTTCTGTTACTAGATTCGTAGAGAACTTGGGTTTTAATTCCTGGTCTTCCCAAAGTATCTATCGCCGTAGGAAACTCAAATTTCAAAGGATTTATATTTCTAGTGATAGGATTTCCTGTTTCGTTAATCCCAAGTGGGAAATATGGCCACAGCAGGCTGGCATACTGAGGGTTACCTGCTATCTCTCCCACCACTATTCTCCTAAGAGCTGCTTTTTGGAAATCTTTAACCAAGGCAGAATTGATTCTCAGACCATAGTTGAACATAAAATCCGTTAGGTTAAGGTCTTGCGGATAAGCCATTATTTTTTTGGAATGGTAGAGCGTGTCCATATCTGCATTCACCGCATCCAGCATCCATAGGGTTTTACCGCCATTCATAATGTATTGGTCAAGAATCACTTTTTCTTGGTTAGTAAAAGGTTTTCTCGGTTTGGCGATTACTATGGCGTCCATTTTCTGAAGTGTAGGAACATCTTCCATGGTGAGTTCTCCTCTGGTGTGCGGAATAATCGGCCCTACATTATAATTATCCAAAGCCAACTGCAAGAAGCCCTGAAACTGGTCTGGTCTCAGCTCATCATGATTTACCAAAAATCCTACATTTTTTCTCTTTTCGGTAATCATGGTTTTAATGGTGGAAACAAAATTGTACTCCAAATTCTCAATAGACTTATTCAGCTGTTCTGATGCATCTATCCCTGTCTGCTGGATAATCAGAGGAATAGCCGTCCCATAGGTATTATACTTCACTGCTGCATATGGGAAAAGGACAATTTCAGAGATTTTACCATCTTTCATATTAGGTAAAATAGACGGCTCCATGCCCATAGCTTCCAGCGTATCTCTCGATATTTTTTCCTTAATAGGGTCTATGAATTTATAGTCTATCTTTGGATTGATTTTTCGGAACTCTTCCAGCATGAACTTGGTTTCGTTTTGTAACTGCTTAAAACTCGCTGGGAAATCACCATCGAGATAAACCTCTATCATCATCGGTTTTTTCACCGCTTTCAGAGTTTTTATCGTGGAGTCTGTAAGGGTGTATCTTTTTTCTTGGGTAAGGTCTATCCTTGTGGAAAAACCAAAAATCCCAACAAGCAGAACTAAAATAATCCCAATAGATATTATTATTTTCTTATTTTTCATATTCTTTTATACATTTTTTCAAAATCGCCTACTTCTTTTCCTTTCTTCTTATTTTGAATATTTTATTTTTTTCTTTCAACAAAAAACATTGCCGCTTTTAGCCCTAAAAATATTATCAACCCGAAATAAAACACATCTTTAGTGTCTATCAAACCTCTCGTAAAAGCGATATAATGATAATAAAAACCAAGATTCTGAAGGATATAATCTCCGCTACCCAGCAATTTATACGAAGCCAGCTGCTCTATTCCAAAAAACATGAAAAAACATAAAAAAACGCCTATAAGGTACGCCATCACTTGGTTAGAAGATAATGCTGATGCTAAAATCCCAACCGCTGTGAATGCTCCTATAAGCAGCAACAATCCTGCATATCCACCCAAAGTCATCCCGAAATCTATATTTCCTTCTGGAATGCTGAGTGTAGAAATCGTATTAAAATACACGATGGAAGGCAACAAGCACAAAACGCCTATCAACCACACAGACAGGAATTTACCACCGATAATCTCTGTCAATTTTAAAGGCTGAGAAAAAAGCCAGCCAAGCGTTCCTGACTGCTGCTCTTCCGCCAGAGTTTTCATACTAAGCGCTGGAATGATGAACATAAAAAGCCACGGAACCAGCACAAAATAAGTCTGCATAGAAGCCGCACCTATATCAAAAAAGTTAAAATTATTCTCAAAGAAAAACAAGAACAAGCTTCCTAAAAGGCTGAAAGATGCGATGATGACCCACGCACTCCAATTCCCAAAATAAGCCCAAAGTTCTTTTTTAAAAACTGCTATCATTTTATATTTATTTTATCCAAAAATTTATTTAGTTCAAAAACACATCGTATCTACCGACCTTGTGTATCATCTTCAATACATTATCATCAATCCTTATTTTATGCTGCATAGATACCAGCTCTATGATGCTGTTATCCTCAGGATTTTTGATATAAAAGCTAAGTTTATGCTCGCCTTTATTGGTAAGTATTTCATTTCTGAAAAACTCTATATCTTCTTTTTTCAAATCCTGAACTGGCATTACAACGGTCAGAGATTTTGCAAATTTATCAAATGCATCCCTTAGTTCCAAAACATCATTCACATTCACGAAACATCTTCCATCCTGCGAAACGGAATATTTTATCTTTAAAATCACAAATCTCTGTGGAGCTATCTTGTCTTTCAGCCTCATATAATCCCTGTCTCCCAGACGGAAAGAGCACGAACCTGCGTAGTCCTCCAAGGTGAGAAAAGCCACCTTTTCGCCGCCACGCTTCCCATCCCGAACGGTATATTCCGTAATCATTCCTGCCACGGTGTATTCTTTGCCTTTATTCATATTGTTTTGGCGGTCTTTCCAGTTGAGATTGGTCTCTGGGACATTATTCGCTATGATTGTAGATTTATAATTTTCCACCTCATCCAGATTCAGGAAGTTATGAAAACCTCTCGGCTCTATTTTTTTGGTAGTTTCTTCTACTATTTCTTCTGACTCGGCATCCATACCGAAATCTATATTTTCATCCTCTAAAATATCTGCGTCTATACCACTGTCCGCCACATCCAAATGCTCTTCGGGCTCATTTTTTCTCTCTTTTTCCAAGATACTTTTTTTACTCAAAGAGCCTTGCATGAACTTGTATTGATACTTAAACTCATCTATCGGATGGGCAGAAAGGTAAAACCCAATGGTTTCCTTTTCTTTATTAAGTTTATACATATTAGACCATTCTGGCTGAGGATCAATTTTAAAGCGCTCTATCTGAACCTCTTCCATCATATCCGCAAAGAGAGAATTTTCCACAGAGGACTTACTTTCATTATAGTTTTGTCCGTATCTGAGGAGTTTTTCAACAGCCGTTTTTCCTGAGCTGTCTGGCTCTAAATACTGGGCTCTGTGGTAAGTGTCCAGCTCATCAAAAGCGCCTGCCATTACCAGCCCTTCCACCACTCGCTTATTCACCTGTGATGAAGAAACCCGCTCAAAAAAATCAAAAACATCCTTGAATTTGCCCTTTTGTCTTTCCTGATCTATGGCTTCGCTCGGTCCCTCGCCTATTCCCTTTATCGCCCCAAGCCCGAAACGAATCTGCCCTTTCTCATTCACCGAGAATTTATATTGACTTTCATTCACATCCGGCCCCAGAACATCCACGCCCATAGATTTACAGTCTTCCATAAACATGGTGATTTGGGCAGTGTTGTTAATGTTATTACTCATCACACTCGCCATATATTCGGCTGGGTAATTGGCTTTTAGATAAGCTGTATGATAGGCTATCAGGGCGTAACATGTGGAGTGCGACTTGTTAAAAGCATACTCTGCAAACGCCTCCCAATCTTTCCAGATTTTCTGTAATTTCGTTTCATCCAGATTATTCGCCTTTCCTCCCTCTATAAATTTCGGATACATTTTATCCAAGACATTTCTCTGCTTTTTACCCATGGCTTTACGCAGGGTATCGGCTTCACCCTTGGTAAAATTGGCCAATTTCTGAGACAAAAGCATCACCTGCTCCTGATAAACGGTAATTCCGTAAGTTTCTTTCAGGTATTCCTCTGTTTCTGGGAGGTCATAGACTATTTCTTCTACGCCGTGCTTTCTGTTGATAAAGTTCGGGATGTATTTTATCGGCCCTGGTCTGTACAGTGCGTTCATCGCAATAAGGTCAGCGAAAACCGTTGGTTTCAGATCCCTCATATATTTCTGCATTCCAGCACTTTCGTATTGGAAAATCCCAACTGTCCTTCCTTCCTTAAAGAGCTGATAAGTCTTCGCATCATCCAGCGGAATTTCATCTGGATTTATGTCAATATTATATCTTTGTTTAATGAGTTTCAAAGCATCTTTGATAATGGTCAAAGTCCTCAAACCGAGGAAGTCCATTTTCAGCAGTCCTGCACTCTCCGCCACCGAGTTATCAAACTGAGAGACCAAAATATCGGCATCTTTCGCCGCAATGGAAATAGGAACAAGATTGGAAATATCCTCAGGCGTGATAATCACCCCGCAGGCATGAATTCCCGTGTTTCTGATACAACCTTCCATTTTCCTTGCAGAATCTAAAACACGATAACGGCTGTCTTTCGGGTTCTCCAAGATAGCCTTCATCTCATCCACCAAAACTTTGTCCTCATCCTTTAATTTATCGTATTTCGAAAGGGCTTTTGCGATGTTCATCCCTGGCACAGACGGAACGAGTTTTGCGATGTTATTCGTTTCAAAAATCGGCACATCCAAGACTCTTCCTGCATCTTTTATCGCAGATTTTCCTCCCAAAACAGAATAGGTAATAATCTGAGCCACATTGCTTTGCCCATATTTATCAATCACCCATTTGATGATTCTGTCCCTTCCCTCATCATCAAAATCTATATCAATATCGGGCATCGAAATACGCTCTGGATTCAGAAAACGCTCAAAAAGGAGGTCGTATTTTATAGGGTCTACATTAGTAATTCCGATACAGTATGCCACCGCAGAACCTGCCGCAGAACCACGCCCAGGTCCCACAGAAACGCCCATATTTTTTGCCTCATTACAAAAATCCTGAACGATAAGGAAATACCCTGGGTAGCCCGTTTTAGCGATTACTTCCAGTTCAAAATCCAAACGCTCTGCTATTTCATCTGTGATTTCTCCATATTTTTTCTTTGCTCCTTCATAGGTCAAATGCCGTAGATAGGCATTTTCTCCGCGTTTTCCGCCATCTTTCAAGTCATCTTCGTGCTGAAACTCCTGTGGAATATCAAATTCAGGCAGCAAAACATCTCGTTTCAAAGTATAAGGCTCAAATTTCTGCAACAGCTCCGTATATGCCTCAAATGCATCTGGATACTGGCGAAAAGCCTGTTTGATTTCTTCCGTATTTTTTATATAAAACTCCTGCGAAGCCAGTCCTCTCCTCTTCCCAAAACCTCTACCAATAGGCGTTGAGAGTTTTTCTCCATCTTTTATACAGCTTACAATATCCTGAATATCAGCATCGGATTTTTCTGTATAAAAAGTTTCGTTTTGGGCTAAAATTTTGACATCATATTTTTCTGCAAACTGGAGCAAAGTTTGGTTCACATGCTCTTCTTCGTACAGACCATGATTCTGAATCTGCACATAGAAATCCTCTCCAAATTCCTCTTTCCACCACTTGAAGAGTTCTTCCCCTTTCTGCTCCCCAAAATTCAAAATCGCATCTGGAATATCCCCAGAAATCCCAGAAGTAACCGCGATAAGCCCCTCTTTATACTGCGAAATCATCTGTCTGGAAATCCGCGGAACACCGAAATAAAATCCTTTAACAAAACCTATACTTGAGAGTTTTGCCAAGTTTTTATAACCTGTAAAATTCTTCGCCAGCAGCACCATATTTGTCCTTCTGTCTGGGTCATCTTTGGTAAACTGCTTCTGCTCGGGTCTGTCCGAGATATAAAACTCACACCCCAGAACAGGAATTATCGTTTTCTGCTGTGGTTCTTTTTCAGAAAATTCTACGCCTTCTTCTTCGGCTTTTTGTTTTTGGTCAATGTATTCTTGATGGGCTTTTTTAACCTTAGAATTATAATTTTCCACTTCGGAAATAAACTTAAAAGCCCCCATCATATTCCCCAAATCCACCATTCCCACAGCTGGGAAATTATCGGATTGGGCTTTATTTATCAAATCTTCTATGGAAGTGGTCGATTGTAAAGACGAAAAAATACTATGATTATGAAAATTAAAGTAATCCCCAATTTCCACCTCATCCGTATCCCCAAAATCTACCGTTTTTTTCTTCTTATTAAAATCCTCTACCTGCCGTCTGATGATGATTGCGAAAGGCTTGATGGGATTAGGGTGAAGATTTTGGTAGGCTTCCAGCTGCTCTTGGGAAATTTTAAGATTTTCTGCTGGGATAATGCCGATACGCATCATCTCAAAGAAAACCTGAGCCGTAGCATTCACATCGGCGGCAGCGTTATGGGCTTCATCAAATTTTTTACCGTAGAGTTTTTCGTAAAGTTCCTCTAATTTTGGTGATTTGTATCTTCCGTTTTTTCCTCCGCTCAGCTGACAAAAATCTGTCCCCAGCTCCATAGTATCAGCAGAAGGCGTTTTTTCTAATGTATTCTCTATTCCTTTTCGGAAAAGCTCTGCACCTACGATTTTATAGTCAAAATCTATATTGTGCCCTGCCACCACTTTGGTTTTCTTGAGCACTTCGGTGAACTCCTCCAAAACTTCCTGCAAGTCCCTTCCCTGCTCCTGCGCCATTTTAGTGGAAATTCCGTGAATCCTAGTCGCATTGAAGGGAATATCATAGCCCTCTGGCTTTATGATATAGTCCTGATTCTCTATCAGTTCGCCGTTTTCATCATGCAGCTGCCAAGCAATCTGCACCATCCTAGGCCAGTTGTCAGAATCTGATAAAGGAGCATTAAAGTTCTGAGGTAATCCCGTAGTTTCGGTGTCAAAAATGAGGTACATTCAGTAAAAAAAATTTGGTGTAAAAATAGAAAGAATTTTAGTATAAATTCAACTTTTGAATCAAAATAATTTTGACTTATATTTTTCTATACACTTCTTCAAAAGGAAGTCTGGTTCTATCCCCCCAAACGCCCTTTTCTTCGCGGATTCCACAGGTTACGACCATATTGATTTCTGCACCATAGGGCAGTTTAAGCAGTTTTTTCACTCTTAAACTGTCAAAACCTTCCAGCGCACAGGTGTCATAGCCCTGCTCTGCCATTGCCAGCATAAAAGTCTGAGCCACCAGACCACAGCTCTTATGCACCACTACACGCATATCCGCCTCCGAAACCTGCCTCATCATAGGGCGAAAAAGCCCAATTCCCAGCGCCGTTATTTTTCGGGCTATTCCTAAAATTCCCAAAAAACGAGTGTAAAGAATCGGAAGAAGCTTTTCGTAATACATTCTCCACTTTTTTATGCGTTTTTCTTGTTTTTCCACAGGGCTGGTTCTCCTGATGTTTTCTATTTCTAAACGAAAAACTTCTCTTTCCCGCTTACGATGCAAATCCTGCCGAGTCACGAAAACCACCATCTCCTGCGCTGTATCTGCCGAATTCTGCTCCAAACACGCTGAGGCCAATTTTTTGAGCACATCTTTGTCCGTGATATGGTAC
Organism: Flavobacteriaceae bacterium; assembly: GCA_013333255.2. Taxonomy (GTDB): domain Bacteria; phylum Bacteroidota; class Bacteroidia; order Flavobacteriales; family Weeksellaceae; genus JABCPE02. The sequence continues at coordinate 58,978 of JABCPE020000005.1, read as the reverse complement.
ATTTCATAGAGCTGCATATTGGAACTTGTAGGTGCCAGCTGTGCCAGCCTCAGGCAATGAGTCACTTTTTCTGTATCGACTAATTTCGTATCGCTATAATAGCGTATAGAGCGTCTATAATTGAGAATTTGTTCTAAATTCATGATTAAAATTTTTCGTTAAAGATAAAAAAACTGAACAAGTTTTTCTCTTATTCATCAAAAATTCCCTCCCAGAAAACTCCGAAAGGGAATAAATGAAACATATTCTATCTTAATTTTAGAATTTCAAATTTTTAAATCTCTCAAAAGCAGCTCTTTCCAGCATTTCTCTGTCATCTGGGTGAGCTATGGAAATAAGCGCTTTTGCTCTCTGTTGGAAGTTCTTCCCATGCAGATCCACTACACCATATTCTGTAGCTACATAGTGCATGTGCCCTCTGGTAGTAACCACTCCTGCTCCTTCTTTTAGGAAAGGAACGATTCTCGGCACCCCTTTTTTAGTTCTGGCAGTAATCGCCAAGATAGGTTTTCCACCATCACTCAGTGCTGCTCCTCTCATGAAATCCACCTGCCCGCCGATACCACTGTATTGGTAAGAACCTATACTATCTGAACAAGCCTGCCCTGTAAGATCTAGTTCTATCGCGCTATTGATAGACACAGCTTTCGGATTTCTACGGATAACACGCGGGTCGTTAGTATAATCTACATCAAGGAAAGCAAAAGCTGGGTTATCATTCACAAAATCATATAACTTCTTTGTCCCGAAAGCAAAGCTCGTTACAGATTTATGCGGATGAGTTGTTTTATACTTGTTATTCACCACACCAGATTTTATCAAATCTACTACTCCATCACTGAGCATCTCTGTATGAATACCCAAGTCTTTATGATTATTAAGACACTTCAACACTGCATCTGGAATTGTCCCAATTCCCATTTGTAATACAGAACGGTCTTCGATGATTTCAGCAATGTTTCTACCAATCTGCAATTCTTCCTCTTCTATCTTTGCACCATAATCTACTGTAAGCAGTTCTGTCTCGTGCCAAACCATTTTGTCAATCTGGCTCGTGTGGATTACGCTGTCTCCGTGAGTTCTCGGCATTTTAGGGTTTACCTGAGCGATTACATATTTCGCTGTATCCACTGCTGATCTGGTAACATCCACAGAAAGCCCAAGCGTACAATATCCGTGCTCATCTGGTGGAGACACTTGGATAATCGCTACATCTAGCGGCATTCTATTGTTTCTAAACAAATCAGGAATATCTCCTAGGAAAATAGGAATAAAACTTCCTCTTCCGCTGTTTACATTCTCTCTAACTGCTGTAGAGACGAACATCACATTAAAACGGAAACTATCTTCGTATTCTGGTTTAGTGATTTCTATATCGCCTTGTATCGTGATACAGGTAACTTCTACATTTTTTAATTCATTTGCTCGTTTTGCTAATTCGTTTACTAAATAATTAGGCGTACAAGCACTTCCTTGTAAAAAAATTCTATCATTACTTTTTATCAATGACAGAGCTTCTTCTGCTGAACAATACATATTATTTTTCTAATGTTTTTGTGACAAAATAATTTTTTATCAAATTATACTTATTTAAATTTTTCGGCAAATATAAAAATTTTTTCGCTTAGAAAATACGCCTATTTTACACCATTTTTTTTCCTAATAATTTGCGTATTTTTGTAGAACTATATATTTTAATTATAACATTTTCAAATTATGAAAGTATTGATAATCGGAAATGGTGGAAGGGAATCTGCCATCGCATGGAAACTAAAAAATGACCCAAGAATTACCCAATTCTACTTTGCAAAAGGAAACGCCTCTACAGAGAAATTAGGAAAAACAGTTTATGAAACGGAAATAGCAGACCTTGTAAAGTTTGCTAAAAAAGAAGATATAGAACTTACTATCGTAGGGCCAGAGGCTCCGCTGGTAGAGGGCATCGTGGATGAGTTTAACAAAGAAGGATTGAGAATTTTCGGAGCTAAAAAAGCGGCTGCTTTACTAGAAGGCAGCAAGGCTTATTCCAAAAAATTCATGCAGGACTACGGCATCAGAACTGCTAAAGCGAAGATTTTTGATTCCTACAATGATGCTGTTGCTTATGTGAAAACTCAGGCTTTCCCATTGGTAGTAAAAGCGAGCGGTCTGGCAAGTGGAAAAGGCGTGGTTATCTGTAAAGATTTAGCTGAAGCAGAAACTACCATTCACGATTTCATGATTAGAAAAATCCATGGAGATGCAGGAATCAGAATCATTGTTGAAGAATTCTTGAGAGGTTTTGAGGCTTCTGTGATTGCTTTCTCTAATGGAGAAAAATTCTTCCCTTGCATCGCGGTGAAAGATTATAAAAAATTAGGAAACGGTGACAAAGGCCCTAACACTGGCGGGATGGGAACAGTTGCTCCAAATCCAGAGTTCACAGCTGCACACATGGAAGATTTCGTTCAAAATATTATGAATCCTACTATCAAAGGAATTCACGATAACATGCTGAAATTCAAAGGATTTATTTTCTTTGGGCTTTTGGTTTCTAATAACGAATGCTATCTATTAGAATACAACATGCGTCTGGGCGACCCTGAAACTCAGGCTATTATGCCACTCTTAGAAAGCAATCTTTTAGATGCTATCAACGATTGTATCGATGGAAAAGACATTGAACTTAAATTTTCAGATAAAAAAGCGGTTTGTCTTGTGTTAGCTTCTGGCGGGTATCCTCGTGATTTTGAAAAAGGATTGGAAATCAAAGGAATAGATAAAGTTAAAAACAGTGAAGTTTTCTTTGCTGGAGCTACATACCAAGGAAGCAGAATCGTAACAGACGGCGGAAGAGTGCTGAATTTAGTTGCTACTGGCGACACTTACGAAGAGGCTAGACAAAAGGTTTATGAAGATGCTGATGCTGTCAATTTTGACTATGCATATCACAGAGAAGATATTGGTTTAGTTAAATAATTTTCAGCAAAAAACTATATCAATATGAATAATGGAATCATTGTCCTTGATTTCGGGTCTCAGTACAATCAGCTGATTAGCCGAAGAGTACGAGAAATGCAGGTGTATTCGGAAATTATTCCTTATAACACTCCCATCGATGAAATCAAGGCTAAAAAACCTGCTGGAATCATACTTTCGGGAGGGCCTTCTTCCGTAAATGCAGAAGATGCACATTTGGTAGATAAAGAAATTTTTAATCTCGGAATTCCTATTTTAGGAATCTGCTATGGAATGCAGCTTACGGCGCATCTCCTCGGCGGAAAGGTAGAAAAAGGTACCAAAGGAGAATACGGAAAATCTCATTTAGAGATTGTCAAACCTTGTGCTCTTTTCGAAGGTGTGAGCCAAAATTCTATCGTTTGGATGAGCCACTTTGATGAAGTAAAGGAACTTCCAAAGGATTTTGAAATCAATGCTAAATCAGGCGTGATTGCGGCTATTTCCAACGAGGCTAAAAACTTCTACGCCGTGCAGTTCCACCCAGAAGTGACGCACAGTGAGGAAGGCGGAAAAATGCTGGAGAATTTTGTGTTTAAAATTTGTAAAGCAGAAAGAAACTGGAAATTAACCAATTATATAGAAAAAACAGTCAGCGAAATCAAAGAAAAAGTCGGAAATCAAAAAGTGATTTTAGGGCTTTCTGGCGGTGTGGATTCTTCCGTGGCCGCTGTACTTATCCATAAAGCGATAGGCGACCAGTTGACTTGTATCTTCGTGGATACAGGACTTCTCAGAAAAAACGAAGCGAAAAAAGTAATGCAGAACTATGGAGAACATTTCCATATGAACATCAAATGCATAGACGCTTCTGAGAGATTTTTGGCTAAATTAAAAGGCGTGTCCGACCCAGAGCAGAAAAGAAAAATCATTGGAAATGAATTTATAGAAGTTTTCGATGAAGAATCTTCAAAAATAGAAGGCGCGAAATTCTTGGCACAAGGGACTATTTATCCCGATGTGATAGAATCTCAGTCCATCAAAGGCCCTTCGGCAGTAATAAAATCCCACCACAATGTGGGCGGACTTCCAGAGGATATGAAATTTGAACTTTTAGAACCTCTACGCGAACTTTTCAAGGATGAGGTAAGAAAAGTGGGTGAAGAATTGGGTATCCCTAGCCACCTTGTCCACCGCCATCCGTTCCCTGGTCCTGGTCTGGGTATCAGAGTTTTAGGTGAAGTAGATGCAGAAAAAGTGAGAATTCTTCAGGAGGCAGATGATATTTTCATCGAAGAACTCTACAAACATGAGCTTTATGACAAAGTCAGCCAAGCGTTCGTAGTGCTTCTTCCTGTGAAATCTGTGGGCGTAATGGGCGATGAGAGAACTTACGAATACACCGCAGTAGTCCGCTCTGCGAATACCATAGACTTTATGACTGCGACATGGAGCAAACTTCCTTACGAGTTTTTGGAATTGATATCCAACCGCATCATAAACGAAGTAAAAGGTATCAATCGTGTAGCTTACGATATTTCCAGCAAGCCGCCTGCAACCATAGAATGGGAATAAATTTAATAAAAAATATCTTTACAAAGCGTAAAGATATTTTTTTGTTTTAAAGTTCAAATTCTTCTCCTAATTCAGGGAGGGAAAGCTCTATTTTTCGCTGTTGGAAGACTTCCTTCACCTGTTCGTGATTTATCTTAATCGGCGGAAAAGTATCAAAATGACAACCTATCACTTTTGGTGTTTTTATCAACTCGGAAGAAGCAAAAGCAGCCTGCTCTGCATCCATCGTATAATGCCCGCCAACTGGCAGAATAGCACAATCTATCTTACCAAAAAACTGCGGCAAAATTCCCATTTCAGAGATAACTCCTGTATCGCCAGCAAGATACACACATTTTCCATCAAATTTTAAAACATATCCCGCTGGATGCCCTCCATATGTCCCATCTGGAAAACTAGAAGTATGAGATGCCGGAACCATACTGATTTTCAGGTCTTCTATCATTGTAGAGCCTCCTATATTGATATCGATAGAATGAGGATGCCCGAAATATCCGCATATCTCTGGCTGAGCGATAATCTGCGCCTCTGGATGGTTTTTGATAACCTCAGCCACATCTGCCGTATGGTCTCCATGGGCATGAGTAATCAGCACATAATCAATCTTATGTGAGCTAATATCAAATCCAGATTTCTCCTTTTGGAAATTATAAAACGGATCTGTCAAGATATTTTTGCCTTTATACGAAAACAAAAAACAATTTTGTCCTAAAAATTTCACTTTCATAATCTTATATTTTTTAATTTTTTTCTTAAAAATAATTTAATCCCAAAGCCACCAAAACCGCCATCATAAGGGTAATTATCCCTACTTGTTTCAGGAATGGGTCTAGCTCATTAGGTGATTTTACTTTCATGATGTTTCGGCGGAGTGCAGCCATTGGAAAAAATAAAATCATCACAATAAAAGCATAATATTTCCCCTGTGCATGCAGATTGTTTTTCATTAAGAAAACAAGGATAAAAATCAGCGGCAACTGCATGAGGAGAATCTGATAAATCATTGCATATCTAAATCCCAACCACTGTGCAACCGTTTTTTTTCCTGCCTTTTGGTCGCTTTCCATATCCCTCATGTTATTGAGATTCAGCACCGATACGGACAACATGCCTACCGCAGAAGCAGGAAGCAAAATATCCCAATTCCATGTTTTAGTAAAAAGAAAATAGCTCCCGCCTACGGACACCAATCCAAAAAAAATAAAAACCATAATATCCCCCAAACCTAAGTATCCATAAGGTTTCTTGCCGATTGTATAGCTTATCGCTGCCCAGATGCTCATAATCCCCAAACCGATAAAAACCCAAAACTCCGTAATAAAATCAGGAAAAAACGCCAAATAAAGTAAAGCCGCTGTCGCCAGCGCAGACAAAACCGCAAACGAAATCACTACTTTTTTCATTTGCTCTGCTGAAATTTTCCCTGATGCCACCGCTCTGCTCTCTGCTTTTTCATCACGGAAATCATCCGTCCCCTTTGTCCCATCGCCATAATCATTGGAAAAATTAGACAAAATCTGATAAAACATCGTAACAAGCAAAGCTAGAAGGAAAACTCTATAATCCCAAAATCCACCCTCCTGAACCAATCGCCAGCGGGCAATAAAAGCCCCCATAATAATGCCGCTCACGGATAGTGGCAATGTTCTCAACCGCGCCGCCTGAAGCCAAATAAATATTCCTTTCTTCATACCTTAATCACTGAAAATAAATCTTTATTTATTTCCTTTTTTTACCTAAAATTTGTGTAAAGATAATCATTTGTGATTAAAAAAATAATCATTAGATTTGCCGAGGTTTATACTGATTATGAAATCACTCAATGAAGAAAACTATCTAAAAGCTATTTTCCATCTTATTGACAAAGATGACACTTTCACAGTCAATGAGTTAAGCAAAATGCTCAACATAAAAATGCCCAGCGTAAACAGCATGATGAAAAAATTTTCTCAGAAAAACTGGGTCATCTACGAAAGTTACAAACCTATAAAAATCACTGCATTAGGAAAAAAAGAAGCCGCTCATGTAGTGAGAAAACACAGGCTAACCGAAATGTTTTTAGTAGAAAAAATGGGCTTCGGCTGGGAGGTCGTTCATGAAATCGCGGAACAGCTGGAACACATCCATTCCGAGATTTTCTTTGATAAAATGGATGAACTTCTGAACTACCCAAAAGTAGACCCACACGGCGAACCTATTCCTGACAAAAAGGGAAACATCATCCAACAAAACCTGACAAAACTAAGCGAGTGCAAAGCTGGAGAGGCTGTCATTCTTTCAGCTGTAATAGATTCCTCAGATGAGTTTTTGACTTATCTAAACCATAGAAACCTGAGCCTAAATTCTGAGCTGAAAATCTTAGAAGTGGAGAAATTCGACCAATCAATGAAAATAGAGTTTAGCGGAAAAACTGAAACCCTCAGTGAGATGGTCTGTGATAAAATTTTAGTGCAGAAAATCTAACAAAACAAAAAAGAGACGCTCCAAAAAGCATCTCTTTTTTTATCTATTATTTTTTAATAATTGGTGTCAGAACCTTGGTTTTTCCATCTATATTTTTAGGATTTTCTACTCCTAAAATATAATTGATAAATGGATAAATGTGTATATTTTCAAAAGGTTTTATCTCGTTATCTTCTTTGATTTTATTCCCAAAAGCATAGAAAATCGCCATCATCTCTGGAGTCGTGTACGGGTCATATCCATGGGTTCCCCAGATACCTTTTCTATTTGCTAAAAAGTCTTTCTCGCTTTTTACCATATAGTACGGCGCATCGGTAATAATCAAGATATCGCCTATATTTTCGTGGTTTCTATAATGCCATTTTTCTGGTGTTTCCTCTTTTTTATACACTTTCACATGGCTGTTCCCTGCGAAATATTGTTTTATCTCTTGATAAACTTCCTCTTTTTGGTTTTTATTTTTTAGATAAACTTGGCAGTGCATACCGTTGTTTATCATATCTGCTTTGTCTTTTAGCTTGTTTTCAAGGCTTTCAGTGATGATTATTTTCCCTTTTTCGCTCGTCATATCTATCATTCCGTGGTCAGCCGTGATGATGGTAGTGATTGGCAGGTCTAGATTTTCCACCCCCTGCATGATTTGCCCCAAAAGTTCATCTGCTAACTGCAATTCTTGTTTCAGTTTTTCGGAATTTGTCCCTGTCTGATGTCCCGCAGTATCCACAAATTCAAAATAAAGCGTCACAAATCGCGGTCTTTCCGACTCTGGAAGTCTAAACCAATTCATCACCTGCTCTACCCTTTCGGTATAAGGCACATTAAAATCATATTGTTTCCAGTAAGTAGGATATTCGCCTTGTATAGGCGCCTCCGAGCCCACCCAAAAATAAGAAGCAGTCTTCATTCCATGTTTCTGAAGCCATTGCCACTGCGGCATTCCTCCATAAAATTTAGGATTCTGCACAGCTTCTCTATCTGGGATAGAATAGATTTTGTCCTCTGCTGGCGCATAAAATTTATTATCCACCAGTCCGTGGCTTCCTGGGTACATTCCTGTAATTATAGTATAATGATTAGGAAAGGTTTTACTAGGGAAACTTGGAATCATTCCTTTGGCGTAGGATGATTTTTCTTTGAGTTTTTTAAAGTTTTCTAAATTAAATTTCTCAGGATAGTCATACCTGAATCCATCAAAAGAAACTAGCAGTACATATTGTTTCTCTGATGGCTTATTTACCAGCGCATTATTCTTACAAGAAGTTAGAAAAAAAAGACTAATCCAGATGAATAAAATTTTCTTCATTGTTAAATTTAAATTTCCACAAAGATAAAAAGTTTTAAGTAAATTTGTGACAAATAAAATTATCATCATGAATTTCAGAATAGAAAAAGACACTATGGGAGAAGTGCAGGTCCCAGCCGAGAAATACTGGGGAGCACAGACTGAGCGCTCTAGAAACAATTTTAAAATCGGTGAAGAAGGCTCTATGCCCAGAGAAATCATAGAAGCATTTGCATACCTAAAAAAAGCCGCTGCCTTTGCCAACTGTGATTTGGGCGTGCTTCCTTTGGAAAAACGAGATCTAATAGCCCAAGTCTGTGACGAAATTCTATCTGGAAAACTAGCCGACCAGTTTCCTTTGGTTATATGGCAGACAGGCTCTGGAACTCAGTCAAACATGAATATAAACGAAGTCATCTCCAATAGAGCTCATGTACTAAACGGCGGAACTTTGGGCGAAAAATCTTCTATTCATCCAAATGATGATGTGAATAAATCCCAGTCTTCCAATGATACTTTCCCCACTGCTATGCACATCGCGGCATACAAAAAATTAGTAGAAAAAACCTTTCCTGCGGTGGAACGACTTAGATATTCTTTAGCTAAAAAATCTGAAGATTTCAAAGACATCATCAAAGTAGGAAGAACCCACCTGATGGACGCCACTCCTCTAACCCTAGGACAGGAATTTTCTGGGTATGCAGCACAGCTGGATTACGGACTAAAAGCCTTATCAAACACTCTGGAACACCTTCGAGAACTGGCGCTGGGAGGGACTGCAGTGGGAACAGGGCTAAACGCTCCAAAAAACTACGATACAAAAGTCGCGAAGTACATCTCTGATTTTACTGAACTTCCATTCATCACCGCTCCGAATAAATTTGAGGCGCTTGCTGCTCATGATGCCATCGTAGAAAGCCACGGCGCACTGAAACAAATCGCGGTTTCATTATTTAAAATAGCCCAAGATATCAGAATGATGGCTTCTGGTCCTAGAAGTGGCATTGGAGAAATTTTCATTCCAGAAAACGAACCAGGTTCTTCCATCATGCCAGGGAAAGTAAATCCCACTCAGCCAGAGGCAGTTACTATGGTATGCGCCCAAATTCTTGGGAATGACACCACTATCTCTTTTGCAGGAACGCAGGGACATTTTGAGCTGAATGTTTTCAAACCTGTGATGGCTTACAATTTTCTACAATCGGCGCAGCTTCTCGCGGATGCCTGTATCTCGTTTGATGAACACTGCGTATCGGGAATTACACCTAACAAACTAAAAATCAAAAGTTTATTAGAAAATTCACTAATGCTTGTCACAGCGCTAAATCCTCACATAGGCTACGAAAATGCCGCAAAAATCGCTAAATCCGCTTATAACAACGGAACAAGCCTAAGAGAAGAGGCTATAAATTCGGGAATGCTCACTGGCGAAGAGTTTGACAGCTGGGTCAATCCTAAAGATATGATTTAAGTTTTTTAATTAAACTATAAAAAATCCATAAAACTAATTTGGTTTTATGGATTTTGTTTTAAATATTTTCCTTCAAAATCTATTCTGCAAGCCCAACCAAAGTGCCTTTTGCATAAAACTCCAACAGCTTGACTTGATATAAATAATTATATTTCGCCTGTGCTGCCGAACCTTGGGCATTTACATAATTGTTTCTCGCTGTATTTAGGTCGTAGATAGATGATTTCCCTGCCTGATAGCTCTTTTCCATGAAATCCAATGCCAGTTTTGAGCTTTTCTCTGCTTCCACCGCAGATTTATAAACCTCAAAATTATTTTCTGCTGTGTATTCGGCTTTTTGGATATTTTGTAAAAGCTCTTGTTTCTGCTGTTGCAGGTTATTTTTGGCTATATCTTCATTTATTTTAGCCTGTTCTACTTGTATTTTTGTAATTCCTTTGTTAAAAATAGGAATGTTTGCGCTAAGTCCTATTTGCTGACCAAAATTATCCTTATACTGCTGACCGAAATTTCTACCACCATCATTATTAAACGAATTGAAATAAAATGTCCCAACGCCCGCACTGGCTGTAATGGACGGAAGAAAACCCGTATTTGCAATTTTTATCTGCATTTCAGAGGCTTTTATTCTCGCTTCTGCTCCCTTTATCTGCGGATGCCAGCTGTAAGCCTTTTCCAAAATCTCACTTACCGAAAAATCCGTTTTTTCTAAATTTTCTGCCACATCCCAGCCTGCTACATCGAAGTTTTTATAATCCTCCAACTGAAGCAGTAAAGCCAATGAAAACAGCGCGTTTTTGGTATTTACTTCTGCCGATTTCATATTTTGGTATTCCCTTGCCATAGAGGCGTTTGCTTCCGCTAAAACCGTTTGGGCGGTGGTTCCTACTCTAGTGGTTATTTCAGCTTTTTCGTAGACTTTTTGTGCGTTTTCATAGGCGGATTTATTGATATTTTCCACTTCTCTATTCAGCAAAATGTTCAAATACTGCTGGGCTATCTGAAGGGAAATATCGCTTTTTATCCTTTCCAAATCATAGGCGCTGGCTTCCACCTCGTACTGAGATTTTTGAATTTGTTTTTTGAGTCGGCTTCCGTTGTAAAGGGTCACACTTGCACCGATGTTCACAGAATTATTAAAATTATCATTTCTTCGGTGATTCCCGAAAACATCTTGATTTTGCCCAAAATTAGCTGTATTGCTCACCGTTGCCGAAACGCTCGGAATACGCTCTTTTTTAGCCGTTTTTAGATTATTTTCCTGATTGTTTTTTTCCAGTCTGCTCTGTTTGATGTGCAGATTATGCTCAAAAGCGTAATGTATACACTCCTGCAATGTCCACTTTTTCTGGGCATTGACCACAAAAAAAGAAAAGAAAAAAATAGGGAAAATATATTTATAAATTCTCATATTTTTATTTTATACTACTCAGTATCACATCATTATAATGAACCAATTCTGGAATAGCAGCACAGTCCATATTAATAATTTGAACATTATTTTTATTAAGCACATCGTATAAATCATTCTGCTTATTCATAGGAACGAATCCGAAATGATAATATTTCTTTTTATTGTTTTTTATATCATTTTGGGCTTGTTTTTCAAATTCTATGTATTTATCGTTATTTTTATTAGACTGATAATAAGAATAACCTATAAATGAAACAGCTACAACGATTACAGTTAATACAAGATATTTTATTTTCATAATATGATTTTTATAAAGTTTGCTATTATTATTTCGGGCTGATTTTTCTGCTTGAGTGCACTAGTCATCAAAGAGTCCCATAACATCCAAAGGGCAAAAAGTCCCAATAAGACGCGTAACATAATGAATAAAATCTCTTTATCCTTGTCTAATTTTTCTTCACTTGCCAGCCGTCCATAGATTTCCGCTATTTTGTATACCACAAAAAGAAAAAAGAAAAATATTACCATTATACACACCGCCCTCCACGGTCCTTCAGGAAGATAAGAAATTAGTTCTTCAAATGTTTCTCGCACTATTTTATCATTTTCTCATGGCTAATATCAGAATTTTTTCTCATTAAATCCTATTTTTGTTTAAGATTTTTATTCTTTAATGAATATTAATCACAAAATTGCTAAATTTGTCAGAAATGATGCTGTTATTTAAATAAATTCATATGGTTTTTATCAAAGATTTACAAAAATCCTACGATACTGGAAAATCCAAACTTCATGTCTTGAAGGGAATCAATTTGGACATTTCAGAGGGCGAGTTCGTATCTATCATGGGATCATCAGGTTCTGGGAAATCCACTCTGCTGAACATCATCGGGATTTTGGATCAAAAAGACAGCGGAATCTACGAGCTGGACGGCATTCCCATAGAGCACCTCAACGAGGCCAAAGCCGCAGAATACCGTTCTAGGTTTTTAGGGTTTGTATTTCAGTCATTTAACCTCATCAGTTATAAAACTGCTTTGGAAAATGTGGCGCTTCCGCTCTACTATCAAAATGTAAGCAGAAAGGAGCGAAACCAAAAAGCCCTAGAATATCTGGAAAAAGTAGGACTTGTAGACTGGGCAAACCACCTGCCGAACGAGCTTTCTGGCGGACAAAAGCAAAGAGTAGCCATTGCCAGAGCCCTCATCACCAATCCGAGAATCATCCTTGCCGATGAGCCGACAGGAGCTCTGGACAGCAAAACCACCCACGACATTATGAAACTTCTGCAAGAAATCAACAACCAAGGAAAAACCATCATCATCGTGACCCACGAGCCCGATGTAGCAGCGCAGACAAAGAGAAATGTCTTCCTAAAAGATGGCATCATAGAGAGCGATGAAGCCATAGAACAATTTGTTTTATAAACATATTTTCAAATAAAAACCAACAAAAAAGATGTTTGATTTAGACCGCTGGCAGGAGATTTTTAGTTCTATTCGGAGCAATATGCTTCGCACGGTGCTTTCTGGCTTTACAGTGGCGCTGGGACTTTACATTTTCATTGTTCTTTTCGGAATTGGGAATGGCCTGAAAAACGCCTTTAACGATGGTTTCAGAAGCGCACAAAACCTGATTTCTATTTCCTCTGGGCGAGCTTCCCTGCCCTATGCGGGACTTCAGGCGGACAGGCTCATTAATTTTAATAATGATGATTTAGAGGCAGTTACCGCTGAGAATAAAAAAAACATAGAGTATTCCTCACCGATATATTCCTCCTTTTGGACAGTGAAATATGGCAAAGAAAGCGGCAGCTACGGCATAAACGGAGCTGGTGAAGAGGAAGTCTATATCAAAAACAGAAGTATTTTGGATGGGCGGTATCTTTCGCCTGCGGATATCAAAGAAAATAGAAATGTGGCGGTCATCGGTAAAATGGTGCATCGCGACCTTATCAAAAACGGCAATCCTATTGGTAAAGAACTGAATATCAACGGAACTATATTCAAAGTCATCGGCGTTTTTTCTGATGACCAAGGCGACTGGGCAGAGCGCAGCATCAGCATTCCCATCTCCACGATGCAGCAACTCAAAAAAAGCTCTGATACCATTTCTGAAATTTCCCTAACCTACAATATGGAGCTCTCTCCCGATGAGGCGATACAATTCGGAGAAGAACTAAAAAGCCAACTCCAAGAGCGAAAAAAAGTTTCGCCGGAAGATGAACAAGCAATTTGGGTTTTTAACAATGCTAAAAATGCCAAAAATGGAACAATGTTTCTGAGCGTAATTGTCATCATCGTAGGTTTTATAGGCATTGGTACGCTTGTCGCTGGGATTATCGGCATTAGCAACATCATGGTTTACATCATAAAGGAGCGAACGCTGGAAATAGGCATACGAAAAGCTATCGGAGCGAAACCTATAAGCATCGTGATACTTATCTTGCAGGAAAGCATCGTGATAACGGTTTTATCTGGAATTATCGGAGTTCTTTTAGGAGTTCTTTCACTGAGGCTGATAGGCAACAATTTACGAGAGTATTTCATTTTAGACCCAAGCGTAGGCTGGGGAACGATAGTTTCGGCATTTGTTTGTTTAGTCATTTCAGGAGCTGTGGCAGGTTTTGTCCCAGCATACCGAGCTTCAAAAATAAAACCAATAGAGGCGCTGAGAAGCTGATTTAACCCATTAAAAAAAAGAAGCAAAATGAATATCATTTTCAGAAAAGATACTTGGCAGGAAATTTATTATTCACTGAGAAATAATAAACTTCGGACTTTCCTCACCATGATTGGCGTGGGCTGGGGAATGTTCCTATATGTCACACTTTTAGGGGCCGCCAAGGGAATGGAAAACGGCTTCAACAAGTTGTTTTCAAGTTTTGCTACAAATTCTATTTTCCTCTGGGGACAGGAAACCTCCATCCCTTATGACGGCTTTCCAAAGGGCAGAACCATAGACCCGCACCTTTCGGATATAGAATATTTAAAAAAGAAAATCCCTGAAATAGACTACATCGCACCACAAAACTCAAAAGGAAACTTCGGAACAGCAGGCGTACTAATGAGCAGAGGAGGAAAAAGCATCACTTACAGCCTAAACGGCGACTACCCTATCGGAAATAAAATCTCGGAAAAAAGGCTGATATACGGAAGATACCTGAATGATTCCGATGTCTCCGAAAACAAAAATGTAGTGGTCATCGGGGAACAGATTTACAAAACACTTTTCGAGGCGGGTGAAAATCCCATCGGAAAATCCATCAACATAAAAGGCGTGTTTTTCAATGTGATAGGAGTTTTCAGCATGAAAAGAAGAGTGGGAATAGAGAGTGACCAGACAGCCTTCATTCCGCTTTCTACTTTCACACAAATGTTTAACGAAGGCGACAAAGTTGGTTTTTTAGCCATTGTTTCTAAACCCAATGCAGATGTAAGCATTGTAGAAGAAAAAGTAAAATCCGAACTAAAAACCAAATACAGAGTTTCTCCCGAAGACACCAATGCTTTTGGAGCTTTTAACCTTGGAAAAGAGTTTAAAAAACTCACAGGTTTCCTTGACGGCATGCAGCTTTTGACCATCATCGTGGGGACGCTTACCATCATCGCTGGAGTCATTGCGATATCCAACATCCTGCTCATCACCGTGAAAGAAAGAACCAAAGAAATAGGAATACGCCGAGCTTTGGGGGCGAAACCCTCCGAGGTGAGAAACCAAATTTTGCTGGAAAGTGTGGTCATTACTCTATCCTCTGGCTTGGCTGGATTTATGCTGGGAATGCTGGTTTTGATGCTTTTAAGCCTCGCCACCCAAAACCAAGAAGAATTTCCGTTTTACAATCCTACCGTTAATTACGGAAATGTATTCGGTGCAATGGCTGTAATGGTGTTCCTTGGACTGTTAATAGGTATGATTCCTGCACAAAGAGCCATAAGCATCCGCCCGATAGATGCACTAAGAAGTGAATAACAAAGTTGAATTTTAAATATAAAAAATAATGAAAAAAATAATTTACGCCATCCTCGGATTAGTTGCCGCTGTTGTGCTGGTATCAACCGTAATGTATTTGATAAAATCCAATTCCGCCGAAAGCGAGGAATTTCTCACAAGAAAGCCCACAGTACAGGATATGGAGGACAAAGTGATGGCGACGGGAAAAATCGTCCCTAAAGAAGAAATAGAAATAAAACCCAATATCTCTGGAATTATTGACCAAATCCTCGTGAAAGAAGGCGACAAGGTGGCAGCAGGACAGCTCATCGCCACACTAAGAATCGTTCCCAGCGTAGCCGATGTGAATAATGCTCTGCAACAGGTAAGCAATGCACAGCTCCAAATAAACAACGCGAAAACCAATCTTGCCAATCAAAAACAACAGTTTGCGATGCAGGAAAGTCTTTATAAACAAGGCGTTATCTCCAAACAGGAGTTTCTAACCTCCCAGCAGCAGCTCTACAGCGCTGAACAAAATGTGAAAAATGCCCAACAGCAATTTTCCACTGCACAAAAAAACTTGCAGATTGCCAGAACTGGCGCTACTCCTGAGCTGCAAAGCATGGCTACGACACAAATCCGTTCCAAAGCAAGCGGCACTGTCCTAGAAGTTCCCGTGAAAATAGGAAGCCAAGTGATAGAGGCCAACTCCTTCAATGCTGGAACTACCATCTGCTCCATCGCAGACCTAAATTCACTCATTTTTGAAGGAAAAATAGATGAAGCGCAGGCAGGAAAAATAAAAGAAGGCATGAATATGAATGTAGTGATAGGCGCCCTCCAGAACAAGGCTTTCTCTGGAAAAGTGACCCTCATCGCACCAAAAGGAACGGAAGAAAGCGGAACTATAAAATTCCCAATCAAAGGCGATGTGTTTAACCCTGAAAATGAATACATTCGCGCAGGATTTTCAGCAAATGGAGAAATTATCCTCAGTTCGCAGAAAAACGCCCTTCTTCTGGACGAATCCCTTATCCAATACGAAAAAGCGAACGGAAAAGAT
This sequence comes from Flavobacteriaceae bacterium, assembly GCA_013333255.2. Taxonomy (GTDB): domain Bacteria; phylum Bacteroidota; class Bacteroidia; order Flavobacteriales; family Weeksellaceae; genus JABCPE02. The sequence goes on along the minus strand of JABCPE020000005.1, from coordinate 42,837 downwards.
GTTCCTTTCGTAGAGGTAAAACAGGCAAATGGTTCATTTAAAAAGGCTTTTGTAAAATTAGGCGCGAGCGATGGTATCAATGTGCAGGTGCTTTCTGGAATTGACAAAAATTCTGAAATAAAAGTCTGGAACCCTTCCGACAAAGACAAAGAAGAACTAAAAGAAAAGAGAAAATAAAATATGGAAAACCAAAATTTCGCTTACCCTCATTGTGGCAAAAAACAACCACTAAAAAAACTGCTTCTCCTTTCTAATTTTAGCAAATGGAATTGTCCTCATTGCGGGACAGAGGTTAAACCCGAAAAAAAGAGCCCTGTACACGGCGCTGTATATGGAGTTCTTGGTGCGCTTTCTATCGCTGTTCCAGCAAATTATTGTTTACACATGCTAAATTACAGCCTTCTCAAAAGCATGCTGATAGCCTTTGGCTGTGGAATTATTTGTTATACACTTATTATCACTTATCTATACAAAACTATAAAGCTAAATTAACTAAAAAGAGAAAATATAAAACTTTCTTGACTAAAAAAGTTTATACTTTCAATTTTATTTGTTACATTTGCGGACTTAATAAAATATTAACAGGGACGAGTTCCCAATTTTAAATCAATTTTAATTATGTCAGTAAAAATTAGATTACAAAGACACGGGAAAAAAGGAAAACCTTTCTTCCACATCGTAGTAGCAGACTCTAGAGCAAAGAGAGATGGTAGATTCATCGCGAAATTAGGAACTTACAATCCTATTACCAATCCAGCAACTATCGATCTAGATGTGGATGCAGCAGTAAAATGGTTGAACAACGGTGCTCAGCCTACAGACACTGCTAGAGCTATCCTTTCTTACAAAGGTGCTCTTTACAAAAAACACCTTCAAGGTGGTGTAGCTAAAGGAGCTTTCAGTGAAGCAGAAGCTGAAAAAAGATTTAACACTTGGTTAGTTGAAAAAGAAGCTAAAATCCAAGGTAAAAAAGATGGATTAGTTAAATCTAAAGAAGATGCTAAAAAAGCTGCTTTAGAAGCTGAAAACAAAGCTAACGAAGCTAGAATCAACGCTAAAAAACAAGCTGAAGAAGAAGCAAAAGCTGCTGCTGAGGCTGCTGAAGCACCAGTAGAAGAAGCTCCTGCTGTAGAAGCAGAGGGAGATGCACCTGCTGAAGAAACTGAAGCTTAAAAAAACTTTACCGATGCAGAAAGAAGATTGCTATTTTTTAGGCAAAATTACTCGTAAGCACGGTCTTTCGGGGAATCTGATTTTAAAATTAGATACAGACCAGCCCGAAATTTATAAAAAATTGGAATCAATATTCGTTGAAATCAACGGACTATTGGTTCCGTTTTTTATTGAAAAAATCATTTGGAGCAAACAAGATTCTCTCAACATTCTTTTCAAAAACTCCTCTGATGCACTCGTAGAACAGCTTATTGGTAAAAATGTATTTCTTCCGCTTTCTACTCTTCCAAAATTGAGCGGAAATCAGTTTTATTATCACGAAGTGATAGGTTTTGAAATTTTAGAAAAAGATGGAAAAACCTGCGGGAACATCGTTTCTGTGAATGACCAGACTGCACAGCATTATTTCATTTTAGACCTAGCACAGAAAGAAGTCATCATTCCTATCGTAAAGGAATGGATTTTAGAAGTAAACAGAGAGGAGAAATTCATCAAAATGGAACTTCCAGAAGGACTGATAGATGTTTTTCTTAACTAAAAAAAGCTCCTTATTAAGGAGCTAATCTTGATGTTTTCCACTTACCATCTTGGAACTGGTACACTATCCTGTCATGCAGACGGTTAGGTCTTCCCTGCCAAAATTCTATTTCATACGGCTTGGCAAGATATCCTCCCCAGTGCGGCGGTCGTGTCACTTCTTTCCCTTCGAATTCTTTTTCTAAATCTTGTAATTTTTGAGCTAAATAGGCTTTGCTAGGGATTTCTTCGCCTTGTTCAGAAGCCCACGCTCCTAATCTGCTTCCTCTCGGTCTCGATGCGAAATATTCATCCGACATCTCAGGCGAAACTTTTTCTAGTCTTGCTTTTATCATTACCTGACGCTCCAGAGCCGGCCAGAAGAAATAGAGACAAGCCACCTTATTTTTGTCAATAGATTTCCCTTTTTTACTATTATAATTGGTATAAAACACAAAACCTTCTTGGCTGTAGCTTTTCAGGAGCATGGCTCTGGTTCTAGGGCAGCCGTCATCATCTATCGTAGAGAGAATCATAGCATTAGCCTCAAAAATATCAGGATGTTTGTCCGCATCTGCAAACCATTCCTTGAAATGTTCCATTGGATTTTCCTTTACTTCGTGGTCATGAAGCTCGAACTGCTCATAGACTTGGCGTTTGTCATGTAAGTTTTCCATATTTTAATATTTACAATTTATAGCTACAAAGGTAAGATTTAATTCCTACTCTTTGGGTTTGGATTTGATGTTTTTTCTTTATTAAAAACAAAAATTAGCGAAAATAATCCCTTCAAATCATTTAAAATTCTTAAATTTAGCCCATTAATTTAATTTTTTACTAAAAATGAAACGACTATTTTTATTAGGTGCCTTCATTCTAAATTTTCTTCCAGCGAAAGCTGATGAAGGAATGTGGCTAATGATGCTTATCAAACGACTAAACGGCGTAGATATGCAGAAACAGGGGCTGAAACTGACTCCTGAGGAAATCTATTCAGTAAATAACTCTAGTTTGAAAGACGCTATCGTGAGTTTTGGCGGTTTTTGTACTGGGGAAATCGTGTCCAAAGAAGGACTTATCTTTACTAACCATCACTGTGGATACGGCTCTATCGCAGCGCTTTCTACACCACAGAAAGACCACTTGACTAATGGTTTCTGGGCGATGAACAAAAAAGAAGAGCTTCACGCTAAAGACCTGTTTGTGAGATTCTTAGTAAGAATGGGAGATGCTACAGAAAGAATAAACTCTAAGCTGGACAATAAAATGTCTGCCAGCCAGAGACAAAACATCATCAATCAAGAATTTAAAGCGATTGAAAAAGAAAATAGCGAAAACGGAAAATACTCTGTAGTTGTTCGTTCGTTCTTCAATGGAAACGAGTTCTATTATTTTGTTTATCAAGACTATAAAGATATCAGATTAGTAGGAACGCCTACCAACTCTATTGGTAAATTCGGTGGAGATACAGATAACTGGGAATGGCCAAGACACACAGGAGACTTTGCTGTTTTCCGAGTGTATGCAGATGCTAACGGAAACCCAGCAGAATACTCTCCTAACAATGTTCCTCTAAAACCGAAACACCACCTGCCTGTTTCTCTAAAAGGTATCAAACCTAATGATTTCACGATGATTGTGGGATACCCAGGGAGAACAAACAGATATTTGACTTCTTATGGAATCAACCAATTGATTACCAAAGATTATCCAGCTTGGGTAGATGCTTCTAAAGCAACTATGGATGTGATGAAAAAATACATGGACAAAGACCAAGCTATCCGTTTGGACTACGCAAGTTCTTATTCCAGCACGGCTAACTACTGGAAAAACAGAGCTGGAACGATAGAAGCTGTTTTGAAAAACAAAACAATCAACGCGAAACAAGATTTGGAAAAAGTATTCCAAGCGTGGGCTGATAAGCCAGAAAACAAAGCTACTTATGGTAATGTTCTGAAAGAAATAGAAGAATACTACGCAAAAACTAACGAAAGAAATGTAGAGCTGAACTATCTAAGACTGATGAGTAGAAGAGCAGCTTTCATCAATATGCCGTATGTATTAGGAAACAAATTGGCTGTTTATGCTGACCAAGATGCTAACGGGCAGGCTGCTATGAAGGCAAAACTAATAAAAGAAGTGGAAAGCATCTATGAAGACCTACATCCAAAGGTAGAAGCTGACCTTTTCGTGACACTGCTTACACTTTATAAAAACAAAGTAGATGCGAAACACCAGCTGCCTGTCATCAGATTTAGTAATCCAAATGAAATTTCACTTAATGGTATTTTTGCTTCTAAGGAAAATGTTTTGAACTTTATCAACAATCCTAAAAAACAAAAATTAGAGGAAGACCCATTATATCAGTTCTCTTCTATCTTAGTAGCTGAAGCTCAGATGAGTGCAAATAAATACAACCAAGACGAGGAGAAATTCGCAGAAAACACTAGACTTTTCTTGGACGGACTTAGAAAATCTCACCCTAACAAGAAATTCTATCCTGATGCTAACTCTACTATGAGACTTACCTATGGTTCTGTGGACAAGCTGCCTTTCAGAAAAGACAGAAAATACCACGGCGTGAAAGACAACTACTACACAGACCTTGCAGGAATGGTAGCTAAATACAAAAAAGGTGATGAGGAATTTGACCTTCCGCAAAGACTTCTTGACCTTCATAAAAAGAAAGACTACGGACAATACAAAGACAAAAAAGGATACCTTCCAGTGAACTTCCTTTCTAATAATGATATCACAGGAGGAAACTCTGGTTCGCCTATCATCAATGCTGAAGGACACCTCATTGGTCTTGCTTTCGATGGAAACAGCGAGGCACTGAGTGGAGATATCGTTTTCGAACCAGCTCTACAAAGAACCATCAATGTAGATGCTCGTTTTGTGCTTTGGGTAATTGACAAATTCTCTGGTGCTAAACACCTCATCGATGAAATGACAATCGTGAAATAGTTTTTTCATGATAAATATAAAAATCTACGGGAAATTTTCTCGTAGATTTTTTTATGTATTTTTGCCGAAATAATGAGCAGAAATTGGATTTAGATTTTTATAAAAAACAGGCACAAGCCAAACAAAAAGAACACAAAAAATTCTTAGACAGCCTCAAAAAGAAGCCGCCTAAGAACTTGGACTACATCGCTTTGGAAACTCATGAAGAAGTTTTCGATGAGATAGACTGCCTCAGCTGTGCCAACTGCTGTAAAACCACAGGCCCGCTCTTTACAGAAAAAGACATAGAGCGGATTTCTAAACATTTACGCCTTTCTCCTGCTGATTTTGAGAAAAAATATCTCCGTATAGATGAAGACAATGACAAGGTGCTGCAATGTCTGCCCTGCCCTTTTCTCGCAGAGGATAACACCTGCCTTATCTACGATATCCGCCCAAAAGCCTGCCGCGAATATCCACATACCGACCGCAAGAAAATCTATCAAATCAATCATCTCACGATTAAAAACAACATCATCTGCCCTGCCGCCTATCTCTTCGTAGAGAAAATGATGAAAAGAATGCAGAAATAAAGGTGCTTTTCAGAATCATCAATAATCATTATTGATATAATCTATAAATTATATTTTTATGGTACATTTTTTTTATAATATATTTGCCTGCTCAAAAAAATACACATTATATGATAAATAAATTTTTACTATCGGGATTCCTTTTAGGAGGGCTTTTTATAAATGCCCAAACAATAAATGAAACCTACGCAAAGACAAAAAAAGATGGGAAAATCGGTATAAATACAGATATTCCTACAAGAACTTTGACTATCAAAAACTCTGATGACAATGCTGGGAGACCTCCCCTTAGATTGGTAAATACACCTAAGTATGATGCTAATGTGGGCGGTGCTATGGATGCTGATTTAGGAGGAAACAGACAAAGCAATAACAGTTATTTTGATTACAGACCTTTAGTAGTGGATAATGTAGGAGATGTATATAGAGGGTTTCCTATTACTAACAACACCAGCTTCATCACTCTTACCGTTAAAAATGTAAGTGGGGATTATATACAAGAGTTTGACACTGGGATCGATTATGATAAATATACAGTTACCTTGATGAGTTACGCCTTCAAACTACCATCTGTTGCGGGTAAAATGACAATGTTAGTTTCACAAGTATCAGCGCCTAGTAAAGAGAAGGGAGGTAAATACTATTCAAGAGTAGCTCCTCCTACCGTAAAGTTGGAAGGTACTTCGGGAGGAAATTGGAAATTAAGTGCAGATTATGATAATATGAATGTTGAATCATTTGCTTTTAATGATGCTACAGGTCCTACGGAGAAAGTCAATGGAACATGGATAATAACTCTATTGATAGCACCAAAAGAAGTAGTTAATTATATAGAAATAGAACAAGATCTGAGAGGTTCTAATAGAGGAGCTGTTAGTGGAGAAGCTTCTACCAAGTTGAATAGATTACTAAACCAAATATCACAATACTAAATACTATAAAAACACTCTTTTTCAGAGAGTGTTTTTTTAAAACTAAATTTCTCATTATCAAATTTTTATAAACCAAAACACCAAATCTGACATATTAAACTGATATCAAACAGATATTAAACTGCATAAACAGCCTGAAAATCAGTATTTAAATAGTATTATAACTCAAATTTTATTTTTATCTTTGTAGCATAAAAATTTGATGTTATGATAAATAAAAAATTATTACTTCTTTTATTAGGGGGGAGTCTGCTAAACGCACAGACGATCAACGAAACTAATGCCGCTGCGAAAGTAAGCGGAAAAACAGGTATAAACACCAAAGTACCTACGAGAACCCTTACGGTAGAAAACACTACCGCTAACCAAGGAAAACCTGTCCTTCGGTTAGTAGATACTCCTAAATACAGTGCAAATGTAGGCTCTGCTATGGATGCAGATTTAGGAGGAAATACACAAAACAGCACTAGCTACTTTGACTACAAACCTCTGGTAATGAATAATGTAGGAGATGTATACCAAGGCGTCCCTATGACCAACAACACAGGTATCATCACTCTTGAAATTCAGAATGTAGATGAAGATTATGTAAGTAATTTCAATACAGGAATTGATTTTCGAAACTATTTTGTAGCTATATTAGGAGCTCAGTTCTTAGTTCCAGATTACCCTGCTAATAATGAGGTAGCAATGCTGGTCACATCTAAAGAGATACCAGATACTAGTCAGGGTAATTCTAAAATAGGAGCTTCCACTGTATTTTTATTTGAAGATACTGCTACTCATACATGGTCTATCTATGCTGACTATCCTAATATGGGAGTTAAAAAAACTACCACTGGAGCTGGTCATAGAAACAATATTAGCACTAAAGCCAATGGTAGATGGATTATCAGCCTATTGGTAGGAAAAAGAGAACTTGTCAACTATGCAAGAGTATACTACGATCAGCATGGAGGAGCTACAGGAAATGGCATGAGCGATGCTGCTTATAGAGCAGAGATCAATAAACTTTTAAATAGATTAGAATAAGAAATAAAAGCCACTCTCATTAGAGAGTGGCTTTTTCATATAAATACTACACCAAATCTTTATCTTTAATAAAACAACTGTTCTACTATCATTATTGAAAAAATTCATCAAAAAACATCATTTGTGAGTTAAAATTTATTTTTTTATCTTTGCCCCCTAAAAATTTAACTATTATGATGAATAAAAAATTATTATTTCTTTTATTGGGCAGCAGTGTGCTAAGTGCACAGACCATCAATGAGAGTGCTGCAGCTACTAAAGTAAGTGGTAAAACAGGGATTAACACAAAAGTACCTACAAGAACCCTTACTATCCAAAACACTGATACTAACCAAGGGAAACCTGTCCTTAGATTAGTAGACACGCCTAAATACAGCGAAAATATCAATTCTGCTATGGATGCTGCCTTAGGCGGAAATACACAGAGTACTACCAAGCATTCTGATTACAGACACTTAGTAGTGAACAGCGTAGGAGATGTATACCAAGGTATTCCTATGACTAACAATACAGGAGTTATAAACCTTGTAGTTAAGCAAGTAAATGAAGACTGGATAGAAACCTTTGATACAGGGATTGATTACAATAAATATACAGTAGCACTGCTAAGCTACACCCTACACACTCCTCAGACTGAACCTGGTAAAATGCCAATGCTGACATCATCTAACAATCTCCCAAATGGTAAAAGCACTATAAATGGCGAAACATATGATTTATCCAAAACAGCAGCTCCTGTCGTATATTTAAAAAACCACAATGGTAAGTGGGCTATACATGCTGACTATCCTAATTTGGGGCTTAAAAACTTTACCCTTCCCACTGCACAAAACCCTCAACGCGATATTAGTGGTGGTTCCAAAGGTTATGGAGACTGGGAATTCTATCTATTGGTAGGAAAAAGAGATTACCTCCCTTCTCAAAGAATAGAATTTAATATGAATAAAGCGAGTACAAAAGCAGGTACTTCTGATGCTAACTATAGTGCAAAATTAAATGACTTATTAAATAAATTAGACTAAAAAACACAATAAAAAACACTCTCTAATGAGAGTGTTTTTTATTGTATAAATATTCAATCTGAAAACATATTCTGTACCTCCGTTTCCTATTACCTATCATCACTATTGATAAAATTTATTGAATTTTTATTCTTGATTTATATCTTATTTTTATTTTTGCATTCCTAAAACTACAATTTTATGATGAGTAAAAAATTATTATTTCTTTTATTGGGCGGCGGTATGCTAAGTGCGCAGACCATCAATGAAACCAATGCTGCTGGAAAAACAGCTGGAAAAACTGGTATAAACACTGACCTGCCTACAAGAACGCTTACCATCCAAAACCCTCCTGCAGACCAAGGGAAACCTGTCCTTAGATTAGCAGACTTACCTTCATACAGCCAAAATGTCAACAGTGTTATGGATTCTAATCTGGGAGGAAACGCACAGAGCAGCACTAGCTATTTTGATTACAAACCTTTGGTAGTGGATGAAGTGGGAGATGTATACCTAGGTCTTCCTATTACTAACAATACAAGCATCATTTCCCTTACTATGACCCAATCAAGAGGAGATTGGGTGAAAGAATTTAATACTGGGATTGATTATAACAAATATGCAGTTGCCCTAATGAGCTATTCTTTCAAGCTCCCGGATGCTACTGCAGGAGACAAAATCGTTATGCTAACTTCAGGTGGAAATACTCCTAACAAAAAAGATGGAGATAAAATTTTCGACAGAATAGTTCCTGCTACTGTAAACCTATATAACAAAGATAATAAATGGTTTATAGAGGCAGATTATAATTCATTGAATCCTGAAGAATTTACATATAATGAGCCTAAATCTGTTTCAAGGGAAGTTCGTGGTACATGGTATATAAATTTATTAGTAGCACCAAGAGAATTGATCCATTTCACAGAACTTGAATATGATCAAGGAGGAACTAGTACAGGTACAGGTAGAAGTGATGCAACTTATAATACTAATCTAGACGCATTACTAAACAAAATATCTCACAACTAAACAAAACACTCTCTAATGAGAGTGTTTCTTGTATAAAATATTAAACTAAAATCCTTATTTTTGCATAAATATTCAATACAATGGCAAAGCAAGAAGATGTTTTTAAGAAAGTGGTTTCTCACGCCAAGGAATATGGATTTATTTTCCCTTCCAGTGAGATTTATGATGGACTTTCTGCAATATACGACTACGGACAAAATGGTATAGAACTAAAAAACAATATCAAACAATATTGGTGGAAAGCGATGATTCAGCTCAATGAAAACATCGTAGGGCTGGACAGTGCTATCTTTATGCACCCTACCATTTGGAAGGCGAGTGGGCATGTGGATGCCTTCAACGACCCACTGATAGACAACAAAGACAGCAAAAAGCGTTTCCGTGCCGATGTCTTGATAGAAGACTACTGCGCAAAACTAGAAGATAAAGCCCAAAAAGAAATAGAAAAAGCTAAAAAACGCTTCGGTGAGGCTTTTGATGAGGCGCAATTCGTTTCCACTAATCCAAAAGTATTAGAATACCGCGAAAAACAAAAAACCATTCTTTCCCGAATGGCTAAATCGCTGGATAACAACGACCTTGCCGATGTAAAAGCCCTAATAGAAGAGCTGGAAATAGCTGACCCAGACACAGGCTCTAAAAACTGGACAGAAGTAAGACAGTTTAACCTGATGTTCGGGACTAAATTAGGTGCTGCTGCCGAGAACGCGATGGACCTTTACCTTCGTCCAGAAACGGCGCAAGGGATTTTTGTGAACTACCTCAATGTTCAGAAAACTTCACGCCACAAACTTCCTTTCGGGATTGCACAGATTGGTAAGGCATTTAGAAATGAGATTGTTGCGAGACAGTTTATTTTCAGAATGAGAGAATTTGAACAAATGGAAATGCAGTTTTTCGTGCCGCCAGGAACGGAACTAAAATTCTATGAAGAATGGAAACAAAAGAGACTAAACTGGCACCTTGCCCTTGGTCTTGGTGAAGAAAACTACAAATTCCACGACCACGAAAAACTAGCTCACTATGCCAATGCAGCGGCGGATATAGAATTCAGATTCCCATTTGGGTTTAAAGAATTGGAAGGAATTCATTCCAGAACGGATTTTGACCTTTCGGCTCACGAAAGATATTCAGGGAAAAAATTACAATATTTTGACCCAGAGAGAAACGAAAGCTATGTTCCGTATGTGGTGGAAACTTCAGTAGGATTAGACCGATTATTCCTAGCTCTATTCTCTCACTGCCTGAAAGATGAAGTTTTAGAAGATGGTTCAGAGAGAACGGTATTGTCCTTGCCGCCTGCCCTAGCTCCTGTAAAGGCTGCCATTTTACCACTGATGAAAAAAGATGGAATGGGAGAATATGCGGAAAAAATCTTCAATGATTTGAAATATGATTTCAATCTTATCTATGAAGACAAAGACAGCATCGGTAAGCGATACAGAAGACAAGACGCCATAGGAACGCCTTTCTGTATTACCATAGACCATGACACTCTTACTGACCACACGGTAACGATAAGACACCGCGATACTATGGAGCAGGAGCGTGTAGCAGTTTCCGAGCTGAGACAAATCATAGACAACAAAGTGAATTTCAGAAACTTACTTAGTAAGATTTAATAATAAAAAAGCAGGAAATATTTCCTGCTTTTTGTTTTTAAATATTTGAATATTAAAATTCTATTTTGCTTTCATCTATGACCAATGAACCTCCGAGCTGGTCTATGTCATACATGTATTTTTCCAAAACTTTTTCGGTTGTTCCTCTCAGTCCTCTCGCTCCCAAACCTTTTTCCATCGTTTCTTTTACTATTTTTTGTAAAGCGCCTTCGGTGAAACTCAGCTCCACGCCATCTAGTCTGAATAGTTCTATAAACTGGTTGATAATAGAGTTTTTAGGCTCGCTTAGGATTCTCAGCATGGTTGCTTCATCTAGTTTATCCAAATGAGTCACGATAGGAAAACGCCCCAAAAGTTCTGGGATAAGACCAAAATTCCTCAAATCTGTAGCATCCAATTTATCTAAAATATAGGAATCATCTTCCACCTTATTCGTCTTCTCCGAGCTGAAACCTATCGCCTGCTTGTTCATTCTTCGTTCAATGATTTCTTTGATACCATCAAACGCTCCTCCTGCGATGAATAGGATGTTCTGCGTATTTACCTGAATGTATTTTTGGTCTGGGTGCTTTCTCCCTCCTTGTGGCGGCACATTTACGATGCTCCCCTCTAAAAGTTTCAAAAGTCCCTGCTGAACGCCTTCTCCAGACACATCACGAGTCAAACTCGGGTTGTCCGATTTTCTAGCGATTTTATCTATTTCATCTATAAAAACGATGCCTCTTTCGGCTTTTTCTACATCATAGTCAGACACCATCAGCAGTCTGGACAGAATACTTTCCACATCCTCCCCTACATATCCCGCCTCTGTAAGAACCGTAGCATCTACGATACAGAACGGAACTTCCAGCTGTCTAGCGATAGTTTTAGCCAAGAGCGTTTTTCCTGTTCCTGTCTCTCCCACCATGATGATGTTAGATTTCTCTATCTCTACAGATTTATTTTCATCTGCATTATGAGCCAGTCTTTTATAATGATTATAAACCGCTATCGAAAGCTGTTTTTTCGCTTGGTCCTGCCCTATTACATATTCATCCAAAAATTCCTTGATTTCTCTTGGTTTCTTTAGCTGAGCCGAAGTTTTTACAGATGAATGATTTTTATTTTCTTGCTTGTCAGTCTCTTTCACTATGGTGTGAGCCTGCTCTATACAGTAGTTGCAAATAAACCCATTCTGACCAGAGACCAAAACAGATACCTCATTCTTATTTCTTCCACAAAAGGAACATTGGTTAGGATTCATCTAATTCTTTTTTGTTTTTATGAATAAATAAACTCCAATAAGAATTTATTGAAGTTTGTAATTTTAGTGATTATTGCCCTGTTATTGCTTTTTGAATTTCTCTGAATTCCTCTTCTGTGAATTTCAGTTTTTCATTAGTAAAATTCAAATCTTTGATTTCGTTGATAGGAACGAGGTGGATATGTGTGTGCGGAACTTCCAGCCCTACTACAGCTACGCCCACTTTCACACACGGAATCGCAGCTTTTACTTTTTTGGCTACTTCTTGCGCGAATGCCCAGAGCCTTTTATGCTCCTCTGCTTCCATATCAAAAATAAAATCCACTTCTTTTTTAGGAATTACCAATGTATGCCCTTTGGCTATCGGCATGATATCTAAAAACGCCAAATGATGCTCGTCCTCTGCTATTTTGTAGCACGGAATTTCGCCATTGATTATTTTTGTGAAAATTGAAGCCATTTTATTGATTATTAAGGTTTTACTTTTTGTTTATTTAATTTAGCTAAAAGACTAAATTGTAATTTCTAAAACTTCAAACGAAAGTTTGTTCCCATTAGGAAGCACTATTTCTGCTACTTCGCCAACAGCCTTTCCTAAAAGCCCTTTGGCAATAGGAGTATTTACAGATATTTTATTAGCCTTCAGATCACTCTCATTATCAGGAACTAATGTGAATTTCTGCTCGGCTTTGGTTGTATTATTTTTTAGTCTTACAGTCGTAAGGATAGATACTTTAGAAGTGTCTATCTGGTTTTCTTCTATGATTTTAGAATTTGCTATTATATCCTGTAATTTGGATATTTTCAGCTCCAAAAGTCCTTGCGCTTCCTTTGCTGCATCATACTCAGCATTTTCAGAAAGGTCTCCTTTGTCTCTTGCTTCTGCAATCTGTTGAGTGATTTTTGGTCTCTCTATTGATTCCAACTGCTCTAGCTCGGCCTTCATTTTTGCTAAGCCCTCTTTTGTAACATAATTCATGATTTTTTTCTTTTATTTGTGTTAAATAAATAATAAAATATCCGACCTTTGCCGGATACTTCTAAATTTTAACTAACTTTACTCGGACAAAGATAAAAAATTTTTTCTGATTATGAAAATATTTAGCGCATTAAAAACCTTTTTCATTTTATTAGTTTTCAGTTTGTTATCCCTTGTTATTTCCTGTGAAAGTAGAGCCGAGACCGTAAGCTGCTTTCCCAGTCAGATTATCAATGTTCAGCTGAATCTTAACCTTCCTGCTTATGCCAATGATTTGAATACGAAAGGCTGGATTTACATCAATGAACAGCAGAGCGGTACGCGTGGACTGATTTTAGTAAAGACAGGAACCGGCTTCAAGGTGTATGACCGAAATGCGCCACACCTCTGCCCTGATGCGAATACTACGCTGGAAGTTCAGAACAATATCAAAATCGTCTGCCCAAAAGACGGCGCTGAATGGATTCTACAAGATGGAACGCCTATAAAAGGCTCTGGACTGCCTCCTAAATTTTATGAATATAGTTATAACGCTGCTACGGGTATCATTTCAATCTATTATTAAACTTATGAAAATCGTAATCCAAAGAGTATCAGAAGCTTCCGTAAAAGTAAATAACGAAACCACGGGCAAAATCTCCAAAGGGCTTTTGCTCCTTGTAGGCGTAGAAGAAGAAGATAACCAAGAAGGTGCAGACTGGCTCGCAAAGAAAATCATTGATTTGAGAATTTTCAGCGATGAGGAAGGGAAAATGAATCTCTCAGTAAAAGATATAAATGGAGAAATACTGTGTGTAAGCCAGTTTACGCTGCTTGCCGATTACAAAAAAGGAAATCGTCCATCCTTCATAAAAGCCGCAAAACCAGAAAAAGCTGTTCCTCTGTTTGAGTATTTCAAAGACCTCATCAAAAAATCAGGCTTAAAAACCGAGAGCGGGATTTTCGGTGCAGATATGAAAGTCTTCCTCCTCAATGACGGCCCTGTAACGATAGTGATGGACAGCAAAACGAAAAGTTAGAAATTTTGATTTATAAAAATCATCATAAAAAATCCCTCTATAATTTAGAGGGATTTTCTTTTTAAATTAATATTAATACTTAAAAACATCTATCTTATTACCATTGATGTAGTAAATAGTTCCGCTATACTCATCGATAGTATAGACTGGTTTGTTATTATTGAAAAGGAATTTTCCTTCCTCTGCTCCAGTGTCTTTATTCACTTTTACTAAGACTTTATTCGCTCCATCTTTAGTAAAGAAAAATTTATAGTCTTTAACTTGGTTAGAAGCGTTAAATCTTGTTTTCATAGAAGAATCCAGATAAAAAGCAGTCTCTGAAACTCCACCCAGCAAATCTCTATTTTCTTGATTAAAGAACACACCACCTTGCGAATTTCCTTGGCTATCAACCCATTCCGCAGCACCTATATTCGCAGCTACATTCAAAGCGTTAAGACCTATACGAGAAAATGTACGCCCCAATGAACCTGGCTCATCATAATATTTTTGATAAACAACATTTCCTGACTTATCTACATAGGCTAATTCTCCCATTCCTGAAATAAGGTAACCATTTTGACGGATTTCTAGGTCTGTTACTTCTTTCTCTTTTTTGAGTCTAAGTTTAGCGAAAGGCTCTGGTCTTTCTGTATTAGAAGCATTATATTTATATAATTTCTCATCGTTATAGAGAACATACTCTTGGTTAGCATCATTATAAACAAAGAAAGTCGGTCGTTTTTCTTCTAACTTTATGTTTCTTTTCCATATTTTGCTTCCGTTATTGATATCTACGATATTGGCATAAGTAGATGTAATATAGAATATTTTACCGTTTCTTTCTCTCAGTTCTATGATTTCATCGTTTTTATTATCAGAAATTTCTACTTCTCTTTTCCAAAGCTCTTTTCCGTCTTCTTTGATGAAATTCATTTCATTTTTAGTCACGAAAATATATCCTTCGTTTGACTTCACCATCATTCTAGGCTCTCCTTTTACATTCTTTTTCCACTGTGTGCGTCCTGTGGTATAGTCATAAAGATTCGTCCCATTATACGAAGCCAATAAGAACTGATTTCCCATATCCTCCACATAGACCACTTTTCCTACGGATTTATCTTCTTTCCAGACAGGTGCTCCTGTTTTAGCATCTATGATGTTCAGTGCTTCTTTAGTTCCTAGAAAACCTCCGAGACCTCCTGCTCTGCTGATCGTTATAATATACGCTCCTGTTTTATTAATATCAAAATTTGTCAGTTTTTGGTCACTTTGCCAAAGAACCTTTCCATCGGTCATGTTCAGCTTGATAAATTTACCACTGAAATATCCATACACATTTCCTTCTTTGTCTAATTTAGGATAAACTTTTGCTGACCTTTCACGCTTAGCAAGGTCTTTCAATCTTCCTACCAAACCTCCTATTTCTCCTGTTTCTGATGTCCATTTTATAGTCCCTGTCGCTAAATCCACATTTGCGATGTAAGATTTTTTGTCCTTCACATATTCCACCAGCAATGTAGTAGTATTCGGAATCATATAGTGATTAACCAGCGCCCAGCCCTCTTTCAAGGTACCAAATAGAACCTTGCCTGTATTTGTATCCACTACGCTTTTGGACATACCCTTAGTCACTATAACATATGGGCTTCCATAGATATTCTCTACCAAAGTTTCCTCTCCAAGTAGATTTAATCCTGATAAATCACTTTAGTTAAAAACTGATTTAGAATAAATTTCAGAATTATCAATTTTCCAAATAGGCGAAGCACTGCTTTCGCTAATTCCATAGACTCCATTGTCTCCCGAAACCACAGCTACTCCTGTAAGAGTATTAACTAAAATCTTATCTCCCTTATCCGCAATATTAACCGAATTTTTAGGAAGTGTCTGGGCATTAACAAAAACCGATGCCGCGATTGAAAGTGTAAAAATTGCTTTTCTCATAGTATAAATTTCATTTATTTTTTAAATACTAAAAAATACAGGGTAAATTTACAAATACCCTGTATCTTCATTTTTATTATATGTTATAATTTCGGACCTGCATTTACTAATGCTTTTCCTTCTTCTGTGTCTGTATATTGCTCGAAGTATTTGATATACTTTCCTGCTAAATCCTTAGCCTTAACTTCCCACTGAGAAGCATCAGCGTAAGTGTCTCTTGGGTCAAGAATTTCAGAAGGAACATTCGGCAGCGCCGTTGGGAATGTAAGTCCTAAAATTGGGATTTTATTCGTTTCGGCTTTATCGATAGAACCATCTAAAATAGCATCTATAATTGCTCTAGTATCTTTCAGCGAAATTCTTTTCCCTGTTCCATTCCAGCCTGTATTTACTAAATAAGCTTTTGCTCCGTGTTCTTTCATTTTAGAAACTAAAGTTTTAGAATACATCGTAGGGTGAAGCGCTAAAAACGCCTCTCCGAACGCTGGCGAGAAAGATGGCAGCGGCTCTGTAACGCCTCTCTCCGTTCCTGCCATTTTAGAAGTGTATCCACATAGGAAGTGATATTGTGCCTGTTCATCTGTAAGGATAGAAACAGGAGGCAGTACCCCAAATGCATCAGCAGAAAGATAAATCACTTTCTTCGCGTGCCCTGCTTTTGATGGTAAAACTATTTTACTAATGTGATAAATAGGGTAAGAAACTCTGGTGTTTTCCGTGATAGAACCATCGCAGTAGTCCACCTCGCCGTTATCCTTTACCACTACATTTTCAAGAAGCGCATCTCTTTTTATCGCCCCAAAAATATCTGGTTCTTTTTCCGCAGAAAGGTCTATTACTTTCGCGTAGCAGCCTCCCTCGTAGTTGAATACGCCATTGTTATCCCAGCCGTGCTCATCATCACCGATAAGGTATCTTTTAGGGTCGGCAGAAAGCGTAGTTTTCCCTGTTCCAGAAAGCCCGAAGAACACCGCTACATCGCCTTTTTCGCCCACATTAGCAGAACAGTGCATAGACGCCATTCCTTTCAGTGGAAGATAGTAGTTCATCATGGAGAACATTCCTTTTTTCATCTCGCCACCATACCAAGTTCCTCCGATAATCTGAGTTTTTTCTGTAAGGTTAAACATTACAAAGTTCTCCGAATTAAGCCCTTGTTCTTTCCAGTTCGGGTTAGTCACCTTAGAACCATTGATTACCAAGAAATCTGGCTCTCCGTAATGTTCTAGGTCATAGTGAGAAGGACGGATAAACATATTGGTAACGAAATGCGCCTGCCAAGCCACCTCCATCACGAATCTCACTTTCAGTCTTGTGTCTGGATTGGTTCCGCAGAAAGTATCCACCACATAGATTTTTTTATTTTCAAAGGAATCAGTTACTATTTTCTTTAAATCACCAAAAATCTCAGGTGTCGTAGGCAAGTTTATTTTACCATCCCACCAAATCGTATTCTCCGTAGTTTGGTCTTTTACGATATATCTATCCTTTGGCGAACGCCCTGTGAAAACGCCTGTCTTCACAGCAACAGCACCTGAATCTGTTAAAATTCCTTTCTCAAAACCTTCGTTTTCTGGCGACATTTCATCTTGGAAAAGTTGTTCGTAGGTAGGATTATACACAATCTCCTTAACTCCCTTAATTCCATGTTTTTCTAAATAGTTTTTAATCTGTTCCATGTTAAATATTTTATATAAATTAACTATACGCAAATGTATTGATATTTTTAGGTATTTCCTATGATTTAGCTAAGTTTTACTTAATTATTTCGTTCCATCCAAAAAAGGTATGAAATCCGTGTCCTTGGAAAAACTCTTCATACCCTTGGAATTTCCTAGTCATCACAAAATCTCCTCCCCACGCCCCAAGGCTTTTCACAAAAACAGGGCAGTCAGGGAAACAGGTTTCCTTAACGGTTTTCAGACCCAAAAATGCAGAAACTTTTTTTTCATGAATTTCCATTAAATCAGAAAATTCATCGATGTTTTTACAATTCAAAACTTTTTCTGTCAAATCCGAAAACTCACCAATTATTTCATTTGATTTGGGTTTAGATTTATAGAGTTTTATGCCTTCGCGACTGTCTTGTTTTTGGTTGAGATGGACGAATAATAGTTCTTCTTTGAATTCTGGTGCGAAATTCACTCGCTTGATATCTCTGCTTTCCGATTTTAATTGGTACAAAATAGGCGTTCCCTCCATTGCCACAGCTATATCATAGCCGCTTCCACCAAGGGAAATTTTATTCAGCTCAAAAGCATCTATCCCAGCCCATTTGGCAAGATTTGCCATCAGCGTAGAACTGCTCCCCCAGCCGAAATTAGCAGGAAATTCCAGATTGGTCTTGATGAAATATGATTTTTTGTCTTGGAAATAAGCTGAAAGATTTTGAATATTTCTAAGGACATTTATGATGAATTCAGCATTTTCGGGAAGATTAGTTTTTATAATTTTCCAATTAAGATAATCAATTTCTGCACTCATCCAGAGCTGCCCGCTATGATAGGCCTCCCAAAAAACGAGAGCCTCGCCATCATTTTTTTCTTCTACACAGAGGTTTTGTCCAGATTTAGTAGGAACAGCAAGTGCCATTGCCCCGTCCAGCACGAAATATTCTGAAGTAAGAAGCAGTTTACCGTGTGAAAAAAAACTTTCCATAAAACAAAGGTAAATAATATTTATAAACAAATTGCTATCCTTGGGATATCCAAGAATAGCAATATTTTTCACGGATTACGAAATCCATTATATCCCTGATGAAACCATCACATTAGGCGATATTTTCTTTATCAATCCTTGTAATGTTTTCCCTGGCCCTACTTCCACAAAGTGGTTAGCGCCATCTTTCACCATATTCTGTATTGTCTGTGTCCATTTCACTGAACCTGTCAGCTGTGCTATCAGATTCTTTTTTATTTCTTCTGGGTCTGTCACAGCTGTAGTGGTTACATTCTGATAGATTGGAAGAATAGGATTATTAAACTTAACTCCCTCTATCGCTTTTGCCAATTTCTCCTGTGCTGGCTGCATCAAAGGAGAGTGGAAAGCACCATTTACAGGCAGTAGCAGCGCTCTTTTTGCTCCAGCCGCTTTTAGGGCTTCGCACGCCTCTTCTACTGCTGCTGTTTCACCAGAAATTACGAGCTGCCCAGGGCAGTTATAGTTTGCAGGAACTACGATTCCTTTTATTTGAGAACAAATTTCCTCTACTTTATCATCATCCAGCCCTAAAACGGCTGCCATAGAAGAAGGATTCATATCACAGGCTTCCTGCATAGCCAAAGCTCTTTGATAAACCAGCTCCAGCCCATCTTTAAAAGACAAAACACCATTCGCTACCAGCGCAGAGAACTCACCCAAAGAGTGTCCTGCTACCATTCCAGAACCTATCGTATTGATTGCCTTTACAATAGCTACTGAATGGATAAAAATAGCTGGTTGGGTTATTTTCGTTTTCTTTAAATCCTCTTCTGTCCCTTCAAACATTACTGACAAAATATCAAACCCCAATATATCATTAGCGGAATTCATCAAATCTCTAATCTCCTTACGGTAGTCATAAAGATCCTTACCCATACCCACAAATTGAGATCCTTGTCCCGGAAACACTAATGCTTTCATATTTTTGAAAAATCTAAAATCTATAATTTATTATTAAAAACTATGGAACCAATCTCACCACTCTAAACCCTGTATTCACAAAAGCTCCATTTCTCTTAGTTCTGATGTACTCAAATTTCGTTGCCAACTGAGTCTGAACCTTGCTCATATTTCTTAGGACTTCGCCTTTTGATTCCCTTGCCAGCATATCACTAACCACATCAAAACCTATAATGGTGTATTTAGATGGCGTTCGGCAATATTCCTTTTTAAACTCAGCCAAAACCTCCTTCTCAAAATCTCCATCCGTATTTATTTTTCTATCCATCAAATAAACCAAATTCGCTTTGCTTAAAGGATCTACATTCTTCTCAAAATCAGGGTGATAGTACATACTAAACGCCTTGATTCCTTCTGTTTGTTTGGCT
This sequence comes from Flavobacteriaceae bacterium, assembly GCA_013333255.2. GTDB lineage: Bacteria > Bacteroidota > Bacteroidia > Flavobacteriales > Weeksellaceae > JABCPE02. The sequence goes on along the minus strand of JABCPE020000005.1, from coordinate 22,798 downwards.
AGTTCTATTATTTTCTTCGCAAATCCTGCTCCTACGGTACTATTATCATTTGCTAAAATAACCACTGCTGGCAGGCTTTGTCCTGTTACCATATTCTGCTCCAGCTCTATTCCAGATGGCGAACTAACGACCACTATCTCAGTTTTAGATAACTCTTTTGCTAGCTGTTCTTTAAGGAAAATAACCTCTGGATCATTTTCTTCACCTACAATGAATACTTTTTCCTTTGAATGAGCATTTTTAACCTCACGAACGATTCTCTCTGCATACACTCTATTCCCTGGCTCTACGATAACTAGATTATTGTATTTATACAAATCCTCTGTATGGGCAAACGGAGCCACCACAGGAATTTTCTCATTCTTCACATATTCTAAAACTTCCACCACATTTGACTTAAAGAACGGCCCTATAATCAAATCTGTATTGGTCTTGTTAATCTGAGCCAAATTATTCTTAAAGGAATTTTCGTTTTCGGCATCTATCACATTGATACTTATCTTTTTACCATCTCGCATTCCTCGTTCTGCTGCTAATTTAGCACCGATTAAGAAGTCCGCAGAAAGGTTTCTGTATTTAGTATCATTAGTATCAAACCCAAAAGGCAGAATCAAAGCAATGCTAAACACATCATCATCAGCTTTTACATATTGTCTATTGACCTTCTTGATATTCAACACCATTCCTTGCTTTATTCCATTAGGAAGACCTCCATTCATTTCGGCAAGCTGGTCATATGTGATGTTATATTTATTCACAATCCCAAATGCGCTCTCACCTTTTTTAACCTCATGAGTCACATATTCCTCCACAGAATAAGTTTTGGTTTTCACCTCTTTTGGTTTTGTATTTTTCTCAGAAGTGTCTTTCGTTGTCGTTGCTACACTTTTAGAAGACTCCACATTCTTCACTATAATAACATCTCCAGACCTAAGTCCTCTCTGCTCCAAACCAGAATTTAATGCAAACAGCTCACTCTGCGAAATATTAAACTTCCTTGTAATTCCGTAATATGTATCTTTTGGCTGAACTACATACGCTCCGTCCTCTGAAGCCAATTTTTGAGTTTTTCTTTCCTCTTCACTGTCTTTTTTAGGTGTCTCTACTACCTCCTGCTGAGCGGCTTTGTCGCCATACTTTCTGATTTTATCTTCTGGCAGTACAAGCGCCTCGCCCACTTTCATATGACTTTCCAGATTAGGATTCAGCTTTCTCAGTTCCTCTTCCGAGATTTTATACTGTCTGGTAATGCCATAGATAGTCTGTTTTGGCTGAAGATAAATCTTGCCCAATTTCTGATTGGATTTCTTTTCAGTAGATTTTTTATCTTCTGCTTTCTCTTCTGTTTTTTGAGTATTTTTTTGTTTATTAGGAATTATCAAAACATCTCCTATATCTATCTTCCCATCCTTTATTTTAGGATTTTGTTTGATAAGTTCATCTACGCTGACTCCGTATTTTCTAGCAATAGTAGTGGGATTTTCTTTAGCCACCACTGTGTGCTTCTTCTGTTGTCCAGATAATAGCGCAAACGCTGTTCCTAATATGGTTAAAAACATTCTTTTCATCTGATTTTGTATTGTTGTCATGTAACAATTAGGCCACAAAAATACGGCTTTATAATTAAATGTACGAAATAATTAACACAGAGTTTTCCACATCCATTTTTTGATAGCATTCCTCTATCCATCCTCTTCCCTTCTGTGCATAAAACACACTGAAATTCAGCACTCTCTCCTGCCAAACAGCATTAGGATGAACATCTAAATATAGCTGTCTCAGCTGCATGTATTTTTCGTATTGTTTTATTTTTTCCGCTCGCAAAAGCCTCTTTTTCATTCGGTTATAAGACTTCAGCTGGCGGGTCTCCTCTGCTTCTACCAAATTCCTAAAAGTCTTATCCGTAAGCGCGGATTTTTCTTTCAGTAGCCCGAAAGATTTTTTCAGCTCTTCTTCTTTTTCTGTGAGAAGCTCCAAAAGCTCCGACTCAAAAAGCAATTTCTCCTTAATAATCTCCGCATAATCCATGAAAAATTCCTCTATCCCAAGTCCCATTTTCTGGATTTTATTTGCTGTTTTTTCAGTCAAGAAAAGCATTGAATTTCTCGGAATCAAAATCGGAAAAGGAACTTCCACATATCGGAAATATTCTTTCAGTTCCAGCCAGTACATTACCTCTGCATTTCCGCCTATATAAGCTATATTTGGAAGTATTTTTTCCTGATAAACAGGGCGCATCACTGCATTTGGGCTGAATTTTTCTGGATAACTTTCTAATTCCGCTAATATTTCCGCTTCTGTGAAAGAAATTTCCCTGTCCAGCACTATGTATTTTTCTCCGTCAAATTCTATTCTATCACGAGTTTCAGAGAGATAAAACAAATTGATTTCCCTTGGATTCACCTGCACTTTTCCATATTTTTTCGTGAGATTTTCTACGGATTGGTGTGTTTCTTTTTTCAGTGAATTATTTTTCAATTCATCAGCAAAAATCCCTTTCATCTGCTCTTTCAGCTCTCGGTCATCTCCATCTATCATCAGCAGTCCTCGGTCAGCAAAGAGTTTATTCACCAGCGTTTTGGTCGCTTCTGCTAAAGTTTTTCCCTCTGCATAGGCTTCTTTCATCCAGTCTATCAGCTCCTTACCAAAATCATTATATTTAAATTCTTTTTCAAATTCTTCTATGAAATTATTTTTCTCAACCTTTATTCTGCCGACTGCTCCTCCTGATTTTCCATCGATGCTATAAATATGACTTTGAGTTTTAAAATGATTTATTTCCTCAAAATCGTGGTCTTCCGTAGCCATCCAAAATATAGGAACGAATTTTTTCCCTTGAATATTTTGATTCAGAAAATCTGTTGTTTTTATCGTCTGCAAAATTTTATAAACGAAAAACGCAGGACCTGTAAACAGGTTCAGCTGATGTCCCGTAACGATGGTAAAAGCATTCTCCTGCGAAAGAGCCTGCAGGTTTTCTTTCTGTTTATCAGATAGTTGCAGACTTCCTAATTGTTTTCCCAAAACCTCACAAAGAATTTTTCTCTGCTCTTTGGAATAACTTTTTTCCTTAAATTCCACCTGTTTCTGTACATTTCCCAAAGAAAATCTATGCGAAGCATATTCCTCATCAGCGAAAAAATCCTTAATAGGGCTCGGAATGCTGTATATGTCTTTTAAAAATATCTCTTTTTTGTTCATTTTACCTTTATTTTAGTGGAATAAATACCATACCAAACCTAAATTCAGCCTAAAATCTGCCACTGGATAAAACGGCGCTGCGTAGGACTGATTTTTCATGAAAGTAGTGTTAAGATGCTGTGCTTCAGCGTAAATCATCATTCGTTTTACTTTCATATTAAAATAAACATCCGCTATCGGTCTTCCACCGATGGAATGCGAATCTGTGGAAGGCAGGATAAATTCATTAAGTATCGGAAAATACTGCTGAGAGGCGAATTTTGAGAAATAATAAGCCTTGATTCCTGTCTGGATTTCCGCCGCTTTTTTGAATATTTTGGATTGATAATAAACATTGGCTCTACCTATAAACTCCGGCAATGGAAGCAAATATTTATTGCTTAAAACATTCTGAACCAGCACCTTAGCATTAAAATTAAATTTACGATAAGTAAATGTAGCCTCTCCTCCTACCTGCGATATATTCACCGACAAAGTACTCTGCTGAGGCATCGCCGAAGAATCAAAATATGCCAGCTGCCCTATTCTGAAATAGTTTGCAAACAGCTTAGTATCAAACCATTTAAGATTTAAATCCGCTCCTATTTCCAAAACATTTTGGTTCTTAAAATCAGAATATTTGAAATTATAATCTTGATAAAAAGAAGTATTCATCAAGTAATTGAACGATGGAGCCGCCGATTTGAACTTCACATGCCCGCTGATGGAATATCCTTTAATAGGCTCAAAAGTCAAATAATTTTCTGAATTTAGATAATTTCCAAAAGCTTTTCCGTTAGAAATTTCCAAATCTGAATTTAGATTGATTTTATCCCAAAGTTTTATTTTAAGATTTCCTACCAATCCCAGACGATTTTCCTGAAATTTAGAATCCTCCTGCACTCCACTGATTATCAACGGATAAAATGACCTGTAACTAATATTCTGATAACGAACTCCCGCTTCCGCCCTAAAAGCCTCATTATCAAAAAGCAGGCTCACCGTATTGCTGAATTTAGTCGATTTTCTCTTATTATTAGTAGTATAACCTGTAATTAACGAAGAGGAATAATAGTTCTCCGTGTCATCCTGCGTGTAGAAATATTTATTGGTTTGATAAAAAATCGTGTGGCTCAGTTTAAACGGAAATTTCTCCACATCAAAAGGCGCAAAATAATGACTGAAATAGAACCTCCTCGCTGCCATTCTGGTGTAAGTATTATGCAAATTCACGGTAAGGTTTTTCCTGCTGTTAAACTGAGAATCTCCACTTGTAAAATTCTCTAAATTAGCAATTCCACCATTCTCTTCATTAGAAATATTCTGATGAATAAAATGCGCAAACGCCTCATATTTAGAATTTTTAGAAAGATAATGTGCAGAGAAAATGGTATTATTAGAAGATGCTATTTCCCTCTGATACAGTCCTTCTGACCGCAGTCCCATATACTCTATCGCAAAATTAAACCTTTTGCCAATATTCTGAGTATAAGTAGTTTGTAGAGTTCCCCCGCTGCTCATCCCATTATGATAATAGAATGCCGTAGTAGGACTTTTCACATCGTAATATTTTATGTCCTTGATTCCCAGTATAAAGAAAGATTTTTTTGTAGGCAGTAATGCCAAATCCTGCTCTGCATCGGTCTTATAAACCAAATTCTGAAATCCCTCCCCGATATTCGCAAACTGAATTTTCCCAAAATTATCCCTATTATTATACTGAGTAAATTGATAAGATTTACCAATCGTAAAAACAGTATCAAACGCTTTTCTCTGAGAAAACTGCGTGAAAAACTGATAATCATCAATCGTTGGTCTAAAAATCTGTATAGAATCCTTCTGTCCATTGTCCACTACAACGGAATCCCTCACTGACAAATCATCTGTCTGCGCCTTTAAAAGACCGCCCAGCAATATTAATATAAAAAAAATGTACCTCATAAAGTTTTTATGAGGTACAAATTTAATAAATTTTGGAAAACAAAACTTTCTAATTAATATAAGGATTGTTCAACACTTCTTGTTGAGGAATTTTGAGTGATAATCTAGAATCATTATATTGGAAACTTGTTCCTGCATGATATAAATGATTACTTCCTCTAGTAATAGTAGCTCTATTACGCTTCATAGCTAAGTATGATTTCCCTTCTCCCCAAAATTCTATTCTTGTATTCTTATATATTTCAGCTTGCAGACTTGCCCCCGACAAACCATTAATATATGATACATTCGTAATTCTATTTGATAAATAATTTGTCAGTATAGTTCTTGCCTGAGCATCATTGCCTTGTTTAGCAAGTGTTTCTGCTGCCAAAAGATGGAATTCATCTACTCTCATATAAAAATAATCATTAGTAGTATTTCTAGTTCCCTGAAGAACTCTCTCTGGCGTAAAGAACTTATTTGCTGCAATATAACTATACTTTGCATTAGTATCTGCAATATTACTTAATACAGCTCCTGAAGCACTCATACTCACAAACTGATTTTTTCTAATATCATCTGTTCTTATGGAATTATACAAACCTTCATCTATAGACTTAGTATCTCCAGCCCACTGATAGCCATATGTATAAATATCAGCTTGTCCCCACCAATTTATCCATCCTAAATCATTATTTGTAGTAATGTCTATACCCCACATCCAGCTATCTGTTGCTAAATCATTAAATCCACCACCAGACTCTGTTACTCCATTGTGACGATATCTAACAGTCTGCTCTTTTGTTGTGATAGAATGTCCACTATTATTGATAACATCTAATGCGAATGTAGAAGCATTAGCATTATCTCCCATTGCGGCATATGTATAAGCTAACATCCCCTTAGCCACATATTGATTAACCATCCCTTTATTAGGTCTATTGAACCCATTCAATAAAGTCACAGCATCACTCAAATCACTGAGAATCGCTGAATAAACCTCTGCCTGCGTTGACTTTGGACGAGGCTGCATATTAGGCTCTAAATACAAAGGAATTGCTTCTGAAGAAGGACTATATTCCGTAGTATAAAGTTGTAATAGATAGAAATACGCATGAGCTCTCAAAACTTTTGCCTGCCCCATTAGATATTTATCATTCTGATTAGCAGGAACAACTCCATTTCCCCCTAAATCTTTAATAACATCATTCACTGCGTTAATCAATCTATAGTAATACCTCCAAGGCATATAATTATATGTATCTGTATAATCAACAGTCGCTGTTAAATTCACTATTTCCCTATAATGCCCAAAAGTACTTTTGGGCATTGCCATATCAGACGAAAGCAAGTCTGTGAATATATCATATCCCCTTTGCCCAAAATCAGTATGCTGAGATGTTCCTCCTGTCCCTGAATTCACCATCATAAGGTATGCACCATATAATTTAGCCTCTGTGGAAGGAGTGGAAATAGTCTCTGTTGGTTCTGTATTTAAGAAAGATTCTTCCCTACAAGAGATAAGCCCTCCAAGTAAAGATATTGTTGATAATACTACTACTATTTTTTTCATAATTTATTTTATTAAAATTTAACTTTTACTCCCAATGTAAAATTAGACAATGGTGAATATCTATAAGCACTTCCTTGCCCTGTTTCAGACACAGTAGGATTAAATCCTTTTCTTTTTGATGCTAACCAAAGATTATCTGCAGATAAAGTTATTGATAAACCTGTTATCCCTGTATCTCTAAGAACATCTTGAGAGAAAGTATAACTAAGATTTACATTATTCAAAATAAAATAATCTGCTTTGGTCAAAAATCTTGTAGATCTAGAGTTGTAATTTGTATCTCCTGTTCTACCTGAAGTAAGCCTTGGAACATCTGTCACATCTCCTGGATTCTGCCATCTGTTTCGCATATCTGCATGCCAATTATTACTTCCTACTTTATTATTATTCATCAGACCTGCATAATTAGAATCATATGAATACCCCCCTATACTATAAAGCATCTGTGCACCTAAAGCAAATCCTTTATAACCTATGTTAAAGTTTACCGCCCCTCTTACATCTGGGATAGCTGATTTACCTACAAACTTATTTGTCGCTTTTGAATAAGATTCTGTAACAGCCTCACTTACAAGAACACCCGGATAAAGTGTTTGATACTCATATAAAGATTTTATCGCTGTATCCACTCCATCATCATATACTCCATTGTTATTAGTATCTACATAATTCATGTACCACTGTGCTGCGCCTGTAGCAGGATTTACTCCTGCCCACTCTGCCATGTAATAATCATAAATAGAATAACCTTCCGCCCTACCTATTCCTCCTTCTGATACATCTATTATCTTTCTTCTACCTAAAGAAGCATCATATGGCATTCTGACAAGTTTACTCTTTGGAAGCTCTCCATTTATTCCTAAATCAAGGAAAAAATCATCTTTCTTAATAATATGTCCAAGTAAACTAAACTCAAATCCTTGATTTAAAAGTCGTCCATCATTGTCTTTGAAAATCGCATTCCCTGTAGATGGTGGCATCCTTTTATCAAATATCAACTGATCTGTCAGTTTTCTATAATAATCCACATTCCCTTCTAACCTTCTATTAAGCAATGTAAAATCAACTCCTGTTTGGAACATTTTAGATTTTTCCCATGTCAAATCAGGATACCCTCCTCTATCAAAAGGAGCTCCTATCTGTCCCATAAAGTTTCCTGTATTATAAACATTATAACCTGGATAATACCCTACCCCCGCTTGATCTCCTACTAGACCATAACTTGCTTTTAATTTTAAGTTATTTACAATTTTTGAATCTTTAAGGAAATTTTCTCTAGACATAACCCATCCTAAACCTACGGAAGGGAATGTATCCCATTTCTTTCTTAAAAATCTAGATGATCCATCCCTTCTGATAGATGCAGAAAGAATATATTTACCCATGAAATCATAATTAACTTGCCCAAAATAACTTTCCAGCGCATAATCTCTCACATAAGAAGTTGGTACTTCTGAAGTTATCGCATTATTAAACTCTGGAATACTAGGAGTTACAAGCCCTGTTTTTCCTGCTGCAAATGCTTTATAATCCCATTTTGTTGATTCATGTGCTGCAAAAGCATCTATATTATGATTTCCGAACTTCCTACTATACCTTAGCATTTGCAAGAAATTCCATGTAAACATTTCATATTTATTTTTATATATAGCTCCTTTTACTCCTACAGAACCTCCATAATATGGATTTCTAAGATCATCCACACTGTTATTATAATACTGTCCTCCTATCCTTGTTTCAAAACTCAACCCTTTAAACAAATCTGCTTTAATGAAAAAGTTAGCATTTACTTCATGTCTATTGGAGTTTCTCTTATTATAAACAGCATCAGCCACACCATTTGTCAGCGCTCCAAACCCCCTTCCTATACCATAATCATATTGATATCCTCCGAAATAAGGATCTAGAACTAAATTACCATCACTATCTCTCAAATACAATGGATATATTGAAGGAATATTATCCGTATACCAGAAAACATTACTAGAATCTTCTGTCTGTCCATTATTGCGAGTTTTTGCATATGCATATCCTAAATTAAATGAACCTGACAACCAAGATTTAGGCTTAAATCCAGCATTCAATCTACCTGTATATCTCTCATACCCTGTATTAATTGAGTACCCTTCATCTTTCAAATATCCTATCCCTGCATAATAATTAGCTCTTGCAGTACCTCCTCCTAAACTCAAATTATGTTCCGTCCTAACCCCTTCTTTAAAAGCTTTCCCTGCCCAATCTTCAGGTGTATATTTTCTAGTCACCCCTTCTCTTACTTGTCCTGTTGCAGGGTCTATCAAGTTTGCTCCTGTAGAGTTCCACATATTGTATCGAGAATCTATACCTCTAGCTCCAAATAAATTATTATTTGCATACTGTAAAGGATTCGCATTACCATTAGCCAAACCTTGATGATATAACGCAGACCATACTAATGATATATATTCTTCCGGAGAAGAAATGACATCATACATAGGTAACAATCTCGTATTTATCCCTACTTTAGACTCTAATTGTATATAATCTTTAGCTCCTCTTCCTGATTTTGTTGTGATAACAACAACACCATTAGCCCCTCTAGCCCCATAAATAGCGGTAGCTGTCGCATCTTTAAGAACAACCATATCCTGAATATCCTCTGGATTGATAGAGGAAACATTACCAGAAAAAGGCATCCCATCTACAACATACAAAGGATCTCTGTTTCCATTCACAGAACCAAACCCTCTGATCCTAACAGTAGGCTCACTACCAGGCTGCCCAGAGCCATTAATAACTCTAACCCCAGCAGACTCTCCTGCTAATGCTTGTGAAACAGTTGAAACATTTTTATTCTCAATAGACTTCATGTTCACTTTGGCCGCTGTACCCACATAATCATTCTTTTTCACCCTAGTATACCCAACCAAAACCACTTCATCTATCTGCTTCTCTTTTCCAGAAGCAGAGTCTTTTTTCGCTTCTTGCGCAACTAATGCTTGCCCTGTAAAGAACAATACACCAGCTGTTAGAACTTTTAATTTCACATTCATTTTTAACAAAATTTAATAACCATTGTACAAAGATGTTAAATATATTTTAATTAACCAAATGTTTTTATGTTTTTTTTGTTGTTTTTTTGTTATTTTGTTATAAATATCCAAAAAGTAACATATATAATAAACTAAATATTAAATTTTTGATAAAGTTATCTTAATTTTTCCTAAATTTGCACTAGTATGGATTTAGCTTTTTACATATACAGTTACTTACAGGAACAAAAACCAATAGTGGAAGTTCCTGATTTTGGGATTTTTAGACTTGTAAAAGAACACGCTGTCGTGGATGCAGAATCTTCTAAAATTCTCCCACCAAGCGAGCATATCTATTTTGAGGACAATACTGCTGTCTTTGATTCCAGTCTTGCTCATTATATAGCAGAAAAAACAGGTGAAAATCTATTCATCATACAATCCCAAATGAGAGAGGTTGTGCGTGAATGGATAAAACTAATCATGCTGCAAAAAAAATTAAAGCTCAAATATATAGGAGAGCTCTCTCTCAAAGAAATAGACATCGTACGAGAGGAAACCAAAAACCCTCAGCCTATGGATTTCTTTGGGCTAGAAGAAGTAAATCTGTCTACAATCTCTCCTGCTGCACCGAAAGAAGAACCAGCCCAAAAGCAAGAGCCTGTAAAAACAGAAAACCCAAAATCAAATAACAATGGTATTTGGTGGGCTTTATTCATTATTCTTGCTATTGCTGGACTTTTATTTTTATATTATAATTATGGAGATAGTTTGCTGGGCAAATCTGCTGATGACAGCGCAAAACAGGATTCTATCCAGCCTGCACAAACTGAAATCCCTCAGGCCGTATCGCCTTCCACAGCAGATTCTATAACTATTGATAGTTTGCAATTAGAATACTAAATGAAAATTTTGCTTTTAGATAAAAATCATCCACTCATCACAGAACAACTTTCTGAGAAAGGCTTTGTTTTGGAGGAAGATTTTTCATCGAGCTACGAGCAGGTTTTGGAGAAAATCCATCTTTATGAAGGCATCATCATCCGAAGCCGAATTCCACTGGATACTCATTTTTTAGAAAAAGCAAAAAATCTAAAATTCATCGCACGAGTAGGCGCTGGAATGGAAAACATAGACACCGCCAAAGCCCGAGAACTCGGCATAAAACTCATCAACTCTCCCGAAGGAAACAAAGACGCCGTAGCAGAGCATGTTATAGGAACACTTCTTGTGCTGATGAACCGCCTTTTCATTTCCTATAATGAAGTTAAAAAGGGAATTTGGCTCAGAGAAGAAAACCGAGGCGAAGAAATTTTGGGCAAAACTTTCGGAATCATCGGTTATGGGAACATGGGAAAAGCCGTAGCCAAAAGACTTTCGGGATTTGGCTGTAAAACTATTTTCTACGATATCAAACCTAATCTTTCTGATGAGTCTGCCACGCAGGTAAGCCTTCAAGAATTGCAGGAAAACGCTGATATTCTCAGCCTTCACACGCCGCTTACAGAGGACACACTCTATATGATAGATGAGGAATTTATCTCCAAAATGAAGAAAAATTTCTACTTCATCAATACCGCAAGAGGCAAAAATCTAAAAACTTCGGCGCTGGTAAATGCTTTGAAATCTGGTAAAATAAAAGGCGCTTGTCTGGATGTTTTGGAATACGAAAAAACTTCTTTTGAGAATTTGGAAACAAAAAACGAAGATTTGGAATATCTTCTAAATTCAGAAAAAGCCATCATAACGCCGCATATCGCAGGCTGGACTCACGAAAGCAAAATAAAATTAGCCCAAGTCATCGTGGATAAAATATTGGCTTTCACTGCTGAAAATTAGTATCATTTAACATAGATTTAACGATAATTATTATTCATTTTTCTTGTTTTTATCCTATTTTGCGGAAAATTTCAGAACAAAGATGAAAATAAATCTATCCCACATAGGATTTCTTGCATTTTTTCTATTTTTTTCGTGCTCAAAAAAAGAATCCACAACGACCACCAACGGATATTATTCAGCCTCAAATCTTCCTAATTTCGGCAATGTAGATGTAGATAATGTCTTCAAGGGAGAAAAATTAAAACTAGAAAACCAGCAAAAAATCGTAAATTCTCTTAACCAATATTACGAAAACATCTGGAACAGCGCCGATATGAGCGGCGGAGTTTTAGTAGCACACGGCGACAATATTCTTTTAGAAAAATACAAAGGTTTCGGCAGAGAGAATAACCAAATGCCAATTAACAAGGACACTCCGCTACATCTAGCTTCTATAAGCAAACCCATCACGGCTATGGCGGTTTTAAAATTAGTGGAAGCAAAAAAAATCAGCCTTGAACAAAAAGTAAAATCTATTTTCCCGAATTTTCCGTACCCTGATGTAACGATTCAGCACCTGCTCACCCACCGCAGCGGACTTCCTAAATACGAGCATTTTTTGGAAGAAAATGATATAATGCCTAAAAATCAATATTTTACCAATCAAGAAATTTTTGATATTGTTGCTAAACACAAGCCAGAACTTGCCAGACAGACCGATACTGGTTTTATGTATAATAATTTTAACTACGCTATTCTGGCGCTTATCATCGAAAAAATTACAGGGAAAACCTATCCAGAGGCGATGAAAGAAATGGTTTTCGCGCCTTTAAAAATGAAAAATACTTTTGTTTTTGAGGAAAAACACATCAATTCCGCTTCGCAGTCTTTTTACCAAAGAAGCAGCAAACTATATCCATTAGACCAGTATGACCTGATTTATGGCGATAAAAACATCTATACGACTCCACGCGATTTGTTCAACTTCTCAAAAGCGCTATTCTCAAAAGATTTTCTACCAAAGGAACTGATGGAAAAAATTTTTGAGCCGTACAGCAATGAGAAAAAAGGCGTGAATAACTATGGTCTTGGATTTAGATTAAAAATATTTGATGAAGGGAAAAAACTAACCTATCACAACGGCTGGTGGCACGGCTCTAACACGGTTTTCATCCATCTGAGAGAATCCAAAACCACCATCATCGCTCTAAGCAACAAATATTCCCGAAAAATATACGGAACGATGCTCCTCTCCACGCTCTTTGAAGATTTTCCTTTTGATATTGATAAAGTTGTAAATCCAGATGCCGAAACAGCTGATTCTGCAAATGCTTTTACAGAAGATACCGAAAGAGCAAAAGCACCAAAGAAGAAACCAAAGAAAACCTCTGCGGACAGCCTAAAAGCACCGAAAACAGAGGAAAGAATACAGAAAACGCCAGAATCTACGGATGATGAGGATTAAATTAAAAAAAACTATTTTTGTTCTATGAAAAGAATTTTCTTTGTCGCTATTTTTATAGTTCTTCTGAGTGCCTGCGCAAGAGTGGGCTCTCCCGAAGGCGGTGCAAAAGACACCACTCCACCTAAGTTTCTGAAATCCAATATAGATACGAGCAGAGTAAATGTTCCTACCAGCACTAGGGAACTTCGGCTGTATTTTGATGAATATATTAACTTAAAGGAAACGAACAAAAATCTCATCATTTCGCCACCGATTAAAAAAATAAAAAAAATTATTCCTTCTAACCTTGCAAACAAATACATTTCCATAACATGGGATGAAGATTTGAAGGAAAACACGACTTATAATTTCAACTTTGGAAATGCCATCGTAGATAATAACGAAGGAAATGTGCTGCCTTATTTCAATTTTGCTTTTTCTACGGGAAAGGAACTTGACAACCTGTACATCAGCGGAACTATAACCGATGCCCTGCTCATCCCTGGCAAAACCTCCAAACACGGAATTGTAGTAGGACTCTATGCGGATAGTGCCGATTTCAAACAAAAACCAAACTACATCACAAAAGCTGATGAAGACGGCTATTTTGAGCTAAACTACCTAAGCAAAGGGAAATACAGCATCATCGCTTTTGAAGATGAAAACGAAAACTCTGTATATGATGCTGGTAAAGAAAAAGTTGGTTTCTTAAAGAAAAAAATAGATTTAAGCCAAAATTTATCAGGGCTGAAAATGAAAATCTTCCCTTCTGAAAAAAACATCAGATACAAAGAAACTACGCCTGTGAGCGGAGGAATGCTGATGGTTTTCGAAGGAAATCCAAAGAAAGTAGAAGTAAAAAGCATCAGCGATGAACTTGCTGATTACCAAGTAAATCACGCCGAAAAATCTGATTCTGTGATGATATGGGTAGGAAAACAAAACACCCTAAACAACAGAACTCTCACGCCTCTAAAAATAAGCTATAATGCTGATGGTAAGGAAGATACCATTTCTGTTTCCTATAAAACCAATGAAAAAGATGAACTGACCTTAGCCAATAACAAAGGCGGACAGCTTCCTCCTGAAAAGGATTTTGTCATTACTGCTAATATGGCTTTGAAAGAGATAAATCCTGCTCTGTGGGCGCTGAAAAGTGACAGCATCAGCCAAAAATTTGAGGCAAGAATTTCTGAAAAAAATCCAAAGGAAATCATCATTTCATCAGACTTTAAAGCTGGAAAAAAATACTCGCTCAGCATTCCAAAAGGAGGTGTTCAAGGATATTATTTCCAAAATCCGAAGGCTTATATTTTCAATTTTGAAGCTGATAAAGCCGAAAATTACGGAAGTTTAACCTTGAAACTAACGAACCAGCCGAAATCCTATTTCTGGATACAACTGATTGACAGCGAAGGAAATATAAAATATTCTCAATATACAGACAAGAACGAAATCCGTTTCACGAGCCTTGAACCAGCCACCTATTACGCCCGAATTTTAGCGGATGATAATGGTAACAAATACTGGGATAAAGCCAATTTCTCTGAGCAAAAATTTGCCGAAGAAGCCTTTGTTTTTGAAAAGAAACTGGAGGTGAGAAAATTATGGGAAATCGTGGAAAATTGGGTTTTGGAATGATTTTTTCATCGTTCTTTATTCTAAAATTAAATTTTTAAATTATGAAGAAGTTTAGTCAATTATTTTTAGTTTTAATTTCAACTTTAGGTTTCTCTCAATGCGAAATCACAGGAAAATCCTCATTAGTAGTAGGAGAAAAAAGCAGCTATAACATAAAAAAAGATGCGCAGTGTAAAGAATGCTACCGATGGGCATCCACAGGCGGCATCGTGGTAGAAAGCGATAACAGGCTGGATTCCGTGGAAATCATGCCTGTAAATGCAGGAAATTCCACATTGTCTGTGCAGTATATTTCTGAAAACGGAAATATCACAAAATGCAGCAAAGATATCAGCATCCTTGCCAAGGAAGATTCGGAGGAAACACCAGCCGAAACTACTAAAAAAGAAGATTGTGATATAGATGTGACAAACTACGAAACGAGAAAAATTTCTAACGATAGATTAGGATTTTTCAGCAATTCCAGCAAAGATTTCAGCTATACTTGGGAGGTGCTTTATAAGAATGGACAAAAACAATATTCCACAGAAAAAGCGCCGCAATTCAGCTATTCTAAGGACAACCAAATCGTAACGGTTTCTGTGACTGTGGTTTCTAAATCTTGCTATAAAAAATTCACCAAACCTTATGATGATAATTTTTGGAAGTTTTTCTAAAAATATAAAACAATAGTAATGAAACTATACATCATCAGCGGACTGGGCGCAGATAGAAGTGTATTCGAGAACATCAATTTTCCGTCAGGAATGGAGCTTCATTTCATAGACTGGCTCGTCCCAGAGCAGAATGAGGAATTTGACCATTATGTAAACAGAATGGCCGAAAGCATCAATCCTGATGAGGATTTTTGTCTGCTCGGCTACTCTTTTGGCGGAATTATCGTGCAGGAAATTCATAAAAAATTTCCAGCAAAAAAAGTCATTATCCTTGCCAGTATAAAATCGCCTTCGGGAAAATCCAGACTGATGGAAATAGGGAAACGCTCCAAGCTTTACAAAATAATCCCAACTTCGGCATTTAATGAAAAATCCTATAGTTTTTATTCTTTTGTAAGGCATCTTTTTGACCCGAAAAACCCAAAAGTTTTAAAATATTTTAAGGTCAGAAATCCTTATTATATCAAATGGAGCATAGAGAAAATCCTTGACTGGGATGCAAAGGAAAACCCTGAAATCATACAAATATCCGCGGATAAAGATATCGTTTTTCCTATCAAAAACTCAAATCCAAACTATGTCATCAAAGGAGGAACGCACCTCTGCCCTGTCACGAAAGCAAAGGAAATTTCTGCCATTTTAGAAAAAGAATTTGGAAGATTATAAAGATTTTAAACTTAATAAAAACAGTGAGTACAGAAAACAAAATCCCATCCCAAGAGTGGCTGGAAAAGTACGAAAAAGTAAAATCTTTTCTCGTTCCGCCTGTTTCTTTTGAAGAAATCTACTCTCAAAAAGAGGCTTTTGGGAAGAAACTTTTTATTCTAAATATGGGCGAAGTCCATTTTCCTACGGGAGAAATTTTGGTAAGAGACCCTTTATTTTATTTTGATCGCGACCAGCTTCCTTATTTTCAAAAAGTTCCAACAGGAAAATTTCCGCTTAATACATTGGTTGTAGAAGTGGAGGAAGACGATTACCGTTATGTTTCTACACGAGTGAAATTTAGTGACAAAAAGGCTGTCAGCTACACCGAGGCTTTGGTTGGAGATGAAAATCTGGATGATGATTTGGAAGAGGGAAATTTCTTCGGATTCTTTGTAGATGCAGGACTGGCAACTATAGTGGATGTAAAAACCCGTGATGCCTTCTGCGATTTTCAGGAAAAATGGTATAAAGAACAGTCTGATGATGCCAATATCTATGATGATCTTTTCGCTGAAGAATTTGCAAAAAGTTACAAAGAAAATCCTCAGTTCCAAAGAGAAGGTGGCGGCTGGATTAACTTCAAAATTCCAAATACAGACCTAAGCGTACCGATGATACAAAGCGGATTCGGCGACGGGATATATCCTGTATATTTCGGATATGATGAAAACAACGAAGTCTGCGAAATCGTTATAGAATACTTTGATTTAGAACAGACTTTTGGGCAGGAAGAAGAATAACTTTTTTAAATCTAAAAAAACTCTCATAGGCTTTAAACCTGTGGGAGTTATTTTATTTCTGAATCTTCATAATTTTTCACTGCTCGTTCAAGCGTGTTTTTTATTCTTGTTTTCAGTCGGTTCGGTTTATGGACTGTGATATGATCACCAAAGCCTAAAATAACTCTTTCCAGCTCAAAATTCAGCTGAACTCTTATCCTGAAATATGTTTCGCCATCTTTTTCTTCCAAAATTTCCTGCGTGTGATGAAACGGCTTGGTTTTCACATATTCTGCATGAGTCCCTTTTATTGAGAAAATCACATTCTGCCCTCTTTGCTCTGACGATGTCGTCACACCGATCACTTCAGAGAAAAATCTATCGGCATTAAATTCCCGCTCCCGAAAAGGAATATTTTCCTCTATCTGCACGCTTATTATCCTATCAAGCGCAAGGTTCAGAAGCGTATCTCTATACCAGCAGATGAGAAACCAGCGGTTATTATACTCCTTCAATAGCTGTGGAAAAACGATGTATTTTTTCTCTTCTCTTGCCTTAAAACTTTTATAAACCACTCCCAATGTCTTCTTATTCAAAATCGCATTGTACAGAATATCAATATATTCCAAACCTTTGAGTTGTTCATTTTTATCTAAATGAATAATGGACTGCTGCTGCGCAGAATGCACCGTGTTTTCCAATTTTTGGATAACGCCATTCAAATCCTTAAACATAGAAAAATCCTTAAACTGCTTCAAAATCTGCACTGCATTATTCATGGCTTTTAGGTCGCTTTCGTTTACTGCAATGTTATGAATGCCGTATTCAGGATCGCTATATCGGTAGTATTTTCTGTCATAGACCTCTATGGGAGCTTCGTAGCCAAATTTCTCGCTGCGCATATTCTGTATATCGAGCTGAATGGTTCTTTTGCTGACATAGGCTTCTTTCCCTTCAAATTCAAAAAGTGCCTCGGAACACTCATCTATCAAATCCTCCAGCGTATATTTTTTATATTTATTTCTAAGGCATCTGTCAATAGTTTTGTAGCGGATAAGGGCGTTTTTATTTGAAGACATTTTAATTTTTTTTTACAAAATTATCAAACTTTTTTAACTACGCAAAAAGATTGCGCTTTTGTGTATTTACTTTGCATCATCAAAATGAAACATCATGAAAGTTACAGGAAAAAATATTATCAACTGGGGATTCCGCCAAGGAAAATGGTTCGGAGAAGCCTTGAAGACCATCAATGAAAATGAATGGGAAGAAACTGAGATTTTAGAATACTTGGAGCAGTTCAGACTTCCAGACCCTATTCCACTGAAAAGAATTCCTGCTGATTTTGTGGTTAATATTCATCCTGAGAATGAATTAGAAGAAGATAATGTAAGCAAAGTAATCGCTACCATGAAAAAGCTGATGAAAACGCCGACTCTAGAAAAAGGCGCTTTGATGCCTGATGCCTGCCCTACGGGTAAAGAAGGAATCATCCCTGTGGGAGGCGTAGTAGTCGCTAAAAACGCCATACACCCAGGGTTTCATTCGGCGGATATCTGCTGTTCTGTGATGCTTACTGACTTTGGGAAAATAGATCCTAAATTAGTTCTGGACGCCGCCCACGATTCTACTCATTTCGGGTATGGAGGTCGCCCAAGAGGTCAGCAGATAGCGATGAGCAAAGAACTTATAGAGGCTTTTGAAAAGAATTTATTCCTAAAAAAGCCCGAACTCATCAGCACAGCCAGAGACTGTATGGGAACGCAGGGAGATGGGAATCACTTCTTATTCATTGGGACTTCCATGAAGACAGGAAATACGATGATGGTCACCCACCACGGTTCCAGAGCTGTGGGCGCAGAACTCTACAAAATGGGACTAAAAACAGCCAACTATTTCCGTAGAGATATTTCGCCTGATACTTTGGAGGAAAATGCGTGGATTCCTTTTGATACAGAAGAAGGACAAGCCTACTGGGAAGCCCTGCAAATCGTAAGACAATGGACAAAAGAAAATCATGAAGCGATTCATAATTTGACTTTGAAAAAACTTGGAGTAGAGATGCAGGATAGATTTTGGAACGAACATAATTTCGTTTTCCGAGATGGAGATTCGTTTTATCATGCCAAAGGTGCTACGCCTTTAGATACTAAATTCCTTCCTGAGGATAATGAGCTGAGACTCATCCCGCTAAATATGGCAGAGCCTGTACTCATTGTAAAAGGAACTACCAACGAGCGAAATATAGGATTTGCGCCTCATGGAGCAGGGAGAAATTTCAGTAGAAATGAGCATAAAAGAAACAAAGCCCACCAGACAGATGAGGAAGTTTTTGCTGAGGAAACGGCTGGGCTGGATGTTAGATTTTTCTCTAATGAAATAGATATTTCGGAACTGCCATCCGCCTACAAAAACGCACAAAATGTGAGAAAACAAATTTTAGAATACAACCTGTGCGAGATAGTAGACGAGGTCATCCCTTACGGATGTATCATGGCTGGAGATGTAGAAAAAAACGCTCCTTGGAGAAAAAAGAAGAAAAATAAAGAATTATAAATAACCGCCACCTATTAAAAATTGAAAATAGCCCAATAGGGAATTGCGGAGCATTTGATACAGGGTTATTTTCTTGGATTCGGGGGTTCGAGTCCCTCTTAATCAGCTGCTTTACACAGCCTAACACAACAAAAGGAGCTGCGGAATTTCGGTTCATCAGGGATAAAGTCTGCAAAATGAAGGATACCGTACAATATTGATACTCAATTTGTTTTCCCTTTATTCTTGTCAGCTGCTCCTTTTTAACTTTAAAAATTTAGAAAAAATGGGAATATTTACAAAAACTTACGAAGTGATGCCTTTTTACCTAGGCTTCCTTTTTAGAAACAATACTTTTGAAAAGCAGTTAAATGCAGGTTTTCACGAAATTTATGATTGGAAAGATAGAACCAAACTCTATCAAATCCCTCAAAATTCGCAGCTAATCACGGTGACTAACCAAGAGATTTTGACCAAGGATAACATCGCCCTTAGATTTTCTTTTAATATTATCTATAAGGTGACTGATGGTCTTAAACTACTGGAAAACACGATGATATACGAATACCACATCTTGAGCGATGCAGAACATAAGCTTCAAAACTTAGTTCAAATTTATTTCAGAAAAATGATTTCCCAAATAGAGAGCGAAGCTTTGAACGAAAAAAGAGCCGAATGGACGGATTTAAAACCTGAAGAAATTCAAAGTAAAACGGATGAATTCGGAGTGGAAATAGAAAATATCCAAATTCGGGATATTACTTTTCCGAAGAGTATTCAGGAATTATTTGCGAGACATTTGGAAGCGAAAATCAGAGCAAAAGCTGATTTAGAAAACGCCAGAACGGCGGTAGCTACTGCCAGAGCCTTGAAAAACGCTTCTGAACTGATGAAAAATGATGAAAATATCAGATTCTTCCAAACCTTGGAAACTATTACGAAAATAGCCGAAAAAGGGAAACATACTTTTATGATTGGAGATATCCATCAGATTGCGAAGTAATTTCACAAAAAAACAGCTCAAAAATGAGCTGTTTTTCGTTTTTATTAAAAATTAAGCATTCTCCAAAACATAGCTGAATACCAATGGCGCTACGATGGTAGCATCAGATTCTATGATGTATTTTGGTGTATTGATGTCTAATTTACCCCAAGTGATTTTCTCATTCGGAACTGCTCCTGAATACGAACCATAAGAAGTCGTAGAATCAGAAATCTGACAGAAATAAGACCAGAAAGGAACATCATGCATCTCCAAATCTTGGTAAAGCATCGGCACCACGCAGATTGGGAAGTCCCCAGCGATACCACCACCTATTTGGAAGAATCCTATGCCTTTTCCAGCGCTGTTGTTTCTGTACCAATCAGCAAGGAAAGTCATATATTCTATCCCTGATTTCATTGTAGAAGGCTTTAATTCACCTTTGATGCAGTAGCTTGCAAAGATATTCCCCATTGTAGAATCTTCCCAACCAGGAACTACTATCGGAAGGTTTTTCTCCGCTGCTGCAATCATCCAAGAATCTTCTCTCGGAATCTCGTGATACTGTTCTAGAACGCCTGAAAGTATCATTTTGTACATATATTCGTGCGGGAAGTATCTTTCACCTTTGCTTTCTGCATCTTTCCAAATTTCAAAGATATGTTTTTGTAATTTTCTGAAAGCTTCTTCTTCTGGGATACAAGTATCAGTTACTCTGTTTAGTCCTTTTTCTAAAAGTTCCCACTCATCTTGCGGAGTCAGGTCTCTGTAGTTAGGAACTCTCTTGTAGTGAGAGTGTGCCACAAGGTTCATCAAGTCCTCTTCCAAGTTTGCCCCTGTACAAGAGATAATCGCCACTTTGTCCTGACGAATCATCTCTGCTAAGATTTTACCCAGCTCAGCAGTAGACATGGCTCCCGCCAAAGAGATTAACATTTTTCCGCCATCTTTCAGGTGCGCTACATAGCCTTTAGAAGCGTCCACCAAAGATGCTGCATTAAAATGCAGATAATATTTTTCGATAAATTCGGTAATTGGTTTGTTTGCCATTTTTCTTTATTTTAACTTTAATTATATTTTATATTCTTTTTTAAAATCACGAAATTCGACCCACAGCCCGATAGCAATGATTAATGCCAGCACGCCCCAGAATATGGCGAAATAAAGGTTGGTATTATCCGTATCTTTCTCCTTTTCGTATTTCAATGATGATGCTGGATTTATATCATGGACAGATGGATTGTCTTTTAGATAATATACTTCCACCACAGGGCTTTCTGGCAATTTTGAAGTTGATTGTTCTCCTTCATATTTTACCCCATTTACTTCATATTTATATTTAATACTGTATGTTTTTATAGGTACTTTGGCAATTTTCACTGTATGCTCTGTATAGACACTATCATAAACAGCAGTAGTTTTAGTGTTTTCTTTTATCAAAGCCTCATATTCCGCAACTTTTTCCTTATTTGAACCTTCTATATAGTCTCCAGCACAAGTTTTACATGCTAAACTAGCAAGTATAGTAATCAATAAACCTTTCCAGTTCTTGAAAATAAAGTCGATTATCATCATAAGCTTAAAAAATTTAGTTAAGGCAAAAATAAGAATAATTATTTACAAATTCTGTATTTACTCCATTCTATATTATAAAATCACCTATGCTCTATCGTTTTATTTTATAAATTTGTATAAATGAGTTTTAAAATTATTCTAACTAAAAACTCCTCTATAAAACAAATGCAAAATTCTGCTTAATAACTCATCACAAAAAAAATGAAATAAATTTTAAAGTTCTTCAAAACATGGAAAGCAAACTTTTATATGACATGTTCTGTCTTTGTGTCTTAACAAAAGAAGAAATCATATCTTACATAGAGCAGAAAGAAGATAAATACTTCGAAAATATTGATTATTACGATATTTTATATCCTAAAAATCAAGATGAAAAACTATTTATAAAAAATCTATCTAAAATATGCTACACAGAATATTTAGATGGAGAATTAAAGAAAAAATATAGCATCATTATTTCCCTTTTCGATAGAAGCAAAAACAAGATTAAGATAAAAGAAACTTTATACAATTTTTTCTTTTACAACAGTAAAAGTCTCTTAGATATAGAATTTGATTTTTGGAATTTGGTTGAGACTGATTATGAACTTCTAAAAGATGGTTTTGAAGGAATATCAAATTCTGATATTTATATAAAAGAATATCTAAATAAAAACCAAAAATACTCACATTTATCCAAAATTGAGTTAATATCAATATTAAGTCAGATTTAATGACTTTCCATTAATCAAAGCAATTCGATGAAGATTTAAAAAACCTAAAACCCTTAAAAACGAAAAAACCTCTTTTTCTATCAAACGATAAAAAAAGAGGTTCAAAAATAAAAACTGGCGGCGACCTACTCTCCCGCTCTCGCAGTACCATCGGCGCTAGAGGGCTTAACTTCTGTGTTCGGAATGGGAACAGGTGAGCCCCTCTGCTAAAACCACCCTAAATAACTTTATATTTAGCGACAAAAACTTTCACAAAGACAAAACCTTTCTTGCACTTTCAAGTACCTAATAGGCTATAAATCTACGGGTAATTAGTA
>JABCPE020000004.1 GCA_013333255.2 Flavobacteriaceae bacterium | reverse complement strand
ATAGAAGGCGGCAAGCTCCGGCACTTTGATGAAGTATCGGAAACGCTCCTTCTGCACCACGTTGTTCGTCACGTTGAACTCAAAATCCGTCGTCTTCTTGGCGAATATCGCCGCCCAAGCGTCGAAACACCGGATATCCTGCCGTTCCAGCTCCTTCGGGCGCAGGTACTTGAACAGCAGATACAATTCAGTCAGCGAGTTGCTGATGGTCGTGCCGGAGAGGAACGTAGCTCCCAAATCTTTGCCCGTGCGCTCCTGTATGGTGCGTATGGCAAAGAGCATGTTCAACGCCTTCTGGCTTCCCTCGCTGTTTCCCAGCCCCGCCACACGGTCGTGTCGTGTATTGAAAGTCAGATTTTTGAACTGGTGGCTCTCATCTATGAAGATGTGGTCGATGCCCATCTGCTTGAAATCCACCACGTCGTCCGTGCGTGACTTTATGGCGTGTTCCACCTTCTCCAGCTTCGCTTCAAGGTTGTGCTTGCGCTTCTCCAATCCTTTCAGCATCGCCCGCGACACGTTCTTTCCCTGCTGGCGCAGCACTTCGAGGTTTTCCTCCACCGTGTCAAGCTCCGCTTGCAGGATGCGCTGCTGCAACTCCGGCGACTGCGGTATCTTGCCGAACTGGTCGTGCGACATGATGACACAATCGTAGTCGTTGTTCTTGATATTGTTGAAGAAACGCACGCGGTTGGCGGTCGAAAAGTCCTTTTCCGAAGCGTACAGAATACGTGCGTTGGGATATGCCGCCTGATAGGTGGCGGCAATCTCCGCGACATTGGCTTTCAGCCCGATAATCATCGGCTTGTGCGCCAGATTCAGACGCTTCATTTCATGTGCGGCGATACACATAATCAGCGTCTTGCCGGTTCCCACCTCATGGTCACAAATTCCGCCGCCGTTCTGTTTCAGCATCCAGACACAATCCATCTGCGAGGGATAGACGCTCCTGATGCCCCGGCTTGCCAAGCCTTTCAGATTGAGGTCGGGGAAAGTCTGGTGCGAGCCGTCATACTTCGGGCGCACGAAACAGTTGAACTTGCGGTTATACATCGTCGTCAGCCGCTCCTTGAACTGTGGCGACTGCTCTTCGAGCCATTCGGAGAATCCGTTTCGTATCTCGTCAATCTTGGCGTTGGCGAGCTGTATTCCCTCGCTGTCGCGCACCTTGATGTCGTTGCCATGCTCGTCCTTGCCGATGGACTTCATCATGTCGGGGCAGGTGTTGTGCAGGGCGTGTTTCAGAAGGTGCATACCGTCATAGTTCCGGTAATACCCCTTCACCAGAAACTCGTCCGTGATTTTCATGGTGCGGTAGCCGCACGCCACCGAAAACTCGTCCATGCTGGCGGAGTAGGCGATTTTCACCTCTGTGTCAAACAGCCGGCTCATGTAGGCGGCATAGACACCCGTCGGAATCCAGCGTTCCCCGAAATTGAAGTCCAGATCCTCGAAGGCGATGCGCGGCGGTTCGGCTTCTTTCAGAGCCTCCAACGCCTGCTTCACCTCCGGCATACGTTCACTTTCGGGGTTTTCGCCCATCCAAGCCTCTATGCGTTCCGCCTTCTCTATCACGTTTCCGGCAATAAAGCGGTCCTTAATCTCGTAACCGGTTACGAGCGGATTGTAATAGATACGTTCTTGCAGGGCTGTGAGCAACTCCTCCGCCGTGCTGTCGGTTATCTCCCGCATATAGTCGAGATTGACCGTGCCATATTTGTTGAGCGACGCGGACAAGGCTTCTTCGGGAGAGCCTACGTTGGCATGGCTCTCCACGGAGAAGGAAACAGGACGATCGAAGATGTCCGCCTTGACAAACTTCCCGTTCTCCGCCCGTTCCAGCGAAAGGATGTCACGCCCTCCCGCGTCCATCATCACCAGCTTCACGTTCTGCTTGGCGTTGAGGTTGCCGTAACGCATGACGAACTCATCGTAACAGGTGTTCAGATGCTCACGCCACTGGACATTTGCTTCGTGTAGGTTCGATTCATAGCGGTACAGCCGCTCGTAGGCGTCACGGAGTAAAACATACTGTAACGCCTTCTCCTTCTGGTAGCCTTTCAGGTCGAGCGGCTGGAATGTGGCCCCGTAAGGCGTGATGTCCTTCAGATAGCCGATGTTGCGGCGCGCCCTGTCAGCCACCAGCGAGCCTTCGCGCAGGTGCATCTCCGGCGTGCGGTGGTAGGCACGCGGAGAAAGGTCCACGACTTCCTCCTTCGGCTTTTCCGCTTCGATGTCGGGGAAAAGTGAAGTCGCCACCGCTTCCACTTGAGCATCGGTAGCAGCAGGCGTGGCGGCAACTTTCGGCTGTGTTTCCTCCTGTCGTGGTTGCTCTCGGGAAGTTTCCGGCACAGCTTTCACTTCCGTCTTTTCCGCCGCCACTTGTTTCTCGTTATGCTGTCTTGCCAGCTCCCGAAGTTCCTTCCTGCGTTCCGGCGTCAAACCCATCATCATTTCATAGAAGCCGTTGATGGGAGGATTGGTATCCCAGTCCAACGTGGCATAGATGTCGTCAGGGTCGGCAGGCTTGGCGGCATTGTCCGTTTTCGCCTCCTTGTTTTCCGTAACATTCTGTGTGGTCTGCGGCTTGGACGGAATGCGCCTTGTCGGGCTTTCCTTTTTCGCCGCCTTTTTCTTTTTGGCGGTTTTCGGTTGTTGACTGACTTCTTCCGTCATCCCCCAGAGGTCGAGCAAGGATAGCTGCACACCGTCAGAATATTTCGGACGTGGCTCTATCTCCGGTTTTTCCTCAACGGGTTGCGGTTTTTCTGTCGGAGTTTCCACCGTCTGCGCCGAAGATACCGTTTCCAATTTTATAGCAGGACGCTCTACCTCCTTTTGAACGGTAACTTTTTCTTCCGTTCCCGACTGCCGGATTGTTCCCGAATACAGACGCATGGCGAGCCTGTAATGGAAATCCTCGTCAAGCATACGGCGCAAGTCCCCGGATATGCCTGCGGTCTTGCCCTCGTGCAGATAGACCATAGCGGGTTTCCCGTAGGGGTCGGTGTCAAGTTTCGCCGTCGTATGCACGATGCGTTCCGGGTGGTGGATGAAATAGGCGTTGTCCGTCAGGTCGGTTTTCGTATCCGTCTGTATCACGGTCATCAGCCGTTCGTCCTGCGACATTTCCTTCTTGTTCAGGTGCTTTTGCAGGACAATCAGGTCGCTGCCCACCTCCGTGCCCGCGTTGTCCGTGAACAGGTTGTTGGGCAGGCGTACCGCGGATACCAGATTAGCCTGCCGGAAAAGTTCGTTACGCACGGAGGTCTTGGTGCTGTTCAATACCCCCTGCGAGGTGATAAACGCCACGATACCGCCGTCACGCACGGTATCAAGCCCTTTGAGGAAAAAATAGTTGTGTATGGCGTTCTGGGCGGAGCGTCTGCCGAAGGAATCGCTACGCTGAAACTCCGCGTCGAACACGGCGATGTCACCGAACGGGATGTTAGATACCGCCAAGTCGAAATAATTGTTGAAAGGCTTTTCAATTTTCTCAAAACCGCAGGTGCGCATTTTATGGTCTGGATATAGATGCCGCAGGATTGTCCCCGTGAGCAGATCCTTCTCGAAAGCCATCACATCCGCATCGGGGCTGTGCCGCAGCACGGAATCCACGAACACGCCTACACCTGCCGACGGTTCGAGCATACGGGCGGGGCGGACGCTGTAATCCGCCAGCATGTCCGCGAGGGTGTCAGTTATCTCTTTTGGGGTGTAGAAAGCGGTCAGCACGGATGCTTTCAGCGAATCCACAAACCGCTTGTATTCCGTTTCGTCCTTGCTGTTCTCACGGATGAGCCTGTGCAACTCCACCGTCGGGGCGAACAGTTCGAGGTCGGATTTCGCCCACCGGACGGCATCCGTCAGTTCCTTGGCAGGGTTCAGGATACATTTCAGACCGCCGAAACCGCAGTACCTTTGAAGTATGGCACGCTCTTCGGTTGTCGCCGCTCTCTGTTCCCTGTCAAGGATGAATGCCGTCCGTATCGCCTCGATGTTGTCCCGTAGTTTCTGTTTGCGGTTAAACGCCATATTCCCCGATGTAAAGGACGGTTGCCCCCGTCAGCTCCGTATAGAGCAGGTCGTAATCGGAAGACAGGGCGAAGTTGTCGTCCGAAAGGTCATAGACGGAGAACACGTTGCCGACAAGCGGCAGGAGTTTATGGATAAAGGCTTCTTGTTTCTCTTCCGGCACTTCGTTGGCAAACTCGTTCTCCACGACTTCGTGGAGCATGGCGTACCGGGAATAGTGCAACCCGCGCAGCAGTGTTTCCATCGCCAGTTCCTGCGCACCGTCGGTGGGATAGCCTTCAATCCGCGCCTTTTCATACGTTTCGGCGGCACGATCGGCGCGTTCCCGTATGAAAGCGGTGTCGGTAGCCTGTTCAAACTTGTTCGTGCGGAGGTAGTCCATCAGGTACAGACCGTAATAGGAAAAGTCGGACTGCCCTTCGTTGTTCTTCTTGTTGTTCATTACTTTGGAGTTTAGTGGATTGATATTTAACGGGATAATCGGTTGGAAAAAAGGAAGAAAAAGGCACTCGGTATCCCTCCGAGTGCCGCCACTAAATCCAAAGTATGAGTGTAATCCGGTATCGAAGAACAATTCATTACTCTGAACAAGTGGCAAAGTTAATACTATTTCTTCCGTCCTGAAAATTTCTTGCCCTTTTTAGCCTCCGGGAACACGAACGTCGTGTTATATTCCCCGTCAAAGGCGACGACGGCATCGAAGCTCTTGCCCTGTTTGCTCTTGAAGCCTTTGAGCAGCTGGGTATGCCCTTCGGTGAGCAGGTCTTTGATTTCATCGTCGGACAGGGTGCGTCCCGCTTTCAGCCGGAACACGGGAAGCCCGCACTCCGTGTTGTCGCAGCGTACCACCTTGCCGTAGAACCGCATCCTGCCCGTGCCGCACTTGGGACACGCGCAACCGGAATCGCGGCTGCCGAAGAGTTTGTCGCATGAGAGCAGTTCGGAGGTAATCTCCCGCGTGTACGCCTCTATCTTTTTGCGGAAGGTATCGGCGGACAGCTCCCCACGCTCGATGCGTGCCAGTTCCTTCTCCCATTCGCCTGTCATGGCGACATCGGCGATGCGCATCGTCTTCACCACGGAATTGAGTGCAAGCCCCTTTTCGGTGGGGACAAGCAATTTCTTGCAGCGTTCCATGTAACCGCGCTTGAAGAGCGTTTCGATGATGGAGGCGCGTGTGGCGGGAGTACCGATGCCGCAGTCCTTCATCGCCTGCCGCAGTGCGTCATCCTCGATTTCCTTGCCCGCCGTTTCCATTGCGGACAGCAGGGTGGCTTCGGTATGTAGCGGCTTGGGCTTGGTCTTCCCTTCTGTGATGGAAGAGGCTTTCAGTGTCAGCGTGTCGCCTTCCTGCCAGCCGGGAATGGTGGTTTCCTCCTTGTTTTCCTCGCCATAGACAGCACGCCATCCGGCTTGCCTGATGACGCTGCCTTTCACGGTAAACTCCACTCCGGCACATTCCGCCATGACAGCGGTCACGTCCTTGACGCATTTTTCAGAGAATGCCTCGACCATGCGCCCGGCAATCATCTGATAGATGGTATTGTCCTCTTTGGAGAGGAAGAGCGGTTTCTCACCCGTGACGAGTAGGGCATGGTGGTCTGTCACCTTGCCGCCGTCTACGCTGCGGCGTGTCGGGATGGCTTTTGCCCGCACCTTGTCTTTCCATTCGTGCTGTGTGCCGATGAAAGCGAGCAGTTTGGGAATTTCGGCAAACACGTCTTCGGGGATGTAGCGGCTACCCGTTCTCGGATAGGTTATCAGCTTCTTCTCGTAGAGCTTCTGCGCGATTTCAAGCGTCTGCTCCGCCGTGAAGCCGTGCTTGGCGTTGGCTTCTTTCTGAAGCGTGGTCAGGTCGTACAGCAACGGGGTATCCTCCGTTTTCTCCTTGCGCTCGGCTTTCGTTACCGTTGCGAAGCCTGCCGCCTTTACCTTATTATATAGCTCCGTTGCCGGTTCTTTCGACTTCCATTTTTCAGAGGATGAGAATTTCACGACCTTGCCGTCGCAACCGTCCGTTGCGATATGGAGTTGCCAGAAGGCTTCGGGCGTGAAGCGGCGGTTCTCCCAGTAGCGTTCACATACCATAGCCAACGTTGGTGTCTGCACCCGCCCCACGGAGTATGTGCCGTGTCCGGCGGCGATGGAGAGAGCCTGCGTGCCGTTGATGCCCACGAGCCAGTCGGATTCGCTTCGCGCTTTGGCGGCGAGGTATAGGTTGTCATACTTGCCGCCGTCTTCGAGGTTGCGCAATCCCTCGCGGATAGCCTTGTCGGTGAGCGAGCTTATCCACAGGCGCACGAAAGGAGTGGTACTGCCCGTGTAGTGGTAGAGGTAGCGGAAGATAAGTTCACCCTCGCGTCCGGCATCGGTTGCCACGATGATTTGGTCGCTGGTGCCGAACAGCCTTTTGATTGTTTTTATCTGCGACACCACGCCGCTATCGGGCTTGTAGCCTTTCTCCGTCCTGACCTGACGGGGG
This sequence comes from Flavobacteriaceae bacterium, assembly GCA_013333255.2. GTDB lineage: Bacteria > Bacteroidota > Bacteroidia > Flavobacteriales > Weeksellaceae > JABCPE02. Next base: position 374,464 of record JABCPE020000004.1, on the reverse strand, counting down.
ACGAGCGTGAAGGTGTCGGGGATAATCGGGAGGTTGTCACGGACGAAACCGCGCACGCCGTAGCCATCGGGCATGGCGAGCTGGACAAGGTGTCCGAATGCCCATGTCACGGCATAGCCGCCTCCCTCGAAATATCCTTCCTCTCTCTTTGTCGCGCCCACGATGCGGGCGATTTCACGTGCCACGGAGGGCTTTTCTGCAATGATTGTCTTCATGTCTTCTTCTTTTTTGTTGATACTTTGGATTTTATTTTGGATTCAGTGGCGGACATCGGTCTATACTTTCATGCCCTTGCCCGTTTTCTTCTGCGGCTTGTCCTGCTGCTGTTGCTGGCGGGCGTCCTTCGGAGTGGTCTGACCTTTCTGCAAAGGCTCTTTCAGGTTCTTTGTCGCCTCGTTGGTCTTGCCCTCGTTGTTCACCGCCACCTGCGTGCGGCTCTCGTTGGACGGGGCGACCTGCTGCCCGATGTCGGGATTTGTTTCGTAGCGGTACGGGCGACCCTTCTCCGGGTTGAACTTGATATACATCGTGGCATGGAAGCCCTGCTTGTCGGTCACGTTCTCCAGTTTCACGGCTTTGCCCGCCACATAGTCGGCTTTCTGCTGTTCGGTGAAGTTCACGTCGCTCCATTTGCTGATGGGGCGGATGCTGCCGTCCTCGTTCGTCCACGTGTTGCGGCGTTGCTCCTTCTTGGTCTGTGTGGCATTTTCCCCGCCTTGCGCCTGACTTTTCGACGTGTCGCCTTTGGTTTCCTGCGTCTGTACGGTACGGGGCGACCTTCCGGTTCCCGGCACGAACTCCACGCCGCGCTGCTCCACGTTCACTTGCAGAGTGGTGACGAACTTCCTGCCGTCGTTGCGCTCGATGAGCTTGTCGCGCACGGGCAGTCCGGCGCGGAGCATATCCTGCTCCTGCTTGGTGATTTCCGTCTTGCCGATGCGCTCCGGGATGCGTACCTTGCTCGCCGGAATGTCCGTGATCTCATTCGTCTTGCGGTCGATGCTGATGTAGGAGGGGATAATCTCGCCCGTTTCCTTCTCCACGATGTCCACGACCCTGCCGAGGTTGCCCGTCTCGCGCAGGTTCTTCCGGTCGTCGTCGGAGAATTTGTGTTCCTTGTATTCATCCAGTTTCTGCTCCTTGCGGATGAAGTGCGGCACGAGGCTGATGTTTCCCTCGCCGTCCTTCTTGAAGGAAAGGCGGGCGTCCAGCTCGAATGCTTCGCCGCCGAAGGTGGGCTTGACCTTCACCAAGTCGGACTTGCCGTAGTGGAGCATCTTCGTAAGGTCGCCGGACTTTTCAAGGTCGTCACGCTTCACGCCCCATCTGTCCTCCAGCTCCTGCCAGTTGATTTTGCTCTCGTCGATGGGCTGGTAGCCCCGTTTGCCCTGCGTCTGTTCGGGATCTTCCTGTTGTTCTTTTTGTTGCTCCATGTTTTCCTGTTTTTGAGGTTCTTGTTTTTCGGTTGCCAGTTCTTCCTGCACCTTTTTCTCGTAGTCGGAGGTGTCCACCTTGTGAGGGGCAAGCAGCTCCTTGTTCGCTTCGGGGTCTTTCAGCAGTTGCTTCATCACCTCCAAGAGATTTTCGGCTTGGTCTGCCGCGATGCGGTAAAAACCGAAGCGGCTGGGTTCCTTGCACTGCCGGAAGAAGTTCTTGAAGAAGTTGTCCAGCACGTCGCCGTGTCGGTCGAATTGCAGGAAACTCTGCGCGTTTTCCGCTTTCGCGGGGGTGCGCTTGGGTGTGCCGTCCGCGTTCAGCCCGGCAACCACGCTGATCTCGCCCGTCTTCTCGTCACGGACCACCAGCACGTCCTTTTCGTCTTTTTTCTTTGCCATCTGAAAAATGTTTTAATGGGTTATTTATGAAAGAAATTATGGATACGAGCCTTGTAGAAGGCTATATCTTCCTTTTTGAAGTCCTTGATATGGTTGGAAAGGAATGTCAGCACGTCCTCCTCGCTGTAATAGGTTTTCTTGCCCAGTGTCTTGTAGGGCAATGCGCCGACACTGCGGTAGCGTTGCAGGGTGCGCTTGCTTATCTGAAGCAGCATGCACAAGTCCTGATTGTCGAAAAGGCGGATGCTTTCCGTGATAGTAGGCTGTTTCCCCTCAGCCTTCATCGCCAGCAGCAGTTCGTCCTGACGGTCGAGCCGTTCCATCAACTTCTGCATCCAGCCTTCGAAGTTGTTTCGTGTGAGCAGTTCCATGACCTATGTCCTCCTTCCTTTGGGGTTGCCGCCCGTGCGCAACGTGTGGTTGCGTTTCAGTTCCTGCGGTGTCGCCGCGTCCTCGTTGACGGTACTCTCATCAAGCAGGCGGTCGATTTCCGACTGCCGGTAGCGGCATTTGCCGCGAAGCACGACATAGCCGATGCGTTGCTCGCTGCGCATACGCTGGAGGGTGCGGGTACTCACGTTAAGCAGGTGCGCCGCCTCGCGTGTGGTGAGCAACCTGTCGGGCGATGCCGCTCTCTTGTCACCGGAGACGGCACGGACGTGTGCCGCAATCTCCGCTATCTGTTCCGTCAATGACCGGAAGACGGAACTTTCCATTGTTATCACTTTCATATTCAGTCCTTTCTTTTTGTATCTGCGGCAAAATTCGGCAATAAACAAAAGGGGCTTTAACAACTCACTACGTGACTCACGTAAGATTTTTACGGAAGATGGCTCCGTAACCCGGTCAAACGGCGCAACAGGCAGCCTTTCAGTGGAAAACGGCACGTGTCCGGGAGTGTATCGTTACCTTTGCGGGCAAACCGATAATTGCATGAATATGGAAATAGTATCAATTGAGAAAAAGACTTTCGAGATGATGGTGGCGACATTCGGCGCACTCTCGGAGAAGGTCGCCGCACTGAGGCGCAAAAGCGACACGGGGCGCATGGAAAGATGGCTCACGGGCGAGGAGGTCTGCGGGCAGTTGAGAATAAGCCCGCGTACGTTGCAGACGCTGCGTGACAGGCGGCTTATCGGCTACTCGCAGATAAACCGCAGGTTTTATTACAAGCCGGAGGAGGTAAAGCGGTTGATACCGCTTATCGGTACACTCTATCCGCACGGCAGATGATTTGATTTATTTACCCACTGAATCCGAAGTTATGATAAACGAGAACAACGATGTTTTTACGATGGAAGACGAGCCGATAGCCTCTGTGATGCAGGATATGCGCAAAGGCTCAAAATGGCTGTCCGCATTTCTGGAGAATTACCGTCCTCCGCTGGACGGGGAGCGTTACCTGACGGACGGCGAGGTGGCGGAACTGCTCCGTGTAAGCCGACGCACCTTGCAGGAATACCGCAACAACCGCGTGTTGCCCTTCATACTTTTGGGAGGGAAGGTGCTTTACCCGGAAACGGGGTTGCGCGAGGTACTGGAAGCGAACTACCGCAAGCCGCTGGAGTGACGCTGGCATGAAAAAGGAAACGGGCGACACCTTTTGTGGTGCTGCCCGTTTCTTGTCTTATGGGGTATGCGCAATCAGCAATACCCAGTTTTTCCGTTCTGTATGAACATCACGTATGCCTGCCGTTTCTCTTGTGAGAGTGCCTTTCCCACCAGCCATGTGCGAAACAGGTGGGTGTTGTAGGTGTTCAGCCGGAAGGCGACGGGTATGATGATTTCAAGCGCGTACACGTCCGCGTACAGCCCGTTTTCAAGTTGCATGTAACGGCATACCTTGTAGTCGTTCAGCACGTCCGACTTGCGGACAGCTTTGATGGCGGCGTTCACTGCCGGGACGGTCGTATGGAACAGTCCGGCGATTTCGGTGGCGGCCATCCATACGTCGTTACCGGTTACGCTGACCGCCTTGTTATCTATGATGATTATGTCACGTTTCATGGCTCCTCTTTTTTAGATGGTGCAACCTGCAAATTCCTCAATGCCGCTCAATCTTGCCACAAGGTTCTCCATGTCCTGATTGAGTTTCTCTTTCGTTATCTTAGCGTAAATCTGCGTCGTCTTTATGCTCTTGTGTCCGAGCATGGAACTGACGGTTTCGATGGGTACGCCGTTGGAGAGGAATACCGTCGTGGCTGCCGTGTGGCGGCTCTGATGCCACGTGATATGCTTGGTGATGCCGCAACGCTTGGCGACGGCACGGATACCGGCAAGGCACGTGTTATAATGCGGTACGGGGAATATCCTGCCGTCCTCGCACAGCCCCCGGTATTTGCCGATTATGCGGTTGGCGATGTCGAGCAGGCGGATGTTGGACACCACGCCCGTTTTCTGGCGGTTGATGTTTATCCACTCGTGTTCGTCGAAGTAGGTGCGGATATTCTCTTCTGTGAGGCTGCGCATATCCGAAAACGATAACCCGGTGAAGGCGCAGAACAGGTAGAGGTCACGGTACAGTTCTTGTTTGGCGTTTTTCAGTTTCCCGTCCATCAGCAGGCGTATTTCCTCTTTGGTCAGGAAACTGCGTGTCGTTTCCTCCTTCTTGATTTCATACTCGCGGAACGGGTCGCGTGTCAGCCACTCGTTGTTGATGGCGATGAAAACCATCGTCCGTAGCGGGCAGACATACAGCCACACGGTATTGGTGCAGCAGTGCTTGTCCGTGCGCAGGAACATCTCGAAATCGGAGATGAAAGCCGGGGTAAGCTCTTTCAGGGCGATGTCCTTCACATGGTAGCGGATGTCGAGGAACTCTTGCAGGTGCTTGTAAACGGTGCGGTACTTCAACAGCGTGCCTTTGGCTTTCATGCCTGCCTCCACCTGTTTCTCGTAGTCCTCGTTGTGCTGGCGGAACACCTGCATAAGTGTATGATGGCGGTGTTCCAGTCCAAGAAATGCGTTCTTGACTTTCTCCGCTGTGACGAAATTATCACGCTCCATGATTTCCTGATAGTGCCTGTTGATGCGTACCCGCATCTTGTCAAGCATACGGTTCGTTTCGAGTGCCGCCGTGCTTCTGCCCGTGACACGTCCACCTTTGGTGTCCCACAATTTCGGATCGACAGTCAGCTTGCAGCTGAACTGCGTTTGGCTGCCGTCAACTGTGATGCGTCCCATGACGGGAACTGTCCCGTCCTTTTTCACTACCTGACGCTTGAGGTAGTAGATTACTGAAAATGTACTCTTCATTGTCCTTAATTTTTTGGTTTCAAAATTAGTTGGTGAAGAGTCCGGTGTCGGTACGCAAAACGGAGAGGAACGGCGCAATCTTTTTCCGTAACCGGATTTTTCGCGTGAGTTGTCGGTAACTCACTATTCCTTAGTGTCTTGTTTCGCCCTCCGTGCCCGTTTGTCGCATTTTCGGGCATGGTTACGAACAAGTAACGTTGCGGCGTCAGGATTTGGCTTCGGCAGGGATTGTAATGGCTTCACGAATTATCGCCACTTCAACTAAAACCCTTGTAACTCAATTCTATCACTATATCTTTCCGCATTTCACTTTTTTGTAGTAACTTTGTCAATAGAAGAAGTTTTTAGCAATCCATTGCCCATTTACAAAACTATATTTTTCCCACTGGTTACCATAGATTTGGGAGAAGACATGGACAAAAAAGAAGGTAAGGTGCATTTTATTTCAGTTTTGGGTGATGCTTATCCTTATCTCATCAAAGATGGCGAGAGATTCGAATGGGATTTCATTAGATTTGACTGGGATGGTACTCATTATCAATTTGATAATTCCGTAATCAATATGGAAGAAACAGCTCCACTTTTAGAATGGTACGCCTCCATAGAAGAAGACTACAACAAGCATAAATCCGAGTATCTAAAGAACCACTCATGGGAAGAAGCAAGGGATAGCCATTTGGAAAAAATGAGAATAAAACGAAGAAAAATCTCCCATGACCTCTATATGTATGCTGATATGCTACTGAGCTACTGGATTACCCGTGATAAATATCTGGAAACCGGTCTTTTCATCCGTGATTATGGATACTATGGACTCAATGACCAAGTGAATAAACCTATAATCAGCCTTAGTAAAACTGGCATAACTAACCGAAGCGATGAATTGGTCGGAAAAGTCTGTGGATACAACTATTTAACATATGGTGAAGATGAAATAAAACTCTCCATCGATCGTAAGAAACAACAAATTATCCAAAAATTCTATTGGAGCTAAATCCTCTTTAATATTTTGTTTCTTGCATAATATGGCGTTTTATTTTAACTTTGCACAAACCTAAACGAATGTCTAAAAATAATACCAAATACATCTTCGTAACAGGAGGTGTAACATCATCATTAGGAAAAGGAATCGTTTCTGCTTCCCTCGGTATGCTACTGAAAGCCAGAGGATTTAAAGTCACGATACAGAAACTTGACCCTTATATCAATATCGACCCAGGGACACTGAACCCGTACGAACACGGCGAATGCTATGTGACCGAAGACGGCGCAGAGACAGACCTTGACTTGGGACACTATGAGAGATTTCTGGATACCAATACCAGCCAAAATAATAATGTAACCACAGGAAGAATCTACCAAACCGTAATTGAAAAAGAACGAAAAGGAGATTTCCTTGGGAAAACCGTGCAGGTAATCCCACACATTACCAATGAGATAAAGAGAAGAATAAAAATTCTTTCTAATGAAGGCTATGATATCATCATCACTGAAATAGGTGGAACGGTGGGAGACATAGAGTCTTTGCCTTACATAGAGTCTGTTCGTCAGCTGAAATGGGAGCTGGGAGAGAAAAACTCTATGGTGATTCACCTTACTTTGCTGCCTTATCTGGCTTCAAGTGGCGAATTAAAAACCAAGCCTTCTCAGCACTCTGTAAAAGCATTGATGGAAAGCGGTGTTCAGGCAGATGTTTTGGTCTGCAGAACCGAACATACCATCACCAAAGACATCAGGTCTAAACTTGCTCAGTTCTGTAATGTAGCCATAGAAAATGTGGTGGAATGTAAGGATGTAGATACTATATACCGCGTTCCTATAGAACTGCATCAGCAGAATTTTGACCAAGTGGTTCTTAAAGGATTGGGACTTCCTTACGACAAAGAACCTAATCTAAAAAACTGGCAAAATTTCCTTAAAAAATATAAAAACCCTAAGAAAACCGTAGAAATAGGGCTTGTCGGCAAATATGTTTCTTTGCCAGATTCATACAAATCCATAGCTGAGGCTTTCATCCACGCAGGAGCATCAGAGGAAATAGATGTGAAGCTAAAATGGATCTACAGTGGTGACCTAGAAAACGGAAATGCAGAAGATTATCTAAAAGATTTAGATGGTATTCTCATTGCACCTGGTTTTGGCGACAGAGGAATAGAAGGGAAAATAACCGCTGCCAAATACGCCCGAGAAAACAAAATTCCGCTATTAGGAATTTGCCTCGGAATGCAGATTGTCACAATAGAATTTGCAAGAAATGTATTAGGGTTTGAAAAGGCGAATAGTATGGAGTTTGATGACAACTCGCCTTACCCTGTTATCAGCCTGATGGAGGAGCAAAAAGATGTAATAGACAAAGGCGGAACTATGCGTCTGGGCGCTTGGAAATGCGAACTAAAACCAAACACCAAAATCGCTGAAATCTACAATGCAGAGCTGATTTCGGAAAGACATAGACACAGATATGAATTTAACAATGACTACATAGAGGATTATGAGAAAAAAGGACTTATCCCTTCTGGATTTAACCCTGAAACCCACCTCGTAGAAGTAGTGGAACTCAAAGACCATCCTTTCTATGTAGGCGTGCAGTACCACCCAGAGTACAAAAGTACAGTGGCATCTCCACACCCTTTGTTCATCGCTTTCATAAAAGCATCTGCAAATCATAAAAAATAATTTTATTTGTCAATAGCCCTTTTAACTCGTAAGTTAAAAGGGTTTATTTATCTTATTATTTCTAATAAAAATCACAACTTATTTTCTGATGAAATAAATCTTTTCACTAATTTTTGTTTATCTTTGTCGGCAATAATTTTTTAAACTAAAAAAATGCAGAATAGTAACAGAGGATTTGAAAGAAGCCAGTTTATCAATATGGTTGTCTTTGCTGGATTTATTTTAGCGGTATCGTTTTTTTTCCAGTATTCTAATAAAAATGACAAGAAAAAAGAGGCTGAACAACAAGTAAAAACCGAACAAACTGAAAAAATCGTAAAAGCAGTTGCTTCTCATAATGGAGAAAAATCCGTTCTCAAAAATGACGAGCTTACATTGGAAATTTCTAACCTTGGAGGGCAGATTTCTTCGGTAAGAATGAACCAGTACAACTCTTATGACAGAACAGACAAAAATAAACCTCTGTATTTATTCAATAACGAGAACTCAAACTACGGATTTACTTTTAAAGACAAAGCTGGTAAATTAGTAAGTACCAAAGATTTAAACTTTACTCCAACAGTAAATGGCAATGTAGTAACTCTACACGCACAGCTAGAATCTGCTACGATTCAGTTCATCTATACTTTACAAAAAAACTATACCGTTGATTTCCAAGTAAAAACAGAAGGACTTTCTAAAGTAACTAATGATAACAAAGCCGAGTTTTCTTGGGATTACCAAGCTTTGACAACAGAAAAAGGTAGAACTCAGCAGCAGGGCTACACAGAGTTCGTTTATTCATTTGACAACTATTCCAGCTATGATTATGATGGAAGAGGAGAAATGGAGGAAACCGAAGAAACACTAGACTGGATCGGTGTGAAAAGCCAGTTCTTCACGACTGTTTTTGAGGCTAAAAACGGACTTACACAGTCTACAGGAAGCCAAGAACCAATAGACAAAGGTAATTATCTAAAAACTTTCAACTATAAAGCTGAAGTAAATCTCTCTGGAAACAAGGAGTTTAACGAAAGTTTCTCTTGGTATTTTATGCCGTTAGATTTGGATTTACTTAAAAGCTATGATAAAAACTTTGATAGAATCTTGCCGCTTGGGTGGTCATTCATCAGAACTATCAATGTTTGGTTCTTTATCCCTATTTATGAATTTATTCAAAATCATTTAGGACTTACGGCTGGTTGGGCTATTTTAGTGCTGACTATCATGGTTAAACTTATCCTATCGCCTATCATGTTCAAACAGCACAAACTAAGTGCGATGATGAGAGTAATCCGACCTGAAGTAGATGCTGTAAATGAAAAATACAAAGATGCTGACCCACTGAAAAAACAACAGGAAGTATTGGCGGTGTATAGAAATGCGGGAGTCAATCAGCTGGCGGGATGTATCCCAGCCCTTATGCAGGTGCCTATTTTCTACGCGTTATTCCGTTTCTTCCCGAATTATATCGATTTCCGAGGCAAGAGCTTCTGGTTCGTAGAGGATTTATCTTCATATGATGATATCATCAAGATTCCATCTAACTTCCTAGGAATAGACCATTTGAGTATTTTTGCGGTGGCGTGTACGGTGGTTATTTTAATCTACACTATCATGACCTCTGGAAACATGCAGGCGCCAAGACAAGAAGGAATGCCAGACATGAGACCTCTGATGTACATTTTCCCAATTACATTCATGTTCTTCCTGAACTCTGCTGCATCTGGGCTTTCTTGGTACTATTTTGTATCAAATGCTCTGAACATCGTGATTGTACTTGTCATCAAACACTTTATCATCGATGAAAAGAAAATTCACGCTCAGATTCAGGAAAATAAAGCTAAACCTGCTAAAGAAGGGCGATTCCAAAGAAAAATGCGTGAGCTGATGGAACAAGCACAAGAACAGAAGAAGGAACAGCAGAAAGAGCAACAAAAACAACAGAAAAACAACAAAAAATAATTTTAATTATTTATAAAAAACAGCCTTCAGCATTACTCTAAAAAAGAAAATGTTGAAGGTTTTTCTTTTGAATTATGAAAAAAGTAATCATCATCGGAGGAGGCGCTTCTGGATTTTTTACCGCTGCAAATATTGATACAAAACTATACGATGTCACTATTTTAGAACAAAATTCTGATGTCCTGCAAAAAGTAAAAATCTCAGGCGGCGGCAGATGCAATGTTTCCCATGCTTGTTTTGACCCGAGAGAACTCGTGCAATTCTACCCTCGTGGTCACAAAGAACTCCTCAGCGTGTTTACAAAATTCCAGCCTGGGGACACCATGAACTGGTACGAAGAACACGGCGTAGCCCTCAAAATAGAAGATGACAACCGAATTTTTCCTGAAAGCAACTCTTCACAAAGCATCATAGACTGCCTGGTCAATGAATGCAGAAAGAAAAATGTAAAAATACTTACCAAACAGACCGTTACCGAGATTTTACCGCAGGAAAACGGATATAAAATCCATACCACAGACCAAAATTATTCCGCGGATTATGTGGTATTCAGCACAGGAAGTTCGCCGAAAGCATTTAAAATACTAGAAAAACTAGGGCATCAGATTATCACGCCCGTTCCGTCTTTATTTACATTTAACATTAAAAATGAAATACTGAAAGACCTCATGGGAACGAGTTTTCAGTATGTAGATATTGAAATCCCAAAATTAAATTTAGAAGAGTCTGGCTCTCTGCTCATTACCCACTGGGGACTGAGCGGCCCTGCAATCCTAAAACTATCGGCATGGGGAGCAAGAGAGCTTGCGGCACTAAAATACCAGTTTGAAATCATCGTCAATTTCATCGGAACAGCTTCAGAAGATGCTTTGGAAATATTTAAAAATTTCAAAGAAAATGAACCGAAAAAATCCATCGGTCAAGCCAAGATTTTTGATATTACCAATCGTTTTTGGCAGAGAATTTTATTCGTTTCTGGAGTTGATACAGCCAAACAAATAGCCAATATCAACAACAAAGAAATGCAGAAAATCATAGAAAATCTGTGCCGCTGTCGAATGAATGTGACAGGAAAAAGCACTTTCAAAGAGGAGTTCGTCACGGCGGGCGGTGTGGATCTGAAGGAGATGGATTTCAAAACCATGAAAAGCAAAAAACTGCCCAATTTCTACATCTCTGGCGAGGTTCTCAACATCGATGCAGTTACTGGCGGGTTCAACTTCCAAGCGTGCTGGAGCGAAGGCTGGCTGATTGCTCAGGATTTAAACGCTGTGAACTAAGTTTTTTGTTTTTGATTTGAAAGGACAAAGATGAGTAACATGTTTAATATTATCAAATAAAAACCGATTCTCAGCTGGTTAATATTTTCTATAAATTCCAAAAAATAAAACCACACCACTGAACCTAACAACAAAACTATGTTAATAATAGACAAAGTCCTTATTAACATAGTTTTATTGAATACTGAACCTATAAACATTAATATTACTAAAAATAATACAAGCGGATAACATATAAAAGGAGAAAACTCAAAATCCTCTATCATGTCCGTTTCAAAATTAAAATAAACCGCTTCATAGAAGTTATACACTATACCCTGATTATCCAGAATAGGCACTAGTTTAGAGAGTGTTTGGCTTTCTTCCAAAGTGTCCAATACAAGAGTGTCTGATTGGGCTTCTGTATTATTCTGCATCGAAATAGCCGCTTCAGCCGCGACTTCTGATTTCTTCTCCACGCCAGAACACATCTTTAAAAACGGCAGGAAGAAAATCAAAAAGTTGAGTGAAATTAAGCCTCTCAGTTTTATTATATTGTTCATTTTATGGTTTAAAAATCCTTTTCTTGGAAGGTTTTTTGCACCTTATCTTTTTCAGATAAAATAATATCTGACATTGGAAGTTTCCAGTCTATGTTCAGCTCTGCATCATTCCAAATGATACCGCCTTCGGATTCTTTATTATAGAAATTATCACATTTATAAGTAAAAACCGCAGTCGGGCTCAGCACCGAAAATCCATGAGCAAAACCTCTTGGAATGTAGAACTGCATCCTGTTTTCAGCACTAAGTTCCACACCAAACCACTGCCCAAAAGTAGGCGAATCTTCGCGCAAATCTACTGCAACATCCCAGACTCTTCCCTCCAAACAAGACACCAGCTTCGCCTGAGCCATATCTCCTTTCTGCAAATGCAGTCCGCGAAGAACTCCGTAAGAGGATTTGGAAACATTATCCTGAACGAAATGTCCGTTCATCCCTGTCAGCTGTTCAAATTTCTGTTCATTAAATTTCTCATAAAAATATCCCCTATCATCTTCAAAAACAGTAGGTTCTATGATATAGCAGTTTTTAAGTGGCGTTGATTTTACTTTCATAACATGTTCTCAATTACATTTTTTATTCTCTCCAAATCTTCAGCTGTCAAATTAGACCCCGAAGGCAAGCAAAGCCCATTATTAAATAAATTTTCAGCTACATTTCCTCCATAATATGGCGCATCAGCAAAGACAGGCTGTAAATGCATCGGCTTCCATAGTGGGCGGCTTTCTATATTTTCTTCTTGTAGTTTCAGACGAAGTTGCTCTCTGTCAAAACCTGTTTTCTGCGCATCGATTGTAATGGCAGAAAGCCAATGATTAGAGAAAAAGTCTGAATTTGACTCTGTAAACAGCTCTATTCCATCTATATTCTTAAATATTTCTTGATAGAAATCATGATTTTTACGGCGCTGAGAAATCCTTAAATCCAAAACTTCCATCTGCCCGCGCCCTATTCCAGCCGAGATATTGCTCATTCTATAATTGTAGCCTATCTGTGAATGCTGATAATGAGGCGCATTGTCTCTTGCCTGAGTGGATAGAAATACTGCTTTTTCCTTTTGTTCCTGCGTTTTGCATACCAGCGCTCCTCCTCCAGAAGTAGTTATTATTTTGTTTCCATTAAAGCTTAAAAAAGATATTTCGCCAAAAGTTCCGCACTTTTTCCCTTTGTATGAACTTCCGAGAGCCTCCGCTGCATCTTCTACCACTGGGATTTCATAGCGGCTGGCAACTTCTATGATTTCTTCCATTTTTGCAGGCATCCCATACAAATGAACCACTATAACAGCTTTTGGCTTTTTTCCTTTGGCAATTCTATCTTTAATAGTTGTTTCCAAAGCCACAGGACACATATTCCATGTTTCAGGCTCTGAATCCACAAAAACAGGCGTAGCTCCCTGATAAACAATAGGATTCGCCGATGCCGCAAATGTAAAACTTTGACAAATAACCTCATCTCCTGCCTTTACTCCTAAAATAACAAGCGCCAAATGCAAAGCCGCTGTTCCTGCCGAAACCGCTGCAACTTTCACATTTTCAGAAAGGTACTGTTCTAAATCAGTTTCAAAATTATTCACATTCGGCCCCAAAGGCGCTACCCAGTTTTGGTCAAATGCTTCATTGATGTATTTTAGTTCGCTTCCGCCCATATGAGGAGAGGAAAGCCATATTTTAGGTTTCATAACTATCTATTTTACTAATTATTATACTTTATTATTCTTGCTGGACTGCCCACAACTACTGCAAAATCAGGAACATCCTTTATGACCACTGCTCCAGCGCCTATCGTAGCCCATTTCCCTATCTTAATGCCCTGAATAACAGAGGCCCCGATTCCTACATGTGTTCCCTCTCCCACTTCTACATTTCCTGCCAAAGCTGCATTGGGCGAGATGTGTGCAAAATCCGAAATTTTACAATCATGCTCCAAAACTGCGCCAGTATTGATGATACAGTGTTTGCCTATCTCTACACTTGGATTGACCGCTACATTTGCCATGACAACTGTCCCTTCTCCTATTTTGGAATGAACCGAAATGGCAGCTGTCTTATGAACGGCGATTTGATACTGAAACTTATATTTTTCGGAAATTTTTTTTCTATTGGTATTGTTTCCCACAGAAATGATGGCTGCTTTATTTTCTCCTATCTGACTGCTGTGCTCCACACCGATACCGAAAATATTATCTGTTCTGGGATTGTCATCATATATTTTCTCCACCTGCACGCCATTTCCCTCCAAAATATCTATAATTACTTTTGCGTGTCCGCTTGCTCCAAATAATATCATCTCGTATTTCCTTTAAATTCCTCTGATGTAGCCTGTCCCTGTTCGTTAATCCCTTCTGATTTCACAACCTTTAATACAGTCATTATCAGTATTTTAATATCTAATAAAAAACTAACATTATCTACATACCAAACATCGTATTCAAATTTCTTTTCCCAGCTTATGCTGTTACGCCCATTGACCTGAGCCCATCCTGTGATGCCAGGTTTGACCTCATTTCTTCGGCGCTGAAAATCATTATAAAGCTCCAAATACTGCGGTAAAAGCGGTCTTGGCCCTACAAGAGCCATATCTCCCTTGATGACATTCAGCAGCTGTGGAATTTCATCCAAAGAAGTCTTACGGACAAAACTGCCTATCTTGGTAAGCCTGTCTGCATCTGGCAGAAGGTTTCCTTTTTCGTCCTTTTTGTCAGTCATGGTTTTAAATTTAATGATTTTAAAAATCTTCCCATCTTTCCCTGGACGAAGCTGAAAAAAGAACGGTTTCCCATCATTTGCAAAAAACAAACCTATCGTAACCAGCACAAAAACAGGACTTAAAAATAAAAATCCCACAAGTGCAAGCACAAAATCTATGGCTGGTTTAATAAAATTTTTATACATATCTAAAACTGACTTTAAACACTTTGTAACAGACCTTCATACTCCTCCAAAAGGGCATTCCAAACCACAGACTGCTCATACCTGTTTTCTATCATTCTGCGGCTGTTTCCCTTTAGTTTAGTATATAAATTTTTGTCTTTTGCCAAAGTTAGCATTTTTTCTTTTAATTTTTCTACATTTTTAGACGGAATGATCAGCCCATTTTCTCCTTCTATAATGATTTCGTTACAGCCATTGATATCAGAGACGATGCTTGGCAGTCCCATAGCTCCTGCCTGCATCACCACATTAGGAAATCCCTCGCGATAGCTCGGAAAAACGAGTGCATCAGCAATGGCAAAAAAGGAACGGACATCCTGCTGAAAGCCCACAGAAATGATATCTTTATTTTGGTTTATTTCAGCCAAAGTTTCTGGGTTTAAAGGGTCTAAATCATTCTCCAAACCTCCTACCAAAAGAAGTTTTATGCCCATTAGTTCATTATTTTCTGCTGCCTGAAGCTCAGAAAATGCTTTTATCAGTTCGTTTATTCCTTTGTCACTGACAATTCTTCCCACAAACACAAACACAAAATCATTAGGCTGAATGTTCAATTTCTCTCTAAGCGTAACCCTTTCTGTTTCAGTCACTTGGTCTGGACTAAAAAATACAGTATCTATACCATTGGAAGAACCATTGGCGATGATTTTCAGCTTATTGCTCTGGGTAAAATTATTTTGCAAAATAAAATCATACAAACCTTTGGAATTGGGATAAACCATTGTAGCAGAGCTGTATGTGAGCTTTTCCACAAAGTTTAAAATCTTTCTTTTAGTTCCTGTCGCCTCCATCAAAGGCAGTCCCGCCACGGTATGCAGACGATGTGGCACTCCTGCTAATCTCGCCGCCAGCATTCCTATAATTCCTGCTTTTGGCGTATGGGTGTGGACTATTTGTGGTTTTTCTTTTCTCAAAAAATTCCACATTTCCCAAAGCGATTTCAAATCCTGAAACGGCGTTATCTTACGAGACATAGTGATAGCCTCCACTGCAATCCCTTCATTTTCATGAACTTCCCTTAGCTCCTCTCCTTCGGATGAAACTCCTTTTACATCAAATCCATTAGAAGCCATAAACCGCAACTGCCCCTTTAAAAGTACTTTTAAAGAAAGCGGCACAGTGGTTATACGAATGAGTTTTTTCAAAATATTTTTTTCTTATTTGGTTGCTAAATATGTGTTTTTATACCACTTTTGGAAACAGTAAAAAGTCCAGATTTTAAAGGAATTGTCCTCCACAGAATTCAGGTGGTTGAGAACTATTTTCTTAATATTCTGAATATCAAATATATCCTGCTCTTCAAGGAATTTATCATCTATATAGCTCAGAAGCTCACTTCTCATCCCTTGTCTAAGCCAGTCTCCGACAGGAACTCCGAAGCCTTTTTTAGACTTTTCTAAAAACTGTTCTGGAAATTCGTTTTCAAAAGCTTTTTTCAGAATCATTTTCTTGTTATTTCCTTTCAGTAGATACTCATCTGGAAGGCTCAGGGTGTAATTCCAAATCTCTCTGGTCAGAAACGGAGCTCTGCATTCCATAGATGCCAGCATACTCGTTCTATCCACTTTTACAATCATATCCCCTTCTAAGCTTATCATTTTGTCTACATTTCTAAAATCTGTGAGATTTTTAGGATTTGGGATTCTTTGCTGATAATACGCCAGAGGGTTTTTGACTCTGTCTTTTTCATTGAGATAAATAGACATTTCCTCGTCCGTGAAACCTAATTTTATAATGTTATAAAAAAAGGAATCATCATAATCTATTGAGTTTAAAGCTTTTCTAACTTTAAATTTCAGTCCGCGTTCATCTCCCTTTTGTTTGGTCAAAGCGTTTGCTACTTTCAGCACACTTTGGTGTAAAAATCTGGGAACCAGACTTGTATATTTTTGGTTAATCCCTCCGATTAAATATTTATTATACCCTCCAAAAACCTCATCGCCTCCATCTCCTGTAAGGGCAACTTTCACATAATCAGCTGTTTTAGAAGCAACTATATAACTCGGAAGAGCTGATGAATCTGCAAAAGGCTCATCAAAATTCAGCAAAATCTCATCCAAATGGGCAGTCAAATCCTTCTCGGAAATCACGAATTCATGGTGGTTACTGCCGATAAGATTCGCCACAAGCCTTGATTTATCGGTTTCATCAAAAGATTTTTTATCAAAACCGATGGAAAAAGTATCTATTTTACTATCGGACTGCTTTGATAGACAAAGACTTATAATAGAAGAATCCACTCCTCCCGACAGGAAAGCCCCCAGCGAAACATCCGAAACACTGCGAGAGCTCACACTTTCTTCAACTAATTTTCTGACATTTTTCTTGGCTTCATCAAAACTAACTTGTTGTTTTTCAATCTTTTCCGAATGAATTTCATGAATTTTAAGCGCATTAGTATTTACATCATATTCTATGAAACTATTGGACTCTAACTTGCTGATTCCCTTATATATAGTAAAAGGCGCAGGAATATAGGTCAGCTGAAAATAGAGATTCAGCCCCATGTTGTCTATTTCTGGTTTTTTATCCAAAACGGAAATAATGGATTTCAGCTCCGATGCCCAGATTAGACCTTTTTCAGAATGCTGGTAATGCAGTGGTTTGTCACCGAAGAAATCCCGAGCGATGAAAATTTTGCCCAAAATTTTATCATAAATAGAAAAAGCAAACACGCCGTCAAGCATATTAAAAGCCTCTAAACCAAAACATTCATAGAGTTTTAGCACGACTTCCGCAGGAGAAGAAGTATAAAAAGCGAAACCTTTCTGAACGAGTGTTTTTTTCAGGACTTCGGAATTGTAAATCTGACCATTAAAAACAATGACCTTGCTCTTATCTTCAGTAAAAATCGGTTGTTTCCCCGTGGACAAATCAACGATGGAAAGCCTTCTCATGGCAAAAGCTATCGTTTTGTCTTCCAAATGTTCCACGAAAAAACCATCTTCATCAGGCCCGCGATGAATGATTTTTTGGTTCATTTTTTCTATAATACTCTGAACATCTGTGTTTTCTGCATTTTTATACACCAGCCCATTGATACCGCACATAATCTATATATTGTTTTTTAATAGTTCTACATATTTTTTGCCCCAAACTTGGTAAGAATAGCTCTCTTCGGCTCTTTTTCTCCCTGCTTGTCCCATTTTTTGGCGAAGTTCAAAACTCTCCAGCAGTAGGGATAATTTCTCATACCATTCGTCCTCGCTCTCCGCTGTGAAACCTACATCACTGGTCACAATGTCCCTATTCGCAGGCAGTGGAGATGCCACCACAGGAATACCGCTCGCCATATATTGGATAAGTTTGAAACCGCATTTCCCCATTTCCCAATAGCTGTTTTCCAAGGGCATGATGCCTATGGTACTCTCGGCCAAGTCTTTATTTTCTGTTTGAGCACTCCAGTCCTCAAATTTAGTTTTAATTCTTTTATCCAGCTCTACTTTTCCACCGATAACTTTTAGGGTAAAATCATATTTTTCGGAAAGCCTTCCGAGGGCTTTGTCCACTAGTTTGAAATGCTTCGTCGTAGAAGGTGAACCCATCCAGACTATTTCCTTGGCATCGTTTTCTTTTTGAAGACTGTAAAGAGGATATTTATCTAAATCTATTACCGTCGGAAGATAAATCAAATTTCCCTGAAATTCAAATATATACCAGTGATTTCCCACGGTGACAAATTTCGCTAATTTCATCAGCTCTGGGATTTTGTTCTGCAGACTCGTTCCTGCATAATTTGCAGAAATATTATCATCAAAATCAAGGCTGAAAGATTTTATTTTCTTTAAAAAGAACAATTCCAAACCTAATGGAAGTTTTGGGAAAAGCTCATATTCTATGACCACATGGTCGTATTTCTTTGCATGAAAAAACAGATAAAAAACCCTTTTTACCATACACCAGAGCGCCACCAGGTTTTTCATCAAAACATTACCATGCAGGTATCTGAAATACAAGTCATTAAATAACGGCGAATAGACAGCCTCCACACCCTCTTTCTCAAACCATTTTTTGTAATTATAAGAACGATAGCGAGAGCTGGCACCTTTGCGTGTGTATTTAGTCAGGAATAGAATTTTCATAGAATGATTTTCTGCTTTTTTTTACGATAAAAAATAAAATTAAGAAAAATGGGAATATCATTATTTTCTGTCTCATCGAAATCCCAAAGTTAGCAAGTGTATAAGCCAAAGGAAGCGTACATGCTAGTATGATTCCTATATAACTCCACAAGATATAGTTTGTCTTAATTTTATCAAAAAACAAACCTCTGATGATGATGAAAAAGATGTACAGCCAAACTAAATTTTCCAAAGCCGACACCAAAAACATTGGGTTTCTGGCTTCAAAAACAAAAGGTCTGAACATGTAGCTGAACCATTTTACGATTAGATTAGCGTCTTTCAGGTCTATTCCCGCCCCTCCTTCTACATTGGCATTCATAGAACTCTGTAGTTTTCCTTCTATATCGCTGATATTGGTAACCGCTATTTCCTTTAAAAAGAAAGGAATAAGGAACAGCAAAGCCCCTAAAACAAGCCCAGCAAAAACGAATTTGGTCTGTGTTTTTATCTTTTTATTGGTGAAAACATAGCTGACGCCACCTCCTACTAATACGAAAATAAGAACATGCAGCCTGATAAATCCTATCAACATCAATGGCAAAATATAATGACTCCTCGGTTTATCAAAATAAATATTGTAACACAAGCAGCACATAGCATAGAACATAAGGGCGTCTTTCCCAAGAGAAACCGTCCAAAAGTGTGTTCCTATCAACAGTAAAAGTAGATATGATACATTATAACTCCTATCCGTAAGGTCTATTATGACATCAAATAACCTCAAACATCCTAAATAAGAAATGAAAGAAAAAACTAAAAAACATCCTAAAAAAGACAACTGAAGCCACTGAACCAGCATGTAATTCAAAAAGACAATAAAAGAAGTTCCATTAGAAAGATAGGACAATCCCCAGTCAGTTATAGATATAGACTCGGAATAATAATGTTTGGCATCCGCCACACTACCGAGAATGAAGCCGTACGAAGCAAATGTGATAATGAAATGCACCAATCCCATTACCAAAGAAAAAATGCCTATTTTTTGGTTGATTTTAGTATACACAGAAAACTGTTTTAATATATATAAAACATACAACAATATCAGAACATAGTCCAATATGTTAGTTTCGCTGTATATAGATAATGTACTCATTTTTTGTTTTGTAATCTTAAAATCAAGAAAACCAGCATCTGTATAGGAACACTACAAACCATATATTTCCCCATTCCCAAAAAAGGAATAATAAGTAAAAAAACTACCCCTACACCACTGCTGATCACCAGATTTTTAACCAATATATTTACTTCGTTTTTCTTCAAATACCCCAATGTAACCATATTCACAAAAACTGCCAATACAGAAACTACAAAGTAAGAAATAGCATAAACTATATCCAAATCCGTTTCGCCATGCCAAATCAGCATATAAACACAAAGAGCAACCGCCAGCCCCACTCCATAAAGCACCAAAAGCCATTTGTATTTATCCAAAACCGCTATCAGCCCTTCCCTACTTTCTATAATCAAATACGGTGCGTACAAAAAGGACAACGAAACCAAAACTCCTGAAACCAGCTCTGGGAATTTGGATAAAAATAAAATCTGCTGAATATCCTGTCCTGCAATCCCAAAAAACACCAATAAAACAGCTCCAAGTGAAATGATGATTTGGTCTATTTTAAACAAACTAAAATTCAAAATCTGCTGAATTCCTAAACTAAACGGAACTTCCAGCTTCATCAGTTCCATATTTTCTGCCTTCTTCTTTTTCATAATGAAAACCCACGAAAGCAAAAACCTCAGAAAAATACACGCCACATATAGCGCTATCATTTGCCCATAGCTGTATTCAAAGAAAAGCGAACTGACAAGAAGAACTCCAAAAAAGAGAGGATAAGCCGCTATATTCGCAAAAAATGCATAGTTATAGTGCTTCATCACATTCATCTGGACAATAGCCACCACACTATAAACATCGAATACTATCGTGCAGAGAATAACAAGCGCATAGGTATAATCATACATTACTACATAAACACCTGCACACAGAATGGATAATAGAATTCCTTTTTTTTTGATGTATTCCAGTGGGTCATACACGCTATTGGAATCTCCTATCATTTTTGCAAAAACCAAACTATCCAGCCCGTATTTGGAAATCGTAATTCCTATTATCTGAAATTGAATAAAAAGCAATATCTTGACAGACAAGTCATTAGATATATAATCAAATTTCCCCGAAGACAGCAGTACAAATCCCAACGAAGTAAGCAATCCCGACCCTAGTAATTTGACTATTACAGGGAAATATTGTTTATACTTATCTATTATCGCTATTGTACGCCGATACATAAGCTGTCATTTACCACCTTCTACTTCTACTTATGATATGTTTTATTTTGTTTTTAAGCCTGTCAAACCAAGTTTTCCCCTCAGTATAATAGCCATAGCCATACTTGTTTCTATATCCAAAATTGCTCTTCTCCACATCATTAAGAACGAATCCCACATTTTTGATTTTTCCTTCTCTGATATTCTTATTCGCAAAGTCTATCAATGCTTTTTCTGAATATTCAGAACGCATGATATAGATGGTAGCATCTGCTAAATTAGCAAGCAATAGCGTATCTGTCACAAGCATCAATGGTGCTGTGTCTATGACAATATAGTCGTATTTCTTTTTCAGTTCTGCCAATAGAAGTTCGTATCTTCCATTCGTTAGAAGGTCGGCTGGATTTGGTGGAATACTTCCAGAATAAATCACATCTAAATACGAATCAGAATCGTATTTATGAATGATGCTTTCTATGGTTGTTTCATCATTATACAAGAATTCTGTAACCCCTGCCACGCCTTTTCTTGCTTTTTTATTATACCTCTGAAGCTGTGGATTTCTAATGTCGGAACCTATCAAAATCACCTTTCGTCTTGGCGTGGACAATGTCTTCGCTAAATTAACAGAAGTAAAGGTTTTCCCTTCGCCATTTACCGTAGAGGTCACAAAAACCACCTTTCCTTCATCTTTTTTAGGAAGTATAAAGTTCATATTGGTAACCAATAATCGGAAGGCTTCCGCAATCAAGGACGAATCGTTCATTCCTACCAGCTCGGACTGGCCTTTTTCTACTTTCGGCAACTCTGCTAAAACAGGCGTAGAAGAAAGTCTTTCTACATCTTGTTTTGTCTTTATCTTGATATTTAAAAGTTCTTTTATGTAAATAAAAGCAAACGGAATGATCAAACCTAAAAGCAGCGCTCCCATCAATATTATAGGCTTTTTAGGAGATACTGGCACATCAGAAGAATACGCCTCATCTATCACTCTTGCTTTATCGCCTGTGATGGCTAGTGAAATGGCAGATTCCTCTCTTTTTTGTAATAATAGTAGATACAGCTGCTCTTTAATCTGCTGCTGTCTTTCTATATTTCTGAATAGCTTTTCTATATTCGGCAGTTTAGAAATTTTCCCATTTGCTCGGTTTTGCTCCATTTGAAGCTCGGAGCTTGCTATTTTCAAGCTCATTTTAGTCTTTTGTAGACTCTGCATAATGGAAGCTTTCAGCTCATTAAGCTGCTGAGAGAGATTAACTACCGCAGGGTGATTTTCCGTCGCTGATGCCAATAATCTATCTCTTTCTAAAACCAAACGGTTATAAGATTCTATCCCCGCAGAAGCCGTAGGGTCTGTGAGTCCTACTGCTGACGGCAGCACCTGATACGCTCCTCTCTTATTAAGATAGCCTATCATACCATCCACCATCTGCGCCTCGGCATCTATATCAAGCTGTTTAGCTCTGGACTGGGCGCTAGTTTCCAAATTAAGTTTGGCTTCTACGCCTATGTCTGTCAGCTGGTTCTTTTCCTTAAACCTTTCCTTCTCATTTTCAACACTTTGAAGCTCACTGGATATCACCTCGATACGCCCTTCGATGAACTTCATTGTTTCTTTTGACTGAGAGTTTTTATCACTGATTGCATCTTGGTTGTACGCCACCACCAGATTATTTATGATGTCTTTGGCTTTATCCACATTAGGATAATTCATAGACAACCCCACTATGGTCGCATCCTTATTAAGCAGACCTACGCTCAGCATTTTTTGCAACTGAACAACACGAGCTTCTTTTGACAAGATAGAGAGCGACAATTCCCCCAAAGCACCTGCTTTTATAGGGTCAAAATCTTTATTTTTAGTAATGATAATATTGGCATATGGAAGGCTTATCAACTTGTTAAACCCTCCTGTAACTTCGTTGTCTAACTCACTAGAAGACAATGTAATCACATCGCCATCTATCTCTATTTTTACATTTTCTTGAGGAAATACTGCGTTCTTTTTTTCATTAACTACATTTACAAAAAATGGAGCTGTATCTCCATAAAGCTCTTTACTCTTAAATTTATCACTAGAATAAACTGCCACTTGTAGATTTTTGCCTTCTACAACGGCATTCATCAGTTTCTTGGATTTAAAAATCTCTATCTCATTGTCTATACTATTAGAACTCATCCCTCCCAGCTTTGATAAATCCATAAGCAAATCTGCATCTACACTAGAGCTTGATGAGTTTTTTGCTTCTTTTACCAGCACGGAAGACTGTATCTGATAAACATAAGTTTCTGTTCTAAGGTATAGCAATGCCGCTACCAAAGCGAATAAAGCAGAGAACAAAAACCATTTCCAATTCTGTGTATATGGTTTTATCAGTTCTATGATATCTACTTGGTGCTTATCTGCATTGGGATTAGAATATTTTGATGAATTTTTATTACCCATTTCTGATGTTTAATTATTTAAGAACCAATGCCAAAATTGTCACAATGATAGACGCTATCGATATATAAATCGTCGTCTGAGGTCCAAATGAAGCGGAATTTTTCTTGGCATTATTAGGAGTTACATAGACCACATCATTTTGTTTCAAATGATAGTAAGGAGAATTGATAAAATTAGCATCTGTAAGGTTGATATAGGCTTGTGTTCTTACTCCATCCTGCTCTCTTACTACTAAAATATTATCTCTTTTCCCATAAATGGTCAGATCTCCTGCCAGCCCCAAAGCTCCAAGCAAGGTCGTTTTTCCATCTGGGATAAGATATTCCCCAGGTTTATTTACTTCCCCAAGCACCGTTACACGATAATTAGCAAAACGAACGCTCACCGTAGGGTCTATGATATATTTTTTCAGTTTCTTGGTCAGCTCATCTTTCAAGGCTTCCACTGTTTTTCCAGTAGTACTTATTCTACCCAAAACAGGGAACTCTATGTATCCATCTGAATAAACGGTATAAGTAACGCCTGATACAGAGGTCTGCCCAGAAGCCGGCATATTAGTATTAGGCTGAGAATAGTTCACTTGTGATTTATTGATATCTGTCGCCACACCTTGATTGAAAGGCGCTGTAATGCTCATATCCTTTGCTGTCACATATATCAAAAGCTGGTCATTAGGCTGTATGGTAGACTGCACATTTTTCTGAGATGCCTCTTTTGCTATCTGCTCTATATTCTGCATATAGGCTATTTCTTTTTGATTTTTACAAGAAGTTAAAGCTAAAAGTGCGGTTACTACCAAAAATATCTTCGTTTTCATCTCTGTCAATATATAATTATTGCAAATATACCCTTTTTATTACAATTAAGACTAATCTAGCTGCTGGTAAATAGAATTATTACTTTTAAACTCTTTCACGATTTCCTTCAGAGTCCTAACTACTTCTATCTTATTGCTTTCTTTGGCTAGATCGTATATTTTCTGGGTTAGTGTATTTATTTTCTCAAACTCCATAGTCTCATCCTTGGAAATCATTATTTTCTCGTGATGTGTCGGCAGTGTTTTCGTTCCATCGCTCAGTAGTTCTTCATAAAGTTTTTCCCCCGGACGAAGCCCCGTATATACTATTTTAATGTCTATATCTGGCTCAAAACCAGAGAGTCTTATCATTCTCTCTGCCAAATCCACTATTTTCACAGGCTCTCCCATATCGAAGACAAAAATCTCTCCTCCCACGCCCATAGTTCCTGCCTGAAGAACCAGCTCGCACGCCTCTGGAATAGTCATAAAGTATCTCACAATATCTGGGTGGGTAATCGTGATCGGCCCACCTTTCTCTATCTGTTTTTTGAAATATGGGATAACCGAACCATTAGACCCCAGAACATTTCCGAAACGAGTGGTCACAAACTTAGTCGTATTCCCTGGTTGGTTTTGAAGTGCCTGTACAAACAATTCAGCCGCTCTCTTGGATGCTCCCATCACATTGGTAGGATTTACCGCCTTGTCCGTAGAAACCATCACAAAGGTATCCACTTTGTATTTACTTGCGAGAAGAGCCAGATTTTTACTTCCTTGGATATTCACCAAAACTCCCTCGTGTGGATTTTCCTCCACCAGCGGAACATGCTTATAAGCTGCAGCGTGATAGACCACAGAAAATTTATATTCTTCGAATACACTTTCGAGCCTATTGATATTAGAAATATCCGCTAAAACAAATTTAAAATTAACATTTGGGAAACTTTCCTTTAATTCCAATTCTATGGCATACAGCGGTGTTTCTGCTTGGTCTAAAACCACCACCAGAGCAGGATTGGACATTGCCACCTGTCTCACTATCTCACTACCGATAGAGCCTGCGCCTCCCGTTATCAGAACATTTTTGTTATAATGCCTGCTTTTGACTTCCTCATTTTCTATGCTGATCGGCTTTCTATTGAGCAAGTCTTCTATCTGAATGTTTTGTATTTTGAAATAATCTCCACCTTCTTTTATCTCCTCTAAAACAGGCGCTTTATACATCTGAATACCTTTCTCCAAGAAGAAATTCACCCACTCCTGCATCGCCTCCTTAGTCAGCCCGTTTCGGTTGATAAGAACACCATCTATATCGAGTGTTTTCTGATACTCCTCTATATCATGTTTAGTATAGATTTTTCTATTTAGCAGACTCGCTTGTTTAGAATCCGTTCTCTCTGTAATAAAACCAACCAAATAGTACGGAATAGAAGAATTGTCGGCTATTATTTTCGCCAAAGAAATAGAAACCTCATCTATTCCCAAAACCAAAATTCTCTTCTTTTGGAAATTCTTTCTATATTCTCTTATAAAATTAAAAAATTCCTTTACAAAAAGACGATAAATAAACAGCAGCACAAAGGAAACCCCCGCATAAACAAGCAGCAATGAAGTCTTGAACAGCTTATAGTCCATCTTCCAATACACCAGCGCATTAAGGATAACCAAAACAAATATAGTGTATACTATGGATAGGAATATTTTAGAAAGGTCTATAAAAGTAGAATGTCTGACAATACCTGAATAAGTACGGAAAACTATCATAAAAAACACATTCACCCCAATGATGAGAGAACATTTTTTATAAAAATCTATTATCCCTGTAAAATAGACACCTATCTGTTCTATAATTAACAATGAAAACAACAAAATACATACATCTATAAATAAAACGCCCCACCTTGGAAGGTACCTCATTTCAGACACATCTACCATATCATTGTCTCCATCATATATCTTACTACTTATCTTGGATAAAGTTTTTTTCATTACTCATTCTTTTAAAAATAAAAACCTCAAAAGACCGCTACAACACTTCCTTGTCCCCCATTACATTAATCTTAACAAATCTTATCAAAATCAAGCCGAGCAGGAAAAATATACCCATAAAGAACGCTGCAAAACGCATTCCCGCCGCCGATGGCAATACTATATCCACTTGGGCAAAACATTCCTTTATCACATCATATTTATCGATAATAAACGAAAATATGAGCGTTCCCACCATTATGGCTATTTTTTCCAACACATCATAAAAACTAAAAAATGTAGTATTATCCATACTATCCTCTGGCAAAAGTCTGCTATATGTAGAACGGGACATCGCCTGTAATCCTCCCATTACGAGCCCCACCAAACCAGCAACGGCATAGAAATGATACTCCACATTAGGATTGGCCTTATTAAGAACATACGCCCACACACAGACCACTATCCAAAGGAAAACCGTGATGCTGATTACATTTTTATTTCCTATTTTTTTAGACAATCTCGAAAATATTACCGCGCCTATAATCGCCTCTATCTGAATGATTAACAGCGTCCCTATCAGTTTTCCTTCTTCTAAGTTTATTTCACTTTTTCCAAACAAAGTCGCCATAAGGAAAATCGTCTGCATCCCTACGCTGTAGAAAAAGAAACTTGACAAGAAATACTTCAGATTCGGAGTCTTAAAGAGTTTTTTTCCTATTTTGTAAAGTTCCTTGAAACTCTCTTTTACTATTTCTATATAAAATTTGATATTGCCTTTTACCACCTGAAACCATCCTCCGTGTTCTTCGTGAGATTTAAAAATATTTTTAAAATTCAATAATACCAAATCCTTTGGTAGCTGGTCTTTGACCTCACCAAACTTAGGCAAATGTCTAAATGTATATTGTGAAAAACCAAACCACCAAGCCCCAGTCAATAAGAAACTTACCCTCGTGTAAAGCAGTGCCTGTTTAGCATCTCGCGCCACTACCTGAATGAGTATCAAGCAGATAATCACCAGCACCACAGAGCCTATATATCCATACACATAGCCTTTCGCAGACAATGCATCCTGCTTGTCCTTCGTGGCAATATCAGGTAAAAACGAGTTATAAAAAACCAAACTTCCCCAAAAACCAATACTCGCGGTAACGCTGAAAAGCAAACCTAAATACACCGTTTTCATATTCACAAAAAGCGCCAATCCCATACAAGATGTCGCGCCAAGGTAACAGAAAAACTGTAAAAAAGATTTTTTATTTCCAATAATATCCGCCAAAGAAGATAAAATAGGTGTGAGAATAACCACTATAAAAAATGACAGCGTCAGAGAATATCCATAGACTGCATCTGGTTCATACTGCTTCCCAAAAAACGAAATCATATGTCGTGCAGGTACTTTTATCCATTTTCCTGCCTCCTCCACAAATTCGTTTTTATAATAAGCTGTAGTCAGAATAGAATAGTAAATAGGAAAAATGGTGGATGTAATCACTAGCGAATATACTGAGTTCGCCCAGTCATACATCGCCCACGCACGCATTATTTTAGGGTTATTTTTTATCTGTTTCATTATTTTTTCTCATTTAAGAATCTGCTCCTTTCGGATTTAATTCCTCCGCAATGGGCAAATTTACGAAATTTTCAAGAAATAATATACCGCTGCCTGAACTCTCGCCAAAACTTCCCGCATATGATTTCGGTAAAAACTCTCATTTTTTGTAACATCCCGCGCATCAAATCCCAAAGCATTCATCCCGTGATTTCTCGCAAAAAACAAGGCTCTGAGGTTATGATAGCCCTGCGACACGATAATCACATTAGACTCCTTAAAAACATTTTTACACCGAAGAATACTCTCCCGCGTACTAAATCCTTCAAAATCCTCCGTTATCACATTTTCTGGAACTCCTTCATAGCTTACCAGATAGCTCTTCATCGCCTCTGGCTCGTTATAATAAGGACTTTTCTCTCCGCTTACGATGATTTTTCTTATTTTCCCATGGTGATACAGAGTCGCCGCAGCCTTCATTCTTGAGATAAAATATGGATTTGCCTTACCAGATTTCATCTTTGGAGAAGTTCCCAGAACCAAGGCGCATGCCCGAGGAGGCACCTTGCTCACTTGGCTGAATGTCCTTCCATTAGTCAGATGAAAAACCCATACATTCGCCCAGAGCATGAGCAGCACCATTATTTCTATCATGACAATAGATATTTTCAAAATCTTCCTTAACCTCCTCAAAATATGGCGTTTTTTTAACTTTTATCTAATTTTCGTGTTTGCTGCAACTTCTTTTTTTATTTAAATTTGCCAAGCTGTTAAAACCAGCACTCAAAAGCCTAACGCAAATTTAGTCAATTCTTTTCTAAATTCTGAATAAGAATACTAAAAATTGATAGTTTTGGGTTTTTAGGAATTTATAACAAATAATAATTTAAATAATAATTTTTCGAATGAAAAAAATCATCGCTGTATTAACAGTTTTAGCTTTAGCAAGCTGCAACAAAAAAGAGGAAACGAACATCCAGACGGAAGAGAATAACCCTGTAGAAATCACCGAAGCACAAGAGAGCCAGAGCTCTACCCTGCTCAAAGAAATGAACCAAGAACAAATTTCTGAAGTGCTCACGCCTAAGAAAAATGACACTATCTATGTTACCAATTTTTTCGCTACTTGGTGCAGACCATGCATGGAAGAAATGCCTCATTTTCAGGAGAAAATGGCGGAAATGAAAAACGAAAAAGTGAAATTCACCTTCATAAATTTAGACGAACCACAGAATTGGACAAAAGTTACTGATTTCGCGGAGAAATCTGGATTAAAGAATAATATAATTTTATTCAATTTTGGAAACCTTTCTCAAGATTTTTTCAGCAAAAACTTCGAAACATGGGATGGTAATGCTATACCTTTCACCCTGATTACCAAAGGAGAAAAACGGGAAGAAACAATGGGCTCTTTTCCATCCAAAGAAGCGCTCACAGAGAAAATCAATTCTTTGAAATAACATTGTAAAAACCTCATAAACAATGGTCTCAAAAGTAAAAATTACCTTGAGGCCATTTCTTATTTTTCAGTTTTTTCCTTTCAGAATGTTTAGAAATTTTTTGATTCTTTGCGTTGTATTATTATGCTTGATATTGGTTTCATTGGTCATCAATCTTAATACTGGATTTTCTGACCTGAGTTTTTCTGATTTTTGGAGTCAAGAAAATTTTCATCAGGAAATCATAAGCATAAGGGCTAATAGAACTTTGGCCGTGCTGCTGGCAGGAATTTCTATTCCTACAAGTGGTTTTCTACTACAAGAATACTTTAAGAATCCATTGGCTGGGCCTTCTGTATTGGGAATTTCTTCTGCGGCGAGCTTGTCCGTTGCCTTCTACATTTTAGCTTCCAAAGATTTTATCATTCCTGAATTTATCCAGCACAGCCTAATCAGTATTTTCGCTATCTGTGGAAGCATTATTCTGCTGATTTTTCTATTAATTTTTTCTAAAAATTTCAAAGATTCTTCTTACATCATTATTTTTGGATTTTTGGTGTCTGCTCTGGCCGGAGCTGTCATCAGTATTTTACAATTTTATGCCGAAAACGAGTCCCTGAAAAGCTACATTCTATGGTCTTTTGGTGGGAATAACCAAGTTAGTTTTTCACAAAACTTGGTATTAGCAGCCCTTGTTTCATTAGGTCTAATCATCACTTTCAAAGCCATAAAACCACTGATAGGAATGAGCCTTGGAGAGGACTACGCCAGAACTTTCGGAGTGAATCTCACCCAGCTGAAATTCACCATCATCATCGCTTCATCTCTGCTATCAGCCTCCGTCACGGCGTTTTTAGGGCCTGTTCTGTTCATCGGCGTGATTGTTCCGCACTTTTGTAGAATGATTTGGAATCCTGCCCAGTTATGGCATCAGTGGATACTCAATATCCTCATCGGCGCCCTAATAATGGAACTTTTTTCCATTATTTCCGAAATTTGGCAAATGCCTCTCAATATCATCAGTTCGCTATTCGGAATTCCTGTGATTTTCCTGATGATGATGAAAAAACGATAAATTTCACAAATTTTAATCAACAATAAAAAATTATCTTTACTTTTAAAATTTTAATTCTAAGACAAATGAAACTCATCAGTTATAATGTAAACGGCATCCGTGCTGCCTTTGGGAAAGATTTTTTATCTTGGCTAAAATCAGCAAACCCTGATATTTTGTGCATCCAAGAAAGCAAAGCCCAGCCCGAGCAGATTGACCAAATCAGTTTCGCAGAGCTTGGCTACCAAAGTTACTGGTATTCAGCAGAAAAGAAAGGTTATAGCGGCGTAGGAATCGTCACCAAACACGAACCCAAACATATAGAATACGGATGTGGAATAGAGCATATAGATGCCGAAGGGAGAATCATCAGAGCTGATTTTGAGGACTTTTCCGTGATTTCGGTTTATGTGCCGTCCGCCACGAATATTGACCGATTGGATTTTAAAATGCAGTTTTGCTATGATTTCCTAGATTACATCAAAGAATTAAAAAAGAAAATCCCAAACCTTATCATTTCTGGCGATTTTAATATTTGTCATCAGGCGATAGACATCCACGACCCTGTCCGACTTGCCAACACTTCTGGATTCCTTCCCATAGAGCGCGAATGGCTCAGCAAATTCATCGATGAATGTGGACTGATAGACAGTTTCCGATATTTCAACCAAGAACCGAACCAATACTCATGGTGGAGCTACCGAGCGAACGCCAGAGCGAATAACAAGGGCTGGAGATTGGACTATAATTTCGTGAGCCAGTCGATGGAAAACCAGCTAAAAATAGCTGTCATCCTAAAAGAAGCCGTACACTCTGACCACTGCCCTGTGATGGTGGAATTGTCCTAAAAAGTTTTTATCTTTGCTCTATAATTGGGGTTTAAAAATGAAAACAATTTTTAAATATTTGCTGATTATAGTTGTTGCGTGTTTTTTCTTGGGAGTTTTACCTGTAATTTATCCGCCATCTTTCTTTATAATAATACCTATTGCTGCTTTGCTTTTTTATTTAGGATTAGATATTAAAGATTGTGACAGAAATGATGACTAAACTTCTCCAAAAGAAAACCTTGAACAATTTATTTTAGCTCTACAAAACTATATTAACAAAGAAAAAAATTATCTTTGCTCTGTAATTGGTTTTAAAAATGAAAACACTTTTAAAATATTTGCTCATTATAGCTGTTGTGTTTTTCTTCTTGGGTGTTTTACCTGTAATTTATCCGCCATCTGCTTTGGTCATCTACCCTGTATTAACTATTTTAGGATGTTATTTGGGATGGTTAGCCAGCAAAAATGGCTGTAAGAATGATGACTAATTTTCTCAAAAAAACTTTGGCTGAAAAACCACATTAACAAATAAAAAATATCTTTATTGTGTAATTAAGTTTTAAAAATGAAAACATCAAAAATCGCTTTTGGAGCAGCTCTCATTTTAGGAATTGTTTTCTTTCCTGCTCATATGATTATGATAGGCATATTTTTAGTCTTAGTTGCTATGGCGATTGGATTTATTTCTATTGCTCTTAAAACAAACGATGAAATCAATTCTTCTATTTCTGATGATGATGCCTTTATGGCGTATTACCTATTAGAAAAGAGGAAAAAAGAGGAAAATAAATCTTAAAACTTTTTTAAAACCGCTATCCTCTTCGATAGAAAAAGCATATTTTTATTATCTTTGCCAAAATAAATTTTTATGCTTGTTATCGGTATCGCTGGAGGAACCGGCTCTGGAAAAACTACTGTAGTTTCTAAAATCCTAAAAAGTCTTGACCCT
The DNA here is from genome assembly GCA_013333255.2 of Flavobacteriaceae bacterium. GTDB lineage: Bacteria > Bacteroidota > Bacteroidia > Flavobacteriales > Weeksellaceae > JABCPE02. The sequence continues at coordinate 342,564 of JABCPE020000004.1, read as the reverse complement.
GAGAAAGTTAATGTTCTTTCGCAGGACAACTATTATCATGATAATTCCCATCTTTCGCTTCAAGAAAGAGAGAGCCTGAACTATGACCACCCTAAATCCATTGATTTTGATTTATTGGTAAAACATGTTCGTGCTCTGAAAAAGGGCAAAAGTATAGAACAGCCTATTTATTCGTTCGTGGCACATACCAGAACGGGAAATTACACCGTGGTAGAACCTCGCGATGTATTGATTATAGAAGGAATTTTAGTTTTAACAAGCAAAGAACTCTTGAAGGAATTTGACCTAAAAGTTTTTGTCCATGCTGACAATGACGAAAGGCTCATCCGCCGTATCCGAAGAGATACCCAAGAGAGAGGCAGGGATCTAGAAGAGGTTTTACACCGCTACCAGACTACCCTGAAGCCGATGCATGACGAATTCATAGAACCATCTAAATCTCATGCAGATATCATCATCCCGAACATGAAGCCGAACACCGTAGCGATAGATTTTCTTTCTACCGTAGTGAGAAACTCGCTAAATACGCCTAATAATGACACAAACTGAAGATAACACACCAAAGACGAACAATAAAATAGGGCTTGTTAAAAAATTATTTATGAATAAATATTTTTTGACAGGCGTAGGTTTTATTCTTTGGATGATTTTCATTGATAATACTTCTTGGCTCGTAGTCAGAAATCTAAACCAAGAAATCAACAAATACGAGGAGCAACTGGCTTTCTATAAAGGAGAATACGAAAAAAACGAGGCTTTCTACAAAAAACTTATGCAGAATAAGGACGAAAAAGAGAAATACGCCCGCGAAAACTACTTTATGAAAAGAAAAAACGAAGAAATCTTCATCCTCGTAGTGGATAGTGCTGCACTAGACCATCCAAAGCCTAAATCCAAATAACACATGCGTTTTTTTCAGAAAATAACGGCTCCAGAAGTACAAAAGTACATCAGTGAAAATCTGAACTCTGACCTTACCAAACTACTTCTGAAAAAATCGCCTTTTCCAGAGGTTTCCATGCAGGAAATCGCCCAGCAGATAAAAGGAAAACAAATCGCTGCAAAGAAATTTCCTTTTCTATTAAAGGAAAATATAGTCTTCCCGCCACATCTTAATTTAGAGCAGGCTTCCTCGGAAAGCACCGCAAAAGAAAAAGCAGAAAACCTCCACGGAAGGACTTTTCTGGACCTCACCTGTGGTTTCGGGATTGATGCTTATTTTCTCTCACAGAATTTCAGTGAAGTTACACTTTTGGAGCAAAACAAAGATTTGCTGGAAATCGTACAGCACAACTGGAAAACTCTCGGCAGAGAAGCGAATTTTATCAACGAAAATTTAGAGCATTTTTTAGAGATTAACAAAAATCAATTTGATTTAATCTATTTAGACCCAGCAAGAAGGGACAAAGACCACCGAAAAAAGTTCCTGCTTAATGACCTTTCACCCAATATTTTGGAAATTCAGGATAAACTTTTGTCTATTTCCAAAAAAATAATGATAAAACTCTCGCCGCTTATTGATTTAAAATATCTTCAAACTGCTGTAAAATCAATCGATGAGATAGAAATCATCGCTGTAAAAAACGAAGTAAAAGAGATTGTCCTCCACCTCATCCCAAACACTGAGAACAAACCGAAAATCACCACCAAAAACCTCAGCACAGACGAACCAAATTTCAGTTTTTCGTCAGAGGAAGAATCCGCTGTAACGCCCGAATTTTCAGACATTTTGGAATACCTCTATATTCCAAACAATGCCGTTCTAAAATCGGGAGCTTTTAACCTAATTTCTAAAAAATTTGGACTAAAAAAACTGCACCCAAACACGCATCTTTACACTTCGGACAAGGCCGTAGATTTCTGCGGAAGAGTTTTTAAAGTAAAGGAAATCAGCGCTAAAGAGATAAAAAAAGGCGATGTGTTTAACATTATTTCTAAAAACCATCCTCTATCGCCAGAGCAGATAAAAACCAAATACAAACTGAAAAACGGCGGCGAACATTACCTTATTTTCACGCAGTCTGCAAAAGGAAAAGTAATTTTACAAACTTTGTAAAAATCTGCCTTATTTTTTGCCAAATCATCCAAATTGTTTAACTTTGGTATTCATTTATAAATTTAACCAATGAGTACTACTTTATCTTACATTCAAGAAAATAAGCAACGATTTTTAGACGAATTAATCGATTTATTAAAAATAGCTTCTATCAGTGCTGACCCAGCCTACAACCAAGATGTGCTGCAGTGTGCTGATGCCGTAGCAAAACACCTAAAAAATGCTGGCGCAGACAATGTAGAAATCTGCGAAACAAAAGGCTATCCTGTGGTTTTCGGAGAGAAAATTTTAGATAAAAACCTGCCGACTGTTTTGGTTTATGGGCATTACGATGTACAGCCTGCTGACCCTATTGAGCTTTGGGAAAGCGGACCTTTTGAGCCTGTGGTGAAAAAAACAGAAATCCACCCAGAAGGAGCTGTTTTCGCAAGAGGAGCCGCTGATGACAAAGGGCAGTTTTTCATGCATTTAAAAGCTTTTGAAGCAATGATGAAAACCAACTCACTGCCTTGTAATGTGAAATTCATCATCGAAGGAGAGGAAGAAGTAGGTTCAGCTAGTTTGGCTGATTTCTTGGAATCCAATAAAGAAAAACTGGCTTGTGATGTTATTTTAGTTTCAGACACGAGTCTTTACTCTATGGATCAACCGACGGTTACGACTGGGCTTCGTGGCTTGAGCTATGTAGAAGTGGAAATCGAAGGGCCAAACAGAGACCTGCACTCTGGGCTTTACGGAGGGGCTGTTCCTAATCCTATCAATGTTTTATCAAAAATGATTGGCAGCCTGATTGATGAAAACGGAGTAATCACCGTGGAAGGATTCTACGACAATGTAAATATAGTTTCGCCAGAGGAAAGAGCCGAAATGAACAAACTGAAAGATGACCCAGAAGCTTTCAAAAAAGAAATCGGTCTGAAAGGCGTAGAAGGCGAAAAAGGCTATACGACACTAGAAAGAACCTCTATCCGCCCTACTCTGGATGTGAACGGAATCTGGGGAGGCTACACAGGAGAAGGAGCAAAAACAGTAATCCCTTCTAAAGCTTTTGCAAAAATCTCTATGAGACTGGTTCCTAACCAAACTCCAGAGGAAATCACTGAAAAATTCACTAAACATTTTGAAAAAATCGCTCCAGACAGTGTGAAAGTAACCGTTACGCCACACCACGGAGGCATGCCTTATGTACTGGAAAGCAACACAAAAGAGTTCTTGGCAGCGAAAAAAGCTATGGAACAGGCTTTCGGAAAAGAGGTTCTTCCATTCCGCAGCGGTGGAAGTATCCCTATCACAGCTCTTTTTGAACAGATTTTAGGAGTGAAATCGGTTCTGATGGGATTCGGACTAAGCACTGATGCTATCCACTCGCCTAACGAGCATTTTGGGCTTTATAATTTCTACAAAGGAATAGAAAGCATCCCGCTTTTCTTTGAATATTACACAAAGGGATAAATTTTCCATATTAATAAAAAACAAAGGCCTTTAAATTTTTTAAAGGCTTTTTTTATCTTTGTACCTTTAAAAAAAATAAAATATGTGTTTTAAAAATAAAGAAAGTTTTGATACTGTTCTTAAAAAATATTTTTCCGAGCCTTACACTTTGGGTTCTGTACAGCCTATGCGCGAGCTTTTCCAAAGCCTGAAACGAACCAATTTCGAAGTGTTTTTGGCTTATCTGAAAAATAATGAAGAGATAAAGAACAATTTCCGAGACTATTTATTTCTTCTTTTTTCAAATAAATCTTTTTCAAAAGCTCTCACAGAGGCTAATATTTTATCCGAAAATGCCTTCTTCCCAGAGCTGAAGAAAAGAATTTCATACAAATTTCTTCCTCCTGTAGAGGACGAAAATACCATTTCGTACATTATTTCCAAAGTTTTATTCAATCCTAAATCTGATTCGGACTACATAAAAAACATCAAACCAGAGGACGGAAGTGAATTTTTCAAACTAATGGAAATAGAAAAAATCAGCACACTGCCGAAAGTAAAAAAAGAACTACTCATCTCTGCTAACATACTGGCACTGAGATGTGTAGGGAACGCACTGGAAGCTGGAATCACAAAAATGGTTCCCGAGTATAAAAACTTTGACAACCCATTTGTGGCTCTTCAGAGCGAATTGGACTCGCTTATCTGTCGCTTCAAAAAAGATAAAGATCTACAAATAGACTCTAAAGATGTTGATTACAAACAAATTAAGATCTACCTTCAGCAGTGTTTGGATTTCGTAGATAAAGCTTTTAAAAACGCTTCTAAATTCGGTATTTCTAGTAAAATCAACCAATCCCTGCTCAAAATCCGCCAGCAGTTAAAGAGAATTCAGGACATTATTCCTATTCTAGTAGTTGATAACGAGGAAGATATATTAACCAACTCTAAAAATCTGGTTTCCAATACATTAAAATACAACTCACACCGAAATAATATCCGTGAACTCATCGATGACAGCACGAGACTTATCTCTCACCTCATCACCTCCCACACGGCAGAAACGGGAACTCACTACATCGCTACCTCGCCTAAGGAATATCTGAAAATGTTCTGGAAAGCGAGCGGCGGCGGAATTATTGTAGGTTTTCTATGTATTTTCAAAATGATGATGAGCTACAGCCACGGAAGTGAATTTTCCCACGCTGTGCTGTATTCGCTGAACTATGCTTTTGGGTTTATCATCATTTATCTGCTTGGGTTTACTTTGGCTACGAAACAACCAGCGATGACCGCTGCCACGATGGCAAAAGTCCTTCATGATGAAAGCAGTTCGGAGAAAAACTATAAGGAATTTGCCAACCTCGTTGCTAAACTTTCGCGAACGCAGTTCATCGCTTTCGTGGGGAATGTCCTTTGGTCTTTCCCTGTGGCGCTGGCTATCATCTACGGAATGGACTGGTTTTTAGATAAAAATTTTGCTGTTGCAAAGGCTGATAAACTTCTGAAAGACCTCAACCCTATCGAATCCAAGGCGATTCTTCACGCTTGTATCGCTGGATTTTTCTTGTTTATTTCTGGGATTATTTCTGGAAATATCAGCAACAGCTCTATTTTCAACCAAGTTCCTGAGAGAATATCCCAAAGCCCTTTCCTAAACCAAGTCATCGGAACTAAAAACTCCAAGAAACTCTCCGATTTCTACACAAAACACTGGGCTGGAATTATTTCCAATTTTTGGTTTGGGATTTTCCTTGGAGTTATCGCACCTCTGGGAGTTTTCCTTGGTTTAGATTTGGACATTCGCCACATCACTTTCTCGGCAGGGAATTTTGCACTGGCTCTTTACGGAAAAGGTTTTGATATTGATACTTACACTTTTACGATTTCATTGGTTACTATTTTCCTGATTGGCGCTTTCAACTTCATCGTAAGTTTCGGGCTTTCCATGTTATTGGCTTTCCGTTCGAGAAAAGTAAATTTCGGCGAACTAACGATCATTCACAAAACCATTTTAAAATATTTCATCAAAAACCCTCTGCGATTCTTCATTCCACTAAAATCAGAACTGGATGAAGCTTCAAAAGATTTGATACAAGACAACAAAACTCATCATTAAACAAAAACTGCCCTTTTGGGTAGTTTTTTTCATTTTTAATACTTTTTTATTCATTTTATTTGTATATTTACACTCATTTATAACAAAAACTTATTATTTATGAAAAAGATTACATCCATTATGCTCCTTTCTTCTTTGGGAGCAGGAACGGTTTCAACAATGAATGCACAAGACAAAACATTAAAAGTAACGCCGGATTTAAAGGGAAATCCTTTCCTTACGAAAAGTCCGCTGCAATATCAGGCGCCGCAGTTTGATAAAATAAAGACAGAGCATTTCAAACCTGCCTTCGAATACGGATTGAAAGTTCATGAAGCAGAAATCGAAAAAATCGCTAATAATAAGAAACAGCCGACTTTTGAAAACACGGTTCTAGCATTAGAAAAAAGCGGAGAAGTTCTCAAAAGAGCTCAGACTATTTTCTACAACCTTATGGGCTCTATGTCCAATCCAGAGATGCAGAAAATCCAAAAGGAATTTGCGCCTATTTTCTCTGCACATACTGATAAAATTCATCTTAATTCTAAATTATACGAAAGAATCAAAAAAGTTCCCGTTGCCAATTTAGATGCGGAAAGCCGCCGTTTGGTGGAATATTACAGACAAGTTTTCGAGCTTTCTGGAGCCAATCTTTCTGAAGCAAAGAAAGAAGAGCTAAAATCCATCAATTCCCAATTGGCAGGACTTTCCACAGAGTTTTCTTCTAAACTATTGGAAGCTAGAAAAAACAATGGACTTCTTATAGAAAATGTAAAGGAACTGGACGGACTGACAGCTGACCAAATAAAAGCTGCCGCTGATGCTGCCAAAAGCATCGGAAAAGATGGGAAATACCTCATCGTGCTGCATAACACTACTCAGCATCCGCTCCTGCCAAGCCTTCACAACCGTGCTACGAGAGAAAAACTCTTCAAAGCTTCATGGACGAGAGCAGAGAAAAACGACTCTGCTGACACGAGAAGCATCATCGAAAAAATGGCTGCTCTTAACCTGAAAAAAGCTCAGCTTTTAGGTAAAAAATCATTTGCGGAATGGAAACTTCAAGACCAAATGGCAAAAACACCCGAAGCAGCTCAGAAAATCCTTGCTGATTTAGGAAGACCAGCCGTAGAAAAAGCTAAAGAAGAAGCCGAAGAAATCCAAAAACTCATCGATGAGCAAAAAGGCGGATTTACATTAGAACCATGGGACTGGGCGTACTATGCAGAGCAGGTGCGTAAGGCTAAATATGACTTGGATGAAAACGAAATCAAGCCTTATTTTGAGGTAAAAACTGTTTTAGAAAAAGGGATTTTCTTCGCGGCTGAAAAATTCTATGGAATCACAGCTAAAAGAAGAACAGACCTGCCTGTATATCACCCAGATGTATTGGTTTATGAAATCTTTGACAATGACGGCAAATCTATGGCGCTTTACTATGTGGATTTCTTCTCCAGAGACAGTAAAAGAGGCGGCGCATGGATGAACAGCTTTGTGAAACAATCTAAACTATTCGGGCAAAAACCTGTAATCGTAAATGTGCTGAACAACCCAAAACCAGCCGATGGAAAACCAGCGCTTGTCAGCTTTGATGAGGCTTCTACGATGTTCCACGAGTTTGGGCATACCCTGCACGGATTGTTTGCTAATCAGCAGTATGCTACCCTTTCAGGAACGAGCGTAGCAAGGGACTTCGTGGAGTTTCCTTCTCAAATCAACGAATTTTTCGCCCTCGAACCTGAAATCTTGAAAAACTACGCTGTTCACTACCAAACAAAAGAACCTATCCCACAGGCTCTGGTAGAAAAAATGAAAAAAGCAGCTACTTTTAACAATGGATTTGCTTCTACGGAAATCCTTGCATCAGCAGCGGTGGATATGGCATGGCACAGCATCACCAACGAAAACCAGCTGAAACCTGCCACAGAATTTGAAACAGAAGCCCTGAAAAAATACGGTCTATACCTGCCACAGGTGCCGCCGAGATACCACTCTCCTTACTTTGCGCACATCTGGGGCGGAGGCTACGCTTCTGGCTACTATGCCTACACATGGAGTGATATGCTGACTTCTGATGCTTGGGACTGGATTACTCAACACGGCGGAATGACCAGAGCCAATGGCGACCACTTCCGTAAATATATCCTTTCCGTAGGGAACACTCTCCCTTATGACAAGGCTTATTTTAATTTTGCAGGAAGAAAACCAAACCTGAAAGCATTGCTAAAAGATAAAGGTTTCACGAAATAATTTAAATACAAATAAAAAGTCCTTTCTGATATTAGAAAGGACTTTTTTTATTGATTGGTATTGCCCAGCATTGGGACAAATTTATACGCTCCGAACTCTTCTTTTTCTATATGATTTTCAGATACTTTTGTGAATTTGGTAAGAATCTGTTCCTCTAACTTTCCGAGCGGAATAATCATAAATCCTCCTACTTTTAATTGTCTCAAAAGCTCCAAAGGCAATTCCTCTGCACCGCAGGTAACCAAGATTTTATCAAACGGAGCAAACTCTGGAAGCCCTGCAAATCCATCGCCAAAAACCTGATATACAGGCTGATGATGAATTTTAGCTAAAATTTTTGTAGAAAAATCATACAAATCTTTCTGCCGCTCTATGGTGTACACTTCTGCTCCCATATTTACCAAAATAGCCGTCTGATAGCCGCTTCCCGTTCCTATTTCCAAGATTTTTTCACCTGGTTTTACTTGGAGTAATTCCGTCTGTTTCGCAACCGTGGAAGGATGGGAAATAGTCTGATTGGCAGCGATAGGAAAAGCCCTGTCTTCATAGGCAAACTCTCCAAAAACACTTTCTAAAAAGAGATGACGAGGCACGGAATTCATAGCCTCCAAAGTCCTTGTATCCTGTATCTTCATCGAATCCCGAAGATACTCCACCATTAGTTTCCTTTTCCCTCTATGTACAAAACTTTCTTTCATTTAGCTATTAAAAATGTTTTTGTTGGTATCCAAAAGTAAAATTACAAGTATAATAAAAAATTTCATGAAAGAAAAATTTTAAAACTTGATTTAAAGTAAAAAATAATGTTTATAAATTATCCCTTATTTCTCAAAATAAAAATCCGCAAAAACAGGATAATGGTCAGAATAGCCAATTTCTCGATTCACAAAATAATTCGCCGCTTTCAGAGATTTTGAAGAAAAAACATAATCTATTCTTATGGGGAATTTATAATCGTGAAAACTCGTCGCACTTCCGTTTCCCGCCTCTACGAAAGCATCTGTGAGGCTTTCAGAAATTTGATAATATTCATAAGAGCTAGGCATGGCATTAAAATCTCCTCCTAAAACAACTGGATATGGAGATTCTGTGATGAGTTTTTTAATCTCCTGAATTTGGTTTTGGTGGATTTTAAAAACAGGAAGGAATTTTCTAAGCAAAACACTGAATTTATTCTCATTTTCAGCGAGTTCGTAGGTTGGCTTTATCATGTCTTTGGTCAGCTGAAAAGGCTCTAAATACACCGTAATGAAGCGGATAACTTTGTCCCTTACTGCTATATCTGCACAGAGTGCGTGCCCTATGCTGCTAGTAGAAACATGCTTTTGGCTAAGAATAGGAAATTTAGAATAAATACTGACTATTTCCGAATTTGCACGATGTTTAAAATTAGAAAGTTCATACCTTTTCCCCTCTCCCCAGCCGCTTTCCTGCAATAGCAGAACATCCACCTGCTGCTGATTTAGAAATTCTGTTTTCTCTGGCTCTATGGTTTTGGTATTGTAGGTCATCACTTTTACATCTGCTTTTCCGCTTGATGAAGAAGTATAGTTCAACCACCTTTGCACAGGAGAAATCAAGAAAATAGAACCAATCAAAAAGACAAAAGCCCTATTCCGTCTGCTTATCAACCAAAACAAAGTAAAAACAGCATGCACAATCAGCAAAATAGGAAAAATAAGCGACAACAAATTGAGAAACGCAAACTTACTCGGAGGAATATAAGCATTAAGCCCCACTCCTAAAAGAAGGGATAAAACCAATATATGCCCTATAAATAAAAGCTTCCTAAAAACGCCCATTTTACCTGATGTTTCGGTTTGCTTTCCAGTTTCTAATCATAAGCCAGCCCACCAAAGCGCCGCCAATATGAGCAAAGTGCGCCACATTATCCCATTCAAACTGTCTTATCCCAAGATAAGCCGAAATAAGTATCACTATAGGCAGCAGATATTTAGCTTTTATAGGATATGGGATGAACATCAGGCTTATCTTCGAATCAGGAAACAATGTCCCAAAGCCTGCCACTGCCCCAAAAATAGCCCCAGAAGCGCCCAGCATAGGCATTGAAAGATAATCCAGTAACGAATGTGCCTCCTTAGATTCTACAACTAAAGGTTTCCCTACATTTAGATAAATTTCCCGAACATCTACTCCCTGCTGTAACAAAGCCTGAGTCAGCTCATAAACTTGGTAATAATTCCAAAAATTAAATAAAATAAATGACCCCAACCCCGATAAAAAATAAAGAATCGCAAAATGTCTTCCGCCCAGCGCCTGCTCCAAAATACTCCCAAAACTCCATAAAGTAAGCATATTAAAAAGCAAATGCATCAGAGTGCCGTGCATAAACATATGGGTAAATATCTGCCACGAATGAAATAGTGGTGATGTGGGCATATAGGCTGCCAGCTGGTATCTTAGGTCAGGATATAGTAACTTCGTAACGGCATACAAAAGAACATTTATGATAATGATATTTCTAGTAACTGGTATTGCGTTTATTGGGTTCATTTGTCAGTTTTATGATTATTTTTACTAAAATTTATTTTTCAGCTCCTCCAAAGGCAGCTCCAGATAACATCTTCGCCCATCTGGAAGATACTGCGAAAAACCTATCTGTATATATTCCTTGATAAGTTCTTCTACATCGGTCTTGTAAAGGAAATTACAGCTAAACCTTGTCTGCACCTTTATCCATTGTTCCTCATAGTGGTTCATAAAATCCTCCTCCGTTTTGTAGTCTAATATTTCAAAAATTCTTTCCAAAAATTCCATTACTTTGGTTTCATTCAGCCCAACTGGAATAGCGCTGATTTTCAAAACATTATCCCTATCTAAAACTATATCAAATCCCAGCTCTGGAAGGTATTTTTTGATGGAAGTATATTTTATTTTTTCCATCTCATTGAGGTGGTATTCTAATGAAAAAAGAAGCGTCTGCCCAGCTTTTTCTTTCGGAACTTGTTTCTTCTTATCCGCCAAAACCAAAGCATAAATACGCTCCATGTTCAACATCAAAGTCTTATCCCCACGGTTATAAAGCCAATATCCATTGGGCAGCCTCATCAGTTCTTCATCAAAATCATCATCCTCAAAAAGAGCATTGAGTTTAGAGGGTTCCGCCTGTATATTGCCTTGGTATATTTCCTCTAAATTAACCATTTTCACATCTGTATTTTTTTCAGACTGAAAAGGATTATAATTTCTATCTACTTTAATATCAGTGAACTGCGATGGAGTATTCACTTTGGATGAAATTCCTGCAAAAATATCTTTCTGCGGGTCTCGGTCAAAATCCAGCGAAGGCGCGATGTTATAAATCCCCAAAGAACGCTTAACAGTGGAACGAATCAAGGCGTAAATAAGGTGCTCATCCTCGAATTTCACTTCCGTTTTCTGCGGGTGGATATTGACATCTATTTTTTCTGGGTCAAGCTCCAGATACAGGAAAAATGTCGGAATATAAGCCGGTGCCAGCAGCCCCTCGAAAGCCTCCTGAACAGCACGGTTAAAATAAGCACTTCTGAAAAACCTTCCATTGACAAAGAAAAACTGCTCGCCTCTGGTTTTCTTCGCGCCTTCTGGTTTCGCGACAAATCCATCTAGTTTCACCCAGCCCAAATCTTCCTTCACAGGAACCAGCAGCGGCTGGAGTTTTCGCCCAAAAATATCTACTATTCTCTGGGACAAATTCGCTTTTCTGAGCTTAAATATCTCTTCATCATTATGATAAAGAGAAAATTCTATCTGCTCATGCGCCAGAGCCACACGATGAAATTCATCTATAATATGCCGAAATTCTACATTGTCTTTTTTCAAAAATTTTCTTCTTGCAGGCACATTGTAGAACAGGTTTTTCACCAAAAAATTAGAGCCCTCAGCAGTCTGAATAGGCTCTTGAAATTCTAGCTCTCCCCCTTCTATGTAGATATTTGTCCCTATTTCAGCACCTTGTTTTTTAGTCCTCAGTTCCACCTGCGCCACCGCCGCTATGGATGCCAAAGCCTCTCCCCTAAATCCTTTACTCGATATCTTAAAAATATCTTCTGTGGTACGGATTTTAGAAGTTGCATGCCTTTCAAAGGCCATTCTGGCATCAGTTTCGGACATTCCTATGCCGTCATCTACTACCTGTATCAGATTTTTTCCAGCGTCCCTTATGATAAGTTCCACCTTACTAGCCTTCGCATCTATGGCATTTTCCAGCAGTTCTTTTACTACAGAAGCTGGTCTCTGTACCACTTCTCCCGCCGCAATCTGGTTGGCAACATAGTCTGGCAAAAGCTGAATAATATCTGACATATTTTTAGAAAGGTTTTACTTTATTTATTTTATCTTTTCTGATGTTTTTTTCTTTGTTTTCTACTCCTAATTTATAGTAAACACCCACACCTAAAACCTGCTTCATTTGGATTTTCTGCACTTGGTCGTGATCGTAGACCAAATCAATATTAAATGTAGTGGTTATGAATTTATTAAATTTCAAACTCAATGTCCCTGTGTATGCAATATCCACTCTTTCAGGGTGAGAAGTGTAGCTGCTAAATAAATTCAGCTGATTGGTAAAATAAATATCCTTATAAACCTTCCAACGATGAATCACATTGAGCATTGCTCCCATTTCGCTTCTTATACTCTGTCCATCATATTCTAGTCCGTATTTTCCTTTTTTCTGAAGATGCTTATCCAGCACGAAAGTCAGTTTAGCATTGATAGGTCTGAGTATCACTTGGAAATTCTCCTTCGGATTATACAAAACCCCAAGACCGACATTCAAATACCCAGGCGCCATAAATCGCGAAATTCTATCCTCAAATTTCACTTTCTTCCCAGAAGAATAATAGTATCCTGGCGAAAACTGAGACAGGAACTGGAAACCTGTGGAAAGATAATACTGGCTGCCCAAATCATAGCCATAGTCAGAGGAAACATTGAGGTAATCTTCCGTTTTTCTGAGTCTCTCTTTTCTGTCAGAAACCATTCCATAGCCCATCTTGGCATGAGTATCCCAAAAATGCTTTCCATTTTTATAAATCAATGAATAGTCTATCCTGCCAATGACACCGATGCTGTTATCCCCTCCTGTGTTCCAGTTGGAATAAGAAGACTGGTTGAAAATCAAGTTATTCTGTCCATAGAAAAACCAAGACCTCTCACGATAAGTGTTCATGAGTAGATACGGCGTCACAGGAAGCTCTCCCTGCTGGTTTTCCTGATTTCTAAGGATGATGGTATCCTTCTTTTTTATGTCCAGTTTTACCAATTTGGGAGTATTCAGACTATCCAAATTAACCGCCGTAGAATCCCATTTTTTCTGATTGATAGAGTCAATCTTGTATTTCAACGGATTTATCTGACCAAATCCCATTACTGAAATACCAAATAATACAGAAACGAGTATTTTTTTTACCATAGTTGCAAAAGTATAAGTTTTTTATGGTAAGACAAAAAAAATTATTGCAAAATTATAGCTTTTTTCTCCGAAAAAAATGTTATATTCGCAACTAATTTTTTCACAAAAACGACAAGAAAATGACTAAATTTAACGAATATAAGAACCTTGATTTGATAAATGTTGCCGAAAACATAGCGGCATTTTGGCATAATAATGACACTTTCCACAAGTCGGTAGAAATCCGCGAAGGACACCCAGAATTCGTATTCTACGAAGGGCCGCCTTCTGCCAATGGTCTCCCAGGCATCCACCATGTGATGGCAAGGACTATCAAGGATATTTTCTGTCGTTTTCAAACTCAAAATGGTAAGCAGGTTTTTCGTAAAGCGGGCTGGGACACGCATGGTCTTCCTGTGGAACTAGGCGTAGAAAAAGAACTTGGAATTACCAAAGAAGATATCGGTAAAAAAATCTCTGTAGAAGAATACAACCAAGCCTGCCGTAATGCGGTGATGCGCTACACGGATATCTGGAATGACCTTACCAAAAAAATAGGTTACTGGGTAGATTTGGAAAATCCATACATCACCTACGAACCGAAATATATGGAGTCTGTTTGGTGGCTTCTGAAACAACTTTACAACAAAAATTTACTTTACAAAGGCTACACCATCCAGCCCTATTCACCAAAGGCAGGAACAGGACTTTCTTCGCACGAGCTGAATCAGCCAGGGACTTACCGCGATGTAAGCGATACGACTATCGTGGCTCAGTTTAAGGTAAAAAACCTTAGCCCTGCGCTTCAGTCTAAAATCTCAAATACTGAAAATCTGAGCATCCTTGCTTGGACTACCACACCATGGACATTACCTTCCAACACGGCGCTGACTGTGGGTGCAGGTATTGACTATGTTTTGGTTAAAACTTTCAATCAATATACTTTTGAGCCTATCAATATTATCCTTGCTAAAGCATTGGTAAATAAACAATTTGGGAATAAATATTTTGAAACTTCTGACGAAGCCGAATTTTCTTCGTTCCAAAATAATCACAATAACGACAGCAAGAAGAAAATTCCTTACCAAATCTTAGCCGAATTCAAAGGTTCTGATATGGTGGAAACTACCTATGAACAGCTCGTTCCGTGGTTCCTTCCAGCAGAAAACCCTGAAAAGGCATTCCGTGTAATCGCAGGAGATTTCGTAACTACCGAGGACGGAACAGGAATAGTGCATACAGCGCCTACTTTCGGTGCGGATGATGCCCGTGTAGCGAAAGAAGCTGGCGTTCCGCCAATGCTTGTAAAAGATGAGAATGACAACCTTGTTCCATTAGTGGATTTACAAGGAAAATTCATCAAAGGAGAAAATGTTCCTGAAATTTTCGCAGGAAAATACATTAAAAACGAATACTACGATAACGGCACCGCTCCTGAAAAATCTTGGGATGTGGAACTCGCTATCCTTTTAAAAACTGAAAATAAAGCCTTTAAGGTAGAAAAATACAGCCACTCCTACCCTCATTGCTGGAGAACAGACAAGCCTGTCCTATACTACCCGCTGGACTCTTGGTTTGTGAAAATGACCGAGGTAAAAAATCGTTTGGTAGAGCTAAACAAAGGCATCAACTGGAAGCCGAAAGCTACTGGTGAAGGGCGTTTCGCGAACTGGCTGGAAAATGTAAATGACTGGAACTTATCCCGTTCCAGATACTGGGGAATTCCGCTTCCTATCTGGAGAACAGAGGATTTGAAAGAGGAAAAAATCATTGGTTCTGTAGAGGAACTAATCAACGAGATAGAAAAATCCGTAGCCGCTGGACTAATGGCTGAGAATCCATTCAAAGGCTTTGAAATCGGTAATATGTCTAATGAAAACTACGCTAAAATAGACCTTCACAAGAACATCGTGGATGAAATCGTTTTAGTTTCTGACAGCGGAAAACCAATGAAGAGAGAAAGCGACCTGATAGATGTTTGGTTTGACTCTGGTGCGATGCCTTACGCTCAGCTGCACTATCCTTTTGAGAATAAGGAACTTATCGACCAAAACAAGGCTTACCCTGCGGATTTCATAGCAGAGGGAGTAGACCAAACGCGTGGCTGGTTCTACACGCTTCACGCGATTGCAACAGCAGTTTTTGACTCTGTAGCATATAAAAATGTGGTTTCCAATGGATTAGTTTTAGATAAAAACGGACAAAAAATGTCCAAAAGATTGGGCAATGCCGTAGACCCATTCGAAACTTTGGCGAAATATGGCCCAGATGCTACGCGCTGGTACATGATTTCTAATGCCAATCCGTGGGAAAATCTGAAATTTGATATTGAAGGAATCGATGAAGTTCGTAGAAAATTCTTTGGAACGCTTTATAATACTTACTCTTTCTTCGCGCTTTATGCCAATGTAGACGGCTTTAAATACGAAGAAGCAGAAGTACAGAACAAACCAGAGATTGACCGATGGATTTTGTCTGAATTAAATATCTTAATCAAGGAAGTAAAAGCTTTCTATGAAGACTACGAACCTACGAAAGTGGCAAGAGCCATCAATACTTTCGTGAATGATAACTTGTCTAACTGGTATGTGAGACTCTGCCGCCGCCGTTTCTGGAAAGGCGACTACACAGAGGACAAAATCTCTGCTTATCAGACACTTTACACTTGTCTGGATACCGTGGCAAAACTTTCTGCGCCGATAGCACCATTCTTCATGGACAGGCTGTATCAGGACCTAAATGCCGTGACAGGAAAAGACAAGGCAGAAAGCGTGCATTTGTCAAACTTCCCAGTAGCGGATGAAAACAAAATAGATACAGATTTAGTGGAGAAAACTCATCTAGCGCAGTCTATCACTTCGATGGTATTTTCATTAAGAAAAAAAGAAAATATCAAGGTTCGTCAGCCACTGCAAAAAGTGATGATTCCTGTTTTGGATAAGAAAACTGAAAGCCAGATTTTAGCCGTAGCAGATTTAATCAAACAAGAAGTAAATGTAAAAGAACTGCAGCTCATCAATGCTGAAGAGGCTTCTACACTAATTGTAAAACAAATCAAACCTAACTTTAAGGTTCTGGGAGCAAAACTGGGCAAAGACATGAAAGCTGTGGGAGCAGAAATTTCTGCAATGAGTTCTGAGCAGATAGCAACCCTTGAAAAAGAAGGAAAAATGAGCATCGCAGGACACGAAATCACCATCGATGATGTGGAAATCTTGACCAAAGATATCCCAGGATGGACAGTAACCAGCGAGGGCAGAATAACTGTGGCATTAGACCTTACTGTAACGGATGAACTCAGAGCAGAAGGCGTGGCAAGAGAATTCGTGAACCGTATCCAAAATCTTAGAAAAGATAAAGATTTTGACCTGATGGATAGAATTTCTATACAATTAGAGGAGAATAATCCGTTTAAGTCAGAAATCAATGCTAATAATTCTTACATTTCTGCAGAAGTATTGGCCAATAATATAGAGTTTGTAGATTCACTTTCTCAAGCTGATGAAATAGAAATCAATGATGTGTATTTCAAAATAAATATTAACAGAGTATAAAAATTTTAAGTAAAAACAATTAATCGACAAAAGATGGAAGATAGAATAAGGTACAGCGATGCTGATTTGCAGGAGTTTAAGGCTATTATCCAACAGAAAATAGAGAAAGCAGAAAAAGATTTGGTCTTGTTAAGAGAAAGTTTCATCAATGACCAAAACAACGGAACAGATGACACTTCGCCTACATTCAAAGCCTTTGAAGAAGGAGCTGAAACGCTCAGCAAGGAACAAAATGCGATACTGGCAGGCAGACAGGAAAAATTCATCCGTGACCTGAAACACGCACTTATCCGTATAGAAAACAAAACCTATGGAATCTGCCGTGTAACAGGGAAACTGATAGACAAAGAGCGACTGAAAGCCGTTCCACACGCTACACTGAGCATAGAAGCGAAAAACATGCAGCGGTAAATATCACACATATGAGGGCTAAGATATCTTAGCTCTCTTACTTAATTTGACCAACTAAAATGAAAAAAATTATATTCATCACAGCGCTGGTACTGCTCATAGACCAGTTATCCAAATTTTACATCAAAACCCATTTTCATTTAGGTGAAAGCATTCCTGTTTTCGGGCTGGACTGGTTTCGGCTCACTTTTGTAGAAAATCCAGGAATGGCGTATGGGATGCAGTTTGGTGGGATTTTCGGAAAATACCTGCTCATTTCACTCCGTATTTTATTGATTTTAGGAATGGTATATTATTTCAAAAAATGGATAAAAGAAGGCGCGAGCAACTATCTGCTTGTCCCTATGAGTTTTATTTTTGCTGGAGCGATAGGCAACCTTATTGACGGGCTTTTCTACGGAATGATTTTTGACAGCGGAAGTGTTTTCATAGAAGATATTGGCAGCTGGGTAGGCTATGACGGCGTTTCTGGCTTTGGAGAAGGATATTCTGGCTTCATGAGAGGCTGTGTGGTGGATATGCTTCATTTTCCGCTGTTTAGCTTCACTGTTCCAGAAGGCGTTCCTCTAGTGGGAGGACAGCATGTGGAATTTTTCCGATATATATTTAATGTTGCAGACTCAGCGATTACAGTCGGAGGCGTGCTTTTATTCATTTTCAGAAAAAAAGCCTTTCCTAACGGAGAGTTTTAGCATTTAAATAAAAATACTTGATGAAATTATTTAAGAAAATTTTCCTTTGGGGACTGGGAGGCTTGTTGCTGGGAATTTTGGTTTGTTTTTGGAGTAATTTTGAAATAGAGAGCAAAACCCAAAATTTTATAACCGATAACATTGAAAAACTGCCTAACCAAAAAGTAGGCGTGCTGCTGGGAACATCTAAAACCCTGCCAAGCGGGTATAAAAATTACTATTTCTATTACAGAATAGATGCCGCAGAAAAACTCTACAAATCAGGGAAAATAGAATACATCATCGTGAGCGGAGACAACAGCCGAAAGGACTACAACGAACCCGAAGACATGAAAAACGAACTGATAAACAGAGGCATTCCTGCGGATAAAATTTATGAGGATTTTGCGGGTTTTAGGACTCTGGATTCGGTGGTTAGGGCAAAGGAGATTTTTGGGCAAAACAGCTATATCATTATTTCCCAGAAGTTTCATAACGAAAGAGCTGTTTATTTAGCTCAAAAAAATGGAATTCAGGCCTTTGGGTTTAATGCAAAAGATGTAAATAAATACGCAGGCATCAAAACCAAGATTAGAGAATATCTTGCCAGAACCAAAGTTTTTGTGGATTTTCTCATTGGAAAAGAACCAAAATTTGGTGGAGAAAAAATAGAAATAAAGTAAAAATTTGATTAAGAAATAAAATTGATTTATGCAGAGTGAGTGGTTACAGCGAACCGAACTTTTGGTAAAAGAAGAAGGAATAGAAAGACTGCAAAGCGCTAATATTCTGATAGTTGGACTCGGCGGCGTAGGGTCTTTCGCTGCAGAATTTTTGGTGCGTTCTGGAATTGGGAATTTGACCATTGTGGATGGGGATACTGTAGATATTACTAACATTAACAGGCAGTTACCCGCTCTAAACTCTACCATTGGCAAAAATAAAACCGATGTCGTTGCCGAAAGAATATTGGATATCAATCCTGAAATTAATTTAAAGAAAATCAATGAGTTTCTAGAACCAGAGCGAATGGAGGAGATTTTGACACAGGAAAAATTTGACTATGTTCTAGACTGTATCGACAGCCTCAGCCCTAAACTGGCTCTCATCATCACTTGTAAAAGAAAGAAAATTAAGCTGGTAAGTGCAATGGGCGCAGGCGGAAAAACCGACCCAAGCAAGGTAATGGTAAGGGATATCAGCAAAACCAACAATTGTTTTTTGGCGAAACAAATCAGAAAAAAACTCAAAAAAGAACAAATACACAAAGGATTTCGCTGCGTATTTTCCACCGAAATCCAAGATGAAAACAGCCTAAAAATGACCGATGGCAGCAATTATAAAAAGTCATTCTACGGCACTATCAGCTATATGCCCGCTATTTTCGGGCTGTATGCAGCTGCCGAAGTTATCAGATTTCTTCTAAAAAAAGAACAAAATGAAGCCTAACGGATTTCCAAAAGATGAGAAACTAAAAAACAAGACCGATATTTCCTTACTCTTTGAGCAGGGAAAATGGTTTTCGTATAAAGAACTGGCTATCATCTCCTTACAAAAGGAAGATTTGCCAACCCGAAAAGTGGGAGTTTCTGTTTCTAAAAAATTTTTCAAAAAAGCAGTGGACAGAAATAGAGTAAAACGCCTTCTGCGAGAAACCTACCGCCTCAACAAACCTTTATTCATAAAGACTTTTGGAGAAAATTCTCTAAATATGATGTTCTACCGCTCAGCAAAATTACCCAAAAATATGACAGAAATAGAAAACCTATTTCTAAAGCTGTGCGAGGAGAAAAACTCTTCCTTATAATAAATTATTTTATATATTCATTTTTTTTGTTTAGTTTTGCAGGGTATTATATTTTTTTATAATATTTTATGATTATTTAACTATTTAATTAAAAATACTAGATATGAGAAAAAACATTATTCTATTGGGTTTTTTAGCGACTACAAGTTTAGCTTTTGCCCAAACAGGAAAAGTAGGGATAAACACAAATAGTCCTGAAGCTACCTTGGATATACAGCCAAGCACAGCCAATGCTGCTACAAGCGCGCGTACAAACGAAGGGGTTTTGATCCCAAGAGTAAGCAAAGCGAGACTAAACAGCATCACTACTACTAATTTGAAAGAGTCTACTTTGGTGTATGTTTCTGACATTTCAGGAAGTTCTACTGCTACTACAACTAATGTAACTTCTAAAGGTTTCTACTATTACAGCACTACTGACAGCAAGTGGGTAAAAATAGCAGAAGGAGTTATGCAGGAACAAGACCTTAGATTAGTAGGAAATGCTAACCACATTACACAAGATGCAGGAAATGGAGGAACTGGTACAAATGGTGGTGGTGGCAGCAATATCGGTATAGGAAAAGAGTCTCTATATTCTATCGGAGGGGGACTTGGAAATATTGCTATTGGTGAAAAATCTCTTTACTCCACTCAGAGTGGAATTGGAAATATCGGTATCGGTAACCGTGCTTTATACAATAACCAAGGAGGGTTAGAAAACATCGCTATCGGTAATAGCGCACTTCGTAATGCTGGTGCTGGTTCTGTCGGCAACATCGCTATTGGTAATAGTGCCCTTATGTCAGGAGGTAGCGGTATAGCCATAGGAAAAGATGCATTGAGAAATAATACAGGTGGATATAATATAGCTGTTGGTACAAATGCCTTATACGAAAACACCTACGGAAGAGATAACATGGCTATAGGTGCAAATTCATTACAAAACAACACTATTGGATCTGACAATATAGCTATGGGAAACAGCTCCCTAATAAACAATACAGAAGGAAATAGTAATATTAGTTTAGGTACTAATTCCCTAAGAAACAATACTACAGGAAGTAATAACATAGGAATGGGCGCTAGCTCTTTAGCATCAAACACTATTGGAGGAAGCAACATCGGTATGGGACCAGGAGCATTATATTCTAACCAGTCTGGTAGTAATAACATCGGTATGGGTACAAACGCCCTTCGTTTAAATACTTCTGGAAAGGATAATATCGCTATGGGAACTACTGCCCTTTTTTCTAACACTACAGGGATAAATAACATCGCTATCGGTACTGGTGGGCTTAACAAAAACACTACTGGTAATAATAACATCAGTATGGGTGCTGATGCTCTTCGTGGAAATACTACAGGAACTAGAAACATTGCTATCGGTGAAGGTACTCTTAATGAAAATACTACAGGAGGATACAATGTTGGGTTAGGAATATCTGCACTTTCTAAGAACACAACAGGAGCATCAAATATCGGAATCGGTGTTAATGCGCTATCTAATAGTACCACAGGAGATTCTAACATCGGGATTGGTAGCGGTGCTTTGCTAGCGAATACTGTAGGAAGATATAATGTTGCTATGGGGTATTTCCCTATAAAGAAAAACACCTCAGGGTCATTCAACATTTCACTAGGATATCAGCCTATGGAAAATCAGACCACTGGAAATAACAATATAGCTTTAGGAACCTATTCATTATCAAATAACACTACCGGAGAGCATAATATCGCATTGGGTGCAAACTCACTCTTTAATAATGTTAGTGGTAATAAAAATATCGCAATAGGTAACTATTCAGGAGAATGGATAAAAGGTCAAAACAATGTACATTTAGGAAGCGGGGCTTTCCAGACTTCTTACTCAGCAGAACTAGACAATGTAATAGTAATAGGAAATGGTATCGGTTTATCTGATCTTACAGCAAGTACAGGAAAGGATAACACTATTATCTTAGGTTATAAAAATGGACATAATTTAAGCCCTAATATCGGGATTGGTACTTACCAACCAGATTCTAAAGTTCATATCGTAGCCAATGGACCAAACGCTATCAAGATTGTAGATACTAACCAAGCTGAAGGTAAAGTACTTACCAGTGATGCCAACGGGGTGGGAACTTGGAAAGTTCCAGCTGTAGCTATGACACAAGGTCACTTAGGAAACCCTGGTGTAAATATACCAGCTAATACAGGTAATTTCCTTTACACAGGTTCTTATATTGATGTTCCTGCTAGGACTAAGTATTTAGTAACAGTGAGTACCTTAATGTCTATGGGTAAAGTGAGTCCTTGTAATTTTTGGTTAAGAACAATGTTCTCTGACAGCCCTACAAGCCAAACACGATATGGTGAAAATGGTAAGACTTTAATTAGTGGACTCTTACCACAAGGAGCATTGTATGCTATATTACAAGGTTCCATAATCTTAGACAATAGTAATAACCCTAATATTAAAACTTTCTACTACATGGCTGGAACTGTAGATACACGAGGAACAGGAACTTGTAGAGCAAGTGATCACCTGTATCTCTATGGAGGAACTACTTGGGGAGAAGGTGCTATATATGGTATGCCTATTCAGTAATATATACTATAATCATATATTATATCCTATTGCCAGAGTCAAAGACTCTGGCAATTTTTTATTTTATAAACATATTCGTTGCTATATTTATAGTTAAATATTAACTTTGTCCTCCATGAAACCAAAGTGGATTTTTAAAGATAAACCTAACGAAAAGATTCTACATCAGCTAAAATCTGAGCTAAACTGCGAGGATTTAGAAGCTCTAATTCTTGCCCTGAGAAATCTGACTGACTTAGAAAAAATCAAAATGTTTTTCAGGCTAAAAGAGGAAGACATCCACGATCCTTTCTTGATGAAAAACATGCACAAAGCAGTGGAACGGATAGCCACTGCTGTGGAAAATGGTGAGAAAATCCTAATCTATGGCGACTATGATGTAGACGGCACCACTTCGGTTTCACTGATGTATCGGTATTTAGCAGAGATTTATGATGAAAAATATCTTGATTTCTACATTCCAGACCGCTACGCAGAGGGGTATGGAATATCTTTTCAAGGGATAGATTTTGCTAAAGAAAATGGGATTTCGCTTGTCATTGCGTTAGACTGCGGCATCAAATCCATAAAAGAAATCGATTACGCCAGTTCGCTCGGAATAGATTTTGTCATCTGTGACCACCACCTCCCAGGCGATGAAATCCCAAAGGCAACGGCCGTTTTAGACCCGAAACAAAAAGACTGCCTCTATCCATACAAGGAACTGAGCGGCTGCGGAGTCGGGTTCAAACTCTGCCAAGCTCTAAATTCCATTTACAAAATTCCATCTGAAAAAATCTATGATTTGACCGATTTACTGGCTATCAGCATCGCTTCGGATATTGTCCCAATCACAGGCGAAAATAGAACTTTGGCAAAATTAGGACTAAAAAAACTCCACAATACACAAAAAATGGGATTAAAATTTTTAATCCCAGAAGAACGCCGAAAAAACTTTACTATTTCTAATATTGTATTTGAAATTGGACCAAAAATAAACGCTGCTGGCAGAATTTCTCACGGAAAAAATGCCGTAAAACTTATGATTTCCAATGATGAAAACGAAGCAAAAAAAATCGTAGATGAAATCTGTGAGCTAAACAGCCAGCGGAAAGAAATGGACAACCAAACCACTACCGAAGCCGTACAGCAAATAACTGATACAGAGCAAGATAAAAAATCCTCTATCATCGTTTATAACCCGAACTGGAACAAAGGAATCGTGGGCATCACCGCTTCACGAATTACAGAATTATACTACAAACCTACCATCGTTTTTACAGACAGCGGCGAGGGAGAAATGGTAGCCTCTGCCCGCTCTGTGTCGGACTTTGACCTTTATAAAGCTTTGGAAAAATGCAGTCATCTTTTAGAAAAATTTGGAGGTCATCATGCCGCGGCTGGACTTACTTTAAAAAAAGAAAATTTTGAAGAGTTCAAAACTTTATTTGAAAAAGTGGTATCGGAGCAAATCCAAGAACACCAGAAAACACCAATAATAGAGATAGATTGTGAAATAAAACTCAGTCAGCTCAACGAAAAATTTTTCGATTTTCATCAAAAATTAGCTCCATTCGGACCACAAAATATGCGACCTGTTTTCGTTCTAAAAAATATTTCAAACCCTAAATTTGTCCAGCTAATCGGCAAAGACAAAAACCATGTAAAATTCTATCTTTCCTCAGAAAATAGAAACATAGAATGCACTGGTTTTAAGCTTGGCAGCTACCATGAAGATTTGCAGAAGAAAAATTTTGACATGGTTTTTTCCATTGAGGAAAACCACTGGAAAGGCGAGACCCGCCACATACTTTACATCAAAGATATTCAGTTTAACTCCTAAACATCTCGTATGAAAATAGCCTTGTTTTTTGGGTCTTTTAATCCCATTCATATCGGACACTTGATTTTAGCAAATTATATCGTGGAACATACTGATTTAGATGAGCTTTGGTTCGTTGTAAGTCCGCAGAATCCTTTGAAGTCAAAAAAAAGCCTGCTACACGACCACGACCGCTATGATATGGTAGAAATGGCGATAAAAAACTATCCTAAAATGCGCGTTTCGGATATAGAATTTTCCATGCCGAAACCTTCCTACACCATAGATTCCCTCACCTATCTTCGTGAAAGATACCCTGAATATACTTTTGCCCTAATCATGGGCGAGGACAATTTGGTCAGCCTTCCAAAATGGAAAAACTACGAAACTTTGATAAAAAATCACCAAATCATCGTTTATCCACGCGTCCTATCGCAAGACACTGACAAAGGAACGATTACACACGAGAATATCTGCAAAATAAATGCACCAATAATAGAACTTTCTGCGACCGAAATCAGAAAAATGATTAGAGAAAAAAAGAATGTCCGCCCTATGCTTCCGCCCGAAGTTTTTGAATACATAGATGCGAAAGGTTTTTACCAAAATTCTGATTTCTAATAGTATTTCTCAATCATAAAAATTGTATTTATAGATAAAATAGATAGTATCTAATTCTTTTTTGAGGATATATTTCTGATTGTTTGTATCTTTGTCAATTAGTTTTATATATAAATCAATGATAAAAGTTTCTGATATTGCAAAAGAAAAAGCAGTACAACTAATGAAGGAAGACGGCTACGACCCTGACACAGACTACATCCGTGTAGGAGTGAAAAGTGGCGGCTGCTCTGGGCTGGAATATGTCCTGAAATTCGACAAAGAAAGATTAGAAAACGACCAAGTTTTCGAGGACAACGGCATTAAAATCATCGTAGATAAAAAATCTTTCCTATACCTCGTAGGCACCACTCTGGAGTTTTCGGGCGGACTGAACGGAAAAGGCTTTGTCTTCAATAATCCAAACGCCAAAAGAACCTGCGGCTGCGGAGAGTCTTTCTCTTTATAAGTTATTTCTCATTAGTTGATTTTAACCCAAATTTTAGTAAAGTTTGGAAAGAGGAATTTTGTGTCAAATTAAATAATATTTTAAATCGAAAAGAATAATTATGTCAAAATATACAGAGGATGACCTTAGGGTTGATTTAGAAAACAAGGAATACGAATACGGATTTTATACCGATATAGAGTATGAGGAGTTTCCTACGGGACTGAACGAAGACATTGTTCGTGAAATTTCTAAACGAAAAAACGAGCCAGAATGGATGACGGAATGGCGTCTGGAAGCTTTCCGTATATGGCAGACTATGGAAGAGCCTGACTGGGCAAATATAAAGTACGAAAAACCTGATTTTCAGGCTATAAAATACTACGCTGCACCAAAGAAAAAACCAGAATTAGAAAGCCTGGACCAAGTAGACCCAGAGCTACTGAAAACCTTTGAAAAACTTGGGATTTCGCTGGAAGAACAAAAAAGACTGACTGGCGTGGCTGTGGATGTGGTGATGGACTCCGTATCCGTAGCGACCACTTTCCAAGAAACTTTGGCAGAGAAAGGAATTATCTTCTGCCCTATTTCCGAAGCGATACAAAAACACCCTGATTTGGTTAAAAAATACCTCGGAACAGTGGTAAAACAAAATGATAATTTCTACGCAGCCCTCAACTCTGCTGTGTTTTCGGATGGTTCGTTCTGCTACATTCCAAAAGGCGTGAGATGTCCTATGGAGCTTTCTACCTATTTCAGAATCAATCAGGGAGGAAGCGGCCAGTTCGAAAGAACCCTACTCATCGCTGATGAAGGTGCGTATGTATCTTATTTAGAAGGATGTACAGCGCCTCAAAGAGATGAAAACCAACTGCACGCGGCTGTGGTGGAGCTTATCGCTTTAGACCATGCAGAAATCAAATATTCCACAGTACAAAACTGGTACCCAGGTGATGAAGAAGGAAAAGGCGGTGTGTTTAACTTTGTGACGAAGAGAGGACTTGCCGAAACGGGAGCAAAAATCTCTTGGACACAGGTAGAGACAGGCTCTGCGGTTACTTGGAAATATCCTTCTTGCGTTCTAAAAGGAGACAATTCTGTGGGCGAGTTCTACTCCATCGCGGTTACCAATAAATTCCAGTATGCAGACACAGGAACGAAAATGATTCATATCGGTAAAAATACCAAATCTACTATCATTTCTAAAGGAATTTCGGCTGGGAAATCCAATAACTCTTACAGAGGTCTGGTAAAAGTTCTCCCAACTGCCAAAGGAGCGAGAAACTTCTCCCAATGTGATTCCCTATTGATGGGTAACGAGTGTGGGGCGCATACTTTCCCTTACATCGAGATTAAAGACCCTTCTGCACAGCTGGAGCACGAGGCTACGACCTCTAAAATCGGTGAAGACCAGATATTCTACTGCAACCAGAGAGGTATAGATACCGAAAAAGCTATCGCACTGATAGTGAATGGTTTCAGTAAAGAAGTTCTTAACAAACTGCCGATGGAATTTGCCATAGAAGCACAGAAACTATTGGAAATCAGTCTAGAAGGAAGCGTAGGATAAACATACTGCTGGTTATTTTTCACATTGTAAAAACAAGATTTTTCTTTCGGTAGTTAAAGTAAAAATGACAGAAACATTAGTAAAACACATCAAAAATCTATTCCATCTAGCACCTAAAGACTACAAGGGTTTTTCGGAGGAACAATTGTTAGAGGCCGAAAAGCGATTGGCGGTTAAGTTCCCTCAGGTATTCCGAGAGTATTACTTACAATTAGGCGCTACGGAAAGCATAAACCAATCGTTCAACAGTTTGGCTACGCCTGAACAGCTGTATTTTGATGGAGATTTTCTTTGTTTCTGTGAAGAAAATCAAGGCGTGGTAATGTGGGCTATCCGCAAAGAAGATTTAGCAAACCCTAACCCTCCCATTTGGGGAAATTACGGCTCTGAAACCGACCCTGACTGGGTATTAGAAAACCCAAAACTATCGGATTTTTGGCTATATATGGCTATTTACAATGGTACTTTGGGAGGGCTGTCCTACAATGCCAATGCAATGGGCGGCTGGGATATGGAAGGCTTTGAAGTGCCTGAACAGGCAGTTTCTTATATAGAAAAACAATATGACACACTTACCGATCTCTGCTGGGAAGGACAGCGCGTCTTTGCTGATAAGGATTTTACAATCGTGATCGTTCTCTCCATACACCGAGAAACAAAGCGAAAAACGGCTATCTTTATAGGTACTTCCAAGAAAAAACTTTTTGATAAGTTTTTAGAGGAGATGAAAAATTTTGGGCTGGAATGGGATTACACTTCGTATGAAGATTAACACGACAAGCTATTAAGAATGACAGAAGCAGTAGAAAAACATATCAAAAAACTCCAACGACTGGATAAAAAAGACGAACTAGAGGTAGAACATCTCCTGAAAGTTCTCAAAACTCCAAGCAAAGAGTACATTGCTCCGCTACGAGAAATGGCAGAACAGTGGAAAAACGATCCGCCGCCGCAGGAAGGAGTTCTTTTCGTACCTTATGCTGAATGGGTAGAGGCGATTTGTATTTACTTGGAAGAAGGCACACGGGGACTTGTAAAAATCCTTAATGAGCAAAAAGAATTGTTCAATATTGCTTTTGGAGTGTTAGAAGAAATACCTGTCAGTGAGGCTTTTACTGCCTTTTTAGAAATTGCTAAAACTTTTTCTACTGGGATTACCGATGAGCAGGAGGATTTCATAAAAAAATATGCTTATTCGCTTTGTTGTATATCACACCAGCTCAAAGGTGAGAATGTGGGCAAAGACCTTCACGAAGCTTTTGTTCCTGTTTTAAAGCAAATCATCAGCTTTGCACAAACAAAAAAGAACGAAACGATAATGTGCAGTGCTGCTGTTTGTTTTCAGGCGTTTGGTGACAAGAGCGATATAGAATACCTTAAAAGTCTGACTTTTACGGAAGACTACTATAAAAATACAGGAAAAACGATTATCAAGAGAATAGAGAAGAAATATGTTAATTAGTAAATTGTTCCTATGATTCCTACCAATAGATTTTTTTATCCACTCCCCTATCAAAGTCAGCTCTCAAGCACAATTAGGTATGTGCTGAGCGAACCTTTAGTAAAGGATGAACCAAAGATAACTGAATAAATAATGATTTTTTGTTTCTTGTATAAAAAATATTATAATTTAACAACCTTATCTACTTTACATTTAATAAAACAAGAGTTCCTTATTTACAATGTTATTTGTAGCTTTACGACATATTTTATAACTCTAAACTATTTTTATAATGAAATTATCAATCCTATTATCTTTGATTTGCTTTGGAGCCTTTGCCCAAGAAAAAAACTATGTCACTACACAAATGAGTATTGATGAGGAAATACAAGGAACACTCTTGTCTCCTAAAAAGCAGAATAATACCCCGTTAGCTATACTTATTGCAGGGTCAGGTCCCACCGACCGCGATGGAAATCAAGCACATCTAAAGAAT
Source organism: Flavobacteriaceae bacterium (assembly GCA_013333255.2). GTDB lineage: Bacteria > Bacteroidota > Bacteroidia > Flavobacteriales > Weeksellaceae > JABCPE02. The sequence goes on along the minus strand of JABCPE020000004.1, from coordinate 313,963 downwards.
AATTCTTTAAAATATCTTGCCGAAGGATTAGCTGAAAAAGAAATATCAGTTTTTCGTTATGACAAGCGTATCATTGCCCAAATGAATAAAGGTACTGTACAAGAGGATAAAGTTACCTTTGAAGATGGAGTAAATGATGTTCTATTGGCAGTAAACTATTTCAAAAAAAAGTATAAAAATATCATCATTATCGGACACTCTGAGGGTGCTCTAATAGGAATTCTTGCTGCTCAGAAAACACCTGTCTCTAAATTAATTTCTATTTCAGGAGCGGGCAGTAATAGTGCTACACTCATTGAAGAACAAATAAAGAAGAATGCTCCTCAACTCAAAGAGGAAGCCCAAAGAGTCCTCAATCTGTTAAAAAAAGGAGAACAAGTAGAGAATATTTCTCCTTATTTGGCTCCTGTATTTAGGAAGAGTGTACAACCTTATCTTATCTCTTGGTTTAAATATGATCCCACTAAAGAGATAGCAAAGATGAAAATTCCTGTTTTTATTATACAAGGAACTAATGATTTACAGGTAGAAAAAAAAGAAGCGCAACTTCTCAAAGAAGCACAACCTAAAGCACAACTCCTCTTTGTAGAAGGAATGAACCATATATTAAAAGAGGTAAAAACAATAGAAGAAAATCAGCAATCTTACCTAAATCCAGATTTACCTACTTCACCTAAACTTATAGAAGCCATTGCTCAATTTATCAAAAAATAACATATCAAATGAACACTCTAAGGAAAGACCTTCGCCCTGATTTTGCTACTGCTGAAAAGCTGTATCCTCTCGTGCTAAAACGCTTGAGAGATTATGAGGCTTTTTTTGATGCCCAAAGTGAAGATACTCCTGAGGAAGTATTTGATAAAGAATATAAGGCGATGGAGCAATACCTCAGTGAACTCACAGGTAAAGACCTTTCCGACACTTGGCTGTGGGAATGGTGGGAAGGTAATGGTATTGAAACTTTTGCCTTTGATTTGGCAATGCCCTACCCTGTAAAGCACAACGACCTCACCCATGAAGACATCGCTGCTTTTGTGCGTATTGTCATAGACAATGAATTTGAGTGCGAAAACGATTTTCAACGAGAGTTTATGCCTTATATATTTTACAGCGATGGCTACTTCTTTGAGTTTTTAGAAATCAACTGTCCGCATTTCGACCCTTCTGCATTCAATACCATCAAAGATAAAAATGGCAAATATCACGAGCCTACTGTAGAAGAGGTAATGAATAAAATATGGAAATAAAAAATTACTAAATAACCAATATGTTTAAAGACTTAGAACAACAATATAACTTCGCTTACCCAGAGCTTTACCGCCAGCTCTATGTCGACCAAATGCTCGACATAGGTGAATATTCTTCCCTTTGGAGTAAAGAAGTATATCCACGCCTGAAAAACCGCCCACCGCTATTTTTATACAGTGGTGAGTTTGAGCTGATACCACCTGCTAACATCGCCGAAACTATTGAAGAGCTCAATGATGAGGACAGCTGGTTCAGTATCAATCCTGATTATCTTTTTATCCCATTTGGACAGACAGGCGGAGGAGATTATTATTGTTTCTTCTATGATAAAAATAATCCCAAACCAGAACCGCCCATTGCTCTACTGCACCACGATTCGGACGAGGCAGAAATACTGGCTGACACCTTAGAAGACTTCTTTTTCTATGAAATGCTCAGCTCCGTGAATGATATATATGAGGGTTCTTTGGTGCGAAGTGAAGGTGATTTTCAGGAAAATATCACAAATCTTCTCCGCTCTCACCTGCCCTATGTTACCAAAAAAGAGCAACACGAAATATTAGAGGAGGTTTACAGCCGAAAACTCACTGATTTCACGCGTGTTTTTCCAAATTCTACTCAAAGCTACCAAGGCTTATTGTCTGATGAGGAATTTGAGCAATTAGTTCAGCAGCACATTTCCATAGATGGCGAGAAGACCTTTGTGTACATGATTGAAAATGAAGCAGACAGCACTCCTCCGCGATACATCGATGGAACGCTCTATGTGCGGGTAAGCCCTATCCCTGCCAAAAACGATAAAGTATATGATGCCCTCAAAGCGCTGAATTGGCGACAAAACAAAGCCGCTACTGACCGATTGGAATACAGCAAGAAAATGCAATTATACTACAATGACCAGTATGGCGTTCCGTGGGAAGAGTATATTTTAGGAGCATTCAAAGAGCGCATAGAAGAGCTTAAAAAATTCCCTAATGTGACTGTAACTTTTGAAGAAGAGAATAAAGATAGCGCTCAAAAACTTTGAATAAAAACACAAGAAAAACCATAATAAAAAAGAATAAATAATAATTTTAATTTAATAATAAATAAATTTCATTAATAATGCTTAGAATCAATAACTTACACGCCCGTATAGAAGACGGAGCCGAAATTTTGAAAGGAATCAATTTAGAGATAAAACCTGGTGAGGTTCACGCCATTATGGGACCTAACGGAGCTGGTAAATCCACGCTTTCTTCCGTAATTGCAGGAAGAGAAGACTATGAAGTTACGGAGGGAGAAATCCTTTTCGAAGGTGAAGACATCGGCGAAGATGCGCCAGAGGAAAGAGCTCAGAAAGGTATTTTCATGTCGTTCCAGTATCCTGTGGAAATCCCAGGTGTATCGGTGACCAACTTCATCAAAGCAGCAATCAACGAAACTAGAAAAGCCAACGGATTAGAAGAAATGCCAGCAAAAGAAATGATGGCGCTCATCCGCGAAAAATCAGAGCTTTTAGGAATCAAAAAAGATTTCCTTTCTCGTTCGCTGAACGAAGGCTTCTCTGGTGGAGAGAAAAAAAGAAACGAAATCTTCCAAATGCTGATGCTGAACCCTAAACTGGCTATCTTGGATGAAACGGACTCTGGGCTTGACATCGATGCTTTGAGAATCGTTTCTGAAGGTGTGAACCATTTCAAAAACCAAGGAAATGCAGTGCTTCTAATCACGCACTACCAAAGATTGCTAAACTACATTCAGCCTGATTTCGTGCATGTTTTAGCAGACGGAAAAATCATAAAAACTGGAGGTAAGGAACTGGCTTTGGAATTAGAAGAAAAAGGATACGACTGGCTGGTAAAATAATTGAGATTAAAACTCAAATTTCAAACTCCAAAATTTCAAATCAAATTCAAAATTTATGTTATTTAATCAAATAGAACAACTAAAATCCACACTTTCCAGCGAGAGAGCCGAGGCACTCAGCCAGTTTTTGGCGGCAGGTTTTCCCACTAAAAAAGATGAGGAATACAAATATACCGACCTGTCCGAAGCCGTGAACAAGCAATATTCTCTGGCGCCGAAGCAGGAATTTCACATTACAAAAGAGCAGCTAGACCAGCTGCATCTGGGAGAAGAGCACTTTGATTTCATTGTCTTTGTCAATGGAAAATTCCAAAAGGCTCTATCCAAAATCTCCGTAGAAAATGCAGAATTTTTGACTTTAAATAATGCTTTTTCTTCCAATAAAGATTTAATCGAAAAATATTTTAACCAAATAAAGCCTAAAAACACAGCATTCACAGCCCTAAACGATGCTCTGTACAGCGATGGATTTTTCCTTTTTGTTCCTAAAAACACTGTGATAGAAAAGCCTATCCACCTTTTCTACATCTCTGAAAATCAAGATGAAAATGTCTTCTACACGACGAGAAATCTCCTCATCGTAGAAGAAGGCGCAAAGGTGGAAGTGATAGAGAGCCATCATAACTTTGATGAGACCTATACTTTTACCAACTCGGTTACAGAAATTTTCGTGGGCAAAAATGCAAAGGCTGACTGGCACAAACTCCAAAACGACAGCCAGACTACTTATCTGGTAGACAGCACTTTCGCGAAACAAGAGCGAGACAGCTTAGCGACAGTGAATACTTTTGCTTTCGGAGGTAAATTGGTTCGAAACAATCTTGATTTCATTCACACAGGAGAAAATATCAATTCCTTCATGAATGGTATTACCATCATCGGAAATGAGCAGCTGGTAGACCACCACACAGCCGTACATCACAACGAGCCAAATTGTGAGTCTTACCAAAACTACAAAGGTGTGTTCAAGGACAAAGCGCATGGCGTGTTCAACGGAAAAGTATTCGTAAATAAAATCGCACAAAAAACCAACGCTTACCAGCAAAATAACAACATCCTGCTGAGCGAAGGAGCTACCATAGACACCAAGCCGCAGCTGGAAATTTTTGCAGATGATGTGAAATGTTCGCACGGATGTACCGTAGGACAGCTCAATGATGAGGCGCTGTTCTACCTAAGAGCCAGAGGAATTTCCAAGAAAGAGGCGCAGGCGCTGCTGCTGTATGCTTTCGCAAATGATGCTATGGAAAACATAGACATAGAGCCTCTAAAACTAAAAGTTGCAAAGCTTTTGGCTGAGAAACTTGAAGTTAATATAGATTTATAATTTATTCATTTTGTTTTTAATGCAATGGGAGAATCTCTACGGAAGTTCTCCCGTTTTTTATGATTGTTCCGTAACTTTTTCATAAAATATTCTTATTTATTCTTTTTATAAATTTTTATGTTTTTCTTAATGGATAAATAAGATTTACACAAAAGAAAACTATCTTTGCATTTAGTCTTCAGTTTTAAATAAATACTTCAATGAAAACCCTTGACGATTACCTTGAAAAACACTATATCCATCGTAGTAACTGGCTTCGTGCTGCAGTATTAGGCGCTAATGACGGCATACTATCCACAGCGAGTCTTGCCATAGGAGTTGCCGCAGCGAGTTCCACGCCAGAGTCTGTGATTTTAGCAACTGCGGCAGGAATTATCGCAGGAGCTTTGTCCATGGCGGCAGGAGAATATGTTTCGGTAAGTTCGCAGACGGATATAGAACACGCGGACATCGAGAGGGAAAGACAAGAACTGAAAGACACGCCCGAAGAAGAACTACAGATGCTTGCGCATATCTACGAACTGCGAGGGCTAAAACCAGAAACAGCGATGCAGGTAGCAAAAGAACTAACCGAGCATGATGCTCTGGCGGCGCATGTACGAGATGAACTGGGCATCACCGAAATCAGTCAGGCTAAACCTTTTCAGGCGGCTCTGGCATCTGGCGGCGCGTTTCTCTTTGGCGGTATACTGCCTCTGCTGGTGGTCTTCATTGCTCCGTTTCATCATTTAGAGTATTATCTCTACGGCTCTGCTATTCTTTTCCTTGCGCTCTTGGGCGGAATTGCCGCTAAAACAGGAGGCTCTAACCCACTGAAAGCCATTCTTCGTATTACTTTCTGGGGAACTATCGCTATGGGAGTGAGTGATTTGGCAGGAAGTTTCTTCGGTGTTAGGATTTAGATTTGATTTTTAATAATTATTCGGTTTTTCTCTCGTGAGGCGGAAACTTAAACTGAAGCTGAATATATTTTGGCTGGTTTTGTTTTTCCCAAACATTCAGGTTAGACACGGAAACACCTAATAATCTTACCGAATTTTTTAGGTTTTCTTGAAACAAAAGTTCCTCGCCGATACGGAAAAGCATATTTTGGTCTGAAACGAATTTTGCTAAAGTTTTGCTCCGTGTCTGGGTGGTAAAATCGCTGTATTTTATTTTCAAAGTAATGGTTCTCCCTGAGAGATTTCGTTTTTTGAGCCTTTGTTCCAGCTCTTTGGAAAGCGTTTCCAAAGGTGTCAGCAGGTGTGTCTGGTGCTGTTCATCATGCTCGAAAGTCCGCTCCACTCCTATGGATTTAGCAATTCGGACAGGATTTACGGGACTTTTGTGGATTCCTCGGGCAATTTCGTAGTAATAAAGCCCACTATTCCCAAAATGGTTTTGTAGAAACGGCAGTGATTTTTCCCTCAAATCTTTTCCTGTAAAAATCCCGAGAGCATACATCTTTTCGGCAGTTACTTTACCTATTCCGTAAAATTTTCTGATGTCAAGACTGTCCAAAAACGGAATGATTTTATTGGGTTTTATGGTAGTCTGTCCGTTGGGTTTCTTATAATCGCTGGCTATTTTGGCGATGAATTTATTGACCGACACTCCTGCCGAGGCAGTCAATCCTATTTTTTCAAATATTTTTTTCCGAATTTCCTTGGCGATGTTCGTAGCGGAGGGACTATTTTTCTTGTTAAAAGTTACATCCAGATACGCCTCATCGAGGGAAAGCGGCTCGACCAAATCAGTGTATTCATAGAAGATTTCGCGGATTTGCAAAGAAATTTCCTTATACCGCTCAAAACGAGGCGAAACGAAGATAAGCTCTGGGCAGAGCTTCCTTGCTTTCGCGCCGCTCATCGCACTACGAACGCCATATTTCCTTGCTTCATAGCTTGCTGCCGCTACCACGCCTCTATTCCCTGCACCGCCCACAGCGATGGGTTTTCCTCTAAAGTCAGGACAGTCCAGCTGCTCTACGGAAGCAAAGAAAGCATCCATATCGATGTGGATTATCTTATTTTCAGAGGTGTCCATTGTTTTAGAGAAAATTCTATTTATTCCGTGTAAAGATAGTTTTTTCCTCAATATTTTACTGCAAAAACCCGTTATGAATTTCATTTGGCATCCGTTAGAAAGTATGATATTTTTCAGATATTTAGGTGGAGATATTTTATTATCTTTGTGGAAACAAAAAAAAGAAGAAAGATGGCAGCACAGAAAAGAATTTTATTAGAAGACTGGCAAGAAATAAAACCTTATAACAAAACCGCTAAATCCGACCTTTATTTTTTAGGAATAAGCAATGAAATTAACGATAAAATATACGAAAAAGAGTTTCATCTTCCTTTGCAGAATTTCATAAGAGAAGAAGGGATTTCTTTGTTTTGTATGTTTCTGACTTCTTATTTAGAAGACATCATTTCTGGGTCTGAAGTATGGAATTCTTTTATCAAAAAGCATAAAGAACTTTACGGAAAACCGCTACCATTCTACGAAACTGACAAAAACTATGTAGAAGGCGAGGTTAATATCCAAGATGTAAAATTTTTGGTTTGGTATTTCATCAATACCGTGAACAAGAATATCCTGCTCAATCCTCACGATCCTTTTATACAAAGTATTTCTGAAGGGCTGGTGGGTATCTTGGAAACAGAATACGAATATGCTCCAGAAAACGATTTACTGAGAGAAACTTACCAAATAGAGCTTACCCAAGACTACTACGAAGTGAGAAGACTTCTCAATAATATCCTTACCAAAACCTATCTATTCTTCCCAGATACAGGCTTCACTCTATTGAGACAAGAGGCGGAAATCATGGAAGCAGGACGAAGAGTAGAAGCTACTCTGGATGACAACAGAGACAGATTCATCCACGAGGCATGCACCTCTCTCCTTGCGCTTTCTGCAAAGGAATGGGCAGTTTTGATTTTGGGTAAAAAACATCCCGTAGCGAAAGATTTAGAAAAAATGTCTCCGAGAGTTCAGGGAAGTTTCCTTTTCCTTGGCGAAGATGAAAAATACCTCAAAATAAAACACATCGCTACTGATAAGAAATTCAAACTTCTGAAATCTTCTTTCCCTAAACACAAAGATTTAAAGGAAAAAAGCATCATCTTCATGGGCATCGTAGAATGGCATAAAGAATGGTGGTTCTCAGGAGTTTCCATCATGAGCGACTACAACGAGGAGTTCATAGAAAAAGAAAAACAAAACATCCACTCTAAAGAATCTCTCAGCTTCATGGAAGACCAAGCTCTTATCCGTGAAAACCTAAAAGAACACCACGAAGCATTCCTTATCTATAACAAGGGCGTTCCTATCGTATTCCTTAAAAAAGATGAGGTGGATAACTTTATGAACGGATATTTTGATTTCTTCACAGAAACTGCAGGTCTATCCGCAGAGGAAAAAGAAAAAGCCGTGAAAAAATACAAACCCAAAGCAGCCAAAGAAGAGGAAAAACCAGACACTGTGATGGTAGTTTTCCATAATATCAATTCTGGTTTTGAGGTTTATTCCAATATAGAAAACGCTTTTTGTATTAAACAAAATAAATTCTTGGATAAAGACAGAATCGACCAAGATTTCTACCAAATCTTCTTGGCGAATTTCTACTCCAAAGAAATTCTGGACTACAGCATAGAAGTGAGCGAGAAAAAGATTTCTTTCTTCAAGAAAAACAATTATACAAAAGAAGAACTAGACTTTTTCACCCGTTTCTTCAAACAAGGAAATTACCACACTAAGGCGAGATTAACCGTTATAAAAAATGCCTAATGTTTAGACTATTGTTCTTGTTTTCGGGTGTTTTTGTCATTGGGCAGAATATTAAAAGCATTCAGCTATTTAATCCACAGACCAATGACGAAACGCCTGTCATAAGATTCGGAGAGCAGCTTGTCCTTCGTTTTGATGACTTGGACAACGGCAGCCAGATTTATCGCTACACGATAAAACATCTTGACAGAAACTGGAAAGATGACGGCTTGTTTTTCACGGAATTTGCGACTGGAAAACTGAGCGGATTGATTGATAATTTTAAATATTCTTTCAACACACACCAAGCCTACACGCACTACTCTCTGACCTTTCCTAACAAGGACATTCAGCCTAAAATTTCGGGAAATTTTGAACTTATAGTTTATAAAGATTCACCGATAAAACCTCTTTTCACAAAGAGATTTTCAGTGGCAGAAAACGGAGCTGGAATTGGTCTAAATGTAAGCCGATACACCGCTGCGAAAACTCCAAACCTCAACCAAAGAGTAGAAGTCAAAGCTACCCTTACCGACCCAGAAACCAGCCGAAATATCAATTCTATCAGCCTAAATATTATCCAAAATAATAATTTTAATGATGGAATTTTTAACCTAAAACCTTCCTCTGTCCTCTTCGGAAACCAGCTGATGTTTCAGCAGTTAAGTCTTGTTTTTCAAGGAAATAATGAGTTTTCTTACTTTGATAATAAAACGATAAACGCCTCCTCCGACATGGTGGCAGGAACGGAAAACATCGATGGTGTGAACTACACCTACCTCTTCCCTACTTGGACTTCTCCGCTCAGCTACCAGTATCAGCCAGATGTCAATGGCGCTTTCTACTTCCGTAGTAATAACATGGGACAAGAAAGAAATGCCGACTACGAGGGCGACTACTCTTGGGTGGTGTTTTCTTTGGACAGCCATCCTTTGGAAGGAAAAAATATCTATGTTTTAGGGCAGTTTAATGATTATCAGGCTAATGAAGAGAGCCAAATGCACTACGACCCAAAAAACCAAAAATATTTCGCTAAAATATTCCTGAAACAGGGATTTTACAACTATATCCTTGCGACAAAAGACCGAAATGGAAAACTAAATTTTGGTGAAATCAATGGGAATTTCTGGCAGACACAAAACCAATATCAGGCTTTTCTGTATTACACTCCTTTTGGAAAAAATTACGATGGGCTTATCGGTTATGGAGAAATCAGATAGAGTGGTTTATTCCCAAAATTGGAAATAATATTTTTTCCAGCTTTTCAGGACATCATCCGTTTTGTTCTGTGTTTTTTCTTTCAGATTTTTTTCATTACTGAATAAAGAAACTCCCAGCCCAAAACGCTCCAGCGGATAGCCCATAGCATTCAAAACTGTAACGCCCTCATCCAGAGATGAGGTATTTCTCTCCGAAATTCTTGGCGAAATCTTATCAGGAAAATGTATCATAAATAGATTTCGGCGGAGGTCAGGATGGCGTTCCAGCGTTTCGGAAACCATATTTCTCATCGTGAGATGGTCCGAAGAAATCACTATCATGGTGTTTTTTTCTGTATCCAGTTTTTTAATTTCATTGATAAATTCCGAAATCAAATAATCACTCACATAAAGGGCATTCAGGGTAACATTCTGCCCATTTTTATATTTTTTCTTCTTAAAATCTGGCGGAACAAAACCTCTCGGACTATGAGTGTTTATCGTAGAAATCATAATGCTAAACGGCTGATTTTTAGACTTTAATTCCTTATATTTATCCTTAGCAAATTCAAGGGTTTTGTCATCATTCAGCCCCCAGCGAGAGAGATTTCTCGGCGTTTTATACTTTTCATCAATATTTTCAAGTGAAAACATCTGAAAACCATGACTTTCCAAAAATTTATCATTCCCTGCAAAGGCTTTGGGCGAACCTTGTATGAAAATATTTTTGTAGCCATCCTCGGCAAGTATATTCCCTACGCCCTTTATTTTAGGGAGAAAACTCGGAAGCTGGTCGAGGTCATTATTCTCACGCCCCACCGCATATAGAGGCACTCCGCACTGAGAACTGGCTATTCCTGCGATAGTCCAGCCTGTTCCCCAGACCTGATGAACATTAGAAAAGGAAAGCGATTCTTTCTCCAGCTGAGCCAAATTAGGCGCAAGGTCAGGGAAAATTTCTTGATTGAGGTATATTCGCTCAAAAGCCTCTGCATAAATCCAAACCAGATTATATTTTGTTTCGTTTTTTACGGGCTGTTTCGGAGGCTGGTAATTGTCTTTAAACAAAAACTTCGGGTCTTCATCTACCACTTTATAAGTTTGGTAAATATCATAGTTTAAAGGATTAAAAACCAATAAAACCAGCATCAAAAATACTGGAATTTTAGCTTTGATGGTTTTCTCTTTTGTCTCTTTTTTAATGAATTTTTTAAAGCAAAAAAACGCCGAAAAGACGAATAAAGCCACCAATAATGTGATGTCTATGATAAGTTTATAAAAATCCCCTATTCCCGCTCCTTTGATACCTGTTTTCAGGTGAAATGGAATACTTTCGTTAAAGCCAGTTCCTGTCAGATTAAACGAAAGATAATATAATATGCCCTGAACTCCTGCAATGAGCCAAAAATAAAAAGCAGGTTTCCCTCTATTTATCAGCAAAAGAAAACACACCAAAGAAAATAGTATGTAGCTGATATTGAGCTTAGTATGAGTGATAATCCTCAACGTAGTCTCATTCTCTATAATGGACAAAATCTGCAAATACAAAAAATATACATAAAAACCCAATAAAACACTGCAAATCAGTTTTTTATATCTAATTTCCTTTTGAAAAACTGCCACCGAAATGGTGAACATTATCAAAAGAAAATGCAGGGAATAAATCAGAAAAGTAGGTGTGTCCTGTCCCAACTTATTTCAAGTGTTTAAAAAATTCCCACATCACAATTCCACCACAAACACTCACATTTAGAGAGTGTTTAGTCCCCAGCTGAGGTATCTCCAAGAAGTCATCACAGAGCGGAAGAACCTCATCACTGATGCCCTCCACCTCGTTACCAAGAACCAATGCATATTTTTGGCTCTTCACAAAGTTAAATTCCGTAATCATCTGGCTTCCAGTAGTCTGCTCCACACCTACCACTCTATACCCTTCTGATTTTATGCTTTGTAGAGCCTCCGTAACGGACTCAAAATAAGCCCAATCCACGCTTTCCGTAGCTCCTAGTGCAGCCTTATGGATTTCTCTATGCGGCGGCTGTGGAGTGATTCCACAGAGTAAGATTTTTTCTACCAAAAAAGCGTCTGCTGTACGAAATACCGCTCCTACATTATGCATACTACGCACATTATCAAGGACTATAACCAGAGGAGTTTTAGAACTTTGTTTAAATGTTTCTACATCTATTCTCCCCAGCTCTTCTAATTTAAGTTTCTGAACCAAAATAATTATTTTTTAGGATTCACTGAAAATACGAATTACATTCTTCTCTATATTCTGAGCTATCAGCTCCATAGGAAGGTCATTTTCATCATTATTAAACGGCTCCTCTATCTCCTCTGCCAGCACCTCCATACTCATCAGTACATAGAAAACGAAAACAGTAAGAAATACCATAAGATACCCTATACTCATAGAATAGGCGATAGGAAGAGTAATCACATAAATAACGATAAATTTCTTTGTAAAAGATGAATAAGAATAAGGAATCGGCGTGTTTTTGATTCTTTCACAGCCGCCACAGACTTCCAAAAACCCTCTGGCATGATAGTCCAGCATCAGCATCTGCTCTCCCGATATTTTACCCTCTTTATATAATTTCTGAATTCTCTCCTGTATCCTCCAAATCAGCGCATTAGGCGGATGTGGAAGCTGCTCTACTTCCGTATGATGCTGGTCTTGTGCCAGTTCCATTTTAGTGGATTTTTTAGACAAATGTCTGCTGAGCAAGTGAGGAAAAAAACAAAGATATTTCTGAAAAAAGTCTCTATTTTCGGTATCTGCCGTGTCCAGCATGGTATGGAGTTTAATAGCAAAATTTCGGGAATCATTTACCATTCTTCCCAGAAGTTTTCGCCCTTCCCACCAGCGGTCATAGGCGGTATTAGTCCTGAAAACCAAAAGCATCGACAAGACAAAACCCAGCAGCGTGTGGATGAGAGAAATATTTTTAATCGAAGAATCCTTGTCTATTTTAAAATATTCTATCTCCAAAAAAGCCACTATTGCCGCATATACAGCCATGGCAATCATCCCTGACTTCAAGGTTTTTAGTGAGTCTGACTTATGTATACTCAGCAGTATGGATATCCAGTGCTTATTATCATATACCCGCATATAATATCTTTTTTAGCCCTAAAAGTTTAAATTTGCACAAAAATAATACTTTTTTAACAAAATTTTATTGAAATCTTCTTTAATTTTGTTCCCTTAAACCTATTTTCACTTTATGGCAAAAACGACACAAAAAGAAACTCCGCTGATGGCTCAGTACAACAGCATCAAAGCTAAATATCCAGATGCTGTCCTGCTCTTTCGTGTGGGGGATTTTTACGAAACCTTTGGGCAGGATGCTGTGCGAACTTCCCAGATACTGGGCATTGTTCTCACAAAGAGAAATAACGGCGGCTCCCATACCGAGCTGGCTGGTTTTCCTCACCATTCTCTTAATTCCTACCTTCCCAAACTGGTTCGTGCTGGACTGCGTGTCGCAATCTGTGACCAGCTGGAAGACCCAAAGATGACCAAAGGTATCGTAAAGAGAGGCGTTACAGAGCTGGTTACACCAGGAGTTACTTTTAATGAGCAGATTCTCACCACCAAAGAGAATAATTTTCTGCTGTCTATCCATCGTGAAAAAGAAAAATACGGCATGGCTCTGGTGGATATTTCCACAGGGGAGTTTCTTGTTTCGGAAGGGAATTCGGATAAGCTGATGCACATCATCCATACCTTCAGCCCTAGTGAAATTATCTATCAGCGAAAAACCGAACTTCCAAATAGAATAAAAGACAGAAACTCTTTCGCGCTGGAAGACTGGGCATATCAGTATCCTTTTGCTTATGAGAAACTTACCAATCATTTCAAAACAAAATCACTGAAAGGCTACGGCATAGAGGAATTTCCATTAGCCATCACTGCTGCTGGTGCTATTTTTGCCTATTTAGTAGAGGACACCCATCATGCTCTCATTCAGCACATTACCAAAATACAAAACATTCCGCAGGATGACTACCTGATGATGGATGGCTTTACGCTTAGAAATTTGGAAATCATTCATTCCAACCACCATGAGGGCAAAAGCCTTCTGGACATCATAGACCGTACAACCACGCCTATGGGAGGACGGCTACTTAGAAGGAGAATGATTCTTCCGCTGAAATCCGTAAATGAAATCAACCGAAGGCTTTCTCTGATTGAGTTTTTTAACAAAGAAGAAAACCTAAAATATAATATCCACGACCTTCTAAAATCTATTTCTGACCTAGACCGACTGCTAGGAAAACTTGCAGCAGAGAGAATTTCGCCGAAAGAACTCGGAAACTTCCGAAATAGTTTGATAAGCATTGAAAAAATAAAAGAACTGCTGCTGCCTTATCCAGATGCTTTGGCTTGGATTACTCCTCTGCATAGCCATAAAGAACTCATTGATTATCTCCAAAGTCACCTAAACGAGGAGCTTCCTGTAAGTATAAACAAAGGAAATGTAATCAAAGAAGGCGTTTCCGAAGAATTGGACAAACTGAGAAACCTCCTCTACAGCGGAAAATCCTATTTGGATGAAATGTGCCAGCGCGAGAGCGAAAGAACAGGAATTTCAAGTTTAAAGATAGATTTCAACAATGTTTTCGGATATTACATAGAAGTCCGAAACACGCATAAAGACAAGGTTCCTGAAAAATGGATAAGAAAACAGACTCTGGTCAATGCAGAGCGGTACATCACAGAAGAACTAAAAGAATACGAATCACAGATACTGGGAGCGGAAGAAAAAATCGCCCAGCTAGAATATCTCCTCTATAAAAAAATAGAAGAGCAGGTTCTCGTGCATATGGACACCATTCAAAACAACTCTAAAGTCATTGCAGAAATAGACTGCGCGGTAGGACTTTCGGAACTTGCGATAGCAGAAAGCTACACCAAGCCGATTATCAATGAAAATTTTACAATAAACATCCAAGAAGGAAGACACCCTGTGATAGAAAAATCTCTACCTCTGGGCGAAAAATACATCCCGAATGATATTTTCCTTGACCGAGATACCCAGCAGATTATGATGGTCACAGGTCCCAACATGTCTGGTAAATCGGCAGTTCTGAGACAAACCGCCATCATCTGTCTTTTGGCGCAGGTTGGCAGTTTTGTCCCTGCAAAACACGCCGAAATAGGAGTTTTGGATAGGATATTTACCCGTGTGGGAGCATCGGATAATATTTCGGCTGGAGAATCCACTTTCATGGTCGAAATGAATGAATCTGCCAACATTCTGAACAACATCACAGAGCGAAGCCTCATTCTGTTAGATGAAATCGGGCGCGGAACTTCTACTTATGATGGGATTTCCATCGCTTGGGCTATTGCAGAATACCTCCACCAGCACCCTACACAGCCGAAAACACTGTTTGCGACCCACTATCACGAGCTCAATGAAATGCAGAATAGTTTCAGCCGAATTAAAAACTATCACATCGCCATACAAGAGAACAAAAATAATGTGATTTTCCTAAGAAAACTAGTCACAGGAGGCAGCGAACACAGCTTTGGTATCTATGTAGCCAAACTGGCTGGAATGCCTACAAAAGTAGTCAATAGAGCAAAAGAAATTCTAAAAACACTGGAAAACAGCCGAAGCAAAGACCAAAATACGGAGAACATAAAACGAGTGACCGAGGAAAATCTTCAGCTCTCTTTCTTTCAGCTGGATGACCCTGCTTTAGAGAACATCAGAGAAGAACTTACCCAAATAGACATCAATACTCTGACACCGATAGAAGCCCTGATGAAACTTAATAAAATCAAAAATATGATTGGGAAATAAAAATCCCAACTTTAGTTTTTTTTAGTATTTTTACAGAAGATTTTTTAAATAAAAACAAAATATAACTATGAGCGACCACTTACAGCATGAATGCGGCATTGCAATGCTTCGCCTACTAAAACCTTTGGAGTACTACAAAGAAAAATACGGAACTCCTTTTTATGGTATCAATAAAATGTATCTAATGCTGGAAAAACAGCATAACCGCGGGCAGGATGGCGCTGGACTGGCTAGCGTAAAATTTGATATGCAGCCCGGCGAGAGATACATCAGCCGTATCCGTTCTAATAACAGCCAGCCGATACAGGATATTTTCAATCAAATCAATACCAGAATCAGCGATATTCTAAAAGAAAATCCAGAAATAAGAAACGACACAGAAGCCCAGAAACATCTGCTTCCATACATTGGGAATATATTTTTAGGGCATGTCCGCTATGGGACTTTTGGGAAAAACAGTATAGAAAATGTTCATCCTTTTCTTCGACAAAACAACTGGATTTACCGCAACCTCATCGTGGCTGGGAATTTTAACATGACCAATTCCAAAGAGCTTTTCCAAAAACTGGTAGAACTCGGCCAGCACCCGAAAGAGCAGACTGATACGGTGACCATCATGGAGAGAATAGGACATTTCCTAGACACCGAAGTTGAAAACCTTTATCAAAAACTAAAAGCCGAAGGCTACTCCAAAAAAGATGCTGCAGCAGAAATCCCGAACCAACTGGATGTAGCAAAAATCCTCAAAAAATCTGCATACATATGGGATGGTGGCTATGCTATGTCTGGAATCATAGGACATGGCGATGCCTTTGTAATCAGAGACCCTGCGGGTATTCGCCCAGCGTATTATTACAAAGATGATGAAATCGTAGTAGTAGCCTCCGAAAGGCCAGTTATTCAGACCGCGTTTAATCTTGATTTTGAGCAAATTACAGAGCTAGACCCTGGTTCTGCCATCATTATCAAGAAAAACGGAAATATTTCCATAGAAGAAATTCTCCCTGCCCTGCCCTACAAGGCATGCTCTTTTGAGAGAATCTATTTCTCACGAGGCAGCGACAAGGAAATTTATCAAGAAAGAAAAAAACTGGGAGCCCTCCTCTTCCCAAAAATTCTAAATTCCGTAGATGAAGACCTGAAAAACACGGTTTTCGCCTACATCCCGAACACTGCGGAAACCTCTTTTTATGGACTAATAGAAGAGGCTGATGCCCATCTGAATGAATACAAGAAAAACCAAATCCTAAAATTAGGAAACAATATTTCAGAGGAAAAATTGGAGGAAATCTTGTCCCTTCACCCTACAACTGAAAAAGTAGCCATCAAGGATGCTAAACTCCGTACTTTCATCACGGAAGACAGCAGCCGAAATGATTTGGTAGCCCATGTTTATGACATCACATACGGTTCTGTCCGAAAAAACATTGATAATCTGGTCATTATAGACGACAGTATCGTAAGAGGAACTACACTAAGAAACAGCATTTTACGAATTCTAAATCGTTTGAATCCGAAAAAAATAATCGTTCTATCCTCTGCTCCGCAAATCCGCTACCCTGACTGCTATGGTATAGACATGGCTCGTTTGGAGGATTTGGTGGCTTTCGAGGCGGCTTTAGAACTGCATAAGGAAAGAGGTTCTGACCATATCATAAAGGAAGTTTATGAAAAATGTAAATCTCAAGTGGATTTAGAAGATTCCCAAGTCATTAACTATGTCAAAGAAATCTATGCGCCTTTTTCTGAGGAAGAAATTTCAGCGAAAATAACTGAACTTTTAGTTCCTGAGGAAATGAACTGCCCTGTGGAAATCATCTTCCAAAGCGTAGAAAACCTGCACAAAGCCTGCCCGAAAAACCTCGGCGACTGGTATTTCACTGGAGACTATCCTACCGCTGGCGGAAACAGAGTGGTGAATAGAGCTTACATCAATTTCTTTGAAGGAAATAAAGAAAGAGCATACTAACGCATTTTGGATTTATCTACTCCCATAGAATATCTAAAAGGCATCGGCCCTGAACGCTCCAAACTGATTAAAAATGTTTTGGGAATTTCTACCGTGGAGGATTTTCTCTATTTCTTCCCTCTGCGGTATTTGGATAAAAGCAAAGTCTACCGAGTAGCAGATTTAAAGGAAGAAAATGTAGAAATCCAGCTAAAAGGGAAGATTTATGATTTAAAAGAAATCACCTACGGAAGAGGACAAAAAAGACTCTCCGCGAAGTTCCGCGATGAGACAGGTGCTTTGGATTTGGTTTGGTTCCAATACACCCAGTGGCTGAAAGACCAGATTCCGCTCAATAAAGAGCTCTACATCTTCGGAAGGGTCAGCCTCTTCGGACAGCAGTTTTCTATGGCGCATCCAGAGATAGAACTGGAAGAAAAACGAGAGAAAGAACTCAGACTTCGCCCTATCTATCCGAGCAGTGAGAAAATCACAAAACGAGGGCTCAATCAAAAATTTTTCCAAGGCATCCAAGCGCATATTCTTGGGCATATCACAGGACTTGTGCAGGAAAATCTGCCACAAAGCCTCCTCCAGTCGCTCAGACTCATGGGAAGACAGGAAGCCTTTGTCAATATTCATTTTCCAAAAGACACTTCGGCATTCGAACAGGCGGACAGACGGCTGAAATTCGAGGAAGCTTTCTTCTTCCAGCTCGGCTATGCTTTGAAAAAACAATACAATAAAACATCGGCAGTAGGAAATCCCTTCCCTTTGGTGGGCGATTTCTTCAATGATTTTTATCAAAACAGAATGCCTTTTGAGCTGACCAATGCCCAAAAAAGAGTTTTAAAAGAAATCCGAAACGACATGAGGCTCCCTATACAGATGAACCGCCTTCTGCAGGGAGATGTAGGCTCAGGGAAAACTATGGTGGCGCTGCTTTCGATGCTGATAGCGATAGACAACGGTTTCCAAAGCTGTATGATGGCTCCTACGGAAATCTTGGCGCAACAGCATTTCAACAGCCTTTCCGAGGCACTTTTCGGAACGGGCGTGAACATCAGACTTTTAACAGGTTCTACCAAAGCTGCTGAACGAAAAATCATTCACTCGGAACTGGAAAACGGAACTCTTCATATTTTGGTCGGCACCCATGCCGTGCTGGAAGACAAGGTTAAATTCAAAAACCTCGGTCTTGCCATCATCGATGAACAGCACCGTTTCGGAGTGGAACAAAGGGCAAAACTTTGGATGAAAAATAAAATTCCGCCGCATATTCTCATCATGACTGCCACGCCTATTCCAAGGACACTGGCGATGAGTTTTTACTCGGATTTGGATGTTTCCGTGATAGATGAACTCCCTATGGGAAGAAAGCCCATCATCACAGCTCATCGGCGAGAAAAGGACAGAAACTCGGTATTTCGTTTTGCCAAAGATGAAATCGATAAGGGCAGACAGGTCTATTTCGTTTATCCTTTGATTGAGGAAAGCGAGGCTTTGGATTATGAAAATTTGATGGGCGGCTTTGAGCGGGTTTCCGAGGCGTTCCCTTACCCAGACTATGCCGTTACCATGCTTCACGGAAAGATGAAACCGCAGGAAAAAGATGAGGCGATGCAGTATTTCGCTTCAGGGAAGGCGAATATTATGGTTGCCACTACGGTGATAGAAGTCGGCGTGAATGTTCCTAATGCCTCTGTGATGATTATAGAAAGTGCCGAGCGTTTCGGGCTTTCCCAGCTTCACCAGCTAAGAGGAAGAGTGGGAAGAGGCGCCGAGCAGAGCTACTGCATCCTGATGACCTCGGACAAAATGTCTTCCGACAGCCGAACCCGAATAAAAACCATGTGCGAGACCAACGACGGCTTTAAGATTTCCGAAGTGGATATGAAACTCCGCGGGCCAGGCGATATCCTCGGCACCCAGCAGAGCGGCGTGGTGGATTTCAAACGGCTGGACTTAGCCCAAGACGGACACATCATCAAGGCAGCAAAGGACACCGTAGAGGCGCTCCTCCGCGTAGACCCTTCGCTCCAGCAGGAACAGCACCAAGCCCTGAAAAACTACTACATAAAACAATACAAAGGCAAAAACAAATGGGGAAGAATCAGTTAAAAACATTACAAATATGAAGAAAACAATTTTAGCAATATTTCCTATCTTTCTTACTAGCTTAATAAGCTGTCACGATGACAGTAATAACCTTGGGAAAGATTATTACTATATGACAAAAGATGATGCTCTATACTATGGATTTCCTTCATGGGATTATATATATAAATCTGATAAAAGAAGAAGTAGTTATTACTCTGTTATAGATAAAACTCCTTCTGATATAATAGACTATAGTTTTGATGATAATTATATTATTGCAAAACAAAAATATAATAGGGAGGTATTATTAAATGAACTCAGAATGGAATTATCCAGCTGGGGAGGATATTATAATATATATAAAAGAGAAGGCGTAATAAATTTCAATGATGTTCCTGTTTCCCTAAAAGAAATTAGTAAACAGATAGACTTGGGAAGAAGCACTAACCTTGCAGACAGTATAATTTCTCATAGCTCATATTACAAGGAGCTTCTTACTCCAAATAAGATAAATTACTACATCATAGATAAAGATGAAGATTCTACTTGGGGCCCTTTTGATAAGTTAGAATTCGAAAAAATAAAAAAAGAAAAGGGAATAAATTTGGATTTCAAAAAGCAAATAAAGTGAAAAAAAATATCAAACTTATGCCACCGCAGTGGATAGAATACCCTGCCCTTTCTGAGTTTTCTATGGGCTGGCGTATGGGCGCTGGCGAAGATTATAAATGTGATTTTTGGAATTGGTATGAAACACTCTCACCTGAGCAGCAGCGAGAGTACCAAACGCTTTTCCCTTATCCTTGTTTTTGGCATTATAATAACTGGGCAGTGAATGATTTGGAAATAGAAGACAGACTGGATAATGAAGAAGACTATTATTATGAGGGTATTCCGCTTTGGCAGCCCAAAGGCGCTTATAAATACTCCAAAAAAACTTTTATCAATTCACCAAAGAAACTCAAATTCGTCTTCTTTTGGAAGCCTAATGCTAATGCCGTAGATGAGTCTTGTTTAGGGCAGTGGCAGCCTTCGCCTTTTTATGTCGATGGCGATAAATATTCCTGTACCGAGCAGTATATGATGGCTGAAAAAGCCCGTTTGTTCGACGATGAAGAAATGAGGGAAGAAATAATGAATACTTCTGACCCTAAGCTGATGAAGGCTCTAGGCAGAAAGGTGCGCAATTTCAATCCTGAAATATGGGATAAAGCCAAATACAGCATCGTGCTCAATGGGAATTACTACAAATTCACCCAAAACAAAGAAATGATGGACTTTCTACTTTCTACGGGTGATAAAATACTGGTAGAGGCCAGCCCGATGGATGCTATTTGGGGGATAGGCTTTGGCAAAGAGAATGAGAAAGCGAAGAATGTAGCTATGTGGCGCGGTCAAAACCTTTTGGGATTTGCCCTGATGGAAGTGAGGGATGAGATTAGAAAGGTATATCAGAATGTGCATTTGCTGAAAAAATAGAAAGGTTTTCGGTTATTAAAAAATATTATTTTTACTCAAAAATATAAATTAAAAAAATGAAAGAATTACTTACATCAGAGGCGCTACTAACTAATTTCAAAGATGTGCGAACTCTTACTCGAAAGGTCATTGAGGCTTTCCCTGAGAAAGACCTTTTTGAATTTAGCATTGCAAATTTGCGTCCTTTTTCACAAATGGTAGAGGAATTTTTGATGATTACTGACTATATTTTCAAAGAAATACTTCACGAAAAACATACCTCTTTTTGTAATGAAGGACAGTTTCCTACTACCAAAGAAGGTGTATTAGCTTTGTGGGATAAGGCTACTGAAATCATTGATAATGAATGGAATGAAATAGAAAATTACACCCAGCCACTTACTATTTATCAAATGACTTTTAGCTTTGCTCAGTGGATACTTTACGCTATCGAAAACGAAACACATCACCGCGGACAGGGCTATACCTACCTTAGAACCTTGCAAATAGACCCTCCTTACTTCTGGGGAAGGGAAAGTTTTCAACAATAATCAATACCTAATGAACACAGAAAGCATTATCAAAGAAATCTTAACTGGGATAGAAGATACCTTTAATGAGCTAGACTTACCCAAAAAGCCCTATGGAAGAAATGAACTTTGGGAAGGAATTACTGATTATTTCAAAATCAAACAATTAAGGGATAAAATAGAGTTTTATAACAGTGATGGCGAATATACTTCGAAGTCTATCACCATTGCAGGATTTCACGAAATTCCTCAGGAAACCGTGGAAAACACTATCATTCCCACTTTGGAAGAACAACTTACCCAAATGTTCTTTAATCCTGATTTTTATTATCGTTTTGAATACAAACTTACCTTAGTGTTTGAATTTCAGTTTGGTCTGGGTCGCCACTTCCAAAAAGAGCTGACCCTAGAGCATCCAGAGCGCAAAGCCGAACTCAAAGAGCGATTAGATGCCTATGTTCAAAAAGTTATCTATGACGAAACGGCAAAAATGAAAGAAAAAGAAATCCATAGTTTCTTTAGTAAGATATTTGATTTTGACCTTAACCAATATACAGAGGATAAAGTGATAGAAATCTTAGAGAAAGGCATTACCCTCATAGATCCTAAATGGAAAAAGGTAACGAAAGAATACCTATGGTGTTTGCTCTATTATTCTAATCAGTGGAAAGAACAAGTCTTCGTACCTTTATATTATAATGTTAAAAAAGAAGATTGGTCAAAAGAATATACGCTCAAAAAAGATTTGGAGACAAAAAATGTAGACCAAGCCAAACTAAATCTATTCATACAACAAGCTCTTTGGCGTATCAAATACAAAGAATACAGCTGGGATGTGAGGTTTGCTTGTGAGGATTTGGAGCGTGCAGCCAAGGAATTAGGTTCTGAAAAAGCGGCTATGTATCTCAAAAAAGGCACAGGAAACCTGCCTGAAAATATCATTCACTACAAGGATAATGATACAGAATGCGATGCCAATGATGTCTTTGCTGAAATCAGTGTGAAAATCAAGCAAGAATCAGCCGCGACTTATGACAAGGCGCTGGATTTCATCATTGCTCTTTTGAATACTGACTTCCCGAAAAGTTATCAAATTAAACTCAGTTCCAAAGCGCCTAAGCAGTTTTTGGATATCAAAGGCATTGCTAAATCACCTACCCATCGTTTCTTTGCCCAAGCCCTACAATACGAGGAATTACACTCTAAAATCGCAGCTTACGCCGAAGCGGCTATGAGAGAATTTGAATGGTATAACGATGTAGAAGAAGGCGAAAAAAGCTGTATGCCTGGCAGTTATGCAGTTTTTGGTTTAGGCTTGATAAGTGAAGAATATTTCCCATTGGTAAGCAAGTATTTTGAACTTTTAGATGATGAACACCAGATGGTGCATAAATACTTCGTAAGTGCCCTGATTGACCGCTATGGAGTGAATGAAAAATCCTTACTGCTTATCTGTCAAGGGATTACCTCCGCACAGTTTGATATGGTGTTCAAGAATTTAGCAAAAGAACTGGAAAATCCAGAGAAAAAGCAGCTTTTAGTCAATTTCCTCAAAGAAAAAGAAGAATCTTTTGCAGCTGACAAAAATCAAGGTTCTTATAAATATTACGAAGAAGAGATTTACTATGCCATCTATGGCAAACAATGGAAGAAAAAAATATAATTTTTTCTTCCATTGCCTATGAATTTTACTCTATAAGGTTTTTATTTTTGATTTAACCACTTTTTATAAGCTTCTCTCAGTGCTTGTGCTTGCGCCCTGTGAGGACTTAGCGTACTCATATCGTCATAATAATGGAAGGAAACTGTTTTACTTACCTTGGGCAGTGCCGTTTCTATGGAAAGTTGTTGTTTCACTCTATCAAAGGTTGCAGGAGTAAAAGGATATTCTCCCGTAGGTGAATAAAAGGTCTCCAAATCTGCCCAGAAAGCTCCTTTGTAGTTTTTGTTTTCCTCGAAAAGTCCTTTTTGAGCACTTTGAAAATATGTATTTAATTGGTCAAGAGTTACATGCTTTGCTCCTACCCCATCTTGTAGCATAATTATTTGCAGGTGGCTTTTTCCAAGTTCTGCCATAAAATGCTGTAACTGATTTGGAGTGGTAAATTTACTATTCCAAAAAGCTGCAATAGAAACAGGCTTGCCGCCCCAGCTGTGAAGTGCATCGGCAATAGGATTTACAAACACATCCCTAAAAAGCGCTATTTTTTCATCAGAATTATAGGCATAAGGCTCTGGTTCGTGGGGTATATACCAACCTTTGAAAGCAGGATGACTCCCAAACCTTGAATTAATTTCTCTAGCTAAGTCTATACATCGCTGGGCATTAAGCTGAAGCCAAGCTCTATCGGTCTGGTGGCGCCAATAAGTCTCATCAAAGTGAAGCCCTATATGCACTTCTATGCCTTGTTTTTGTGCTGCTTCAAGGAGCCGTGCCAAGGTAAAACGGCTCTTCTGAGAAGTAAAAGTATTAGCCGAATCGAACCAAATAATATCGTTATACGCATTCTTGAAAGCCGTATATTGTACGATAACTGTATTGATTTTTAATTCTTTAAGTTCAGAAAAAAACATTTCCCACTGGGCAGTTGTCCAATCATTTTTACCAAAAAGCTGGACAAAAGTACCTGTAAAATAAGGCGTCCCTTTACTGATAGAGGATGTCTGTTCTTCTGTGCTGGCTCTATTACAAGCGCTTAGTAGTAAGATACTACTTAGGATTAGGGATAAAAATTTCTTCATAGAACACAAATGTAAGGATTAATTTTTAATGTTCAATACATAATGACAGAAATGAATATTTTAATTTCATGATAAAATCGTGAAAATCAAATGAGAATATTAAATCTATGAATTGATAGGCGAAAAATAATTATCTTTGCTTTAAATCGGCTCTAAATGAAAAAACGCATTATCTATTTCATTATCATTATTTTCTGTCTGCCCAATGTTTTTGTTCTTTATAAAACCTTTGACATGCTAAACCATCTTGATTCTTTAGAAAAGAAAACAGGCTGGGTGAAAGGAGTTCATTATTATAGAAGCAAAAGAGCAAAAAATTTGGATATTTACCTAGCTTCAGAACAGGAGGTAAAACAAATGATAGAGCCCAGCACAGAAGGCAAGGCGGACATTCATGTCTGGATAAGAAAATATTCCTTCATCGACCTGCCTGAAATAAAATTCAGAGACAAAATTACTTATTATGAAATAGAAGATAATTTTGTCCAAATGACTAATTTCTCCGATAAGCGCCATATCATAGGAGTTTCCACAGAGAAAAATCCAGCAGGCGGCTACTATCTCTTTGCTGATATTATGAAGTTTTATCTAACTACATCTTACATTATTATATTTTTCCTATATATGTATTTATTTTGTTTTCATGATAAAATTTTCAAGACGGAGAAATATATCCTGCCGATGCTTATTCCCCTTTTATTCTATCTCATTATCATTCTCATTATATAATTTTTCTTATATTTGAATAGAAATAATAATTTGGTTTAAAATATTTTCAAAATGAAAGAACGATACGAAAACATCCGTGAGATGAACGAAATATTACTAAAAATAGAAAGCATCCTCACCAAAGCTGAAGAAGTACTAGATGAATGGAAGGCTGTGCAGTCAGACTATGACAGACTCGTGGCGTACTACGACAGCAAACAGTGGCGCAAGGACTATTTTGACAGTAATGATGGCAAAATTCCTGATGAAGTTCCCCAATGGGTGCTTACCCAAGATGCTATTTTTGATGCTATCGGCACTCAGGTTTCTCTTGCTGATGAATTTCAAAAACTTGTAAAAACCCTCAAAAACAAAGAGTGGGAGCAGTAGATTTTACTACAAAAAATAAATTTTAACATGTTAAAATTAAAATACTTTTTTGTTTTTAACATTTTTTTTGTAAATTTGCCGATTGAAGTTAGTGTGTAAAAAATACAAATTTTAGATATATGAAAAGAAAAATATTCGCTTTAGGCCTATTGTCACTTGCTTTTTCAGCAAATGCACAGTCATTATTAGGGGTTCAAGACCAAGCAAGCCTTCATATAAAAGAAGGAACTCTTATCTATGGTGGTGGTGAGTTAAAAACTGTTGGTAGTGGTGTAGTAGACAATTTTGGTAATGTAATGATTGTAGGTGGTGGTATAAAAACTGTTACTACAACAAACACAGACAAAACAGATGGCGGAAACATCATTCTTCGTCTATGGTCTAATGCTACAACGAATGGCAGCATTGTCAATGGTGGAACTGTTATTAAATACGGACAACTTTACATTGATGGTGTTTCTCAGAGTGATGTTACAGGGATTGTAGATAAAGAATACAAGGATAATGCACATGGTGCTTACCAGCAAATGGCCATTCCATTCTATAAAAAGACTTTTGCTAGTTTATCCACAGAATTAAATGCTAACCTTAGTGGAAAGAGAAGTAATAGAACAGGAGTATTGGTATGGAACAATAGAAAAATTAGATTTGATCATTTTGATCCTACTGTTACAACTAACAATACTACTGATATTAAATTAGCTGGTCATCCCGTAGCAAATAATGGAGCAACGAGTTATTATGCTATAGGTTCTAGATATTTCAATGCTTTTACTGGAGGAAGTCCTAACACCTTATCTACAAATGTGTTTACTATAAAAGGAGTGCCTTTCGCAGGTAATATTACGGCTTCGTTGACAGGATCTGGTGTTGGTGTAGATTTCGGTATAGGAGGTAAAAATACAAACTTTTATGGAGAACGATACAATACCTATGTAGGAGATCATTGGGAGCACTCTGTTATTAGCAACCGTTGGACTGGTAACTATGGTAAAAACATCTACCAATTTGGGAATCCATATCTAACGAATATTAACCTTAAATATATCGGTACTGTTATAGATAATTTAGTGGGAGTTCGTGTTGATCCTAGTACTAATGTAAAAGCAACTGGATCTGAAACAGGGGGAGTGTATGTGTCTTATGTGGGAGGGGTTGCTACAGGTGATGTTAAACAAGCTATAGTAAGACCTATGGGAACTTTTGAAGTAAAATTATCTGCTCCTAGTACTAGAGTTTTGGATTTTAGCCAATTAAGAAAGTTTGCATACGAAGCTAATTCAAGCAATACATCTACATATCCTGGAGGTGTTACGGTACTTTCTGAACCAGCAAGTGAAAGTCTATTCTCTGAAATGAGTACAAACTCTACAACGAGAATAGCTAACAACATATCAAACTCTACTGTTAAGCAATTAGGTGTAATCGCACTAGATGCTGATGGAAAAGAGCTTGGAAGAACATACTATGTAGTACATGCTAATGGTATTTCTGGACAGCCAACTAAACTTACTTCTCAAGTAACTGCTAACAGCAAAAATGTTATCGGTACTTTTGAAGAGTCTAAAAAAGGGGGTGTGGATGAAGATTTGATCGAATCATATTGGTTGTATATCAATGAAGCTAATGAAAATGATTTCAAAGGAAAAGAAGTTCCTATGAGAATATATAGTTCTGATGTTAAGTCTTTAGCATTCGAAATCTTAGAAAACGCTGAAGATATTGCTGATGGACAAGAAAGATTATCATCTGGTGAAAGTTTCTATATCTTTGATGGAAAGAAACATGTATTGATCGGAAACAATAAGAAAATTGCTATTTCATCTACAGATGCTGATTTCGGTCTTTACTATGGTAAGCCAGCAGAGTTAGCTTCTTCAAGAGAAACTATCGCTACTATTCAAAAACCATCTGCTACGATCTTAGCATATGATGAAAGTATAGCAGCTCACAAGATCTTATTCGATCCAGAATGGAAAAAAGCAACTGTTCAAGTTTTTGATCTTTCTGGTAGACTAATCTTCTCTCAAGCTAATGTAGATGCTACTAAAGGAGAATTCGTAGTGAACTTACCAAGTGCAGTAAGAGGTACTTATATAGTAACTGCTGTATCTGAAACTGGTAAGAAGTTCTCTCAAAAAGTTATAAAATAAATAAAATTATATAAAAATGAAGAAATTGAGTAAGTTCATTTTGAATAATATTAAGATACTTTTTCTAATATCATTCTCTTTATTGTCGAGAAGCCTCTATGGTCAAAGTGGAGGCGGAGGGGCTATACCTCCAACACCAGAAGTTCCTATGGCAACCAACCCAGGTACAGAGGTTCCTATAGATATGTATGAAGGATTCTTACTTACTATAGCTGTTTCTATGGTGATTGGTATATACTATTATTCAAAAAATAAAAAAGAAGTATACAAATAATTACTTCAAAACTCCTAGATTTTTTCTAGGGGTTTTGTCTTTTTGCGTTATGAAAAAAACATTAATATTATCAGCTTTTTTGAGTTTAGGTCTTTTATCTGCTCAATTTAAAGTAAATATAGAAGCCGCAGATTCTTTCAGCAAAAAAACAGCCATCGCTTACACTTTAGAAGGAGCAAAATACATCCCTCTAAAAGAAGCGAATAAAAAAAATGGAAAATGGATAATAGATGTTCCTAAAAATTATATGGGAATGATGAGAGTCTATTTTCCTGAAAATGGGAAAACAGTAAATTTAATCTCAGAAAACAAAGATGTGGCTATAAAACTTACCACAAATGGAGATGTAATTTCAAAAATAGATTTTCTGGATGAGTCTAACCAAAAGATGACTCATATGATGCAAATCCAGAGAAAAAAAACTCAGGCTCTTCCTGCATTACTTGAAATTAAAAAGTTATACAATGATAACAGTGCTTTTGATAAAGCTCTAGGAAGCGAAATTCAGCTTTTAGAGAACAATAATACAGCGACAGACAACCACCCTTTCATTAAATATTATCTAGATAATAGCAGATTCGCGGCTGGTCAAGAAAATTCAAAAATCAGCACAGAAGAGTACATTCAGTTCTTCGCGAATTCTGGTTCTATGCTGGAGTCTTCTTCCCTATTAAGACCTGCATTGGTGGATTTTTTAAGAAGAACTTCGCCTGAAACAATCGACAGCGAAGTGGATAAATTACTTGAAAGAGTAAATCTAAAAACATCCAGAGGACAGCTAATTTTGGCTGAATTATTATCTATTTTTGAAATCTATGAATTAGAGAAACAAAAGGAAAAATATTTCGGTCTGGCTTCTAATCTGAACTATGAAGTAAATGGTCAGCTAAAAACCATTGTAAAAGCCATTAAAAACACCAGCATCGGTGCGGTATTGCCAGACTACTCGTTCACCTCTAATGTTACGAATACAAAAGCTAAAAAACTCAGCGGAGTGAAAGCTGATAAGAAAGTAGTTTTATTCTGGTCTTCCACTTGTTCGCACTGTTTGAGAGAACTTCCTATTATTTCTGAAAATTATCAAAAATTAAAGAAAAAGAATATAGAAGTCATTGCTTTTGCTTTGGATTCAAATTCAGAATTATATAAAGAAAAAACGGCTTCCTTGCCGTGGATCAATGATACCGAGCTAAAAGGATGGCAGAGCAGCTACACAGAAACCTACAATGTGCGTGCTACGCCGACATATTTTGTCTTGGACAAAAATGATAAGATCATAGAAAAACCAACTAATTTTTCTGCATTTTTATCAACATTAGAATAAAATAATTTGGTGGTATGAAAATATTTTGTATTTTTGCACCACCGAAATGGCGAGGTAGCTCAGGTGGTTAGAGCGTTGGATTCATAACCCAAAGGTCACGGGTTCAAGTCCCGTCTTCGCTACAAATCTGTAAGGCAACACATTACAGAAACAGAAATTAAAAAAGAACTTTGAATTATCTCAAAGTTCTTTTTTTATGCGAATATTTGAAATAGGTTTTCTTTTATATGAATTTGTAAAGTTTTATCAATGTTTTGAGCGACTAATATTTATCTTCTTTTCATGAATTTTTCTAAATCATAATGTTCTAGACCTAATTCAGCTAATGGGATATTAAAAGCCTCTGCTTGTTGCTTTATAATATCTAAAATATTATAGCACTCCATCTGCATTCCCAAATCAAATTCTGAATATTCTTCTTTCATTGTGCCTTCTAATCTTTCTTTTAAGATAGCTACTAAATCTTGTAAATATAATTTATACTTTACATTCTCCATCATTCTTTATTTTTTTCATTACTTTAAAATATTCGTTCTTTGGTGTTTTTATTTCAAACAACTTTTTTGAAATATTTATCTCTATCTTAAAAGAACTTCTTGTTTATATAATTCATAAGTTGTTATATTTTTTTTATATATGTACAATGTATCATTATGAGCAGATTTATATACAGAATCGCCTATTTTTATCCCTGAACTAAATCTATTATTAAAAAAATATTCATCTGAAAAAAACTCCCTTTTATTTTTTAAATCATAGTAGAATTCATCTCCACCCCTCCCTCTATCAATTTTATATATTATCCCTTTTATCTCTTTTCTATATACAAGATTAGTAAAAACTATTCCTTTAATATATATAAATAAATGTATGATCCCTATACCTAATAATAAAATAAAGACTGGTTTTTGCTTTAACTTCTTCATTACATCTCATTTTTTAAGGAAAAACTTCTAGGATATTATCCTAATTTTTCTACATATTGTTTTAGTTCTTCTTCAGGAAAGTCTGATGTCCAATAGGCTTGTAATTCGCCTCTATCTAATTTTTCCCAACAAAAATAACAATCATATGTTAATGCTTGTGGAGGAAACATTAGGCTACATTCTAAAAAATAGAACATTCTACCTTCAAATTCTTGTTGTATGATTTCTTTTCCTCCTTCTATTAAAACTACAAAGGATTCTTCCTCAAAAAAATGTTCTTTCCCTGCTCTTAAATCAAACTGATATACTAAATCATCTACTATTTTATAGATCTTGTCATTCTCCAATCCATAGACATCAAAAAACACAAAACCTTTATAATTTACTTTAATTGTCGTGTCAGCTTCCTTATCATTGCTGATAAATATGAAGCCTTTATTATTATCTTCCATTTTAATATATTTAGAACATTATCAACATACCACAAATGAAAAATCCAATTCTATTTCCTGCATTTCTTTTATCAAATATATAATATATGAAGGAAGCCTAAAACCTCCATTGTCATAAGATGATACAATAGAACAATATATATTTCCTTTTTTAATATTGAATTTTTTACAAAGCTGAATAATTGTATAGACATCTTCTTTGTGATTCATATCTATAATAATGTTTCTATACTCCTCATTCATTTCAAAGTCTAAATCCAAATTCTCCATTGAATGTTGTATCTCAATAAATTGATCAAGACTCATATTCAGCATTCTGAAAGCACAATTCACTTCATCAATTCCATTTTCTCTTTGTATGTTCATAGTAAAATTATTTCTCGCTATATTTCTTCACTATCAATTATTTTCTTCCATTTTATTTTTTTCAAAAAATACATTTGGAATATTACAATTAAAATGCTGGGTTATCTATTTTTTTCAGTACTATAACATCTCTAAACTGAGTTAAAATTATCTCATCATCCTTGATAGTACCTTCTAAAATAATGGGAGTGAAAGACCTTCCATAGGCATTAACAGGATAGAATGATTCTATATATATTTTATTCCCTTCTATGCAGTATACACCCTCTGTAAAGATATTATATTTGGGAACACCTTGTTCATCTGCAAGAAATTCTTTTATACTTCTATCATTATAAAAAACTATCATTTCATTTAGTTCACTTTCATTTTTATATCTATTTCTGTGAACCTCAAGATAGGTTCCTTCTATGGAGCTACAAGAAGACAATTTTGTATATAACTTATATGAGGTTTTTGGAATTATCAGATTTCCATCCTTATCTTTTAAGAAATAATATGTTTTGCTACATCCTATTAATATAAAAAGCAACAAGAAAATTTTTACTATTTTTAGTATTTTCATCATTTATCTTTAAATTTTATCCTAAAAAACATTGACCCAAATACTTCATTGCAAAAATAGTAACTTTGCAAAAAACAGAAGATTATGAGTACTTTTAATAAAACTCTTACCTTATTACAAGACCTTATAAAACAAAGTGGGGGCAAACCGATTCATTTTGGCAATGAAACCTATTGTTTTTCTCGACAAAGTGAGGTTACTCCTGAACAACTTATGCTCTTTGAACAACAATATAATGTGCAACTGCCCGAGGACTTCAAAAACTTTCTTCTTACCTTAGGTGCTTGTACCCTTTTCGAGGACGAAAGAGGTTTTTCGTATCAGTTCTACCCTCCTGAACAATGGGAGAGCTATGCTAAAGAGGTCTTTGAGGGTACAGGGGTCTATTTATTCCCTCATATCCTTTTAGTCTGCTACCCCAATGTAGGTCATCAAGCAGGATTTGTATTGGGCGAAGAAGATCAGTTTGGTATTTTTTATTCTGATGTTCCTCCTGAGGAATGGGAAGAAGATACTGCATTAGTCCCTTTCTCCCAGTGGCTTGAAGAAGAAATAGAAATATTATTATCTTCATTTTTATGAGTTTTTTAAATCTGTTATTATTATTTATTTTAATATGTGATTATAGATAAAATCAAAAAAACATGTATCATTTCATGCCCTAATGTGAATGCATAATTTAAGAGATTATTTATTTGTCTTTATATATAACCAATTTGAAAAGTTATGGTCAAAAACATTTGGTTCTTTAAATAATAATGCAGAACCTTTTAGTTTTCCTACTATATAATTATTATCAAACTCAAATTTAATAATTATTGAGTCTTTTTCTTCAGAAGAAATATACCAATGCCCTTTTAATGAATCTCCATTTAATTTTTTGAGCTTATAAACATCATTCTCGTGTAATTCTAAGTAATAATATATTTCTTTATTTGATAGCTCCCATGGTACTTTATCAACTTCATATAAACCAACAATATCTTCTTTGTGCTTCTTATTACATCCGATTATCAAAAAAATAATGACTATTAGTAACACATAATTTTTCATATTCTATTTATTGTCTATTACTTCTGTTAAAACATCTCTTTCATTATTATTCAAAAAGCACCCTAAAAAAGGTGCTTTTTGTGTTTTGCATTAAAATCTTATCGTCGCCGTAGCCGCTAGAGAAACTCTCCCTAAGCCTTCTTTTTCGCCATTTCCCAAAGTTTTTCTCACTCCGTTTTCGGTATAGCTTTTTAGAACTCCCAGCCCAAAACCTATCTGCGGACCTATCAAGAACGAACGGTTCACAGCGTACTGATAACCTATCGTGCTATAAAGCCCCAGCGCCGAACCCTTGTTCTCTATTTTCTGAGTATTTACAAAGGTATTGCTCGTATATTGTACATAGCCTATCGCCATATCATAATAGATTTTATGCGGTGTTTCTCTCTCAAAATTAGAATACAGGAACGACGGTCCTATGAAGATAATTCTATCCTTTGTGCTAAGATATACTCCAGCCGGACTAGTCTGCGCAGAGGCAGAATATCTGTTAAATTTCAACCCAAGTCCCATATTAGGACCTATTCTATGATAGGCAGAGATATCAAAATTAAATCCTGATGTCAGTTTTTCAAAATGATTTTTCAGATAATACGCAGTACCACTCGGTATTTTTGCCGTTCTCCACGCATACCCTGCACTCGCCATTATGGCTACCTTGCTCTGTTTTACATTTTCTACTTCTACCGCTACACTACTCTCTTGTGCTTTACATGGCAATGAAAATGCCGCCGCCAAAGCAAGAAATGATAATTTTCTTTTCATGACTTATATTAAAATTAAATTTTCCGCTAATTTATACAATTTAAAATCATCCACAAACTTTATAAACCGAATTTAATAAAGCTCTCGCAGAGCATCTATATACTCATAACCCGTAAGGTCAAATTTCACAGGGACAATGCTGATATAGCCGTTCATCAGTGCTGTTTCATCGGCATCTTCGCCTTCATCCATGTTATTAAAGTAGCCTGTGAGCCAGTAGTATTTTTTGCCTTGTGGATTGACTCTTTCATCGAAATTTTCCTCCCATTTTGCCTGAGCTTGTCGGCAGATTTTGATGCCTTTTATCTCTTCTTTTTTTAGTTTAGGAATGTTCACATTTAGGACTATTCCCTTTGGCATTGGGTTTTTCAGGGTTTTTAAAACTATTTCTTGAATAAAATCTTTCGCTTGGTCAAAATCTGCCTCAAAACTAAAATCCAGCAAAGAGAACCCAATCGCAGGAATGCCCTCTACACCAGCCTCCACAGCAGCAGACATCGTTCCAGAGTAAATAACATTGATGGAGGAATTCGCCCCATGATTTATCCCCGAAACCACCAAATCTGGTCTGCGTGGAAGAACCTTATCCAAAGCCAATTTTACGCAGTCCACAGGCGTCCCGCTACACGCAAAATCCAGCTGAGCGCCTTCCATTTTTATCTCCTCCACCATCAGGGTAGAGTTTATCGTGATGGCGTGTCCCTTACCGCTCTGCGGAGAATCTGGCGCTACTACGACCACCTCGCCTATTTCGTTCATGAACTCTACGAGTTTTCTAATCCCTGGCGCGGTGATACCATCATCATTCGTTACCAAAATCAATGGTTTTCTATCTTGTTTATCCATTTATTATTTTTAAAAAAATTTCAACAAAAATAACGAAAATTTAGGTCTGATTTAAAAATAAGATATAAATTTGTGAGCTAAAAATTTTCTTGAATTAAAATCAGTGCAAAAAATGCTTAAAAAGTTATTTAAATTTAATAAAATATTGTTCGCAGCTCCATTGATGACCTTGATGTTCTGCTTCAATGCGCCTAAAAATGATGATGAAAAAATGCACATCATCATGATAAATGTAAAAAATGCACTTGCACATGTACATTATCAGCCAAAACCGATAAATGACGCCTATTCTCGCGAGGTTTATAAAAACTATTTCGAGACGATAGACCCTGCTAAAAGATATTTCCTGCAGTCGGATATGGATGAGTTTGAAAAACACAAAAACCAGCTTGACGACTATCTCAATAATGGAAACTTGGTTTTCTACAAACAGACCATAGACAGACTCTATCAGAGAGTAAGCGAAATTGATAAAATGACTCAGGACATCCTGAGCAAACCTATTGATCTGACCGAAGATGATGATCTTATCCTAGAACCAAAACTAAAAAAAGCGCCTGCTGACAAACAGGAACTCTACAACGAGTGGAAAAGATACATCAAATACAATATTCTGCAAGAGATAGAAACGATGACGAGCAAAGAAGAAATCCAGCAAGAGAAAAAAGATTCTGTCATCGCTCATAAACTAAAAGACACTATCAATGTGAAAAAACTCTCTCTGGAAGAGAAAAAAATAAAGGCTACCAAGGAGATTAAAGATCTTATCTCCCACACCTTCAAGAGATTCCAAAAGAGAAAGAAAATGGACTGGTTCAGCGTGTATATGAACGCCTATACAGAGGTGTTTGACCCGCATACTAACTATTTTTCTCCAAAGGACAAAGAGGATTTTGATACTAGTTTCGCTGGAAAAGTGATCGGAATCGGTGCGCAAATTCAGGAGAAAAAAGGATACCTATACATGGGACCTTTGGTAGTGGGCGCGCCAGCATGGAAATCTAAACAAATATCCGAAGGAGATAAAATCCTAAAAGTAAAATCTAAGCCAAACGAAGAGGCTGTCAATGTAGTGGGAATGCTGGTAGATGAAGCTGTAAGGCTCATCCGTGGAGAAAAAGGCACAGAAGTGACCCTCACTTTGCAGAAAAAAGACGGCAGCGTAAAAGAAGTAAAACTCATCCGTGAGGAAGTTTCCATAGAGGATACTTTCGCAAGAAGTGTCATCGTAAATTCACCAAAAGGTGAAAAATACGGATACATCTACCTTCCGAGTTTCAATGCTGACTTTGATGACCCTAATGGTAGAAACGCATCTGATGATGTAAAAGCCGAAATCGTAAAGCTGAAAGCTCAAAACATTAAAGGAATTATCCTAGATGTGAGAAACAACGGAGGCGGCTCACTTACAGAAGTAGTAGACATCGTAGGGCTTTTCATGAAAAACGGGCCTGTGGTGCAGATAAAAGACCCTAATGGAAGAATCAACATCTTAAGAAACAAGACCAATTCTCCTGTATGGGAAGGGCCTCTGGTGATTATGCAAAATGAGTTCTCTGCCTCTGCATCCGAAATCCTAGCAGGAGCGATGAAAGACTACGGAAGAGCCGTGGTTGTAGGCTCACCACACTCCTACGGAAAAGGAACTGTGCAGACCTTTGCAGACCTAAACCGTTTTATGAATTCTACGGATGACTTTGGTTCTATAAAACTGACTATCCAGAAATTCTATAGAATTAATGGAAAATCTACCCAGCTGAAAGGTGTAGATGCTGATATACCGATGAACGACTTTTTCTCTTACTCCGAAATTGGAGAAAGATATAGAGATAATGCCCTTCCGTGGGACCAGATTCCTACTACGAGATTTGCTCCTGTGGGAACTCTGAACATCTCCAGCTTACAGAAAAACAGCCAAGATAGAATGAGCAAAAACTCTAACTATCAGCTGCTTTTAGAATCTGCGCAGTGGAGAGAAAAACTAGATAAAGAAGAAAAAATCACATTGAACTTAAATAAGTTTAATAAACTGATGAAATCAAGAAAAGATCAGATTAAGAAATTCAAATCTTTATCTAAGTATGATAACAAGCTGGTTTTCACACTGCACAAAGATGAACAGACAAGAGGCAAGAAAGATGAAGTTTTCGCGAAGAAAAGTGAATCTTGGCTTAAAAACCTGAAACGAGATTTATTCTTAGAAGAAACGGTAAATGTCATTTCAGAAATGAAATAAAAAATGATAAAATGAGCTTAAAAGAATTTTTAGAATATCCGATACTCTCTATCCATACCTATACGCTGCATATGTATCAGGTAATCGGAGCGATTGTCATCATTGGTGTGGCATACATTGTCGAAAAAATCTCTAAAAAAATCTTTTACAGGCGCTCATCACAGGTAGACAAAGGAACTAGATACGCCCTTCACCAGATTGTATATTACGGAATAGTCATTGTCACTTTCCTGATTGTCATGAGGATTTTAGGCGTAAATATCTCTCCGTTTTTGGTGGGTTCTAGTGCTGTGCTGGTAGGGATAGGTCTTGGGCTTCAGAATTTGTTTTTAGACTTTATCTCAGGTGTTATCATATTAATAGACAAGAGCATCCGTGTGGGAGACATCCTTGATATGAACGGCGTAATGGGCAGAGTGGAACAAATAAACATGAGAACCACCAAAATTCTCACAACAGACCGAAAAACCATTGTTTTCCCTAACTCATACCTTACCAAGGACAAGCTTACCAATTATTCATCTCATGATACTGCCAATGCCTTCTTCATAGATATAGGCGTGGACTATAAGACAGATATGAAAACGGTAGAAACCCTCCTTGTAGAAGCAGCCAAGGAAAACCCAGATATTTCTAAAGAGAGAGAGCCGTATATCAGACTGAATGATTTTGCGGATTCTTCTCTCAATCTTAGGCTTTATTTCTTTTCTGATGACCCTTTTCATATTTCTCACACGAAAAGCGAAATAAGAAAGTCTATTTTAGAGAAGTTTAGGGCTAATAATATCATTATCCCATTCCCTACAACTACTATAGATTTCCCAGCTTATAAATAAAAAAATAGTCAAGAATTTCTTCTTGACTATTTTTATTTATTCTGTACGGAGCATTATTTCATATATTTCAAAATAATCTGAATAATCCCCATCACTCTTGAATCTCTCTTCTTTTATCAGTTCCTTTTCTAGATAGGTTCTTTTCACATACCATTTCCCTTTTTTGCTATATTCTACAGTTTCTGCATCCGCATAGGATTTTAGTTTCAGCACCCCTTTTTCTATCTTTCCGTCTTTTATGACTATTTTACTCATCGGCTTTCCTTTATCATCGAAAGGTGTTATTTCTGCACTAAAATACGCATCTTCATCATATCTATTATTTGTTGTATAATAATATTTAAGTTTACCATCTGAATATATTTTCACCTCATAGATACCTTTACTTTCATCATATTTCTTCTCATATGTAGGTTTTCCTTCCATGTTTACTTCTCTAGTCTCCATCAGAACTCCATCTTTATATGTAGACTGAGATCCTCCCTCTATAACACTGCCATTATACGGAAGTCCATCTCTGTAAGTAAGAACTTGTTTCCCGCCATCTCCAAAACTCCATATTTCTTTAACTCCTCCTTCATCATCATAGAAATATTGGTTTTGCAGTCCTCCATCTTGGTCAAAATATTTGCCTTCTGTACCTTTTCCATTTTTATAGGTAAGAATGGATATTATTTTTTTTGTTCTTTCATACAAATCTATTTCTATCTTTTCGCCGTTATAAGGCGCCATCCAGTCCATTTCCTTGTCATATCTGTACTCTAGGCTTCCTATTCTCTTACCGTTTTCATCATATACGATTTCGGTAGCCGTTTTTCCGTTTGATTTGTAAGTTTTTTTCAGCTTGCCGTTTCCATAGTAGCATTTGGATTCAGTAGGCATATCGTAAGTTGTCGATTGTCCTGAGAAATTTTCGATACAAGAAACTTTCATAGGACTTGCGTAATATTTTACATTTATCCCTGTATAGATACCGTTTTTATTTATCTTTTGGCTGCCTATATATTTCCCATTCTCATCGTAGAATTTGACTTCCGTAGGAGTGTAAGACTCTCCTCCTGCGTAGATTTCTTCATAACGAATTCCCTGCAGTGATTTTCCATAGACTATTGTCTTTACTACATCTCCATTTTTGAACTCGGTAATCATATTATTTTGATATTCGTTTTCATAACCATATGATTTACCGTTGAATATAGAATCATTTTTATAAATAAAATCTTGGACAATGCGGCCATCTTCTTGGTAGCTTTTATGCTCCCCTACCTGAGTTCCTTTTGAGAAATGTGACACTGTGCTCACCTGCCCATCTGGATAGTACCATGTAACTTTCCCCTCAAAAACTTCCTGATTAGGCGTTTTATCCGAAGTTACCCCCTCCATCTGCAAAGTCCCGTTGATATAATAATCTTTGACTAAATAATAATCTCCCTGCTTGGTAGTCTCTCGGTAGAAAGATGCTTTTTTCTTATCCTTGATGATGTTCCACTCCTCATCAAAATAAACCACCCCCTGCGACTGTGCATAGATGCCCTGACAAAGAGCAAACGCTGATACAATAAAAAATCTTTTCATTTTCTAACTTATTTAAATTTATTCCAAAGATAAAGAATATTTTACTTGATACAATTACTTTTTGAAGACTTTTTGTTTTAGTGAATTATAAAATATTATATCTATTGAAAACGCCAAACATAAATTTTATATCTAACAAAATAGCCAAAAGAAAAATGCATAAAAAAATCCAAAACTTATAAAGTCTTGGATTTCTGTGGGTTCTAAGGGATTCGAACCCCTGACCCTCTGGGTGTAAACCAGATGCTCTGAACCAACTGAGCTAAGAACCCTGTTTGTGGGCGGTGAGGGATTCGAACCCCCGACCCTCTGGGTGTAAACCAGATGCTCTGAACCAACTGAGCTACCCGCCCTCATTTGAGTGGTGCAAATATTCGGATTTTTATTTAACCTCCAAATTTTTTTCTAAAAAATCTCCAACTACAAAATTACTTCCCCCTATAAAAATCATCTCATCCTCCTTGCAGACTGCTTTTGCTGACTGATATCCCGCCTCCACATCATCAAAAATTTTGAAATTTACCCCCGCCTCTACCAGCAAATTTTCATAATCTTTCGGGTGTCTTCCCCTGTGAATTGCTGGTTTTACAAAATAATAATGAGCATCACGAGGAAGAATTCTCAGAACCTCATCAATATTCTTTTCCTGAACAAAACCTAAAACAATGTGTTTATGACACTGATATTCGGCCAACTGGCTAAACACCATATCCAACCCCGCTTTATTATGCCCTGTATCACAGATAGTTAGCGGATTTTTAGAAAACTCAAACCAGCGGCCGATGAATCCTGTATTTTTCTGAACATGAAGCAGTCCATCGTGAATATTTTCATCCGAAATAGAAATATTTTTCTTCCTCAAAGCCTCCACCAAAGCCAAAACCACACGGATGTTTTTTCGCTGATAATTGCCCTTCAAATCGGTTTCCAAATCCGTTTTTATCTCCGTAGCATCTATAAATTCAGTTCCCACGGCATCGGCTTTTTCGCGGATTATATTTTTAACCAAAATATTCTCATCACCAGAAATTATCGGAACATTTTCTTTGATAATTCCTGCCTTTTCCACAGCTATCTCCTCCAGCGTTTCGCCCAAAATATCCTGATGGTCAAGCTGAACATTCGTAATCGCCGAAACCAGTGGAGTGATGATATTCGTGGAGTCCAGCCTCCCACCGAGACCTACTTCAATAATGGCAAAATCCACCTCGTTTTGATAAAAATACTCAAACGCCATGATGGTTGTAAATTCAAAAAAAGAAGGTAAAATCTGCTCTGGGATTTGTTTTAATTTTTGGATAAACTGATATACGAACTCCCTGTCCGCCTTCTCTCCGTTGATTTTCACCCGCTCTGTAAACTCCACTAAATGAGGCGAATTATAAATCCCAACCTTGTAGCCAGCCTCCTGCAAGATAGAAGCCAGCATATTGCTCGTAGAACCCTTCCCATTGGTTCCGCCGATGTGAATGGTTTTTATCTTATTCTGCGGATTTCCCCAGTAATCACAGAGTTTTTTTATATTATCCAGCCCTGGTTTGTAGGCTTTTTTCCCATTTTCCTGATAATTGGGCGTTTGTTTAAAAAGCCATTCCAGCGCCTCTTGATAGTCCTTTTTGTCCATCTCTAAAAATTTCCGCCAAAGATATAAACATCTTTTTAAATTAAATTGATTTTATAAAATTCAATTATTTTTGATTTGTTAGGTTAATCTAATTTTGTAAATTTGGACAATAAAATAATTTGAATGGATTTAAGTTCGTTAAAAATAGGGCAAAAAGGCTTAGTTTTAGGGATTTCTCCGGAATGCAAGGGAGAAATCAGACAGCGATTTTTAGATTTAGGATTCATCAAAGGTGCTGAAATTCATATCCAAAACATCAGCCCTCTGGGTGACCCTATCGCCTATAATATTCATAAAACGCTGATTGCCTTACGAAAAGAAGACACTAAATACATTCTGATAGAGATTAAAAGTTAAACTGAAATGAAATCAACCTGCCAAGTCTGCGAACTCAATACAGCCAGCCAACTAAAAAAGCTGGGAGAAAACGCCGCGAATACACAGTTTACAATAGCCCTTGCTGGAAATCCCAACACAGGGAAAAGCACTATTTTCAATGCTTTGACTGGGCTGAAACAGCATACAGGAAACTGGCCTGGCAAAACGGTAACACATTCCGAAGGGTATTTTTCTTATCAGCAAAACACCTTCAAAATCGTAGACCTGCCCGGCACTTATTCACTGCTTTCCACTTCTGATGATGAAGAGGCTGCCAGAGATTTTATTTTATTTGGGAAACCTGACATCACCGTAGTGGTGGTAGATGCAGGGCGTATGCAGAGACATTTCAGCCTTTTGCTGCAAGTTATGGAAGTTTCGGATAATGTGATTCTTTGCCTTAATCTAATGGATGAGGCGAAAAAACACGACACCGAAATTGACACCCGCACCCTGTCTCGCGACTTAGGAATTCCTGTAATAGGCACCAGCGCAAGGTCTAAAGATGGAATTCCTGAACTTCTATCTACAATCCATAAAATGGCAAAAGGAGAGATTACCACAAAGAAAAAATCTTTCATAAAACCGAGTAAAACAGTAGAAAATTCGGTGGAGAAAGTTGCTAAATCTCTATCTGAACTTGACCCAGAGCTTGACAATACCAAATGGATAGCTGCCAGATTATTGGAAGGAAATGAAAATCTCGCAGAAGAATTAAAAAAAGGAATAATATCCACTCGTATCAATTCCGAAAATTTTGAGTTGATACATAATTTAGTGGAAGAATGCAAAACTGATTTTCCTAAAAACTACCATGACGAACGGATAGAAAACCTCTATGCCGAAGCGGCTAAAATCATACAATCAACCGTATCTTCTACCGAATCCGAGAGGCTTTTTCGTATAGAGCGAATGATAGACAATCTGGTCACGCACAGAATATGGGGCTTTGGGATTATGTTTCTCTTATTGAGTTTGGTTTTATGGCTGACTATCATTGGGGCTAACTATCCATCAGAATTTCTCTCTTTCCTACTTTTAGAGAAGATTTATCCTTTTCTGAAAACGGGAGCCAATGAGCTTAATTTTCCTTGGTGGCTGAGCGGATTGCTAATAGACGGTATCTATCTTGCCACGGCTTGGGTGGTTTCCGTGATGCTCCCTCCTATGGCGATATTTTTCCCATTATTTACCCTTTTGGAAGATTTTGGTTATTTGCCAAGAGTAGCTTTTAATTTGGATAGAATTTTCAGAAAAACAGGCGCCCATGGGAAACAGGCACTTACTATGAGTATGGGCTTCGGGTGTAATGCTGCGGGCGTGGTGGCTACTAGAATCATCAACAGCCCTAGGGAAAAACTTATCGCTATCATCACGAATAATTTTGCACTGTGTAACGGAAGATGGGGCACGCAGATTCTTATGGCTACTCTATTCATAGGAGTTTTAGTCCCAGAGCAGTGGTCAGGGCTTGTTTCCATGCTTGCTGTGGTAGGCATCGTAATTTTAGGCATCTCGCTTACATTCTTCACTTCTTGGCTTTTATCAAGAACATTGCTCAAAGGAGAGGCTTCGTTTTTCACCTTGGAACTGCCGCCTTACAGACCTCCACAAATTTGGCAGACAATATACACTTCTCTGATAGACAGAACACTGATAGTCCTATGGAGAGCCATAGTCTTCGCTGTTCCAGCAG
The DNA here is from genome assembly GCA_013333255.2 of Flavobacteriaceae bacterium. GTDB lineage: Bacteria > Bacteroidota > Bacteroidia > Flavobacteriales > Weeksellaceae > JABCPE02. The sequence continues at coordinate 271,827 of JABCPE020000004.1, read as the reverse complement.
GGGCTGCTATTTGGCTGATTTCCAATATCAACATCGGCGGTCACCCTATTGCTCTATGGATGATAGACGGGCTGGAGCCTTTCGGGCTGTTTTTAGGGCTGAATGGAGTGATTCTTTTAGCTTACATCGTGGCTATTCCCGCCAATGAAATCGTAATTCCTACGATATTGATGCTCACTTCTTTAACCTTAGGAAATGATGCCTTGGCAGGTGTGTTATTTGAAACTTCGGATAACGAAATCGCTTCTATACTGCAAATGGGAGGATGGACCACCCTCACTGCTATAAATCTCATGCTGTTTAGTCTGCTGCATAACCCATGCAGCACCACTATTTACACCATTTATAAAGAAACTGGAAGCAAAAAATGGACAAGCATCGCTACTTTCCTTCCTGTTTTGTATGGATTTATAGTATGTTTTATCGTTACACAGATTTGGAATTTCTTTCATTAAACAAATGTTTTAATCCCTAATTTTCCTTATCTTTGGGGTAAATTTTAATAAAATGAATCGACTGAAAATCATTATATTATTTTTTACCCTTTCTATTTCTGCTTCCCTAAAATCACAAGCGATAGATGCACCGCATTCTTTCGTAGTGGTAGGTTTTACCGCAAATATGGGAAATTTAGGAAAGCTCACAACCTTCGGTGGATACAGCCCAACTGACAACTCGTACATTGCAAGGGTTTTGCCGACATTTACGATTAATAAATACATCTCGCTAACGCCTGGTTATGCTTTTTTTCAAGATTATGAATCCAAGAGCGAAAACGCAGAGCACCAGATTATGGCTTATGCCACTTTCACCCTGCCTATCAGCAATAAACTGTCCATTACTGACAGAAATATGTACTACTATCAGATAAAAAACTACGCAAGTAACACCGTTACTTACAGAAATAGATTAGGTCTAAACTACAAAATAAAAGTCAAAAACATTCCTGTAAGCCTCTATGCCCATGATGAAATCTACATAAATCTGGAAAACGGAAAATTACGAAACAGAGTTTATGTAGGGTCAAGCGTAAGTCTAAGCTGGCTCACTCCACAGCTGATGTACTACATGCAGTCCGAAAAAGGAAAAACCAACAAGCATTACTGGATGCTGTCCCTACTAGTGCCTTTAGAAAAATTCGGGTTCTTTTCTGGCAAAAAGAAATAATTTCCCATAAAATGAAGCGTTATCAAGAAAAACATGTCAAAATATGGGAAGAAGGCACTTGGGTCGTCTGCCCTGAATGCCATAATTCTGCTGTCATAACGCCTGGTGGACACCTAGTCCACTGCTGCCATTGTGGATACGAAAAGAAAAGTGAAAACCAGCTGTCTTTCACGGCTGTTATCAAACTAAACTGTCCCAACTGCGGTGCGACCATCCACAACGAACAGCATGGAATCAAAAACAAAATGGATAAAGTTTTCTTCAAATGCCCAAATTGTTCCTTCTCATCATCCACGAAACCTCATTATAAAGAAACCTACAATCTGATAAACCCAAATGAAGACGGACTAAGGCGCGACTGTATTTTTGGGCTGCCTTATTTTTTTCAAGAAAATGTGCGGGAAAATCTCTTTTGGGTTAAAAATACACTACACATGAAACTAATCGAAGATTATGTTTCTTCCGAACTTCGCGAGCGAAAAGGCATGTCGCTAGTAGCAAAACTACCCTCTTTTATCAAAAGTAAAAAGAATCGTGATATGATTTTGAAAATCATACACAAATGGAAAAACCTAATCAACGAAAACCACCTCAGTTGAGGTGGTTTTACTTATTCATTGTTTTAGTAATCCCTTATATACGCCTTCCAGCCATACTTTATCGTGGCTGTTTATATTTAATCTTTCATATTTCCAAATGAAATTATGCTTTTTTTGAGCTTTTATCCAAGAATTTATCTTCTTTAGTGATAAATTGAATTGTTCTTCATAAGAATCTCCATAGCCGCTGTAAATATGGAATACTTTTTCTCTATCAAATACAGACTTTTTTACAAAATCCTTTATTCTATCTATCATTTGTTCTTTATCGTAACTAAAATTGGGACTTAATAAGATATTATAATCAAAGAAATCTTTTTCCTTTGTATTAAAATACATTAAAAATGTAGCCCCGAGAGAATGCCCAAGCCCCCATCTCTTTTTATTTACCCTAAAATTATTCTTTATATAACTTTCTACTTCATTTTTTATATGAAATACTAATTTGTCCGCTCCTCCTATTGGAGGATTATACACTTTCAGAGTTTCAGGATGGTTGTTCTTTGGTAAAAATTCAAACCATCTATCTTCTGTTGCTATTCCAACAATAATCATAGGTTCCATATAATTCATAGAAAGCAGTTCTATATTTCCTTTTACATAGTTAAATATTCTAAAATTCTGAGCATCCAATAGATATAAGACACTGAATTTTTTCTCGGGATGCCAGAAGTATTCATCTGGGAAAAATACTTGCAATTCCCTCTTCTTACCGAATATTTCAGATTCTATAAAAATTGTTTTAGTTTCAGCGTAATATTTATCTTCATCCAAATTCTGAGAAAATAGATAAGAATAACTAATCAAGCAAATAAAAAGAAAATGCGATTTCATATACTTTTAGTACGCCTTAGCGAAAAGAACTCTGCGTTTAGAAGGTTTCCCTGAAATAAGGGACACACCGTCTTCCTCCACAGCATCCAGCGGGATACATCTGATAGTAGCTTTGGTTTCCTCCTTGATGCGTTCCTCCTCTTCCTCTGTTCCATCCCAGTGAGCTGCGATGAAACCGCCTTTTTCCTCCAAAACTTTTTTGAACTCCTCGTAAGTGTCCACTTTTGTAATGTTTTCATTTCGGAAGTTAAGCGCACGCTGGTAGATATCTTCCTGAATTTTCGTAAGAAGCTGGTGAATGTAGTTTTCCACTCCTGCTATCGGCTGAGTTTCTTTGCTTAGTGTATCTCTCCTTGCGATTTCCACCATACCGTTTTCTAAATCCTTTGGCCCTATGGCTATTCTCACTGGCACACCTTTCAGCTCATATTCTGCAAATTTCCAACCTGGTTTGTGCGTAGCACGATTGTCATATTTTACAGAAATTCCCAGCGCTTTCAGTTTTTCACTAATTCCGAAAGCCACCTCATCGATTTGGGCTAATTGCTCCTCTCCTTTGAATATCGGCACGATAACTACTTGTATCGGTGCAAGTTTCGGCGGCAGAACCAATCCAAAATCATCTGAATGCGACATGATAAGCGCCCCCATCAATCGGGTAGATACTCCCCATGATGATGCCCATGCGTATTCTATTTTACCTTCGCTGTTTGTGAATTTTACATCGAATGCTTTTGCGAAGTTTTGTCCTAAAAAGTGCGAAGTCCCAGCCTGAAGCGCCTTTCCGTCCTGCATCATCGCTTCTATACAATAGGTCTCGTCTGCTCCTGCGAATCTTTCGCTTGGAGATTTCAGCCCGCGAACCACCGGCACTGCCATCATTTTTTCAGAGAAATCAGCATAGACTTCCATCATCTGTTTTGCTTCCGCTTCTGCTTCTTCCTTGGTGGCGTGAGCCGTGTGCCCTTCTTGCCAAAGAAATTCCGAAGTACGAAGAAACGGGCGCGTTCTCATCTCCCATCGAACCACATTCGCCCATTGGTTTATAAGTATTGGAAGATCTCTATAAGACTGAATCCAGTTTTTATATGTATTCCAAATAATAGCCTCCGAAGTAGGTCTTACGATAAGCTCTTCCTCCAATTTTGCTTCTGGATCTACGATAAGTTTTGATGGATTTTCTGGATCGGTTTTCAAACGATAGTGCGTAACTACGGCACATTCTTTAGCAAATCCCTCTGCGTTTTTTTCTTCTGCTTCGAACAAACTTTTCGGAACGAAAATTGGGAAATAGGCGTTTTGGTGTCCTGTTTCCTTGAATCTTCTGTCCAGCTCATCTCTCATCTTTTCCCAAATGGCGTATCCATACGGCTTGATAACCATACAGCCGCGAACACCTGAGTTCTCCGCAAGGTCTGCTCCTACGATAAGTTCGTTATACCATTTACTATAATCTTCTGCTCTTGAAGTTAATTTTGCCATAAATATTAAAATATTTTTTTATTTTTACTGATAAAAATCATTATTCAGGATTACTCCAATATGATTTTTGGTATAATTATTGGTAATTATTCTGCAAATATAGTAATTAACATTAAACCATTTGGTATGAAAAATAATACATTTTCTGATAGAATAATCCCTTTTGTTTCCAAAACAGCCTTGGCTTTGGCGAGTGGATTATTTTTGGTTTCTTGTGGTGTCCAGTCTGGATACACAGAGACAGACGGTATCTATTACGATCCTGCAACGGACAAAATAGAAAGAAAAATAGCATGGCAGGAGCCTGACTACTACGACAGAGAGGAAAGAACTGGTTTTGAGGGTGATAATTCCACAGGAATCATCGGACAAGCTCAGAAAAACCAACAACTACAAAACCAAAAATACAGCAACAAGAACTGGGGTGGAGAAAGCCAAAGAATCTCTTCCAGCTCTGACTGGGGAACTTACGCAGGAACTCAGAATAATTTCTACTATGACAATTATTCTTGGGGTTATCCTTATTACAGCAGTTTTTATTCGCCGTATTATTTCGGGTATTATAATTCGTACTTCGGCTACCCTCGTTCTTCAGGATGGGGATTAGGTTTCTCGTGGGGAGTAAGTCCATGGAGCTATAATTACAATTATTATTACAATCCTTACTGGAATTATAACTACTGGGGATACAGCCCTTATTACTATAACAATTACTACTATAACCCTTATTACTACAATCCATATTATCGTGGTTATTATGATGGTTATTACTATGATGATTACTATTACAACCCTCGTTATTACAGACCTGCGAAAACTTACAGAAGAAGCGACCCAGATGAAATCTACAGAGGAAATGACAATAACTCCTATCGTGGCAGAACCTACACGCCTAACAATGGTGGATTTAATAGAAGTAACAACCAGATGAATAGACCGAACAATGGTTTTGACAGATCCAACTGGGGAAATCACAATTCTGATATACAACAGAATAACACTTGGAGAAGCAATCCTTCATCAAGCAATGGAGGAAACAGTGGTAGTTCCACTACTGGAAATGGTGGTTTTGGAAGAAGATCAAACTGGTAAAATTTAAAATTATTGTAAAAAAATGACAAAGAAAATTTCAATATTAGCGGGTATTTCGGCAAGTGCTTTGTTCTTTGCACAGGATGTTTCTATCATCAGAAACACCTCTACGATTTATGACAATATATCTTCCTTAGGAACAGCGAGATATAGCGCAATGGCAGGTTCTATGGGAGCATTGGGCGGAGATGCCTCTGTACTAAATACCAACCCTGCTGGTCTGGGAGTATTCATCACAGATGATGTAAGTGCTTCTCTGGTTATCAATTCTAATAAATCTACTGCCAGTCTGGCTGGAAAATCTACAAGCCAAAATACCAGTAAAGTTAATTTAGGTAGTGCTAATGGTGTTTTGTCCTTTCAGACAAAAGAAAATAGCGCATGGAAGTTTGTAAATGTGGGAATAAACTATGTTACACAAAATGTAAACGACAAACTACAATCTCCAGGAAATGCAAACATTACACAAGCTATAATTCCACAAGGACAGACCTCTCCTTCAGATTACAACATATTCGAAGGGCATTTGTACGAAACCATAGGACATCGTTCTAAACTGAACTTGGGTATTGGTGGAAATTATGACAACAAAATCTACATAGGTGCAGCAGTGAACTTCTCTTCTGTGAATATTGAACAATATGACGAAGTTAAAGTTTCTTCTACAAGCACAAGAACATCAAAATATCTTACCAAACAAAATACACCTTATATAGAGGAAGGCGATGGATTCTCGCTATCTCTTGGGGTGATAGGAAAACTGAGCAACGCTGTCAGATTAGGAGCAGTTATAGAATCACCTACTTGGTACAGCATAGATAGAGAGTACAATTTTTACTCAAGAAATAGTTTAGGTCTTTCTCAAAATAGTTATACAGAAAACCGCACTTTCAGAACTCCGACTAAACTGACACTAAGTGGAGCTTTTATTCCTAATAAGCATTTTGCTTTTAATGTGGATTACAGAGTGGATTTAGGTAAGCCTAATTTCGGTGGTGGTGCAGCAGATGTTCAGCTGAATAACTTCTATGAATCTACCTACAAGGCTCAACACGAGGTAAGAATAGGAGGAGAATACAGAATAAAATCTTTCCGTGTAAGAGGTGGGTACGCCTTTACAACCAGCCCATTCAAAGATCATACAGAAACGATGTTTGACAATAACGCAAATGTAGTAAGTGGAAAATTGTCCAACTACATCGTAGGGAAAACACAGGTGATTTCAGGAGGGATAGGATATGATTTCAAAATGTTCTACATCGATGCATCCTACCAGCACAGAACTCATGAACACAGCAACCCATTCTTTGCGGGAACATATGTCAATAGAGATGGTAATGGCAGCGAAGGAAACTACAGCGTAAGTGACACTAGCATCGTTTCTAATGCAAAGAACCAAAAAGGACAACTTATCCTTACATTAGGATGGAAGTTTTAGACTTAAATATTTACCAAAAAAGGATTGCGCAAATTGCAGTCCTTTTTTTATTGATTCTAAATTAGTACATTTGAACCCAAAATTTTTTATTTTATGAATCAATTACAAGAAAAAACCATAGGCGAATATGTAGCGGAAAATTTCCGTACGGCAGCTGTTTTCAAAAAATATGGGATAAACTTCTGCTGCAAAGGCGGTAGAACAATAGAGGAAACCTGCAAAATGAAGGACTTAGACCCTGCTCCCATCTACGAAGACCTGAAAAACACTCCACAGGGAGCAGTAGAAGAAAATGATTTTAATAATTGGTCTCTTACTGATTTGGCTGATTACATCAAGGAAGTTCACCACGAATATATTCAGGAGAAATCTATCTACCTGCTTCAGTTTTTAGATAAACTCTGCCGAGTTCATGGCGAGAGACATCCAGAATTATTCAAAATCAATGAACTATTCACCCTTTCTTCTCAAAATCTCATCGTACACCTGAGAGATGCCGAGGAAAAACTCTTCCCATACATCAGAGAAAAAGAGCAGAATCCTGAGGCTGCATTCGGTGGAGATTTACAGGCTTACATAGAAAAACTACAGGCAGTCTATCAAACAGAAAAGGAAAGATTTGAGGAGATTGCGAGAGTTTCGGATGATTTCACGCCTCCCGAAGGTGCCTGCACTACATACAGAGTTACATTCCAGATGCTCAATGAGTTTGATGAATATCTACAACTCTACATTCATCTTGAAAACAACATCCTTTTTCCAAAACTTCTTAAATTATAATAAAAAACGCCTTTTTAAAGGGCGTTTTTTTGTTTTTTTATATATTTTTTTTAAATTTGTAATCATATATCCTAATTTATTAGGGATATGAAGAAGATAAGATTCTAAAAAAGAAATAAAAATAAATCATATATGACAAAGAAGAAAATAAATACTTTCATAGGTTCCATTGGAGCTTTTATTGGAATTGCTGTGTTTATCGCTTATATTCCACAAATTATCGCAAATTTACAGGGAGAAAAAGGACAGCCGTGGCAGCCTTTATTTGCTTCCATTTCTTGTTTGATTTGGGTTATTTATGGCTGGACAAAGGAGCCGAAAAAAGATTATATCTTAATTATACCAAATGCTACGGGGGTTATCTTAGGTTTTTTAACATTCTTGACTTCTTTTTAAAAGTCATCTGACAGGTTTTTCCTATTTTATAAGAAATTGTTTTAAGTATTGTTTTAAGTATTTTTTTAGAGCTTTTACGCTCTCTCCGTTGAGTTTCTGTTTATAGCGTATGATTTTCTAAGCCATAGGATTGCTTTTACTGTATTTTTTATTTACCTCATTATAGTTGCCCTTATTTTGGAAATATTTCTCAAAGAAAAATAACGCTTGCCTCCTCCATTCCACTAGTTATCGTAGTTATGGGGGTAAGTATTTTGAGTATTAAAGATAATTTTTGAAATCAATTATATACATCAGAAAAAAACTACAGGCAGTCTATCAAACAGAAAAGGAAAGATTTGAGGAGATTGCAAGGGTTTCGGATGATTTCACGCCTCCCGAAGGTGCCTGCGCCACATACAGAGTTACATTCCAGATGCTCAATGAGTTTGATGAATATCTACAACTCTACATTCATCTTGAAAACAACATCCTTTTTTCAAAACTTCTCAAATTATAATAAAAAACGCCTTTTTAAAGGGCGTTTTTTTATATTTTAATCTTACTTTAAAATTTTAATTTTACTAAGTCTAAGTATCATCGGAAATGTAAAAATCACAAACCAAATCATCACATTTCTCGGAAATATATGATACTTCATATTAAGCCCATAAAGCACTAAAGAATAGACCAAACACAGAAAGGCAAGATAGCTATCTACCTGCTGATCAGAATATCTATAAATATGCTCCTTCTTTATTTTGGCTAAATCTTTACTATAATTCCCTCCTTTACTAGGAAGAAACCTGAAAATTAGTGCCGCATTCTGAACAAAATACACCGATGAAATCCCCAATAAAAAATGCTGTACTGCCAAGATAAAATTTTCAGAAAACAATTTTGAAGATTCCAAATCTCCTTTATTATAGACATTATAAATATTATCTATGGAAAAAACAAGTATTATAATCGTACTCCAAATACTCAACATCAATCTATGTTTTTTTGTCAATTCTATATCGGTAAGTATATAAAATATAGATGCCAATGAAGAAAAAACCACAAAAACAGCAAGAAAAACTAAAAACTTATCATCAAAATCACTAAACAATCCGACATCCAAACACCAGTACAGCATAGATATTGACAATAGCAATGTGATTCCTTCCGTAAGTTTGGCGGTTATCTTTTCTTTATATCTAATGAAAAATAACAGCGAATATACCAGCAAAAACGCATACGGCCATTGTATTATATGATTTTCAAAATCATACACTCTTTCTTTTTTCCCAGGTAAAAAACAAAAGAAACTTCCCAAATAAGAAATAAAAAAGTTTTTAGCTATTATTTTCCAGTCTTTGCTCCTCCTAAAACTCTCTACTATCACCCCAACAGACATGAATACAACACTGAAAGGCAACAATTTACGCTCACTCACAGAAACTCTATATCCTATATAAATAGTAAAACCAATAGCAGCCAGAACCGAAAGAACCACTCCTATTTTATACAAAAAAGCCATTGTTTTCATATCTATTTCATCTTTTAGAGACAATGAAATAAAATAACAAAAACCAACAATAATAGCCCCAACCATTACAATAAAAGCCAGCATAAATCTTCCTATTTTTAAAAGAACCAAATTTAATCATTTATTTGATTGGTTTTTCCTATTTTTGCCAAATTATTTGCCCAAAAATGGGAAAAATGGACAAATTTTAAAACCATCTAAACAATGAGTGATACATTAAAAGGGTATTTATTTGCCCTCGTTTCAGCGCTTACTTACGGAATGATTCCGCTTTTTATGATTCCATTGAAAAAACTGGATTTTTTCTCTGTGGATACAGCCTTATTTTATCGGTTCTTGATTGCGGCAATTCTGATTTTGGGATATTTGGTTTTCTACCAAAAAGAAAGTGTAAAAATCAATTTAAAAGAAGGCTTTGTTTTAAGTGTTTTAGGGCTTTTCTACGCTCTATCGGCGGAGTTTCTGTTTATAGCATATGATTTTCTGAGCCCTGGGATTGCTTCTACTATATTTTTCATTTATCCCATTATGGTTGCCCTTATTTTGGGAATATTTTTTAGAGAAAAAATAACGCTTGCCACCACCATTTCACTAGTTATCGTAGTTGTGGGAGTAGGTATTTTGAGTATTAAGGATAATTTTGAGATTAATTACATCGGACTTTTCGTTTCGCTGCTGGGCGCATTGATGTATGCTTTGTATATGATTATTGTCAATAAAACTAAAATCAATGCCTCTGGCGTGAAAGTTTCTTTTTATTCGATGGTATTTGCGTCGCTGTTTTTCCTCGTTAAAACACTTGTTTTAGGAAATAGTGTCGCTATTCCTTCTCTGGAAATCGGCACTCATTTGGCTTTATTCTCGCTGATAACTACGGCTTTATCAGTGGTTTCGCTGGTTTATGCCATTAAATATATTGGTTCTACGCCTACCGCCATCATGGGAGCTGTGGAGCCTGTGGTAGCCGTGATGATAAGCGTGGGACTATTCGATGAAACCCTGACTTTCTCACTAATTGCCGGCGTAATTATCATCATCTCTGGTGTTTTGATAGATGTAGTTTTCAACAAGAAAAAATAAAAAAAGCTCCTTCAAAAAGGAGCTTTTTCTTTTTATAATTCTAATGCTTTTTTCTCTGCATTGGCTAAACCGTCTAAGTTTTTCCCGCCCGCAGTCGCAAAGCCTGGGTTTCCACCGCCGCCGCCTTGGATTTCTTTCGCAAGGTCTTTCACAATGTTTCCTGCATGATATTTATCCTCAATATCAGCCGAAACTCCTACTGTAAGCATTGGTTTTTCCCCAGCATCAGAAAGGATAACTACCACAGACTGCGGAACTTCTTTTTTCAGCTGGAAGACAATATCTTTCACAGTTCCTGCATCCAGAGATGTTCTTTTTACTAGAAGTTTTTTGTCGCCTTTGTCTAAAAAGTCGTTCTTCCAGTTTTGGATTTCTCCTTTTGCTTTTTCTTTTTTCAAAGCTTCTATTTCGGCTTTCAGAGCATTATTTTCTTCCAATAATTTTTCTACTTGTTTTACCAAATCTTTGGATTTCAATAGTTCTGAAAGCTTGTCCGCTTGTTCTTCCAAATCAGAGAAATACTGTCTTACTCTATCTCTCGTAATGGCCTCCACACGGCGGATTCCTGCTGCCACCGCTCCTTCGGAAACGATTTTGAAATACCAAATATCCGATGTATTTTTCACATGCGTTCCACCACAAAGTTCTTTACTTTCCCCAAACTGAATCATACGAACTCTGTCTCCGTATTTCTCCCCGAAAAGCGCCATCGCACCAGCATCCATCGCCTGCTGCATAGTGATATTTCTATGCTCTTGAAGAGCTATTTTCTGGTGGATTCGGTCATTTACTCTTTTTTCTACTTCGCAGATTTCCTCATCGGTCATTTTTTGGAAATGAGAAAAGTCAAATCTCAGAGACTGCGTATCTACACGAGAACCTCTCTGCTCCACATGCGTCCCTAAAACCTCTCTAAGCGCCTGATGCAGCAAGTGCGTAGCCGAGTGATTCGCCTCTGCAAGGATTCTTCCCTTTACCTCCGCCTTCAGAGGTTCATCTATATTCATCGGTAAAGTTTCAGAAAGATGAATTATCAGGTTGTTTTCTTTCTTAGTATCAATGATATAGGTAACATCGCCATTTGCAGAAACCAAAAGACCTTTGTCTCCTACCTGCCCTCCTCCTTCTGGATAGAATGGAGTAACATTAAACACCAAATGATAAAGCGTTCCGTCCTTTTGGCTTTCTACTTTTCTGTATTTAGTCACACGAACTATTCCCTCCAAAGTATCATACCCGATGAACTCTTCCTCATCATCCTCGCGAAGAACCACCCAGTCATCGGTTTTCATCTGTGCCGCAGCACGAGAGCGTTCTTTTTGTTTTTGTAATTCTTCTTCAAAGCCTTTTTCATCCAAAGTGAAACCTTTCTCTGTGAGGATAAGCGCCGTAAGGTCTATCGGGAAACCATAAGTGTCATACAGCTCAAACGCCTTGCTCCCTGAAATCACTTTTTTAGTTGCGTTATTCATCATCGTATCCAGCATGAGAAGCCCTTGTTCCAGAGTTCTTAGGAATGAATTTTCCTCTTCTTTTATTACATTTTTAATCAATTCATACTGCTTGTTCAGCTCTGGGAAAGCTCCTCCCATCTGCTGAGCAAGGGTAGCCACCAATTTGTAAATAAATGGCTCTTTCTGCCCAAGGAAAGTAAATGCGTAGCGGATTGCCCTTCTCAAAATTCTTCTGATAACATATCCTGCTCCACCATTGGAAGGAAGTTGCCCGTCAGCGATAGCAAAAGAAACCGCACGAATGTGGTCTACAATCACACGAATGGCAATATCCTTTTCGTCATCCAGTTTCCCTGTATATTTTTTCCCTGAAAGCTCCTCTACTTTTTCTATCAAAGGCGTGAAAACATCCGTATCATAGTTAGAAGACTTCCCCTGAAGCGCCATACAAAGACGCTCAAAGCCCATTCCTGTATCTACATTTTGTTTTGGTAATTTTTCTAATGAGCCGTCTGCTTTTCGGTTAAACTCCATAAATACGAGATTCCAAATCTCTACAACCTGCGGATGGTCATTATTTACCAAATCTTTTCCTGAAACTCTGGCTTTCTCATCCTCACTTCTCAAATCCACATGAATTTCGGAACATGGCCCACATGGTCCCTGCTCGCCCATTTCCCAGAAATTATCTTTCTTGTTTCCGTTTAAAATTCGGCTTTCATCGATATGTTCTTTCCAAAAATCGTATGCATCTTGGTCTCTTTCCAAGTTTTCGGAAGCATCTCCTTCGAAAATCGTCACATACAAATTTTCTTTCGGAATTTTATAAACTTCGGTCAAAAGTTCCCACGCCCAAGCAATCGCTTCTTTTTTGAAATAATCCCCAAAAGACCAGTTTCCCAGCATCTCGAACATCGTATGGTGATAAGTATCACGCCCTACATCGTCCAAATCGTTATGCTTTCCTGAAACTCTCAAACACTTTTGTGTATCGGCTACACGGACAGATTTCGGTTCTTTGTATCCGAGAAAAAAATCCTTAAACTGAGTCATCCCCGAGTTGGAAAACATCAGCGTAGGGTCATCTTTCAAAACGATAGGTGCAGAAGGCACTATCTCATGCTCTTTGCTTTTAAAAAATTCTAAAAATTTCTGGCGTATTTCTTTCGAAGTCATAATTCTAATTTTTCACTAATGGCGACAAAAGTAAGAAATTTATCGGTTTCTTTCCATCATTATTTTTAAAAATATGATATGAAAAAATGAACAAAAAGAATACAGAAACAATTCGTAAAATTTCTGATTTTTTTGAAAGGCAATTATATGAGAACTGATTTTTCTCATAAAAAAATTAAACAGAAAAATAAACGAACATACATTACACACAAAAAACCCTTACAGGATATTTGTTCAAAATATTTTGAAATAATTCAAAAATTAAACAATTTATTGGTAATTTATTTTTTTATTACAAAATTTATTATTACTTTTGCTCACCCTTTTAAAAAAGCCTGTTAGGCATTGCTAAAAGTAATAATTTTTTCATCATTTGTGTTTTTACCCTCATATGTAAATATGGGGGTTTTTTATTTGCCATGATTCATCCTTTCATAACGAACCAATAAATCCACAAAATAGCTGTAAGTAACGGCGCCTTCCTGCTGGTTTGTCTTCAAAAACAGGTCATTCGTAAACGCAAAAAATGTGTTCATCGGCCCTTGATATTCCTCCACAAAATCTTTCTCCGCTTGATAATCCCTCTTCATTTCATCACTGTATTGCGCTATTACGGTTTTCACAAAATCTTCATCTTCTGTAATCAAAGCTCTGAGCAGACTCTTTAAGGCAAAATATTCCGTGCTGTATCTCAGCTCTGGATTTTCGGAACCAATTCCCACCAAATACCCCACAAAATTAGCCTCCTGCTCACGGGCAAACCCCAGCTGATGGGCAGACTCATGGGACAAAGTAAAAGGAAGGTAGGTGTGAGGAAGATGAGAATTATACTGCGCCTCTGTGCTGAACGGATTGTAATACCCCAGAACTCCCGTATAATTCATAAATCCAGAATATAGACTTGGTTTAAAATTATCAATTTCGGTAGAAATTTTATTTCCTAAAAAAGCTGGGATTTTTTTCTGCCGAGAGAGAATTTCTCGTTTTATTTTTTCTAAATCCTGAATCTGGAAAACACCTTTATCATCCTCTTTTACGAGCGTTCTGGTACGCTTCGCCTGATGTAAATATTTCAGCGCGAGGGCTTTTATTTCTGTAATTTGCGGCTCTTTTTCATCCAAAGCCAAAACAATCGGTCGCTGAAAATAGGTCATCCCCCAAACCAACTGATAAACAAAATAAAAAACATTAAGCCCCTTCAAAAGCCGTAATGAATACACTTTTCTCGTTTTGGAATTAAATAATTTGAAAATGCTAAAAACCAAAAGCAATCCCAAAACAAAATAAACAACATCTCCTAACGAAAAAGGAATTTTAGAAAAAAGGGACTGAAAAAGATATTTTTTTTGTTCAAAAAGAAAATCAACGAAATAGACCGCTCCACTCCACCGAGAAAACAGATAAAAGAGAAGAATCTGAATAACGAACAAACCTACCCAAAATCTTCTCTTTGACAACATTTTTATTTTATTTTTAATGATTAAGCAGCGCCTTGTTTTTTCAATATTTTAGGCGTTATAAATCCATAAAACGCCAAATATGCGAAACAAAACAGTGGAATGATATACGAAAAATGAGTGTACGAAAGACCAAAAATTCCATTTGGATTTTTCAAATCAAAGTCACAAATCGCACCCTGCATCAGTGGAATAATACCACCGCCCAAAATCATCATTATCAAGAAAGAAGACGCCTTCCCTGTGTTTTTGCCAAGCCCTGTAATCGCCAAGTCAAAAATAGCAGGCCACATGATAGAACAGAACAGACCGCCTGAAATAAAGAAATATCTCGCCGTTTCTTTGTCTGGATACACCAAGCCCAAAAACATCATCAGAACCCCAGCCAAACCAAAAATCATCAGAGTTTTTCCTGCGTTTTTACCACCTAAAAAGCTCATCAGCACAAAAATGACTATCCACACAGGATAAATATAAAACGAAGAAACATCTTTACCACTGAGAATATTGGCTCCTATGATAATTGCAAAGGCAACGAACGGCACGATGAATTTTAGAACCATGTTGATAGTTTTAGAGAAATCAAATACATTAACTCCACCATTCCAACGGCCAATCATCAAACTTCCCCAATAAAGCGAAATAAACGGCGCTAAATTCTCCTCTAAAAGCCCCCCAAATTCCGAGGTTTTGAGCAAAGCAGGAAGATTACTCACGATAGAAACCTCTACTCCTACATAAATGAAAATCGCCAGCATTCCCATCATCAGCTGTGGGTATTTCAATATATTAAATCCTTCCTCTGTGCTTTCCTCTTGGGTTTCTTCCTCTTTTGATGGGTCCTCTATTTTAGAAAACATCAAAAACGCCGCAACTAAAAGAAACGCCAATCCTAAAATAACGAAAGGAATTTTAACATCATTCAGATTAAGACTCGATGAAGAATTTTGATTCCCAAAAATCGCAATTCCAAGGATAATCGGCCCTATCGTAGTTCCCAGCGAATTAATTCCACCAGCCATCGTCAGACGGTGCGTCCCTGTTTCTGGACTACCCATTTTTATGGCAAGTGGATTGGCTACTATCTGCTGAACAGAAAACCCTAAACCAACCACAAACAAGGCTGTCAGAAAAATCCAATAATTATTCATAGAAGCTGCCGGCACAAACAAAAATGCGCCCATAGCTGAAATAGAAAGCCCAAAAGCAAGAGTTTTTTTGTATCCAAATTTTTGGAGGACATCCCCTCTCATTGAAATGATAAAAAACACCAGCGAACCCACAAAATACGCCGCATAGAAAGCATTATTCACCAACTGAGATTCTAGCTGCGAAAGCGTAAAACTATTTTTAAATACAGGGATCAAAATATCATTACTCGCCGCCACAAATCCCCAAAAGAAAAATACACTTATCAGTGGAATAAACTGCGACCACTTGGTTTGTTGCTCCTGCTGTTTCATATCAAAATTTAATTTTTTCTATTGTTTTCAATATCATATTATAAGCCTTCTGTTTCAAGGTTTCCATATCCGTATCAGGCTCTAATATATCATTTAAATAAACCTTCATCCTACCAGGATATCCCTTACTATTATCAAAAGGAAACATTTCTTTTAATCCTACAAAGGTATAAACCACTATCTCCACCTGATGCTCCACTGCCATAGAAAAAGCCCCATTTTTGAAATTATCCAGCACGATAGAAGTATCATCTGGAACGCCTCCCTCTGGGAAAATCGCTATACTTTTCCCTTCCTTTATGCGCTCTGCACACTTGGTGTAGACATCCGCCCTGCTTTTTGGGTCGCTTCTATCCACGCTTACAAATACCCTTTTATAGATAGAGCCAAAGATAGGGATTTTTTCCAATTCTTTCTTCCCTACAAAACAAATAGGATGCTCTGGGTGCAGAATACACGGAAGCATCACATCTATCATAGAGGTATGATTGGCTATGATGATGTACTGTTTATTAGGATCTATATTTTTTTTAGTTTCTTTTATAAAGTCATACCGAAAGCCCATTCCGTAGAACATTCCCAGACACCATATTCTTATTAGTTTGCTGCATTGTTTGGTATATTTATCATTCAATGCCATAAAATAAACAAAAACACCTAAAAACAAGGTCAAAACTATTCCTAAAAGCACGAACCAGCCTCGCCAGATATAAACAAGTATCTTTTTCAATATCAATAATTTATCCGTTAATATTACTTTTCACCAAAACAAAAAAATGTTTATTTTGGTTTAAAATCATTCATTTCGTTTTATGAGGGCAAATTTAAACTTTTAATTCATTTGAGTAAAAAAAGATTCGCCATGGATTTTGATTAAAATTAAAAAATTATTCCTTATTTTCGTTCCCAAAAAATTACACAAAAATATGATTGCAATCGTAGATGGCGGAGCCACCAAATGTGATTGGGTTCTTTTACAAGAAAACGGCAAAGAAATACTGCTGAAAACAGAGACCATTGGGCTAAATCCTAATATCATAGCACATGATAAAATAGCCAGCGAAATAGAAAAAAATCCAGACCTTATAAAAATCAAAAACGATCTTAAAAACATCTATTTCTATGGTGCCGGCTGTGGTTTTGACGAAAATAAAGAAATCGTAAAAAGCGAAATCCAAAAAGTCTTCCCAAATGCAGAAATCTCTGTGCAGGAAGACCTTACAGCCGCTGCTTATGCCGCTTATCAGGGAACTCCTGCCATTGTATGTATTTTAGGAACAGGGTCTAACTCCTGCCTCTTTGACGGAGAAACTCTACACAGAGAACTCCCTTCACTAGGGCATATGCTGGGAGATGAGGGAAGCGGAAGTGCCATCGGAAAAGCTGTCGTGAGAGATTTTTTCATGAAAAAACTACCAAAAGATTTGGCTGATGATTTTGAGCAGACCTACCAACTATCTGCGGCTGATCTTATCCAGAAAATCTACCACTCTCCTATGGCTAACTCTTATCTGGCTTCTTTCAATAAATTCGTAGCCGAGAGGAAAAACCATCCTTACCTACAAAATCTAGTATTCCAAGAAATGAAAAGGTTCTTTGAATATCATATTCTCCCTTATAAAAACTGTTTCTCTTGTGAAATCAATTTTGTGGGTTCCATATCCTATATTTACCAAGATATTCTAAGGTCTGTAGCTTCTTACTACCGCCTAAATGTGGGAACTATCGTACAAAAACCCATAGAAAATCTAGTAAAATACCACCAAAAATATATTTTAAAATAATAATATAAATAAAAAAACACATTCCTTTTGGAATGTGTTTTTTTGTGGGTGGCTGACCGGGATCGAACCGGCGACCTTCAGGACCACAATCTGACGCTCTAACCAACTGAGCTACAGCCACCATTATGAAGTGGTGCAAAGATACTAATTTTTTCTTTACTACCAAATAATTCCATCAAAATTTTTAAATGCCAGCAATCGCTCACTCACAAAGCCCTCTGCATAGTCCACTCCGCTCAATCTTCCTAAGTCCTGAGCCCTATATGTGATACTTTCCGTAAAGTCTTTGGTTGCCGTGTGTGTTATTGGATCTTTGGAGTTCGCATCAAACAACTGTGTCTTGTAAGCTTTACAAACTTCCATTTTTTTCTCCATAAAATCAGAAATATCAACCACGAAATCAGGCGTAATGTGTTTCCATTGGATATAATGAAAAACATGTTTTGGTCTCCATGCTTCCTGTTTTTCGCCGTTATATTCTGTTTCTAACTTTCTAAGTCCAGCGAGAAAACACGCATCAGAAACGAGTTTAGAGCCTTTCGCATGGTCTGGGTGACGGTCTTCCCAAGCGTTACAAAAGACAATCTCTGGTCGGTATTTTCTAATCATTTGCACTATTCGCAACTGATATTCTTCGGAATTAACCAAAAAACCGTCTTTCATTTTTAAGTTTTCTCTGGCTTTCAGACCTAATAGTTTTGCTGCATTGGTAGCCTCCTCATACCTTGTTTCTATGGTACCGCGGGTTCCCATTTCTCCCTGTGTAAGGTCTATGATTCCTATACTTTTCCCTTCGGAAGCCAATTTCAAAAGAGTTCCGCCACATCCAAATTCCACATCATCAGGATGAGCGCCTATTGCTAAAATATCTAATTTCATTTTATTCTATTTATGTATTATATTTATAGTTCTTGGATAAAGATTATACGGCTGAAGCCCTTCTCTACTTACTATTTTCTGTCCAATATCCGTGCATGAATATCTTATCAATCCATTCGCCACACCAAAAGTTCCTTCATCTGTTAGGAAATACAGAAATTTGGTCAATGGATATTTCTGAGTTTTTAGATTTTCTTTATTCGGCAAAAATAGAGAATCTCCTACTTTTATTGGAAGAATTTTTATGTTTTCTCTCAATTCAGTGGCTCTTTCTCCGTATGGACGGCTAATCGTGTTATAGCTGACCACACCGATATGATTAGAAAACTTTTCCAGACTTTCTATAATGTTCTCATTCCCTTCTAATCGGGAATATTTCACATCTTTAAGGTCTAAATTTAATTTTTGAAGCACGGCGTTCAGATTACTTGTATTCGCACCATCAAAAATCAATTTTTTATCTCCAGATTTCAGCATTTCTTTTATTTCTTCCAAAGAAACATGCTGTTTTTCAGAGTTTTTATTCACCACAAAGCACACAGCATCCGCCGCAAAATAAGAGGGCTGCCATGGAAGTTTTGTCTTCGCATTCCAGTATTTTCGCTCCTTTTCCGTGAGCTCACGAGACATGATGATCATATCCACTTTATGATTGAGCAAATCCTCCAATGCTTGGTCTTCCTTGCTGACTTTCAGATTGATTTTGGCATTAGAATAAACCTTCACATACCGCTGAGACAGCGCTTCTGCTATATTAGTGAAAGAATCATCATACTGCAGAGTGATTTCACCTCTGGTATGGAGCGGAGTGGCCTCTTCTTTTTTTTGTTCCTCACTTTTACATGAAAAAAACAAAAACGCTGATAAAATATATAATACTAATTTACTCCTCATCTCTTCTTTCTTTTCTTAAACGAATAAATGCCCTAACCAGCCTAAACACACCATAAATACAAAGCAAAGTACCCAGCGCATTTGCAGGTATCGGGTCTAATTTTACACCAAATGATCTTGTAATAATCACAAAAACACCGACAATGATGTACAAAAACCCTACAACGAATGTTAATATATTATAAAACATAGTGACAAATATAATAAAAAAAGAGAAGTAAAATTACTCCTCTTTTTTATTATTAGGTTAAAAAGTTATTCAAACTTCATTTTCAATGGAAGGCTGTAATAAGATCTTACATTAACTCCTCCTTTTTTAGCTGGTTTCCATCCTTTGATAGATCTTACCACTCTCTCTGCTTCTCTGTTAAAATCAGGATTAGATCCTGTAGCTTTTACCTGAGAAACTGTTCCGTTAGTTTCCACTACGAATTTTACAGTTGTAGTAAGCATTCCTTCTCCTTGTACCGCTTCACTATCAAAGTTTTCTGCAACTTTTGCTCTAAACCCGTTCAATCCTCCATTACCATAGTCAGCTTCTACATCTACTGTAGTATGAATCTCCTGCTTATCTACTGGTTTATCTACAATCTTAGCTCCTTCTATTTTAGCCTGAGTTCCTCTACCTCCTTCTACACCTTGTACTGGCGGCGGAGCATTGTTAGTTACCGCAACTCCTTCCTGAGTTTTTGTAGATATAGCCTTGTTTTCCATCTCTTTTTTAGTAGGTGGCGGCGTCTCGATAGGCGCGTTTTCTACTGGCTCAGGAACTACATTGGCAATAGTAGCCACTTGCTCTGATGAAGGTGGTGCCACATCATCCAAACTCTGTAACACCTCTTCTTGTTTATTTTCCAAAGGCTCATCTGGAACCGGATCCTCTTCCTCAATTGCTTCAAAGTCTTTCGGATTTAGTGTTACTTCTATTCCATCCCCTTCTTTCGCTTCCGTTTTTATCGCTTTAGAATATAACAATGGCAAAAGAATCATGCCGGAAAAAAACAATACTCCTATAACGAATGCTTTGGTTAAAAGACCTCTATAACTTCTCCTCAAGTCATAGGCACCATAGGCTTTATTTCTATTTTCAAATACCAACTCCTCGAAGTCTGCGTATTTTAATTGTTCTTCTGCCATAACTTTTGGTTTTTAAATTATTTTACTTTTTGCTCATAAACCTCTTTTTCAAAAGGCTTCAATTCGGAAATACCAAAGTGCTCACTTCCTGTAATTTCCATTTCATCCAGAATATCTACAAAGTGTTTAAAACTTGCATCATCTACAGGTTTTATAATTACCGTAAAATTCTCTTTCTTCACAGCATTCTTTTTAGCCTGCTCTATTACTTTTTCTACTCCTTCTCTGTCATAAGAAGTTTTGATAAGAGTACTTTCATTAAGTCCTTTTGCATCCTGCTGGTGATAAAATAAATTATCATCCTTTCCTATAATGAATGTAATAGAGTTTCTTAGATCTACCATAGGCGGTTTTACCTGTGTAGTCTTATCATCAGGCTTCGCTGGAAGGGTCAGGTCCATAATGTTGGGTTTAGTAAAGGTAGTGGTAAACATAAAGAACATCAATAAAAGGAAGTTCAAATCTACCATCGGTGTCATATCTACACGAGTACTATTTTTTTTGGAACGGACTTTACCTCCTTTGTTACCTTTTTCTTGTACTTGTACTTCTGCCATCTTTATTCTTTTATGTTTATTCCTCTGTTGTTACCAACACGAAGTTATAAAATTTTATATCTTTCAATCCCTCGAATAAAACCTTAAATTTATCATATGATGCATTACCATCTCCTTTCACGGCAAGGGTTGCATTATTATTTATTTTTCGGTTTATATCCACCCAGTCTATCAACTGTTTATTTGCACTATCCAAAGGAATTGTACCTCCTTTGAAATTCTTTCTCTGGTCTTCCGACAATTGTAGGAAACCTTTTAGCTGAGAAACCGACACACCTACAAATTCAGTTTTCGCAAAAATTTGTTTTTCTTTATCTGTAAATGTGATTTTATTTTTCTCTCCCATTGCCTCTAATAGTTTTTTTCTATGTTCAGGGTCACTGGTAGGAGTAAAATAATATCTTCCATCGTTCGTTACGCTAATTGTCATTGTGTTCGCTGCCTCAGTTAGTTTCGATTTAGAAACAGATGAAGGCGTTACAATGTTCTCCACATCGGGCTGTTTAAACTCCGTTGTCAAGATAAAAAAGGTAAGAAGCAGGAAAGTAACATCACACATGGCGGTCATATCGGTCAATACGCCGTGTCTTTTTGGTTTTACTTTCGCCATTTTGTATTATTTTATATTAAACTTCTATACTTTTGGATAAATCATTATCCTTTTACATTGCTGAATATTATCTTTGAGTTTCAGCAAAAGATTGTTGAATAGACATTGCGATTTCATCAATCTTAAATGTCATACCATCTATCTTAGATGTAAAGAAGTTATATAAGATAATAGCAAGAGCAGATGTACCAATTCCTAATGCCGTGTTGATCAAGGCTTCAGAGATACCGATAGATAGAGCTGCAGCATCTGGAGTTCCTCCACCAGCACCTAGAGCGTAGAACGCACCGATCATCCCCATTACGGTTCCTAACAACGCGATTAGCGTAGCTACTGTTCCTAATGTAGAAAGGATAGACATATTCTTTTCCATCATAGGCATTTCTAATGTAGTAGCCTCTTCGATAGACTTGCTAAGAGCAGCCATTTTTTGCTCTCTGTTCATAGTAGTTTCTTTGCTAAGAGCTTTATAAGTAGTCAAAGCTTCTTTTACAACATTTCCTACAGAACCTCTCTGCTTGTCACATTCTTCTTGTGCTTCAGAAATTCTATTTTCTTTTAACAATTGTCTGATTTTCAAAACGAAAGCTTCAAGATTCCCAGCTCCTTCCGCTTTGTTCAAAACGAATAAACGCTCTAAAGAGAATACCAATACTGTAATAGCACAAGTAATAAGGACAGGTACGATCATACCTCCCATGTACACCATCCCCATAACAGATTTAGGTGTCAATTCTTTTAATGGAATATCCAAAAACGCTACTGAAACACCACTAACTTCCTCACCTTTATGAGTAAAGTTTCCTGTACTACCAAAAATGAATAGATAAATACAAACACCTACTATAAATAAAAGTGGTAATACTAAAAATGGGTTAAGACCTCCTGTTTTTCTTGCAACTACTTGTTGCTCCTGAGTTGAAACATTCATTTCCATATCTAAACTAAATTATAAATTATTATTTGATTGCGTAAAATAAATACTTTTTTTTGTTCTATGCAAATTTATTTCATCAAAAATTGAAAATTTTAAGAAATAAATCTGTTTTTTGATTAAAATAAGCACCTATATTTATAAAATAATCAAAAAGTTTACCAAAATTTAAAATCTTTATCAAATTAGGATACTATATTGATGATTTTCTTCGGAACCACTATGATTTTCTTTGGTTTAGCTCCGTCCAGCTGCTGGATTACTTTCTCATCTTTCATTACTATTTCCTCGATTTCCTCTTTAGAAAGCTCAGCAGAAAGAGAAAGCTTAAACCTCATCTTCCCATTAAAACTCACTGGATATTCTATTTCATCTTCCACCAAATACGCCTCATTCAGAGCAGGGAAAGGCGCGAAATCTATACTCTCTGCATTACCAAGAAGACTCCAAAGCTCCTCACAAACATGCGGCGCATAAGGCGAAATCAAAACTGCGAGCGGCTCTAAGATAGCTTTTTTATTACATTTTAGTTTCTGTAATTCATTCACGGCTATCATAAACTGCGACACGGAAGTATTAAAAGAGAAATTCTCAATATCGTAAATCACCTTTTTAATCAATGTATGCAGGATTTTAAGCTCCTCTTTCGTAGGCTCTTCCTCTGAAACCGAAAAAGTATCCCCATCAAAATAAAGATTGTAGAACTTCTTAAGGAAACCATAAACTCCGCTCAAGCCCTGTGTATTCCATGGTTTAGACTGCTCCAGCGGCCCAAGGAACATTTCATAAAGCCTTAGACAGTCCGCTCCATACTCCTCGCAAATATCATCAGGATTTACTACATTATATTTGGATTTAGACATTTTTTCCACCTCTCTTTCTGTGATGTATTTTCCGTCTTCTAAGATAAATTCAGCATCCTTAAACTCTGGTCGCCAAGCCTTAAACTTATCCAAATCCAGCTCGTCCGAAGTTCCTTTTAATAGAGAAATATCTATGTGGATTTTTTGAGTTTCGTAGTCTTTTGCCAGTGCTTTTGAAACATACTTATTCGTTCCATCCACACGATATACAAAAGCCGAAATTCCCAAAATCATCCCTTGGTTTATCATTTTTTGGAAAGGCTCTTCGTGGCTGATGAATCCTCTATCTTTCAGGAACATAGTCCAAAAACGAGAATAAAGAAGATGTCCTGTAGCATGCTCACTTCCACCAATATACAAATCTACCTGCCCCCAGTAGTCCGATGTATTTTTATCACAAAACTCGGCTTCGTTATTTGGGTTCATGTATCTTAAGAAATACCAAGAGCTCCCCGCCCAGCCTGGCATAGTGGACAATTCAAGCGGGAAAACATTTTGATTGTCAATAAGTTCCGTAGACACCACTTTTTGATTAACCTTATCCCAAGCGAAATTTTTAGCATTCCCTAGCGGCGGGTCTCCATCTTCGGTCGGCAGGTATTTTTCTACTTCTGGCAGCTCAAGTGGAAGCGCAGAAACAGGCAGAGTGTACGGCATTTCGTTTTCATAATAAATAGGAACAGGCTCTCCCCAGTATCTTTGGCGTGAGAAAATAGCATCTCTCTGGCGGTAGTTTATCTTGGATTTTCCTACTTTATGATTTTCCAAATATTCCACAACGGATTTTACAGCCTTATCATAACTATCGCAGCCATTTAGAAACTCCGAATTTTGGTAAACCATACCTTCTTTCTCGGTAAAAGCCTTCTCGGAGATATCTTGGTCAAATATATTTTTTATCTCAATATCAAAATGTTTCGCAAAGGCAAAGTCTCTCTCATCCCCCGCAGGAACTGCCATCACAGCACCTGTTCCGTATCCCGCCAGCACATAATCACCCAGCCAAATAGGGACAGGTTCTTTAGTAATAGGATGTTCTGCATAAGCCCCTGTGAACACTCCTGAAATAGTCTTCACATCCGCCATTCTGTCTCTTTCAGAGCGTTTAGAAGTGGCTTCTATATAGGCTTCCACAGCTTCTTTCTGCTCTGGTGTAGTGATTTTTGAAACCAATTCGTGTTCTGGAGCAAGCGTAACGAAAGACACCCCAAAAATAGTATCAGGGCGAGTAGTGAAAACCTCTATGAAATCATCAGAACCTTTAATACCGAATTTCACCAAAGCGCCCTCGGATTTTCCGATCCAGTTTCTTTGGCTTTCTTTTACTGCTTCTGACCAGTCCAGCCCGTCCAACCCTCTCAATAACCTGTCCGAATAAGCTGTAATACGCATAGACCACTGCATCATTTTCTTTTGATAAACAGGGTATCCGCCACGCTCAGACTTACCATCTTTTACCTCATCATTAGCAAGAACCGTTCCGAGTGCAGGACACCAGTTTACCGTAGTTTCTGCTCGGTAAGCCATTCTATAATTCAATAAAATATCTTGTTTGTCAGCTTCAGAAGCGTTTAGCCATTCCTCCGCAGTGAAATTTAGTTCCTCAGACTGCACGGCATCAAGGTTTTCTGTCCCAAATTTTTCAAAATGAGCCACAAGGGTAGAAATATTCTCCGCTCTGTCCGCAGCCTTATTATACCAAGAGAGAAACAGCTCTATGAATATCCACTGCGTCCATCTGTAATAAGCTGGGTCAGAGGTTCTAATCTCCCTGCTCCAGTCAAAAGAAAAGCCTATTTTTTTAAGCTGCTGTTCGTATCTATTGATGTTTTCCTCAGTGGTAACCGCAGGGTGCTGCCCTGTCTGAATCGCATATTGTTCAGCAGGAAGCCCAAAGCTGTCATACCCCACAGGATGAAGGACATTGTACCCTTGGTGTCTTTTGAATCTAGCATAAATATCACTCGCAATATACCCCAGCGGATGCCCCACATGAAGCCCCGCCCCTGATGGATAAGGGAACATATCTAAAACATAATATTTCGGTTTGCTGCTTTCTGACGGCTGCTGGCTTTTGAAAGTTTGGTTTTCTCCCCAAAACTTCTGCCATTTCTTTTCTATCTCTTGATGATTGTAAAACATGGTCTGATGATTTAAAGAGGCAAATTTAATATTTTGAAATGAAAAAGCCTTACTAAAAAGCAAGGCTTATGAATATTTTAATTCAAAAACAATTAGAATTTTTTCACTTTTGAATAAACTGTTCCTGTAAAGATAACTCCTCCGACTTCTTGACTAACAACATTTTCTTCTGTTTCCATCTCTGTGTTTGTAAGTTTTCTTACAATAGAACGAGAAGTTTCCGATCCTAAAGTCATAATCAATACTCTTGTATTTTTATCAAAAGTATAGGTAATATTTCCTTCTTTTAATTTATCACAAGTTCCAGATGCAGCAGCCCAAACCTCAGTACTCCCTGTACCATCTGGTAGAAAAGTGGTTATGGTCTTTTTTTCGCAAGAAGTAAGCGGAACCTGCATATCTATAGGAGTAGGCGATCCACCACCAACAGTAATATTTCCTTTCATTCTCATTTCTACAAGAGCCCAACTTCCCACTACATTGTCCAGTTGTTGTGGCTGTGCAGGAACATTTGTTTTATTATCTTCATCTCTACTACAACTAAGCATGAAAAAAGAAAATAACACAACTAATAAATAACTAAATTTTCTCATAACTTTATAATTTAAAAAATTTTAGCAAATTTAATATTTTAAAATGAAAAAGCCTTACTAAAAAGCAAGGCTTATGAAATATTTTAACCCAAAACAATTATAATTTCTGCATTGTCACATAAACTGTCCCTGTAAATAGGAGTCCTCTTACCTGTAGATTAGTAACGCTTTCCTCTGCTTCCAGCTCTGTACTCGTAAGTTTTTTCACAATGGAACGAGTAGTCTCTGGCCCTAGATGTACAACCAGTTCTTTCGTATCCTTGTCAAAAGTGTAGGTGATATTTCCATCCCTTTTCTTTTCACAGCTTCCAGATAAATTCGCCCACACCTCTGTAGTTCCTGTACCACCTGGCAAAAAAGTAGTTTTTGTCTTTTTTTCACAAGAAGTAATCGGCGCATCCATATCTATAGCTGTAGTTATTCCAAGCACAGTGATATTTCCTTTCAATCTCGTTTTTGTAAGAGACCAACTTCCTATCAGATCATCCTGTGGGCGCGGAGGCATATCATCACTCCTGTTACAACTAAGCACTAAAAAAGAAAACAATGCAACCAATAAATAATTAAGCTTTTTCATAAATCAATAATTTAAAATTTTAGGCAAATTTAATATTTTAAAATGAAAAAAATCCTCCTTTGATAAAAGAGGATTTAATTTCTATAAAATTCAAATTATTTTTTCCTTTCAGAAAGCTGTTTTTCATATTCAGCAAAATCACTGATTGGTTTTCTTGCAACTCCACTTTTTACGGCTGCTTTGGCAACTGCGACAGAAACTTTTGCAAATAGTCTGCCGTCAAGTGGTTTCGGAATGAAATAATCTTTCCCAAAGCTGATTTCAGCCAAATTATAAGCCTTTTTCACAGCTTCCGTTGCCGGTTCTTTCGCTAAATCCGCAATAGCATGAACCGCCGCTATTTTCATCTCCTCATTAATCTCGGTCGCCTGTACATCCAGCGCACCACGGAATATGTAAGGGAATCCCAAAACATTATTCACCTGATTAGGATAGTCGCTTCTTCCCGTTGCCATAATCACATCTGGGCGGGTCTGTTTTGCTAAATCATAGTCTATCTCTGGAATAGGATTAGCCAATGCAAAAACAATAGGATTTTCTGCCATTTTTGCTAAAATCTCAGGTTTTAGAACATTCCCTTTGGAAAGTCCGATAAAAACATCTGCTCCCTCCAAAACCTCATCCAATGTTTCCGCTTCGGTATTTTGCATAAAATCCAATTTCTCAGGCGTAAGGTTGGTTCTCTTATGGCTGATCACTCCCTTGCTGTCGCACATTATGATGTTTTCTTTTTTCAAGCCCAGCTCTATGTAAAGTTTAGAACACGCAATAGCCGCCGCACCTGCGCCATTTACCACCATTTTTATGTCCTCTATCTTTTTTCCTGCTATTTCTAAACCATTGAGCAGTGCCGCTGCGGAGATAATTGCCGTTCCGTGCTGGTCATCATGCATCAGTGGAATATCCAGCTCTTCTTTTAGTCTTTTTTCTATATAAAAAGCCTCTGGCGCTTTGATATCTTCCAAATTTATCCCTCCAAAAGTAGGCGCTATCGCTTTCACGATTTCTACAAATTTATCTGGGTCTTTTTCATTAACTTCTATGTCAAAAACATTGATATCCGCAAACACCTTGAACAAAAGCCCTTTGCCCTCCATCACGGGTTTAGAAGCCTCTGCACCGATATCACCAAGCCCCAGAACAGCTGTTCCGTTACTGATTACAGCCACGAGATTCCCTTTGGAAGTGTATTCATAGACCTTGGAGGCATCTTTTTCTATTTCAAGACAAGGTTCTGCCACCCCAGGAGAATACGCCAGACTCAGATCCCATTGTGTAGCGTAGGGTTTAGACGGCTCCATTTGGATTTTTCCTTTGGGCTCGGCTCTGTGGTAGTCCAGAGCAGCTTTCTTCAAGTTTTCTTTATTGTTTTCCATCATTTTCATTAAATTATTATTTCTCGCGAATAGCGCTGGCAAATTTCTGCTTTTTTTTCGGAATTATCGTTATATTTTTTATTGAAATTATTGATTTTAAAAATAATTTTTATTTTTGCCAAAAATAATTTGATTTATGAAAAAAATTTTTGCAGGATTGCTTTTAGCAATTTCTTCTGTGGCATATTCACAGGAGGCATTCACTGGTGCTAATGATATCAGAGCTTATGTAGGAGCTAACATCCAAAGCAAAGGTACAGGTGTCACAGCAGGAGCTGACTATGGACTAGGAAGAAGCTTCTCAGTAGGATTACAGATGAGCTACCTTTTGGGAACGAAACACAATGTTAACGGAGTAGAAAAAGCTCCTGTAGGAGACAGATTTGACCTTCGTGGGAGATTTAATGCTAATTTAGGCGGAGTTATGAACCTGCCTGAGCAGCTGGATGTTTACCCAGGTTTGAGCTTAAGCTTGAAAAACTTTGGAGGGCATATCGGTGCGAGATACTTCTTTAACAAAGGTTTTGGAGTATTCTCTGAAATCACTTTCCCTATCGCAAGATACAAAACAAGCGCAGCTGGATACGAAAGACTAAACAACCAGTTTACTTTCCAAATCGGTGCAGCTTTTGACCTTAACTAAAAAAAATAAATCCCTCGTAAATGAGGGATTTTTTATTATTTTTTCATCAATCCGCCTTCGTCTTCATTACTGTCACGGCTCAGCAGATTAGGATTTTCTTTGGCCAATTTATTTCTCGTAGGAATTTTATAATTCACAGAAATCCCAAAAGTACGAGTGTCATTCTTAATACTCATCAATACATTAGGCACCTGATAGATAGAGCGAGCAGACATTTGATTAGTATTAAACACATCATTCACATACAGCGAGACATTCAATCTGTCACTCATGAATTTTCTTGATAATGTGATATCCAATGCGTTATTCAGCGGTTTATCAGTTTGGAAATAGAAATATCCTATATTGGCTGGGATATAGCTGTAATTTGCATTCAGTTTTATTCCCTTTGGTAACACAATCTGGGCATTTAGGTTAAAAAACCATAGTCCATTTGGTTTGATTTCTGGGAGTCTCTGAAGCTGATAATTCGCAAAGAAATACAAAAAGCTGATTTTATCAGGATTAGTTGTGCTCATAGAACCCATGATTTCCTTGATTGATTTTGTGAAAATCATAAATGGAATTGGGAAACCTATATTAAAATTATGTATTCTCGCGGAAGAAATATTTTCATTAATCATAGAAACCTCATCACCGCTGCGGGTCATTTTTTGTATAACTTGATTATTAACCAAATTTAAATTATACCCAAGAAATACATAATCAAATGCTGAGATTTTTGCTTCTATATTATCAAAAATCGTTGGCTGTAAATTCGCATTTCCCGTTGTTTGAACATTACCATTTCCATAAGTATTGTTATTTGGGTTCAAAAGAGAAATACTCGGCAGGCTGATTTTCTTATTATAATTAATTGCAAAATTCACTCCTTTCATGAAATTATACTGCACACTGGCATTTGGGAAAAGGCGGTACTGCTTGAATTTATGCAAATCATCGTATTGATGCGTAGTGCTGTTGTATGTAGTTCCGCTGATGTCATAATCTTCGGCACGAGTTCCGAGGATAAAATCCAGCTTCCCTATCGTAGTCTGCAATTCTACATAAGAAGATGCTGTCTGTCTCTGGTAGTCCAAATTGGTAATTCCTCTGCTTTCCGTAGTAAAATCCAATCTCTCATAAAGCCCTCCAACGCTGATTTTACCTTTGTCAAAGATATTGAGCGGCTGGGAAAAATCTATACGAAATTCAGCCGTTCTCGCATCCGAGCTGTTATCCAAAAGAAGTTGATTAGTAGCGATTTGATTTAAAAACAAATTCTCTTGTTTAAAATCATTGTCTCTTTTGACATAAGTGAATTTAAAATCCAGTTTTCTATCCGAACCGCTAAATCTTTTTTGGTATGCTGCCGAAGCCTCATGTCTCAGCCTCATGCTTTCGGTTTCATCTTGTCTGTTGTAGCTCAGTCCGCTGTAAATCCCATTACTCTGGATTGCAGCATCACTATTACCATAATTCAAATTGTAATTTAGCAATAATCTATCATTTTGGCTAAAATCAAAAGTCAAAGCCGCTTTTGCAAAATACCCTCTGTTCCTTTCATCATTAAATATACTCGAAATACCATCTACTTCATTGTTTTTCATATTTTCAAGATAGTTCTGCCCTACATTCAGCTGCCAGCCGAACCATCTGTTTTTAGAATTGAGCAAAATAGAGTTGTTCGTTTTACTTCGGTATTTGTCATAATTACTAAAAGAGTAATTCCCAGAATAAGTCGCAGTAAGATAGCTTTTCGCTGATTTTGAAGTGATTATATTCAGAATCGCACCGCCAGAAGTCGCTGGATATTCCGCACCTGGGCTGGTCACCACCTCTATCCTGTCTATGGCATTTGCAGGCATTCCTTCTAGAAAGGCACTTAGCTCATTGCTCGTAATATTCAGCGGTCGCCCATCCATATAGACATCCAGCATTTTCCCTTGATACGCCATCCCTGTAAGGTCTGAAACGATAAGCCCCGGCAGTTTTTTGATTCCTTCCAGAGCCGTTCCTGTGTTGAGATTAGGTTGTTCAGAAAAATCAAATATCGTGCGGTCAGCCTTCTGCTCCACCGCTTTTTTGGTTTTAGTAATCGTTACTTCTTTTATTTCCTTTTCTTTCTTTTGGGTTTGTGGTTTACTTTCCTGAGCCCATCCCATCGCGGAAATAAGGAGTGATAATACAGCAATTTGTTTTTTCATTTCATATTAATTTTATGATTTCTTGTCGCAAACATAAATAATTTTTATTAACTATGCAATACATAGTAGTGGATTTTTAAAATAAATTGATATTTCTTCTTTTTCAAATTTAAAGTGATAAAATTAAAAATTTTATATAAAAAAAACGAAAAAAATCCTACCGAGGCGCTTTCCCTCGAATAGGATTTTATTTTTATTCAGCTGAAAAATCAGAGTTTTATCGTGTTTTCTTCAAATTTCAGATTCTGCTCTGGGAAGTCCAGTTTTGTGAGTTGTTTTATCCGCTGAAAAGCCCTGTTTTCTGCATCCAGCTCAAGCCCTTTTTCTTTGGTCTGTTTCACAGAAACCACCTTTGCAGAGAGAAAATCGCCGTTGGATTTTAGTTTTATGTCCAGCAAAGGCGCGATGCCTTTGTCTCCCGTAAGGCTGAACCTCCCATAAGTATTAAAATTCCCAAGGCTGTAGGCTATGAATTTATTTTTATAAACTTCCACTGCGCGGGTCACATGCGGGCCGTGTCCCAGCACAATATCCGCTCCTGCATCCACCACAGAACGCGCGAAATGATACACATCTCCTCTATTTTCTCCGTAAAAAATTTCTGCTTTTTTAGGAACTCTCACATGTTCTGTCCCTTCCGCACCGCCATGAAAAGAAACGATGGTAATGTCTGTCTGGGATTTTAGCTCCCGCACTATCTCTTTGGCTTTTTTGACATCCAGCAGGGAAAGCATATTTTTATTCGGTGCAAAGGCGCAGAAGCCGTATTTTATATTATCTTTCTCAAAAATCACGACAGGATATTCCTTTGTCCCTGCATGATAAATTCCTTCCTTGTCAAGGACTTTCGCTGTGGTTTTCCTTCCTATCAATCCGAAATCTCCTGCGTGGTTGTTCGCGGTGCTCATCAGGTTAAACCCTGCTTCTCTGATGATTTTCCCATACCGCTCCGGCATTCTGAAAACATAGCAGTGCTGCGGCTCTTTGTCCTCGCATTTTTGGGATTCTCCTTCATCTAAAAAAACGCCTTCCAAGTTCCCAAAAACGATGTCGCCTTTCAGATGATTTTTCACCTCTGAAAAACTTCCTGCCGCATCATCTTCTGGAAGATATTTTTTAGACGGATAGGCGCTTCCTATCATGATGTCGCCCACCGCAACTATGTTTATAATATCTTTTTTTAGTTTTTCCTCTGGCTGTGGGAGCTCTATTTTTTTGAGCGAATCATCACTCTCTTTGGAAGAAATTCTTTCCAAATTCTCTTTTTTTTCACAAGAAAACAGCCCTAAAAGAACTGCCCAAAAGATAATTTTTCTTTTCACTTTCAATCTGCTTAATAACGGCGTAAAGATACAAAATTCATCAAAAAAATAATTGATGTTTGATATTGAATATTTTATTTTTTTATCTTTGCCCACTTAAAGTTCTTTGAAAAATGTTAGGAAGAAGACAATTACGAGAAAAAACCATCCAAACCATCTATTCTTATCAGCAAAACCCTATAAAACAGGATGTTTTGGCAAGAAATATGTTTGCTGAAATAGATAAGATTTACTCTTTGTACATCTATCAGCTTAATTTTCTCATCGCCTTGAAAAAAATCGCGGAGAAACAAATGGAGCTGAACAAAAACAAGTACATAAAAACCGAAGAAGACCTCAATCCCAATCGGAAATTCATCCGAAATCAGGCAATAGAACTTCTCGAGCAAAACGAAGAAAGATTGTCTTTCAGTGCTAAACATCAAAGTCTAATCTGGGACATCCATGATGACCTGCTCATCAAGGTATTTAACAAAATAAAAGCGAGCAAACTCTTCCAAGATTACATGAAAGGAGATGAATTTTCTTTCGAGGAAGACCAAAAATTCATCGGAAAAGTTTTCCTAAGATATGTCGCTGAAAACGAGGATTTCCAGAACCATTTAGAAGATTTAGAACTTCACTGGGCGGATGATTTCCACATCGCCAACTCCATGACACAGAAAACTATCGGTTTCCTCAGCAAGGACAAGCCTTCACATACCTTGATAAAGATGATAAAAGATGAAGACGATAGAAATTTCGCTCTGAAACTGCTCAACGAAACCCTAAACCACTGGGAAGAAACCGAAAAAAAGATAGAAGAAAGATTGGAGAACTGGGATCTTGACCGTATCTCGCTAATGGACAAAATCATTCTGGTTACTGCTATTTCAGAACTGGACTATTTCCCTCTGACGCCTGCCAGAATCATCATGAACGAATATATAGAAATCGCAAAGGCTTTCGCTACTGACAAGTCTCAAATCTTTGTAAACGGAATCCTTGACCGATACATCAAAAGCAACAATAGAAATTAAATTTTAACCTTAAAATAACCAAAAAAGAAATGAAAAATATTTTGAAACTTTCAGGAATAGGGCTAATGATGCTCCTTGTGACAGTATCTTGCCAAAAAAACGAAAAAGCTGACCCGATGCTAGAACCTGTGGAAGAATCCACACCAGAACAACCAATGACAAAGGCGAGCTTTGCTAAAGAAGAACATGATTTCGGAACTATGAAAAAAGGTGAAGTGGTGCAGCATGTTTACGAAGTGACTAACACAGGTAACAAACCTCTGTATATCAACTCCGTACAGCCTGTATGTGGATGCACAGCGCCAGACTACACCAAAGATGCCATCGCACCAGGAGAAAAAGGACAAGTAACGCTGAGCTTTGACTCTAAAAACTTCAATGGAGATGTAACGAAAACTGCACAAGTATTCATGAACGCAGAGAACTCTCCTGTTACACTAAGTTTTAAAGCGAATGTACAATAATCACTTAGAAAAACTTTAATAAAAATGGAAAACTTACAACAGTTCTTAATGCCGCTGCTGATTTTGGTCGCATTCTATTTCCTAATGATAAGACCACCGCTCACGAAACAGAAAAAAGAAAAACAATTTCAGGAGAATCTGAAACCAGGGAGAAGAGTCGTGACGACTTCTGGTATCCACGGGCGTATCTTCTCCATCGCAGAAGATGGCGTAGTCATCGAGACACTTTCTGGTAAGCTGAAAATGGAATTGGCAGCAATATCCAGAGACCTTACCCTCAGCCGTTTTCCTGAGGACAGTGAAGAAAAGAAATAACAAACAAATCCCTATCTGTGATAGGGATTTTTCTTTTATAAAAAAAACTTTTAATGCAATTCTACTTTGCTGTCTTTCGTGACATTGGTTACGCCTTTTATGCTTTCGAAATATTTTCTCCCCTGCTCTATGGATTTTCCTCGGAGGATTCTCACAGCGATACCTTTCATTTCTTTGTATTCATAGATTATTTCTGCACCATAGGATTTCACTTTTCTTTTTAATTTCGGAAGAGAAATTTCATTCTCATCGTAAAAAACAATCAGTGTTCGCTCTTCTTGGGTGTATGTTTCTTCTTCCTGATACACAGCTTTCTGTGTTTGTGTACAACCGATGAATGACATCGCAATAAGTAATAACAAAATTTTTCTCATTTTAAAAAAAAATTTAATTCAAAAGTATTAAACATTTTATATATCGAAGTAAAGGGAATGGAGTTATATACTAATATTTCTTTATTAAATTATTTCAAATTCTTCTTAAAAATTTAGATTTATTGTCTTTTTATATATTGGAATCCTTTACACCTATAAAAATCTCTACTTCCGAGAGGTCGCCTTGCTGAGATTTTTCGGTATACAATTCATAATCATACTGATAAAGCCTATTTAGCTCCTTATCTTGCTCCCATATTTTCTGCCATGCTTCTGCTACAGCCTGAGGCATCGCTCCTTTAGCAAGGAATCTCTTAAAATTCTGTTTAGGAAACTCCCTTCCGACCAACCCGCTTGGGATTTCATCAAGCGAAGAAACTTCCAGTCCCAAAAGCGTGGTATATTCACCTGTATAATCACTTTCGTAGTCTGTATAGATAGCATAAACATTGCTATTCACTGCATTTGGGATTTTACTGATGATATTTTCAGAAAAAAATCTATTCCAAAGACCTCCGATGTCCTGCATTGCTTGTCCGTTTTGATTTGTCGTGCGTGTTTCTATGCCAATTATTTTCATATCTATAATTTTTACATTCTTAAACAAAGTATATATTAAAATTTCTATACCCAATAAAAACAATTTCTTATTTTAAGCCACAAAATCCTGCGCGAATGACTTGATTTCAGGGAAGAAAATTTCGTATTTCTCACGGAGGAAATCTTTATTTGCTAAAAATGCAGGGAACACATTGGTGGTTTTGTCCAGAAACCGGGCTTTGTTCACCACATTCCGAAAGCTGTACTCTATCCCCCACTCATTTCGGTAGTTGTAGAGCCAGTCGTCCTGCTGCATCTTATCCAAAACTTTTTTGAAAACCTCGGGCAAGAATTCCTCGTATCGGCGGAGGACAGCATAGACCTCCCGCGAATGCTCCTGCCACTCGCGCTGGGAATTTTCGGTGGTATCATTTGCAAGGAAATAGTCAAACGCCACATCCACAAACGCCCCAGAATACAATCTCACCAGCGGTCGGAAAGGCGTCTTCGCCTCGTGTATCAGCGGGTGCGCATCCGTGAAAGTATCTATCGCTCTATGCAGTTTTATGCCTTTCTGTATGCTTTCTGGAAGGCGGGCTACATCTCTGTTCTTCACAAAATCCGCAATCATATTGCCGACGAGCTGTTCCTCGGAAAAAGAAAGATAAGAATGGGCTAAAAAATTCATTTTGTATTCTGCTTTTAAAGTTGATAAAGCCAATGAAAACCACCGACTTCCTAAAACAATCTTTGATGAAAATCCTCTATTTTGCTGACTTCCACAATTTCTATTTTAAAGCCTTTTTTAGGAAGTTTGTTTTGTTTAGAAATAAAAATCCTCTCGTAGCCTAATTTCTCCGCCTCCAAAATCCTTTTCTCCACCTGCGGAACAGGGCGAATCTCTCCGCTGAGCCCTATTTCTCCCGCAAAACAAACATTATCAGGTATCGCTTCATCTTCATTGGAAGAGAGAATAGCCGCCACTACCGCCAAATCCAGCGCCGTGTCGCCCGTTTTCATTCCTCCCGTGATATTTAGGAAAACATCCTTCGCGCCGAGCATAAAACCTGCACGCTTCTCTAAAACCGCAAGGAGCATATTCAGTCTTTTGCTGTCAAAACCCGTGGAACTACGCTGCGGCGTTCCATAGACCGCACTGCTTACCAACGCCTGAATTTCCAGAAGCATGGCTCTGTTTCCCTCCAATGTAACCGCCACAGCATTCCCTGAAAGGTCTTCGGATTTTTTGGTGATGAGGATTTCGGAAGGGTTTTTGATTTCTTTTAATCCTGCTGAAATCATTTCATAAATCCCAATTTCAGAAGTAGAACCAAATCTGTTCTTACTCGCTCTCAGCAGTCGGAAAAGGTGATTTCTGTCGCCATCAAAATTGAGAACCACATCCACCATATGTTCTAGGACTTTCGGCCCTGCAATCTGCCCATCCTTCGTGATGTGTCCCACCAAGAAAACTGGAATATTGGTTTCTTTAGCGAATTTAATGACCTCCGAAGAGCATTCTCTAATCTGCGAAACTGTCCCTGGCGAACTCTCTATAAGCTGGGACTGAAGCGTCTGGATACTGTCTATAATCACAAAATCTGGCTGAAGTTTTTTCGCCTCGGAGAGGATTTTTTCCACCGAAGTTTCAGTGTAGAGGAAACAATTTGGATTTTGGATTTCGGTAAGTCTGTCTGCTCTCATTTTTATCTGCGATGCACTCTCCTCGCCTGAAACATAGAGTATTTTTTTCTTCATTTTCAGGGCAAGCTGCAGGAGCAGTGTAGATTTCCCAATCCCTGGTTCGCCGCCTATCAAGGTAACTGAGCCCAGCACGATACCTCCACCCAGCACCCTGTTCAGCTCCTCGCTGGGAGTTTTTATACGATGTTCGGCATTGACCTCCACATCTGTTATCGTTACTACTTTTTGTTTTCCTTCGCCCAAAATATGATAGGTAGGCGACTTTGATTTTTCTACAATTTCCTCCACCAGAGTATTCCAAGAACCGCAGTTCCTGCACTGCCCGAGCCACTGCGAATACTGCGTTCCACAATTCTGACAGAAATATGCTGTTTTTACTTTTGCCACAAATGATGTTTTAGGTGGTGCAATTTAAACAAAAAAGATTATTTTTGCATCATGTTTAGAATGTTAAGAAGTTTAGGAGAATATGTGCTCCTTTTAGGAAAAGTACTGAGAAAACCACAGAAATCCAAGGTTTTTTCAAAACTTTTCATGAGAGAAATCAACGATTTGGGGGTTGATTCTTTTGGTTTAGTATTATTCACTTCCCTATTCGTGGGGGCGGTGGTCGCTATACAGATGTATAACAATTTTAGTACGGCATCTATTCCCATTCCGCTGCCTTATGTAGGACATGCTACCAAAGTGGTTCTCATCTTGGAATTTTCACCTACGATTATCAGTGTGATTTTAGCGGGGAAAGTGGGCTCTTACATCGCTTCTTCCATTGGGACAATGCGAGTAACGGAACAGATTGACGCACTGGATATTATGGGAGTAAACTCGGCTAACTTCCTTATCCTTCCGAAGATTTTAGCCTGTGTTATTTTTAATCCTCTGCTCATTGCCATCAGTATCGTAGTGGGAGTTTTCGGAGGATATCTGGCTGGGGTTTTCACTGGCTCTTGGACGGAATCCAACTATATCACTGGAGTTCAGATGGATTTTCCTACTTTCTTTATTTGGTATGCTTTTATGAAAACAGCTGTTTTTGCGTTTCTGATTGCAACCATCCCAGCGTATTTTGGCTATAATGTAAAAGGCGGATCACTGGAAGTAGGGCGTGCAAGTACCCAAGCGGTAGTTTGGACTATTGTAGCCATCATCATTGCTAACTTAATTTTAACTCAAATGTTCTTAAGCTAATGATAGAAGTAGTAGATTTAAGGAAAAGTTTTGGGGACAACGAAATCCTAAAAGGAATAACCACCACGCTGGAAACAGGGAAAATCAATCTCATCATCGGGCAGAGTGGTTCTGGGAAAACTGTATTTTTGAAGTCATTATTAAATGTCTTTGAACCTACCAGCGGAAGCATACTCTTCGATGGGCGAAACATCGTAGAAATGACACCAAAACAGAAACAAGAGCTGAGAGCAGAGATAGGAACGGTATTCCAAGGGAGTGCGCTATTTGACTCTATGACCGTGGAAGAAAACATCATGTTCCCGCTGGATATGTTTACCAACCTTACCTATACCGAAAAGAAAAAACGCGTAAAAGAAGTAATAGACGATGTTCATCTGGAAAACGCAGACCACAAATATCCATCCGAAATTTCTGGAGGGATGCAGAAAAGAGTAGCCATCGCGAGAGCCATCGTGAACAATCCTAAATACCTCTTCTGTGATGAACCAAACTCTGGGCTGGACCCTTATACATCAAAGGTTATAGATGATCTAATCAAAGAAATTACCCGAAGATACAACACCACTACCATTATCAACACCCACGATATGAACTCAGTGATGACCATCGGTGAGAAAATCGTATATCTAAGAAAAGGTGTGAAAGAATGGGAAGGGAACAAAGATATCCTCATCAATGCAGAAAGCCAATATTTAATAGATTTTGTTTATTCTTCCGAATTATTCAAAGAATTGAGACAATATTTATTAAATAACAATAAAAATGTTTAATCCTCGTTATAATCTTATCATATTAAATTCAAATATTATGAAAAAGATTTCAAGTATGGCTCTATTAGGGCTTTCTTTAATGGGATTTTCACAAGTGAAAGTAGGTGTAAAAGCGAATGTTTTGCTTAATACTAGTTCTTCCAAATGGTCTGAAATAAAAAGATCTGTACTGGATTACACTGATTCTGGCAGCAAAAGTGCAGGGTTTAATGTAGGGCTTTCGGCTAGAGTAAATCTCCCTTCTACTCCACTGTTCATCATGCCTGAAATTTATTACACTTCTTTTAATAATTCATTCACTGAAAGAAGAACTAAAACTACTTTGAAAGCAAAAACCAACAGAATAGATGTTCCTGTATTAGTCGGAGTAAATCTCGTTTCGGATAATTTAGGGGTTTTCGTAGGGCCTGTGGCTTCCTATAACCTTGCAAAAGAGAACACATGGAATGATTTCAAAGAAAATGCAGGAAACAGATTCACTGTCGGCTATCAGGTGGGTGCAGAGGCGAGATTGTCTAACTTCATCATCAATGCGAGATACGAAGGAAGCTTCTCCAAAGACCAAAGAGAATTTATCAGCAACAATCTTTCCGAATCTGTGAGGTATGACAATCGTCCAAGCTTCGTAGTTCTGGGGGTTGGGTACCAATTTTAGATTTAAATTTTTATCATTAAACAAAAAAAGCTCGGGAAATTTCCTGAGCTTTTTTTATTCCTTTTAGATATTTGAAGAACTATCATT
This sequence comes from Flavobacteriaceae bacterium, assembly GCA_013333255.2. GTDB lineage: Bacteria > Bacteroidota > Bacteroidia > Flavobacteriales > Weeksellaceae > JABCPE02. The sequence goes on along the minus strand of JABCPE020000004.1, from coordinate 232,283 downwards.
ATTGATGCTCTCTACTTTCTTTTCTAATTCTTTGTTTTGTCTCTGTAATTGGGCAAACTGCTTTCTTTTCTCCTCCTCTCTTATCGCTGAACCTTTACTGATATAGCCCACTATTCCACCGATGATAAGACCGATTCCTATTCCACCCATCACACCCATCATGTGGGACATCGTGATTTTTTCTAACAAAAAATCTGTGGAATAGTAAAACATCGCTCCCGAAATAAGCAACAAAACACCTCCTACTATTGATAAACTTTTCATACTCTTTATTTAAATTTATTTTCCTTCTGATGCTTTATAATATTCTAATGCTTTAGGCATGTATTTTTCCATGTCTTTTCTTCTGTTCTCTGGACTTGGGTGTGTAGAAAGGAACTCCGGCTGTCTTGCTCCACTAGATGCCGCCTCCATTCTATGCCAAAACGGCTGAGCCTCTCTAGGGTCATACCCTGCTATAGCCATTAGGTAAAGTCCCATCTGGTCTGCTTCCAGCTCTTGTTTTCTTCCGTATGCCAAAAGCCCTACTTGTGCTCCTATCGGATACAACTGACTGAAAACCGATGCCATTGCATTATTTCTAATCGTTCCGCTGACCAATGTTCCTCCCACTTGGGCTAACATTGCCGAAGAAATTCTTTCATTTCCGTGTCCTGCCAGGGCATGGGCTACTTCGTGTCCCATAACCACAGCCACACCTGTTTCTGTCTTACATATAGGCATAATTCCTGTGTAGAAAGCTACTTTCCCGCCTGGCATACACCATGCATTGACCTGTTTGTCTTCTATCAGGTTAAATTCCCAGCTGTAGTTTGCTAAAGCCTGTTCTCTTCCAATTGCTTTATAATAACTTTCTGCTGCGCTTTTTATTCTCTGTCCTACATTTTTTACTTGTCTAGATTCATTGGTATTGCTTATTACTTTTGCCTGAGACAAAGTAGTTCGATACTGGGTAAGTGCCATCTGTGCCAGCTCACTATCATTCTGAAATTGTAGACTGCTTCGCCCTGTCATAGGATTGGTAACGCAAGCTACAAATACTGCCGAACATAGTAACCCTGAGGCTAAAACTTTTACTTTCATATTTCAAATTTTATTCAAATGTATAAATTTTCGTTCAAATATAAATAAAAGTTCAATTTATTATTATCAAGTCTTTTTTATTTTTCAAGATTTGCTTTAAATTTGCATCAAACAAAAACTATACATAATCAATGCTTGACTGGATTTCACAACTTTTGTTACCGAATGAAAACCCTACAGCTATACAATCTCTGATTGTAATGATTTTAACGATTGGCTTGGGGGTATTTTTAGGAAATATAAAGATTAAAAACACATCTTTAGGAGTTTCAGCAGTGATGTTTGCTGGACTTTTTCTGGGGCACTATGGCTATAGGATGGATGCTTCCATTTCTAATTTCATCAAAGATTTGGGGCTGATTTTTTTTGTCTATGCTATTGGATTACAGCTCGGTCCATCATTTTTTTCAGCCTTTAAAGCTCAAGGGCTGAAGTACAATATTCTAGCAGCGAGTGGTATTCTTCTCAGCACTTCATTGGCTTTCATCATATTTCTAAATACGGATTTAGGAATAGAAAACACGGTGGGAATTCTATCTGGTTCGGTTACCAGCACACCTGCCCTAGGAGCCGCGAAAAACATGGTTGACGAACTACGCCCACAGTTCCCTGACAGACACCTGAACAGCCCTGCCATAGGCTACGCCATCACCTATCCTATGGGAGTTTTGGGAGTGATTTTTTCTATTATTCTCGCAAGAGTTCTGCTGAAAATAGATCCAAAGGAAGAGCTGGTTAAATTCAGAGAGCGAATTATACAGCGTTCCCATCCCATTCTTCCAAAGAAATGTAGAATTACAAATCCTCATTTCGTGGGTAAAACCATTCGTGAGGCGATTAAGGAAATCGACAGAAACATCATCGTCACACACCTAAAAAGAAGCGGCACCAAAGAAGTAATCACTCCTGAATCTGGTGTGATTCTAAACGATAGAGATGTCCTCATGATTGTAGGAACTGAGCCTGATGTGGATTTTTTCATCAGCCAAATAGGGCGAATTTCTTCGGATTCCTTCATCGAGGGAGGTGAAATCATGGTCAAAAATCTCTTTGTAACCAAAAAAACCGCGGTGCATAAGAAATTATCCGACCTAGATTTATTCGGGAAATATGACCTAAAAATCACTCGTATTTTCCGTGCTGGGGAAGAAATTCTGGCAAGGCCTTCACTTGTTCTTTTCTATGGAGACAAAATCCGCGTTGTAGGAAAAGAAGAGTCTATCCAAAAGGCAAAAGAACTGATAGGCGACTCGGAAAAAGTCCTGCTGAAACCAGATTTCTTGTCTTTATTTGGAGGGATTCTTTTAGGGATTTTAATCGGTTCTATACCTATTTTTGTCCCATCTATGCCGTTACCTATAAAGCTAGGTTTTGCTGCAGGGCCTCTATTGGCTGCCCTTATCATCAGCCGTTATGGAAGAATTAGTTTTATTTATTCTTATTTCAATAACGGGGGAATTCATTTTATGCGAGAGCTGGGAATTTGTTTTTTCTTTGCTTCATTAGGAATAACTGCTGGAGCCAAATTTTATGATAATTTCATTCATTACAATGGTTGGCTGTGGCTGTTTTATGGCTCTATCATTACCCTTGTCCCTTGTATTTTCATTATTTTAGTGGGAAGATTTTACTTCAAACTGGATTTTCTAAGCTTATCGGGGCTAATCAGTGGGGCTTATACAGACACTGCTGCGCTGTCTTTCAGTACTTCTTATTTGGATTCAGATATTCCTGTTCAGGCGTATGCGCAGGTCTATCCGATGGTAACCATTCTGAGGATTTTCATTGCCCAAATGCTGATTTTATTATTTATTTAATAAATCCTACATTTTAAAAATTTATGGAAAAGAGAATAACACTCTTTTCCTTTTTTATTTATCTTATTATTAAAAAACATGTTATTAAACATTATTAGAGAAGAGAAAATAAAAACACACCTAATAAATTAGGTGTGTTTTTATTTTCTCTTCTAGATTTATTATTCAGCAGATTCTTCTTTTGCTGCTTTTTCAGAAGATTTCTTTTGAGACAAACCTTCTTTTACAGAAGCAGAAACGATAGAAAGAATCATATCGATAGATTTAGAAGCGTCATCGTTTCCTGGAATTACGAAGTCTACTTTTCTAGGATCTGAGTTAGTATCCACGATACCAAATACAGGAATACCTAATTTTTTAGCTTCTGTAACTGCGATGTGCTCTCTCATGATATCTACCACGAAGATAGCAGAAGGAAGACGAACCATGTCAGCGATAGAACCTAAGTTCTTCTCTAGATTAGCTCTTTGTCTGTCTACTTGCAATCTTTCTTTTTTAGATAAAGTTTCGAATGTACCATCTTTCTTCATTTTATCGATAGCGTTCATTTTCTTAACCGCTTTTCTGATAGTAACGAAGTTAGTAAGCATTCCACCTGGCCATCTTTCTGTGATGTAAGGCATATTAAGTTCTTGAGCGTGTTTTGCTACTACTTCTTTAGCTTGTTTTTTAGTAGCTACGAAAAGAACTTTTTTACCAGCTGAAGTGATTTTTTCAAGAGCAGAACAAGCCTCCTCTAATTTTACAGCTGTTTTATGTAAATCAATGATGTGAATACCATTTTTCTCCATAAAAATGTATGGAGCCATATTAGGATTCCACTTTCTAGTCATGTGACCGAAATGTACTCCTGCTTCTAATAAGTCTTTAACTTGAACTTTTGCCATTTTTTTGTTTTTTGTTAGTTTACTTTCCGCTGTTACGCAATCAACATGTTCTTTGATGGGAGAACTGTTTAGATGCTAAACTAAACGGGCAATTTTTACTTTCTGCTAAGCGAAACGCCTCGCATACTTGTGTATAAAATAGTTTTTGCGGAACAACATACAGATAAAACTGTATATTGAACACAAAATATTAACGCTTAGAGAACTGGAATCTCTTTCTCGCTTTTTTCTGACCTGGTTTCTTTCTTTCTACCATTCTTGCATCTCTTGTAAGAAGTCCTGCAGGTTTTAGAACAGCTCTAAACTCCTCGTTAATCTCACATAATGCTCTAGATACTCCAAGTCTGATAGCTTCTGCCTGACCTGTTGTTCCTCCTCCTACTACATTGATAGTAACATCGTACTGACCAACAGTTTCAGTCAATAAAAACGGCTGATTTACTTTGTAAACCAATACATCTGTGCAAAAATAAGTTTTTGCATCTTTCCCATTAACAGTAACATTTCCTGTCCCTGGTTTCACATAAACTCTTGCTACAGAAGTTTTTCTTCTTCCTATCTTGTGAACTATAGACATAATTATTTAATTTCGTTAAGGTTAATTACTTTTGGCTGCTGAGCTTCGTGTTTGTGCTCACTTCCTTCATAAACATGAAGATTTTTAAGAATCGTTCTTCCCAATCTGTTTTTTGGAAGCATACCTCTTACTGCATGCTCGATCAATCTCAGACTGTCTTTCTTCTGCAATTCTTCAGCTGTTAATGATTTCTGTCCACCTGGGTATCCTGTATGCCAGATATACTCCTTGTCTGCCCACTTATTGCCTGATAAAGCAACTTGTCCTGCATTCAAAACGATTACATTATCTCCACAATCCACATGAGGAGTGAAATTCGTCTTGTGCTTACCTCTCAAAATCTTTGCAACTTTGGAAGCCATTCGCCCCAAAGGCTGCCCAGCAGCATCTACCACAACCCATTCTTTATTAGCGGTAGCCTTATTTGCTGATACTGTTTTGTAACTTAATGTATTCACAATTTATCATTTATGATTAAACATACTTTTCCCATAAAGGGTTTGCAAAGGTATGAATAATTTTTGAAATAGAGAAAAATATTTTCTTTTTTATTTCTAATTTGTATTCTTTTTCACCCAAGAAATATGATATAAATCACGCAAATAAACTCCTCTAAATCATTAAAATAAACTAAATTAGCCAAATAAATTTTAAAACTATTTTTTATGAAACATTTTTTATCTGTTTTAGCACTAGAATGCTTACTATTGTCCTGTAACAGAGACCTCGAAAACAATGAAACCCATGAAACTCCAGCACCTCCAAAAGAGGAAAAATTAGTATTGGCTAGTTTATACGAATTTGGTAATAATGTGCGTTTTCAGTATAAAAATGGAAATGAAATTAATCGTATGACAATAGATGGTCCGCATAGAGAAGCTAGTATGGACTTTGAATATGATACATATGGAAGAATAGTAAAAGAGCGTCGCTTTGATCATAAATCTGATTATGGTGAAACTAATATAACCTATCAATATGACAACCAAGGCAGACTAACTTCCTCACATGCAATAAGCACTCAATACTATCCAGACACAGAATATACTCCTCGCTGTTCCGTTGAGAAAAAACACACATACACTTACCAAGGAAACAAAGTCACTGTCAAAATAGAGATGGGTGCCGACACTTGTTCTGCTATTCCTGAAACAGGAAAAGAAAAAACAATAACTCTTTTTGTAGAAAATGGTAAAGTTGTGAAAAGTCTTGATGAAAATAACCAAATTATAGAGACTATAGAATATCTCAATACCAAAAATACCCTTAGAAATATGAAAGGTTTTCCTCCTTTGGTTGTAGAGTTCTATATCAGAAAGTTTACCTATGAGTTGCCTTTTTATAATGGCATTGAGCATATAGAAGATCTTAGATTTATAGATAATATCAAAACTAGAGATTTTCATAATGGATCTTATTGGGAATACCGATATAGTTATGATAAAGGGAAATCTCATGATAACGATTACCTTGAGATTGAGAATGTAACTGTATATGAAAAATCACATAATGACCCGACACATAATAATGATTTATACTCAGTATCTCCTGCTCGTTTTTACACAAAAGAAAAATAATAGCATGATATTAACTACGCAACTCTTCTCGTAAAATATGAGAAGAGTTTTTTATTGTATAATTTCCTTTCCCGCCCTAAAATATGATATAAATCACCCTAATAATTCCCTCTAAATCATTAAAATAAACTAAATTAGCCAGATAAATTTTAAAACTATTTTTTATGAAACATTTTTTATCCGTTTTAGCACTAGGGTGCTTGCTATTGTCTTGTAACAGAGACCTAGAAAACAACGAAACTCCAGCGCCTCCACAAAAAGAGAAATTAGTATTATTGAAACAATTATCAGAAGGTTCTACAGTAACTTTTCAGTATAAAAACGGAAATGAGATTGAGTCTGTAAATATAGACGGTGTGGGAAAGTCTGACATTGATTATGAGTATGACACATATGGAAGAATAGTAAAAGAGCGTCGCTTTCATCGTAGATATGATCGTGGCGAAACTAATATAACCTACCAATATGACAACCAAGGCAGACTAGTTTCCTCACATGCAATAAGCACTAAATTCTATCCAGGAACAGGACTTACTCCTCGCTGTTCTGTTGAGAAAAAACACACATACACTTACCAAGGAAACAAAGTTACTGTCAAAATAGAGATGGGCGCCGACACTTGTTCTGCTATTCCTGAAACAGGAAAAGAAAAAACGATAACTCTTCTTGTAGAAAACGGCAGAGTTACAAAAACTTTTGATGAACAAGGCAACATTGAACAAACTATAGAATACTATAACACCAAAAACGCCCTTAGAAACATAAAAGGTTTTCCTGCTTTGGTTGTAGAGTTTTATATCAGACCGCTTACCTATGAGTTGCCTTATTACAATCATGGCATTGAGCGTATAGAAGACCTTAGATATATAGATAATATCAAAACTAGAGATTTTCATAATGGATCTTATTGGGAATACCGATATCGTTATGATAATGGGAGCACTGATAATGATTACCCTAATGGTGTAGGGATTCATGCGAGATCACATAATGACCCAACATATGATGAATATTTATACGAAATATCGGCTGATCGCTCTTACATTAAAGAAGAATAATAAAACCAACATAACCTACAACTCTTCTCGTAAAATACGAGGAGAGTTTTTTTGTTATTTATCCTTGTAACAAATCATAAATAAAGTATACTAATGGATAATAATCATCCTAAATAATTTATTATGTACATTTCACAGGTTTTTTCAGCGAAAAGCAAACGAGTTTATGCCATAGTATGCGCCATTGTTTTATTACTTCTTTTCCAAGGAGCATTCCAAGAAAATAATAATGAAACAGAAATAATGATGAAAGAAATGATAAGTCAGATAGGCGAACTTCCGACTTTTGCCTTGACTTTATCTAGTTTTGCTTTTTTCCTTTTTCCTTTGTTTTTCATTGTTAAAGTATTTCATAACCAATCCATTACCCAATTCACCACCAGCCGAAAAAAAATAGATTTCCGACGAATTTCTTTCAGCTTTTTAGTTTATGGAGGAATTACCGCGGGAGTTTTCTTTTTAGAATATTTTATGAATCCTTCTGCCTATGCATGGAATTTCCAGCCTTTGCAGTTCTTTATGTTGTGCATTATAGCTCTGATGTTACTGCCCGTCCAGATCGGTTTTGAGGAATATTTTTTCCGAGGATATTTTATGCAGTGGCTTGGGCTTTTATCCAAAAACCGATGGGTTCCGCTTTTCCTTTCTTCCATTTTATTTGGGCTGGCTCATTTCGCTAACCCAGAAGTTTCTAAAATGGGCTACAAAATTATGTTTTTCTACATAGGAATGGGATTCCTGTTAGGCATCGTTACCCTGATGGATGATGGGCTGGAGCTCGCCCTTGGGATTCATTTTGCTAATAACTTTTTTGCGTGTATTCTCTCTACATCGGACTGGTCGGTCTTCCAGACACCAGCACTTTTCAAAGAACTATCCACGCCTGGCATCGAATTTTATGATATCATTCTAATGTTCTCACTATATCTTTTGATTATTTTTATCTTTGCAAAGAAATATAAGTGGGTTTCTTGGAAAGAAAAATTATTCAGTAAAATAAGCGTTCCACAAAGCGAAACCAATTAAATTTCAACTTTGGCACGATACTTGCAACATATAGTTCAGAACTTAAAAACACATTCATATAAATTTAACTAAACGAGACGCCTTTATAGGTGTCTCGTTTTTCTGTGCCATGCTATTCTACTTCGTTTTATTTCAAGTCTTGAAAGTTTTTCTTCCGTTTAAATCAATTAACTTTTCAATAATATAAAAACAATGAAGCAGATGAAAAATCACCTGCTCCACATTATTTAATTTTAAAAACTTTTATTTTCTAACGCTGATATTCAGTTCCTCCAGCTGAGCCTCATCTATCTGCGAAGGCGCATCTATCATCACATCTCTTCCGCTGTTGTTTTTCGGGAAAGCGATGTAGTCACGGATAACCTCGTTACCATCCAAAATAGCGACCAAACGGTCAAACCCAAAGGCCAATCCACCATGAGGAGGAGCGCCATATCTGAACGCATTCATCAGGAATCCAAACTGAGCCTCCGCCTCTTCTGGACTAAATCCTAAAAGAGCAAACATCTTGGACTGCAAGTCTTTATCATAAATACGGATAGACCCGCCGCCTATCTCATTTCCATTCAGAACAAGGTCATAAGCATTCGCTCTAACCTCCCCAGGCGAAGTTTCCAAAAGTGGAATATCCTCTGGTTTCGGTGAAGTGAATGGATGGTGCATCGCGTGGTATCTTCCGCTCTCCTCATCCCATTCCAAAAGTGGGAAATCTACAACCCAAAGCGGCGCAAATTCATCGCCTTTTCTTAGACCAAGCCTATTTCCCAACTCCATTCTCAGCGCAGAAAGCTGAGCTCTTACTTTATTAGCATCGCCGCTCATAACGAGCATCAAATCGCCTTTTTGAGCATTAAATTTCTCTGCAATGGCTTTCAAATCATCTTCGTTATAAAACTTATTCACCGAAGAAGTAAGCACGCCGTCTTCTTGGAATTTTACCCAAACCATTCCGCTCGCTCCTATCTGCGGGCGTTTTACCCAGTCGATAAGTTCATCTATCTGCTTTCTAGTGTAGTCCGCTTTCCCTTCTACATTGATTCCGACTACAAGTTCTGCTTCATCAAAGATTTTAAATTCTTTCCCTTTTACAAGGTCATTAAGCTCCACGAATTCCATTCCGAAACGGATATCTGGCTTGTCGTTTCCGTATTTTCTCATCGCTTCTGCGAAAGTCATTCTCGGAAATTGTCCGAATTTCTTTCCTGTCGTTTCCTCCAAAAGATTTTTCGCCAAACCTTCAAAAACATTCATCACATCTTCCTGCTCCACGAAAGCCATTTCGCAGTCTATTTGGGTAAATTCAGGCTGTCTGTCCGCACGAAGGTCTTCATCACGGAAACATTTTACAATTTGAAAATATTTATCCATTCCGCCCACCATCAGAAGCTGTTTGAAAGTCTGTGGCGACTGCGGAAGTGCATAGAACTGCCCTTCGTTCATACGGCTCGGTACCACGAAATCCCTCGCTCCCTCTGGAGTAGATTTGATTAGAACAGGTGTTTCCACCTCTATAAAACCTTGCTCAGAAAGATAATTTCGGACTTTCTGTGCGATTTTATGTCTGAAAATAAGTTTATCCTTCACTGGATTTCTTCTAATGTCCAGATATCTGTATTTCATACGAAGTTCCTCGCCGCCATCGGTTTCATCTTCGATGGTAAAAGGAGGCAGCACAGATTCGTTCAAAACAGTGAGTTTTCCTACTAAAATCTCTATTTCTCCTGTTGGGATTTTAGGGTTTTTAGAGGCTCTTTCTATGACTTTTCCTTCCACTTGGATGACAAATTCACGCCCCAAGTTTTTAGCCTTTTCCAAAAGGTCTTTGGAAGTTCTTTCCTCATCAAAAACAAGCTGAGTGATGCCATATCGGTCGCGCAGATCCACCCAAATCATAAATCCTTTGTCACGGATAGTCTGCACCCAGCCCGCAAGAGTAACGGTTTCGTTAAGATTTTTCAGCGACAGTTCGCCATTAGTATGTGTTCGAAACATATTTTTATTTGATTTTTTAAACTTAATTTTTTACAAAGATAATATTACTTTGGCTAATGATGGCTATGTTCGTGAAATAAATGCCCAGCCAGAGCCACACCCACGCCCAAAATCACCAAAAACATTTTTTCCCAGTTTATTTGGTGGCTTTTACTATTATTTTCAAAAATAATAACCGAAGAAATATGCAGAAAAATTCCGCCCGACAGCGCCAGGAAATACGCCTGCCATTCAGGTTTAAAGTATTTCCCCAGCATCATTCCCAGCGGAGATGCCGCCGCAAAAAACGCGATGGTAACCCACGCAATCAGCTTGTTTTTCTTTTCTCTCAACAGAAAAGCTCCCAGCACAAAGGAAATCGGTAGATTATGCACCAAAATACCCAACAAATACGGCGAATCCAAATGCATTCCAGCCAATGGAATTCCTTCTATAAAAGCATGAATAAACATGCCCACCAGCAGCCCAACAGGGAGAATATTACATTTTTCATAATGAAAATGCCCGTGCTCAAATCCCTTGGTCATGCCTTCCAAAACCATCTGCAAAACCACTCCGATGATGACCCACAGCCCAATATTCTCATTCCCAGAGTTATAAATCTGCGGAAAAACCTCCACCACACATACCGCAATGAGAAACCCAGCGCTGAGCACCAGCAGTCTTTTGGCTAAATTTTCATTATTCCCAAAAAAATTCCCTAACAAAACTCCCACTAAAACACTGAGAACAAGGAAAAAAACTACCATCCGAAAAAAATTAAATAAAATGAGATGCAAATTTAGTTATTTTTAAAATAAACATGTCCATAGAAATAACAAATGCCTTCTCACAAATAAAGAAGGCATTTATATTATTTATTATATTCATAAACCATCGTAGTGACATTTTGATTATCAATATTCAATTTCGTTTTTATAGGGAAATTATTTTTATATTCATATTGGAATTTATACTCACTACTATCGGCTCCACTTCCATATAAATTTATTGATTTTTTGATTAAAGTAGGATTATGACTTGCCCACCTAAAATTCAGATAATCAGCAACAGTATTTTCCTTTTCATCTAAACTACAAAACTCGGCAGCCAAAGCAGAAAAACCTTTAATGTTTTTATATGGACTGTTTTTAGCATCATATGTTACCTCTTCATCTATTACCACCATATTATTGGGATTTAGGTAAAAATGCCCACCAGAAACATTTTTGCTTATCTCGTGATGAATTTTTGTGATATTTTCTCCATTTAGGACATAAGTATGCGTAAAATTTTCATCTCTAAGATTATAAGCATATGATTCTGAATGGTATTTTATATTCTCATTCACTGAAACCTCTGAGCCGTTATAACTATACTCTCGTGTAACGACTCTCTTATACTGAATCCCAGAATCTGATATTACAACTTCATCTATTACTGATGACAATTTTCCGTTGTTGTACTGATAATTAGTCTTCCCAAGTTCTTCTCCTGCCTGAGAATATCTGATTTTAGATGTGATAAAATCTTTTTCATATACGAAAACAATCCTCTCGCCACTTCCTTCATCTATTATTTCCTTTAGTTCGTTATCATTTTGGTATTCAAACCTTTTCGATATTACTTTTTTGTTTTCTGCTATTGTTACTTTGGTTGGCAGCTGCATTTTTGCGCTATTTGCTAATGTTTCATCGGTCATTTTATCATTTTCCCTACTACAAGAAACGAGAAAAAGCCCTGCCATAAAAAATAAAATTATTCTTTTCATAAATTATACTTTTTAATGGAGTGCAATTTAATCATTATGAAGCGAAACCTAAAGAAATTTCTATATTTTTCTCTCTTTTTTAGTTTTTCTCTTTTATTGACTAAATTTGCAGAATATTTTAAAGTTAATGAATACAGAAAACATCAATATTCAAATCAAAACATTTTTTGGATTGGAAAACACTCTTGCTGAGGAAGTTAAAAAACTAGGCGGAAGAAATGTTGAAATAAAAAACCGAGCAGTAACTTGCGAGGGAGATTTAGGATTTTTGTATAAAATCAACTATTCCTGCCGAACAGCGCTGAAAATTTTAGTGCCGATACTTACTTTCAAGGCATGGAACGAAGACCGATTTTATGATAAAATTTTCGCATTCCCGTGGGATGAAATCTTAAGTCCAGACCAGACCTTTGCCATAGATGCTACGATAAATTCCGAGAGATTCAGGCATTCCCAGTTCATGACCCTGAAAATGAAAGATGCCATTGTAGATTTTTTCAAGGCAAAATACAGAAAACGCCCTGATATAGACACCAAAAACCCAGAAATAAAACTCCAGCTGCACATAGACCGAGAACTGGTGAGCATTTCGCTGGATAGTTCGGGAGATGCTTTATTTAAAAGAGGTTACCGAAAAGAGCAGACAGAAGCGCCTATCAATGAGGTTTTGGCGGCAGGAATGCTTCAAATCGCTGGATGGGACGGAAAGGGAAATTTCCTAGACCCTATGTGCGGAAGCGGAACCCTTCTGATAGAGGCCGCTATGATTGCCCTAAACCTTCCAGCACAGATTTTTAGAAAGAAATTTGCCTTCCAAAACTGGAAAAATTATGATGCTGAACTTTTCAGTAAAATCAGGGAATTTAGGCTAAATAAAATAACTGAATTTTCTGGAAAAATCATCGGCTACGACATTGACCCTTCTGCTGTAAAAGCCGCAAGAACCAATGTAGAATCCATAGAAATGGAAGACATTATAGAAATCCGAAAACAAAATTTCTTCGAGTCTAAAAAAGAACTTTTCCCTCTGATGGTGATGTTTAATCCACCATATGACAAGAGAATTTCCATAAAGGAAGAGGATTTTTACAAAAAAATAGGCGATACCTTTAAACAAAGCTATCCCAACACGCTTTCTTGGATTATAACCTCTGATTTAGAAGCGGTTAAGAAAATAGGACTTCGCCCTTCCAGAAAAGTCAAACTATTCAACGGAAAACTGGAATGCCGTTTTCTACAATACGAAACCTATGAGGGAACGAAAAAAATACATAAATTCTCTAACGAAAAAGACAGTGACTAATTACTGTCTTTTGTTTTTTATTTTATTTTTGACTTCTTCCCTTATATACGGATATTTTTGCTGCATATCCTCTGATAAGGACGGGTCTAAATCAAGCGCTATTTCAAGGAAATCCTTGGCTTTCTGCTCTTCTTTCAGATGAAAATAGCAGTTGCTCATTTGATAGAAAAGTTCTGCTCTATGGTGCTGTTTCAGTGCTTTTTCTAAAAGTGAAACAGCCTCTTCATACTCGCCAATGAGCATAAGCACCTCGCTGTATGCATACCAGTTGTAGAAGCGCTCTGGCTCCATTTCTACGATTTTTTTCAAGCAGGAAATACTCTCTTCAAATTTTCCGCCGTCTATGTATAGAAAAGCCAATTTTTTCTGATAATCCAGATTAGCTTCATTGAGCGAAACAGCCTCTTTCGCGAAATATAGCGCTTCCTCATATTTGTGCATCTCATAATATACATCCGACTGCTCCATCATAGACATATAAAACTGCGGGTCTTCTCTGAGCGATTGCTGGAAAGCACTCAGCGCAGAAGCCCATTGTTTCATTGCCTTATAGCAAAGCCCTATTTTGTAGTAAGTAAAGGCCTTGGTGTATTCTAATTCCAGCAATTCCTCATAGACTTCTATGGCTTTTTCCCATTCGTTCAGCGCTTCATAACACGCTGCTTTGCTCCCATAAATAGACAGAGAATCGCTGTTGATTGCCAGCACATAATCAAATCCCTTGATAGCCTCTCTATAATTCTTTTTATTGAAATGAAACTGCCCGTATTCATACCAGCCCATCTCGGAAAACGGAAACTCATCAAGATAATTTTCCAAAAACTTTCTTGCTTCATCAGCTTTATTCAGCTGGTTGTAGCAAATCATAACATTCTCCAATGAATAATCATCGTAGGCATCATATTTCAGGGCTAATTTATAGTTTTTCAGCGCATTAAAAGGGTCTTCCAAATTCACATATTCATCCGCGATGAAATTATGCAGGAAATCCTGCTCTTCGCCGTATTTCAGAGCTTTTTCGCAATATTCTATTGCTCTTCTCGGGTTTCCAAGATTGGAATAATATTTCGCACAGCAGACCAAAAAATCCATAGTCTCCATCGATGAATTTTTAAGCTCTGCCATCAGTTCCTTTACCTGTGTATATTTCTCCTGTTCTAGAAGAATTTCTAATCTTTTGGTTTTTATTTCTATGGAATTAGGGTGCAGTCTCAGCGCATAGTTTACAGCCAACTCCGCAAATGCAATATCTCCCAGCTCCAAATAATGCACGATAATATCTTCCAGCTCCTCTGAACTGAAATAATATTCTTCGTTATTTTCTATCATTTCTTCGAACTTCTTTACAAGTTCATTTTCAAAAAATTCCTCTTCCAAAATCTATCGCTTTTAGCGTTTTATTTATTGTTTTTTTGATTTCCATTGATACAGCATCAATGTTTTTCTGTCTTCCCTATCATCAAAAGAAAACTCCGTCACATCCTCTATTCTGAAAATTATATTCCCCTTATCTTCTCCATCAGTACCTATACAATGCAACATAAAAAAATCCTCATCTGTTTCTTTTACAAAACCTGAATAAAACGAACCATTTACCTTTACAGATGTAAGAAAATCAGTTCTATTTTTCACTTGTTCCAAAAAAGACTTTCGCCAATTTTCGGTATCTTCACAGTTTATTGGAATTTCTGTTTTTCGGTCTATCTCATATCTATGACTGATAACATAAGCCATAGTTTTGGAATATTTATTATCAAAATCAATTTCACTAATCATAGACCTTCGCAATACTATCTTTCCTTCTTTCTTACCAAATTTAGTATAATGCTGGAATATGATAATTTCTTCATTAAAATCAATAACCTTACCAAACCAAAATTTATCATCATCCGAATATTCGTAAAGGCATAGAAATTTATCATTTTCTTTCGAATCCAAAAGCATTTTTGTAAATAAATCCATAATTTCAATTAAATTTAAAAATTATCAATTTCCTCATCATTTCTTCGAACTTTTTCACAAGTTCTTTTTTTTAAAAAAACCTTCCGTAAGCCCTTAATATTTTCCACAAAGGTAAATGTTTTTATTGTCCTATGGGAATTTATTTTTATTTTTGTATGAAATATATAAAAAACTATTATTATGGTACCAAAACAACTCTCTCCTACTGTAGTACTCAACAAGGCTACACAAGGCACACGACTTGCTAATTATCTTATAGATGCTGTCGTATTTTACATTCTTATTTTCTTTTTGGGTGTATTTCTAGGAATACTTTCTGCGATAGGGATAGAAGCCCCTCTACGATTTTTTATGTATCTAGATGAGATTCCTGCTTTTGATTATTTATTTTCCAGCATTTTATATTTCATTTACATATTCTCTATCGAATATCTTACAAAAGGTAAAAGCATCGGAAAATTTATCACCAAAACCCAAGTTGTTTCTATCGATGGGACAATGCCTACACAGAAAGATTTTTTGATCAGAAATATCTCTAGATTAGTGCCTTTTGATGGGTTTTCTTTTTTAATAGGTAATGATGGATGGCATGACTCCTGGTCAGACACTCGCGTTGTAAACTGGGAAAAATATAAAGCTGATAGTATTCTAAAACAAGAACTTGACGAACTAGGTAAAAACCCAAACTAAAATAAAAATAAAAATAAAAACCATCTGTTTAGATGGTTTTTATTTTTATTTAAACTATAAAACTTCTAACTTCTTCGATAAATCTATCGCCCAGCTCATCGGCTTCTTTTTGGGATTTTGCCTCGGTATAGATACGGATTATCGGTTCTGTATTGGATTTTCTAAGATGAACCCAGTTCTCTGCAAAATCTATTTTCACGCCGTCTATCGTAGAGATTTCCTCGTTTTGATATTTTGTTTTTATCTTCTCCAAAACCTCATCTACATTGATTTCTGGTGTCAGTTCTATTTTTTTCTTACCCATAAAGTAGGCAGGATATGTAGCCCTTAGTTCAGAAACGGATATGTTTTCTTTCGCCAAATGTGTCAAAAACAATGCTGCCCCAACTAATGAATCCCTTCCGTAGTGCAGGTCTGGATAGATAATTCCTCCGTTCCCTTCTCCACCGATCACGGCATTTTTCTCCTTCATCAGGGTTACGACATTCACCTCTCCCACTGCACTTGCAAAATATTCAGAATCATGCGTTTTCGCTACATCTCGCAGTGCACGGCTGGAAGAAAGATTGGACACTGCCACACCTTTTTTATGTCTTAAAAGATAATCTGCTACGGCTACCAAAGTATATTCCTCACCAAACATTTCTCCGTTTTCATCGATAAGAGCCAGTCTATCTACATCAGGATCAACCACAATTCCCAAATCTGCTTTTTCCTTTTTCACCAAATCACAAATGTCCGTAAGGTGCTCTTTCAAAGGTTCTGGGTTATGCGGAAAATGTCCGTTTGGCTCACAATAGAGCTTAACCACCTCACAGCCAAGCTGTTCCAAAAGCGGCGGAAGAGCCATTCCACCAGTGGAATTTACGGCATCCAGCACTACTTTAAATTTTTTAGCCTTCACAGCCTCTGCATTTACCATCGGCAGAGCAAGAATTTTAGCAATATGAACCGCAAAGCCATCTTCTCTTGTCTCGTATTTACCAAGGTTATCCACCTCTGCATAGCCGAAATCCTCACGCTCAGCAAGCGCCAAAACCTCAGCGCCGTTTTCTCCATTGATAAATTCTCCTTTTTCATTGAGAAGTTTCAGAGCGTTCCATTGTTTAGGATTGTGCGAAGCTGTAAGGATAATTCCGCCATCTGCCCCAAGTTCTGGCACCATCACCTCCACCGTAGGCGTAGTAGAAAGCCCAAGGTCTATCACATGGATACCCAGCCCCTGCAAAGTAGCAGAAACCAACGAAGAAACCATCTGCCCCGAAATTCTGGCATCTCTACCGATAACGAGCGTCAAGTCCTTTTTACCTTTGTTATTCTGAAGCCAAGACCCAAATGCAGAGGTAAATTTAACCACATCCAGCGGCGTGAGATTATCTCCCACTTTCCCTCCAATAGTCCCTCTAATTCCTGAAATTGATTTTATTAATGACATATTTTATTTTTCTTTAAAATGTTTTTCCGAAAGAACTGGTTCTGCAAACTCCAATAAACCTTTGTCTTGAAGCGCTAAGAGTTTAGTATAAATAATATTATAATTTTTTTCAAAAGGAATTTCCAATACGAAATAGCTGCTCCCTGCTTTTTCAGAAGAAAATCCCAATTCATTAAATTCCTCTCGTAAAGATTCTATATCAAACCCATCCTCAAATATAACAACTTGCACAGTGGAATTTCCAGAATGTTCAACTACTTTTCGATAAACAAGGTACATTTCCGCCTCATCATACTCCGCTAAAACAACATCTCCACACGAAAACTCTGCCCCATAAAAAGGAATATTGTCTACTTTATACCACCCTTTTTCCTCATCGATTACTTCTGCCCAAAGCGTTTCTACAACGATTTCATCAAGAACATTACTAAAATATTTAGTTAATATTTTCACCGATTTTTCCTCTGCCTCCATTATTTTTTGTCAAAAGTGTTCTACAAAGATAAGAAATCTCCTAAATATTTGGGTAGAATTTGAGCCGTTAAAAACAGCTTTAAAAAAGAAAAAATTATTTCGCTGAAAAACTAAACTACGAACAGCCGCACCCCTTATCACAGCCGTTTCCTTTCTTCTTGGAAGAAAAATTTTTAGTAAAAACTCTCACAAGACAATAAACCGCCATCAGCAGTATCATTGCGATGATAACATATTGAAAATAAAGCATTTCTATAATTATTTAAATATTTGATAAACCAAAAAAGAAACCAAATAGGCTATTCCCGTCATCCCAAACATCTGTATAAGCGTCCATTTCAAGCTTCTGGTTTCCTTATAAACAATGGCAATAGTGGAAATACACTGCATCGCAAAGGCATAGAACATAAGCACCGAAAGCCCTGTGGCGAAACTGAAAACCTTCTCTCCATTGGGTTTGGTGTCTTTTCGCATTTTGTCCATGATTCTCAGTTCGCCCTCTTCGGATTCGGTATCCACATCTTCCAGCCCATAGAGCGTAGCCATGGTTCCTACAAAAGTTTCCCTCGCCGCAAAACTCGTGATAACTCCCACGCCTATTTTCCAGTCGTAGCCCAAAGGCTCTACCACAGGCTCAATGCCTTTGCCCAAAATAGCCAAATAAGAATCTTCCATTTCTACATCTGTGGAAATAATTTGGTCTGTGTTTTGTCTTGGCCCAAAGAACGCCAATGCCCAAAGCAGCACCGTAACCGAGAAAATAATTTTCCCCGAACCTGTGATGAAGCCCCAGACTTTATTCATCGTTAGCCTGAAATTATTCCCCCACATCGGGATTTTATAGGGCGGCAAATCCATCACAAGGTAAGATTTTTCATTAGCTCTGATGATTTTCTTTAAAACAAATGAAGCTCCCAAAGCCATCAGAAAACCAGCGATATACATGATCAGCATCATCACTGCTTTATAACTGATAAAACCTAAAAAATATTCATCTGGGATAATCAGCCCTATAATGATGCTGTACACAGGCAGTCTGGCAGAACAGGTCATAAAAGGCGTAACCATTATAGTAAGCAGTCTTTCCTTTATATTTTCTATATTCCTTGCTCCCATAATGGCAGGAACTGCACACGCCGTACTAGAAACCAGCGGAACGATGCTTTTCCCATTCAGCCCGAAAGGTCTCAAAAATCTGTCCGTGAGAAAAACTATCCTCGCCATATAGCCCGAGTCTTCCAGTAAATAAAGTACATACAGCAAAATCCCAATCTGTGGCGCAAACGGCAGCACACCGACTATCCCTGGGATAATTCCTTGGGTAAAAAGACTTTTGAGAGGTCCTTCTGGAAGGTACTCTCCTGCCCAGTCACCAAAAAACACCACGCCGTCCTCTATCCATTTCATAGGGTATTCCGCCAAGTAAAATACACTATTGAAAATCAGCAATAATAATATTCCAAAAATCAAATACCCGAAAAACGGATGCACCAAAATTTTATCCAGTTTTTCTGTGAAAAGTTTCTTTTTTTGCTTCTTTTTGGAGAAAAATTCAGGGAGAATTTTATCTATATTTTGGTATCGTCTGATGGTTTCCTGAACCTGCATTCTTTTGGGAACAAGACACTTGACCATTTCCTGATTAAGCTGCTCGGCCATACTTTCTAACTTCCCTAAATATCTTTCGGTAGAAAGCAGCGTCCAGATTTTGTAATCGCTTTCTTCTTTCAGCTGATTTTTTAACTTGAAAACCAAGCCTTTATGCTCCATCGGAATTTCAAAACTTGAAGTGGTTTCCTGCTGAAATTCATTGTTATAAATTGCCTTTTTTACAGCTTCCATTCCTTGGTTTTCTTTCGCATTAGCAGGAATGATTTTCACGCCCAAAGTCTCCTCCATTTTGGCTAAATCAAAGGCAAATCCTTTTTTCTGAGCCAAATCCATTTGGTTCAAAACCATCATCACAGGAATTCCCAAATCCTTTATCTGTTGAAGCAGGAGCAGACTTCGCCTAATATTGATAGCATCTGCTATGTAGAGAATTCCGTGGTATTCCCTCGGCTCCTGTACCAAAAACCTACTGAAAACAGCCTCATCCTCAGAGCTGGGATAGATGCTATACGCTCCAGGCAAATCGGTTATTGTAATGGTTTCGTCCTCGTAATCGTAATTTCCTGTGTAGCTTTCCACTGTAACTCCTGCATAATTCCCTGTCTTCTGCTGTCTGTTACAGAGATGATTAAAAACGGTGGATTTTCCTACATTCGGGTTTCCTACGAGCAGTATATTTTTAGTTTTTTTCGCCATCAATCAATATATTCTACCAAGATAAATTTAGCCTCCTCACTGCGAAGAGCCACGCAAGTATCCTCCTCTCCGTATTCTACATAAAGAGGCCCGCTGAATGGCGCTCTATGAAGCACCACTACTTCCGTTTCTGGAAGAATTCCCATTTCCAGAATTTTGGTGGGCATTTCCAGAACCTTGTCATCATAGCCCAAAACCTTTACTTTCTTTCCATCAGGAATATCAAAAAGGGTCAGAGGATTTTTCATTTCTTTTTGAATCGTTTTTTTCTCCGACAAAGATACTTGTTTAAATTTAATCTAAATAAAATTGAGCAACTTTTGTTATATTTGAAAAAAAGATTTCCTGAAATGAATTTTTACCTAAAATACATTCCCACGCCCATCGGCAGGCTCTGTGCCGTGGCTGATGAAGAAGGACTGCTTCTGCTGGATTTTGAAGATAGTAAATATGTAGAAAAAGATTTAAATTCTTTCAAAAACTGCATTTGTGAGAGCAATTCTATCTTGGATTTGGCCGAAAAAGAACTAAATCTTTATTTCAAAGGAAAACTGAAAAAGTTCTCCGTTCCTGTGAAGTTTTCGGGAACAGAATTTCAGCAGAGAGTCTGGGAAGAACTGCTAAAAATCCCTTTCGGAGAGACCATTTCCTACCAAGAACAAGCCCAAAGGCTCAACAGCCCAAAAGCTGTGAGAGCCGTAGCCAACGCCAACAGCAGGAACAAAATCTCCATCATCGTTCCCTGCCATAGAGTCATCGGGAAGGACAAGAAACTGACAGGCTACGCTGGTGGACTGGACAAGAAAAAATTTCTGCTAAATTTAGAAAACACTTTTTATAAAGACTGAAATTCTTCCTATAATTCAGCAATTTTATCTTTTATTTTTGAGATGGATATGCAGTGCACCTACTATTACTAAAGCGATAAAGATTATAATATAAGTTCTAAAAAAACTCTCAGCGCCTCCTCTTTTTACGACTATTTTTAGCTTTATATCTCCTTCTACTGGTATTAGTTTTTCATTTGCGATGAGCAGTCTCTGGTTATTATAATCACCTCGCAAAAGAGCCAATGTCTCTTTGTCCGTTATTTCATAAATGGTATTACTAATTAATTGGCGTATTCCTAAATCATCGAAATAATAATATTTATTCCCTTTCTGCCAGATGCCTCCATTGCTTGTATCTTCTATTTTTTTCCAATCAGTTTTTTTGCCCAAAGAATAAATTTCTGTATTTCTTGAGTCTAAGCCATTATCATATCTGGATCTTCTCCATACATCATAAGCATGAAAATAGTATAGATTTTCATCATCAGTAAAGATATTAGGCGTAATTTCTTCTATTTTCCCTATGAAAAAATTATCTCCTGCCCTTTCCTGCTTTTTTTCTTCATTATCATAGTAATAGATGCCTTCTTTATTGATAAAAACTAAATGATTCAGGTGGCCGCCTTCATTGCCAAGGACTCTGTAAGGCGCTTTTTCTCTATCAAAAGAATAATCTTCCTGAAAAACATAGCCGTTTGCCTCATCGTAAAGAAATTCATCTCCCTGCTTACTTGAAACAACTCTCAGCTTTCCACTATTTTTAATCGGTAAAAGTTTTGATTTATAATAAACTTTTTCTTTATCAGCAAAGTACCCATTATACCTATCTACACTTTTTAAAGTATTCAGATCTGCCTTTTCTAAAACTTCTCCTCTGTAATAGACTTTCTCGCCATCCGTTGCGAAATATGGTAAATTTTCGACTGGCTGTAATCTTTTATTCGTTTCTATTTTTTTATATGGATAGATGTACCTCTGTGGCTTTTTAGTCTTAGAAAAAATATATGCCAAATTCTGAAACATCTCCTCCGAAGTAGATAAGTCTTCATTTCTTTGAGAATAAGGGGAGCAGAAATAAGTACTTTTACCATCTGTATAATAGCCTTTTCCTATGACTTGGAGCTTACTGGGATCTAGGTCAGGAATAGGAATATTCCCAAAATAGACACGGTTTTTATCCAGACCGACCACTAGAGTGCTTTCGTCCTCTACTGCTTTAAACGAATTAAGATCTACATCTTCCAAAACATATCTCCCGCCGCTGGGAACAGGAACGAAGATTTCGCCTTGGTATTCTATAAACTCACTTTTTCCAAATCGTTTACCGTTTTTTTCTATTTCGTAAGAATCTATCTTCTCATTAAAAATGAATAAAAATAAAAGTACAAAAGCCAAAAAAAACAATACAAATGCTGCAATTAGTGCGTATTTTATTTGTCTATTCGTATTCGCTTGTATGTTTTCTTTCATTTTATTTTAAAGTTTTTTTGATGAATCTAAATATACTAAATTTTCTTTAATTATCTTTGGGAAAATTATAAGAATATAAACTTTCCCGAGTGAGCCAAGATTTTGATAACAACATTCCTGATTTTAGTAAAAGAAAAACGGCTTTAAGAATACTTTTGTTTTTATCGTTCATTTCTCTTTTTATTCTAGTGATTCAGCTGACTTATATAGATGAGCTGTCTCCTCTTCAGGCCAATCTTACGATTATAAACTCTTTTGTTCTTTTTGTTTTAGTGTTCCTGTACATCATTTTAAAAGTGGGTATGCACGCTACGATAGGAAGAATAAAAGAGCGCGAAAAGGTTCAGCTCCCTAATGAATTCCGAGTCGATGCCGCGCGACAAACTCACCTTATCATTACCTATCTGCTTCCTTTACCTATATATATTTTAGTACTAGTTACCAGCATCAGCGAAAATGTAGATATATTTATGATGCTTTTCAGCCTTGGTGCGATACTCGCTTATTCTTATTTTCTCTATTCGACGATTAAAAGCAGAAAATATTCTTTGGAAGTCAAAGATAAAACCATTACTACTTTCTATAAAAATAAGGAAACGGGAAGATTTACAATAGAAGACATCGCCTTTGTGGCTTTTTCTGGAAGCGGAAAAACGAAAGTAAAAATAGGAGATTATGCCATTATGAAAATTATTAGCTTTAAGGCAGAAAAATTTTTAGAAATACCCTTATCTTTGAAGAATTATTGGTTGATGAAAAAATATTTTTTGAAACATAATGTAAATATCGGTGATATATATAATCAATAAACGAATGTGACCAATGTTTAAAATCATCTTGACAGGACTTTCCATTATAGTACTTGTGGCAACAGTCTTCATCGTTATTTATATTTTATATAATATACTTTCAGAAGATAGAGAAAAGGGAAAAGAACTGAAAACCAAAGAATTAGAAAAATTAAAGGAAAAACTTCCGCCCTATGAATTTGAAAGCACTCAGAAAAACGCAGTCAATAAGAGGTTTAGCTTTATGGGATATCTGCACGCTGGCGATTATGTACAAGTGGTGAAAACCTTCAAAGACTACTACGGTTTTACCCATCAGGCAGGAGAAAAATTCTATTTTGCGTGTGCATATTTTTTACCTTATGAAGATGGTTACACTCTTTTTGCCTCAAAAGATAAGATTAATATTTTTTCTATCTTTTTGCAAAATAGACCAGAGACACAAGGAAATATTTGTCGTAACTTGAAAGATTATTTTGAGATTATAAAACAGGAAAAATTTAAACGAGAATAATATAATTAAAGAAAAAAAATACCGATGTCAAATTACTTGATTATGCTTGTCATTAGTGGTCTGGTGCTTATTTTTTCCAGCATAGTCCTTATACATTTGTTCGTTAGAAAAAATACAATGGAGTGTTTTTATGTAGAGAATGAGATTTTGTGTCTTAATTCTCTGCCCACGAAAAGCATTCCTCTCTCCGAAATCGCGCGGGTAGAATTTTTCCTATCTCCTATTCGTATGGGATACAAAGGACAAATAAAAGTGCATATGAAAAATGCAAAAATAGTCAAACGCTATTTTCAGACAAGTAAAATCGCTTTTTATCCTACTACAAAAACCATGGTTTTAGATGAAATAGCGAAACTGACACCTTTTTTAGATAAACACTCTATACCGTACACCATTCAACATAATTAAAAATTATATAAAAACATGGGAATATTTGCGATATTACTATTTATGCCTTTTTTACTTTGTGCTTATTTTCTTGCTCAGGCACTTAGAAGGAAAATAACCAACAAAATTCTATTTTTAGAGTTTGATGAGCATACAAAAAACTTAGCGCCGAGGGACTTTTTTTACAGCATTTTTAAAATGGAAAAAACCACAAAACCATTTTATTATGTGATGAGTTTCTGCGTATTCGCGGTGGGCTTATTTATTTTGGTGAGTGGATATTTTGAATACCTTAGAAAACTAGAATTTTCGGAGGAATATCCTAATTTTAGTATAAATCCCATTTCATCTGTCTTTATAAGCATAGTGCCTGCCGCTTTATTTTTTACAGTGCTGGCTTTTATGCTTCTGCTCTCGATGTATCTGAAAAATAAAGAAAACGCCAGAATTTCTAAAATGCTGGATGATTTGGCTGACAGCCAGCTTCTAAACGATGCGAAAGAAGATTTCTTCAATTCAGATAGAGTTATAGAAACTGAAATACAAATGTTCAGCAACATAAAACTTGGCGACCGCTATTTATTCTCTATTTATTTCGCATATATCATTCCCTACTCTCAGATTGAAAACATTAGCCTCAAAAAAATGCCGTCTCTGTTCGGGTATTATCATTATTTAGAGATTATTGCCAAAAACTCACTTCACCCAGTGCAGATAGTTTTTAATAAA
The DNA here is from genome assembly GCA_013333255.2 of Flavobacteriaceae bacterium. Lineage (GTDB taxonomy): Bacteria > Bacteroidota > Bacteroidia > Flavobacteriales > Weeksellaceae > JABCPE02. Next base: position 207,627 of record JABCPE020000004.1, on the reverse strand, counting down.
AAAGAGGAAGCCGAAAAAACTATAGATTTTATATTAACCAAAAGTATGAGTACTTCATTCTAAAAAAGAAAAAAATTAAACTATGAACGGATTTGAAACACTCGGAAAAATATTTTTTATGCCTTTTTTCTTTATTTTTTCCATAATTATTGCTTTTTTATTAAGAAAATGGGTCATTAGAAAAATTTTATTGGGAGAGTTTGATGAGAGTGAAAAAAACTTAGCGCCTTTGGATTTTTTTCATAACATTTCAGAAAAAGCAATAAAACCCTTCTACTATGCAGCACTCTTGTTTCTAATAGTAGATGCTCTATTTATCCTAATCGGCGTATATATAGAGTATGTTAAAGAAATGGATTTTATGGAGAAATATTCTGATTTTCCTATCAGTCCCGTGCTGCTTATACTTAGTCCATTTATGATACCTATTACGCTATGGTGCATTGTATTTTCCCTTTTTTTGATCATATTCTTTATAAAAAAGAGAGAGAATAAAAAAATTTCTGAAATATTCAATAAACTGAACAAAAAAGACCTTCCAATCACAAAGGAGGATTTCTTTAATTCAGATAGAATAATTAAAAACGGTGCTTTGATGAATGGCGATATAAAACTTGGCAATAGATTTTTATTCTCTATTTATCCAGCATATGTAATTCCTTACTCTTGGGTTAAGGATATAAAAATCGATAGAATAAGCCTTCGAAACGGCAGCATTTATAGTCTAAATTTCATCATTAATAGACCTTTTTACTCTGTACGAATATTTATAGACAAAGAAAAATCTGCCGAAGAAATCAAAAATTTTATCCTAAAAAAATAAAACCAAATTTAGTTTTTCATCCACTTCCAGAGTTCTTTCAGAGTGACTTTATTTCCATACATCAGGATTCCCACTCGGTAGATTTTGGATGCGATGAAAACCATTCCCAGCGTAGAAACCAGCAAAATCCCAATGGACAGCACCAGCTCCCATACAGGAACATCAAATGGTATTCTCGCCAGCATCGCAATCGGCGAAGTGAAAGGAATCATAGACAGCCAGAAACTCATCGGGCCGTCTGGATTATTCATAATCGTGATACTGCCATAAAAACCAAGCATCATTGGTAAAATCGCAAATAATGTAAACTGCTGGGTCTCGGTTTCGTTATCCACCGCAGAGCCAATCGCCGCATACATCGCACTATAAAACAAATATCCCAATAGGAAATAAATCACAAATACGAAGAGAATCAGTCCATAATTAACCTGCGAAAGAGCCGATAAAATCATCTGCACTTCGGCTGCGCCGCCCGCCATTCCTACATTAGACGAACCGAAAGCCATCACAGAAGCAAATATCATCACTACCCACACCCCAAACTGCACCAGCGCCACTCCTGTAACGCCCAAGATTTTCCCCATCATCAGCTCAAAAGGCTTCACCGAAGAAATCAGAATTTCCACCACTCTGTTGTTTTTCTCCTCCAAAACGCTTCGCATCACACGGATACCATACATCATGATAAAGGTAAACACACAGTACATCAGGAACATACTAAGCCCAGATTTCACACCGACTAGGAAACTATCCTGTTTCTTTTCTTTTTCTAAAACATTGACTACATGAAGGTTCACTCCTTTATTCAAATCCTCTATCTGCGCAGTGCTGATTCCTAATGCATTGATTTTCTCTGCTTTGATGATTTCAGAAATATTCCCTGCAATGTTTCTCCTCGCCTCGTTGCTGAGGTTTTTATTGGTCAAAATTTCTATGCTGTTTTCCAGCTCATGGATTTCTTTTTTAGGAATAATCATCACGCCGTTCATTTCCTCCGTAGTTTCCAAAGTCTTTATCAAGGATTTCTCTGTCTCCTCCGAAGAAAAAACATAACGGATATTTTGATCTGATTTCAACCTGTCTTTGAACAGACCGCTTTTGTCGATGACACTTATCTGCATCTGCGTTTCATTCGCCTGAAACATCAGAGAAACCACACCTCCAAAAACAATAATCAGAAGCGGCGTGAGAAGGGTAAGAATGACGAAAGATTTCTTTTTTACTTGGGTAAAAAACTCTCTTTTAGCGATTAGGATTATATTTTTCATTTGTTTTTTCGGTATTAGTTTATATTCCTTTTACTGCAGCGATGAACACCTCATTCATTGTTGGGATTTTTTCCTTAAATTCTACGATTTTCCCAATATTTAGAAGCTCTTGGAGGAGTTCTCTCTGGCTCATGCTGTTTTTTATTTCAAAATGAATAAGATTTTCATCCAGTTTTTCATTAAAAAGTTCATTTTTAGTTTTAAATGAATTAAATGCATCTAGACTCGCCTCCGAAAGGGTGATTTCAAATAAATTCTGCTTAAATTTCTCTTTCACTTCCGAAATTCTGCCATCCAAAACCTTTCGCGATTGATGAACCAAAGCCACAGAATCACAGAGTTCTTCCACGCTTTCCATTCGGTGGGTAGAGAGAATGATGGTTGTCCCTTGTGCCTTTAAATCCAAAATCTGGTCTTTTATCAGATTGGCATTCACAGGGTCAAATCCAGAAAACGGCTCATCTAAAATCAGCAGTTTTGGGCGGTGCAGCACTGTCACTACAAATTGTATTTTCTGCGCCATTCCTTTGGACAGCTCAGAGAGTTTTTTCTTCCACCACTGGTCTATTTCCAGTTTTTCAAACCAATGTTTGGACTCTGCAAGTATATCATTTTTTGACATTCCTTTCAGCTCACCGAAATACATCAGCTGGTCGCCTATTGTCATATTTTTATACAGACCTCTCTCCTCTGGCATGTATCCTACTTCACGAATATGATTGATTTCCAAAGGTTTATCATTAATGAATATTTCGCCGCTGTCTGGCTTGGTAATCTGATTGATAATTCTGATGAATGAAGTTTTCCCTGCGCCATTAGGGCCAAGAAGCCCATAAATACTGCCTTGTGGAACTTCTATGCTAAAATCCTGCAAAGCGATTTTCTTGCCTGCATCGTAGGTTTTAGTGATGTTTTCTGCTCTCAGCATTGGTTTTGATTTTCTGAATTAGTATTTGTTTTTCTATTTTGTTACAAAAATAAACAATTCTTTTTCTCAATGCTATAAACTTATTAATGCTTAAATTTGGCGAAATTTTTGAAATGAAGAAAAATTTAGCTTTCGGAGAAAAAAACTACAACTATTATGGTGCTTATCTAAAACAAAAATTCAATGGGCAGAAGGTCTATAAAGTCATTGTAGATGCTGGTTTCACCTGTCCTAACCGTGACGGCTCAAAGGGATTTGGCGGCTGTTCCTACTGTAATGTGGAGTCCTTTACGCCTGTTCCAAAGGATTTGGAAAACTTCCGAGAGCAGCTGAACCACGGAATGAAAAACGCCATAGAAAGCTATAAAGCCGAAAAATTCATCATTTATTTTCAGCCAAATTCTAATACCTACGCCTCGGTTGATGAACTAAAAATGCTGTACGATGAAGCCCTGAAAATAAACTCTGAAAACATCGTAGGGCTGTCCGTAGGAACACGCCCAGACTGCATAGACAACGAGAAAATAAAACTTCTGGAAAGCTACTGCGAGCGTGGTTTGGAAGTGGATTTGGAGCTGGGAATAGAATCTATCCATAATTCTACTCTTGCAGAAATCAACCGCGGATGCACGCACCAAGATTTCGAAAAAGCAATGGAACTGCTGAAAAACACGCCGCTGAATGTCTGCGTTCATTGTATTTTAGGGCTGCCGAACGAGTCGCGGGAAATGATTCTGCAATATGCCGAGGAAATCAATAAATATCCGCAAATAAAATTCGTGAAATTTCATAATCTGCACATTGTCAAAGGCTCTATCATGGGCGTAAAATACAAAAGAGAACCTTTCAAACTTTTCACTTTGGAAGAGTACATCGATTTGCTCTGCGAACTACTTCCGTTGCTTCGGCCTGATATCGTGATACAAAGGCTTTTCGCTGTATCTGATACAGAAATGCTCATCGCACCCAAATGGGGACTAAAGAAAAACCAAATACAAAGCCTCATAGAAAAAGAATTAGAAAAAAGAGGCGTCGTGCAAGGAGCTTTGTTTAAATAAAAAAATCCCACTCTAAAAAGAGTGGGATTTATTGTTAATTTTTATGCTTACAAATCTTAAGCCTGAGCGTTGTTTCCTCCTAATACGAAAGGCTCAACTTCTTTGATTTCTCCAAACTGTTGTTCGTAGCTTTGGATATTTTGCTGAAGCATTGAAAGCACTCTCTTTGCATGAAGTGGAGCTAAGATAACTCTACTTCTTACTTGAGCCTGCTGAACTGCTGGCATGATTTGAATAAAATCCAAAACAAATTCTGATGGAGAGTGGTTTACTAATGCCATATTAGCATATGCACCAGCTGCTACCATTTCGTTTAATTGAATGTTAATGTTGTTTGGGTCTTGGTTTTGATTATTGTCCATTTTTATTTTATTTTTTATTGGTTAATACTATATTAAAATTCGAGGTGTGAAGATATTAAATTTATTTCAAACCTCAAATTTTAATTTCGTTTATTTTTATTTAATATCTTCAAACTCTCTATTAGAACCTACGATGATGTTCTGGTAGTCTTTCAGACCTGTACCCGCAGGGATTCTGTGTCCTACGATTACATTTTCTTTCAGACCGTTCAGTTCATCTACTTTACCAGAAACAGCTGCTTCGTTTAGTACTTTCGTAGTTTCCTGGAATGATGCCGCAGACATGAATGATTTTGTCTGAAGAGCAGCTCTCGTAATACCCTGAAGCACTGGATTTGCAGTCGCTGTAAGCGCTTCTCTCACTTGTACCAGCTGTAAATCTTCTCTCTTCAGTTTAGAGTTTTCATCTCTCAGCTCTCTTGCTGTAATCATCTGTCCTGGTTTCAATTCTTTAGAATCTCCTGCATCTACAACTACTTTCAGTCCGAATACTCTATCGTTTTCTTCGATGAAATCTAGTTTGTGCTCAAGGCTTCCTTCCAAGAACTGAGTATCTCCTGCATCTACGATTTCCACTTTTGTCATCATCTGTCTTACGATAATTTCAAAGTGTTTATCATCGATTTTCACCCCTTGAAGACGGTATACCTCTTGGATTTCGTTCACGATGTATTCCTGAACCGCAGTAGGCCCTTTGATTGCCAAGATATCATCTGGTGTGATCGCCCCATCAGAAAGCGGATCTCCTGCTCTCACGAAGTCATTTTCCTGAACAATAATCTGGCTAGAAAGCTTCACTAGATATTTTCTAATTTCTCCTGTTCTAGACTCTACGATAAGCTCTCTGTTACCACGCTTGATTTTTCCGTAAGATACCACACCATCTATCTCTGTTACCACAGCTGGGTTAGAAGGGTTTCTAGCTTCAAACAATTCGGTAACTCTCGGTAGACCTCCGGTGATATCCCCTGCTTTTGCAGATTTTCTAGGGATTTTTATCAAGATTTTACCAGCTTTGATTTTTTCTCCATCATTTACCATCAAGTGAGCTCCCACTGGCAAGTTGTAAGCTTTTTGCTCTACACCTTTAGAATCCACCACTCTCAATGTAGGAACGGCTTTTTTGTCTCTTGATTCGGAAATTACTTTCTCCTCGAAACCTGTCTGCTCGTCTATTTCCAATTGGAAAGTTCTACCTTGGATGATATCTTCGTATTCTATCTTACCTGTAGTTTCCGCGATGATAACGGCATTATATGGATCCCACTTACAGATGAGGTCTCCTTTTTTCACTTTATCACCTGGCTTCACAGAAAGAACTGCACCATAAGGGATGTTTGCCACCATGATAGGCGTTCTTGCTTCATTATCAGCCACTAAACGGAATTCCGTAGAACGAGATACAACCACTTCGGTTTTGTTTCCGTTTTCATCTTCTGATGTGATGGTTCTTACCTCATCCATTTCTACGATACCATCTCTTCTCGCTGTGATGGAAGGATTTACAGAGACATTCCCCGCAGTACCCCCTTGGTGGAAGGTTCTCAGTGTCAGCTGTGTACCTGGTTCCCCGATAGACTGCGCTGCGATAACTCCCACAGCTTCACCCATGTGAATCATCTTACCAGTTGCCAAGTTTCTACCATAACATCTCGCACAGATACCTTTTTTAGCCTCACAGCTTAATGGAGAACGAACCTCTACTGTCTCGATTCCAGCATCTTCTATTTTCTTCGCTAAAGCTTCGTTGATAATCTGGTCCGCTGCCACGATAAGTTCATCCGTTTCTGGATCATATACATCATGAAGAGAAACTCTACCCAAAATTCTTTCGGAAAGTTTTTCTACGATTTCGTCATTTTTCTTCAATGGAGAAACTTCTACTCCTCTCAGTGTACCACAGTCATCTTCTGTAATAATCACATCCTGAGCCACATCCACAAGTCTTCTTGTCAAATATCCTGCATCGGCAGTCTTAAGCGCCGTATCCGCAAGACCTTTTCTCGCCCCGTGGGTAGAGATGAAGTATTCTAGGATAGAAAGACCTTCTTTAAAGTTGGCTACAATTGGGTTTTCGATGATTTCCGCTCCTGTAGAACCAGCTTTTTGAGGTTTTGCCATCAAACCACGCATACCAGAGAGCTGACGAATCTGTTCTTTAGATCCCCTCGCTCCAGAGTCTAGCATCATATAAACAGAGTTAAATCCACCTTGGTCGGTTTTCATTCTGCTCATAATCATCTCTGTAAGACCTGCGTTGGTATTTGTCCAAACATCGATAACCTGGTTATAACGCTCTGTATCCGTGATAAGCCCCATGTTATAGTTGTCCTTGATGCCATCCACAGTTTCCACCGCCTGAGCGATCATTTGTTTTTTCTCCTCTGGAACTACGATATCCGCCAAGCTAAATGAAAGTCCTCCTTTGAAGGCGTTCATATAACCAAGGTTTTTCATATCGTCCAAGAATTTCACTGTAGTAGGGAAATCTGTCTCCGCAAGGATAGTACCGATGACATCTCTCAACGATTTTTTAGTCAATAATGTATCTATATACCCTACTTCTTTTGGTACAATTTGGTTAAACAAAATTCTACCTACTGTAGTTGGGATAAGTTTCGTTACAAGTTCTCCGTTTTCTTTCAAAGTCAAACGGCATTTTACTTTCGCATTCAGTGATGCTTTTCCTTCTGCATAGGCTATTTCTGCCTCTTCTGGAGAGTAGAATACCAGACCTTCACCTTTCACTTTGTAATCATCAGTAGAGTGAGCTTCTTTCGTCATGAAATAAAGCCCCAATACCATGTCCTGAGAAGGGACTGTGATAGGCGAACCATTCGCAGGGTTCAAGATATTCTGAGAACCAAGCATCAATAATTGTGCTTCCAAAATAGCCTCTGGACCTAGTGGTAAGTGAACCGCCATTTGGTCACCGTCGAAATCGGCGTTGAAGGCTGTCGTTACCAATGGGTGAAGCTGGATAGCTTTCCCCTCAATCATCTTAGGCTGAAATGCCTGAATACCAAGTCTGTGAAGCGTAGGCGCACGGTTCAGAAGAACAGGGTGTCCTTTCATCACATTCTCCAAAATATCATATACAACAGGTTCTTTTCTGTCGATAATTCTCTTCGCAGATTTTACCGTTTTTACGATTCCTCTTTCTATCAATTTTCTGATAATGAACGGCTTATAAAGCTCTGCTGCCATATCCTTAGGGATACCGCACTCATGAAGCTGAAGCTCTGGTCCTACGACAATAACCGAACGCGCAGAGTAGTCCACCCTCTTACCTAGCAAGTTCTGACGGAAACGCCCTTGTTTTCCTTTCAATGAATCAGAAAGTGATTTCAGTGGTCTGTTTGATTCAGATTTTACAGCTGAAGATTTTCTTGTGTTATCAAACAATGAATCTACCGCCTCCTGAAGCATACGCTTTTCGTTTCTCAAGATAACCTCTGGAGCTTTGATTTCCATCAATCTCTTCAAACGGTTATTTCTGATGATTACTCTTCGGTAAAGGTCATTCAGATCCGAAGTAGCGAAACGACCACCATCAAGTGGAACTAGAGGTCTAAGCTCTGGCGGCGTAACAGGAAGCACACGCATCACCATCCACTCTGGGCGGTTAATCATTCTCGTGTTTGCTCCTCTCAATGCTTCCACCACAGAAAGTCTTTTCAACGCCTCTGTTCTTCTTTGTTTAGAAGTTTCGTTATGAGCCTTGTGTCTCAAATCATAAGATAGCTCATCAAGGTCTATTCTCTTCAATAAATCTTCGATAGCCTCAGCCCCCATTTTTGCAATGAATTTATTTGGGTCTGAATCATCAAGATACTGATTTTCAGCCGGAATAGAGTCTAATACATCTAAGTATTCTTCCTCTGTAAGGAATTCCATTTCATCAAAGTCAGAACCATCTGCTTTTCTTGCAATCCCCTGCTGGATAACTACATATCTTTCGTAGTAGATAATCATATCCAGCTTCTTAGAAGGCAATCCAAGAAGATATCCTATTTTGTTCGGAAGGGAACGGAAATACCAGATGTGCGCGATAGGAACCACCAAATTGATATGTCCTATACGCTCTCTTCGTACTTTTTTCTCGGTAACTTCTACCCCGCATCGGTCACAGACGATACCTTTATATCTTATTCTCTTATACTTACCACAAGCACATTCATAGTCCTTTACAGGTCCAAAGATTTTCTCACAAAACAGACCGTCTCTCTCTGGTTTGTGCGTTCTATAGTTGATAGTTTCAGGCTTTAGAACCTCTCCTTTGGATTCTTGGAGAATAGATTCTGGTGATGCTAAACCTATCGTGATTTTGCTAAATCTACTTGTTTTATTTTTATTTGACATTTTTATTTTTTTTAGATTAAAAGAACTTTAAGCCATAATACAATCTGAGTTTCTGTATCTCATTTTGTCTATTATTCTTCAAGTCTTACATCAAGTCCAAGACCTTGTAACTCGTGCAGCAATACATTGAATGATTCTGGGATGCCTGGTTCTGGCATAGATTCACCTTTTGCGATTGCTTCATAAGTTTTTGCTCTACCCATGACATCATCAGACTTCACAGTCAAGATTTCTCTCAGGATATTAGACGCTCCGAACGCCTCAAGAGCCCAAACCTCCATCTCTCCGAAACGCTGACCACCAAATTGTGCTTTACCACCGAGTGGCTGCTGTGTGATAAGAGAGTAAGGACCAATAGAACGAGCGTGCATCTTATCATCTACCATGTGTCCTAGTTTCAGCATGTAGATAACTCCCACAGTAGCTGGCTGAGTAAATCTCTCTCCTGTTCCTCCATCATACAGATATGTATTTCCGTATTTAGGAAGACCTGCTTGGTCTGTGTATTCTGTAATCTGATCTAGACTTGCTCCATCAAAGATAGGTGTCGCAAATTTCAACCCTAATTTCTTACCTGCCCATCCTAAAACGGTCTCATAAATCTGACCAATGTTCATACGCGAAGGTACCCCTAGTGGGTTTAGTACGATATCCACTGGTGTTCCATCTTCCAAGAACGGCATATCTTCCTGACGAACAATTCTAGAAACGATACCCTTGTTACCATGTCGTCCTGCCATTTTATCCCCTACATTCAGCTTTCTCTTCTTAGCGATATATACTTTAGCTAATTTAATGATTCCCGTAGGAAGCTCATCCCCGATAGAAATAGTGAATTTCTCTCTGTTTTTAACTCCTTGTAAATCATTAAACTTGATTTTATAATTGTTAATCAAGGTATTTACCAATGCATTTTTCTCCTCATCTGCAGTCCAGTCAGCACCGCTCACGGTGTTGTAATCCTCTATGCTAGACAAGAGTTTCATCGTAAATTTACCTTTTCCAATAATTTCCTCTCCAAGGTCATTTTTAACTCCTTGTGAAGTCTCTCCACCTACGATAGCATTTAGTTTTTCCAGCAAAGTATTTCTAAGGTTGTCAAACTCCTTTTGGAATTTGTTTTCTACCTCTTCTAGTTTTAGTTTTTCTTCGCTTCTTTTCTTTCTATCTTTGATGTTTCTAGAGAATAGTTTTTTATCAACCACTACCCCTCTCAATGAAGAGTCGGCTTTCAGTGAAGCGTCTTTCACATCACCTGCTTTGTCTCCGAAGATTGCTCTCAATAGTTTTTCTTCTGGTGTAGGGTCAGACTCTCCTTTTGGAGTGATTTTCCCGATAAGAATGTCGCCAGGTTTTACCTCCGCTCCGATTCTAATCATACCATTTTCATCAAGGTCTTTGGTAGCATCTTCCGATACATTCGGGATATCTGCTGTAAGTTCCTCCATACCAAGTTTAGTATCACGAACTTCCAAAGAATATTCATCTATATGGATAGAAGTAAACCAGTCCTCACGAACTACTTTTTCATTGATTACGATAGCATCCTCAAAGTTATACCCTTTCCATGGCATGAACGCTACCACTAGGTTTCTACCCAATGCCAATTCACCGTTTTCAGTAGCATAACCTTCACAAAGAACTTGACCTTTTTCTACCTTATCTCCTACTCTCACGATAGGTTTCAGAGTGATTGTAGTAGATTGGTTAGTTTTTCTAAATTTAGTCAAATAATATGTTTTAGTAGCAGATTCGAAAGAAACCAAATCTTCATTTTCTGTTCTTTCGTATTTGATAACGATTTTATCTGCATCTACATATTCTACCTCACCTCTTCCTTCTGCATTCATCAATACTCTTGCATCTTTTGCTACTTGTCTTTCTAGTCCAGTTCCCACGATTGGAGCTTCTGGTTTCAACAATGGAACTGCCTGACGCATCATGTTTGATCCCATCAGGGCACGGTTCGCATCATCGTGTTCCAAGAAAGGAATCAAAGATGCAGAAATACCCGAAATCTGGTTTGGTGCGATGTCTATCAGGTCTACCTGCTGTGGCTCTACCACTGGATAATCCCCATCTAGACGAGCGATAACTCTATCTGTAGCGAAAGTTCCATCTTCATTTAAATCAACATTCGCCTGCGCAATGATTTTAGATTCTTCATCCTCTGCATTAAGGTAGATAGGCGCAGCATTGAAATCAATTTTACCATTTTCTACCTTTCTATATGGAGTTTCTATGAAACCTAAATTATTGATTTTAGCATAACATCCCAAAGAAGAAATCAAACCAATGTTCGGTCCTTCTGGAGTTTCGATTGGACAAATTCTTCCGTAGTGAGTATAGTGGACATCTCGCACCTCGAAACCTGCTCTTTCTCTAGAAAGACCACCAGGCCCTAATGCAGAAAGTCTTCGCTTGTGAGTCACCTCAGAAAGCGGGTTCGTCTGATCCATGAACTGAGACAACTGGTTAGTTCCGAAGAATGAATTAACCACAGAAGTCAATGTTTTAGCATTAACCAAATCTAATGGCGTAAATATCTCATTATCACGAACATTCATTCTTTCTTTAATCGTTCTAGCGATTCTAGAAAGTCCCACGCCGAACTGACCTGCCAGCTGCTCTCCAACAGTTTTAATTCTTCTGTTAGAAAGGTGGTCTATATCATCCACCTCAGCTTTAGAGTTAGCCAATTCTATCAAGTGGCGAACGATTGCGATAATATCTTCTTTCGTAAGAACCTCAGTCTCAATCGGAGTACTTAGATTCAGTTTTTTGTTTAATCTATATCTACCTACCTCTCCCAAAGAGTATCTCTGCTCTGAGAAGAATAGGTTTTCAATGATTTTTCTTGCTGTTTCTTCATCTGGCGGATCAGCATTTCTCAGCTGACGATAGATGTACTCTACAGCCTCTTTTTCAGAGTTTGTAGGGTCTTTTTGTAATGTATTTTGGATGATAGAGAACTCGTTGCTGTTTTCGTTATGAACCAAAATAGTTTTAACTCCAGATTCAAGAATCAAATCCAAATGTTCTTTTTCTAGAATCGTTTCTCTATCAAGGATGATTTCATTTCTTTCAATAGAAACCACCTCTCCTGTGTCTTCATCAACAAAGTCTTCGAACCAAGTATTTAGAACTCTGGCAGCCAAAGTTCTTCCTTCTACTTTTTTCAAGTTAGCTTTGTTTACTTTTACTTCTTCTGCCAAGTCAAAAATCTGAAGAATATCCTTATCAGATTCATAACCAATAGCTCTTAATAAAGTAGTGAAAGGTAATTTTTTCTTACGGTCAATATATGCATACATCACATTATTGATATCCGTAGTAAATTCCATCCAAGACCCTTTAAATGGAATAATTCTTGAATAGTAAAGTTTAGTTCCATTAGCATGATAAGTCTGCCCAAAGAACACCCCTGGTGAACGATGAAGCTGAGTAACAACTACCCTTTCTGCTCCGTTGATAATGAACGACCCAGAAGGCGTCATATACGGAACCGGCCCCAGATACACATCTTGGATAACTGTTTCGAAATCCTCGTGCTCTGGGTCTGTACAATATAATTTAAGCCTTGCTTTTAGTGGAACGCTATATGTAAGCCCTCTCTCGATACATTCATCGATAGAATAACGAGGAGAATCTATCATATAATCTAAAAATTCCAAAACAAATTGGTTTCTGGAATCCGTAATTGGGAAATTTTCCTGAAAAGTCTTGTATAGACCTTCCTTTTTTCTGTCCTCAGGCAATGTATCCAGCTGGAAAAACTCTTTGAATGATTCCACCTGAATATCCAAGAAATCAGGAACTTCTACTCCTCTTGCAGAAGCAAAATCTATCCTTTGATTTCCCTGAGTGTCTTTCATCGTTTTTGATTTGCTCATAAAAAACTCTAAGAATGTTAGTAAAATATTTTGTTCACAGAAAAATATCAAAAAAGAACCAAACCAAGAAATGATGACGATGAAAGATTTTGTATCCACGCTATCAGAAACCTCCTTCCCATCACCATCCTAAAAATCAGCCTTTTCTAACTGCAACACTGGTATATCTTTTCACAGCGTAGTGCAAAATATTTTTCCCATCCTGCTATTTTCAGTTACACACATGCACAAAATACGAAATCCCCTATACAACACTGTATAAGAGTCATTCTATTTCTATGCATGTCTATAAATTTTCCAATAGCGTAAAATGGTCTGCAAATATAGTTATTTTTCATGAAATATTTAATGAAAAATTCAAGTTAATTTTAGTTAAATTCACAACTTGCTGATAATCAATACTTATTACACTTAAAATAAAATCATAGATTTATGAGAAAATTCACATAGAAAAAAGATATTTTTTAAACAAAAAAATTGTACTTTTGCACTTTAAAAATTTTCAGGAAAATGAATGTTACGAGAACTAACCACGATGATGTAAGTGCTTTACTTACAATTACACTGAATAAATCAGATTACAAGGAAAAAGTAGATGATGCACTAAACTCTTATGCTAAAAGAGCAACTATACCTGGCTTCAGAAAAGGTAAAGCGCCTATGAGCCTTATCAAAAAACAATATGAAGAAGCCGTTACACTAGAAGAAATCAACAGAAAGATTTCTGAGTCTTTGGACAAATATATTGCTGATAACAACATAAGACTTTTAGGACAGCCTATTCCACAGGATACACAGGCATTAGATTTCAATGCTGAGGAGGTTTCTGTAAGTTTTGAAATTGGTTTCGAGCCAGAATTTGAAATTGATTTATCTAAATACGCTGCTGAATACTACGATGTAGAAGCTACAGACAAAGAAGTAATGAAGAGCGTAGGAAATATGCAAAAAAGATTTGCAGAAAAAGTTGCAAAAGACAAAGCAACGAAAAACTCTCATATCAACTTTGAAGTTACTGAAATCGTGGAAGGTGATGCAAAACCTGTACACAAGCCTAAATATCTTTCTGCAACAGAAGAAAATACTGCTATTTTCCCTATCCTAAAAGGACTAAAAGTAGGTGAAACTAAAGAAATCTCTGCAGAAGAATTAAAAGCAAACGAAAACGAACTTGCGAGAGAATTAGGTTTCCATGATATAGAAATCACTCACTTAGGAAATGAAAAATTCCAAGTGAAAGTTCAGGAAATTTTTGAATTAAAAGATGCTGAACTTAACCAAGAGTTATTCGATAAAGTTTACGGAAAAGATGTAATCAAATCTGAAGAAGAACTAAAAGCAAGAGTAAAATCTGAATTGGATGATTTCTTCAAACAAAATTCTGAAGCTGTATTCGTAGGTAAAATTTTAGAACAAATCTACAAAGAGGATTTCCTAAAAATCCCAGAAGCATTCCTTGTAAAATGGGTCATGTATTCTAATCCAGAAATCACTGAAGAAGATAGAGCAAAACAAATCATAGAAAACGAAAAATCTGCTCTAATCGCTCAGATGGTAGAAAACAAACTAAGAGTTTCTAACAATATCCAATATGATTTCGAAGAAGTATTAGAGCATGCTAAACTTTCTTTCAGAAACCAGCTAATGTCTCACGGAGTACACCACATCGGTGAGCAAGAACTACACAAATATGTGCTAGAAATGCTAAGAGACAGAGAGCAGATGAGAAGATATTCTTCTGAAGTTCTTTTAGTTAAAATCAGAAGCGTAGTTTTAGAAAAAGCTAAAAAGACTGAGAAGAAAATTTCTTATGATGAGTTTATGAAGAAAATTCAAACTAAATCTAAAAAAGAAGATTAATAAATCTAACTAAAAAATGCGGTTCTTTTAGAGACCGCATTTTTTTATAATTTTAAATTAAACTCACATGCCGAGACCAACTTCTAAAACTGAACTTCTCCAGCTGAGCCAAGAAAATTTCAGGAACTTGATAACCTTTGTTTCTGTTCAGGAAAATCCCAACAAAGAATTCAGAGGAAACACCATGAATAGAAATATTCGTGATGTTTTGGGACATCTCCACCACTGGCATGAAATGTTTCTAAATTGGTACAAAATAGGCATGCAAGGCGAAAAACCTGCCATTCCCAAAGAGGGCTACACATTTGCTGATACACCGAAACTCAACCGAGAAATTTGGGAAAACTGTCGGAATATTTCGCTTGATGAAGTCCTTGTTTTATTCCAAAAATCATTTGTAAAAATATTTTCCATCATAGAAAAACATACGGATGAAGAGCTTTTCACCAAGAAAAAATACAAATGGACTGGTTCTACTTCGCTAGGGTCTTACCTTATTTCGGCTACTTCCAGCCATTATGACTGGGCTTTAAAACTAATGAAAAAGGGATTAAAATAGTTTATCTTTAATGCAACAAAAAAAGCCTATTATATCAATAGGCTTTTTATTTTATTTATTTATAAGGATTCTTCCAGAAAGGTATGTCTCCATTTCGTAATAAGTCTCCATACAGGTTTATTACGATATCTACATAACCTTTGTTGTTCGGTCCTCCTCTATATGTCATATTACTATCGTGGCTGAACCCTATCACATGCCCAAATTCATGAGACCAACATTCAAAAGCCCAACGGCTAAGCTGATTATAATATTCATCACCTGTCAGGAATCTCTGGTGTATACCAAAAGCACTTCCTCCACCTAATCCTTCTACCCCAGTAGTTACTCCAATAACCTGTCTTGGAACCGAAAGCATACTCTGATAAACCGCCTCTCTGTTTATAGGGTTTTTACCATTGTCATAGAGTACATGTGGGAAATCCATAAATCTAGTTCTAAATTTCTCACTACTATATAAATAAGCCATATTAGCAAGTATAGGCAAGTATAGACGGATATGCTCCGCTGTCGTTGTACCCCAGTTTCCTGTACCATATTTACCAAAACTAATAAATGTTTTGTTTTTTATGGTCTTCATTCTATGGAACAAGAAGTTATCAGGAACATCTACACTCAGGGTGTAATCATCTGTTTTAAGGTCTGATGCTGCATAAGACTCAGCATTTCCATCCTCATCCTCAAAACGAAGGCTTCCACCATCGAAAGGAAGGTCTATCTCTACTTCTGCCAAAGCAGCCAATTCTTCTAATACAAGAATTTTTATTGGCGCAGTTGTATTAGCATTCTTAAAATATATCTCTACATCATTAAATTTACGCGGTAAGAAATTACGAATTCTAAACTTATTTCTATCAATCTTACTTACCTGAAGCATCGCATTTAGATAAAAACCTCTTTGGTTACTATCGAAAAGAACGCTCTCTGGCTCATCATCCTGAAACATGATTTTTTGTTTCTGAGCTATGTCTGCCGCGCTGACTGTTTTTGTAGACAGTGGTTCTTCCTCCACTACTCCTACACTATACCAGCCTTCTTTTCCATTCACAACAGTATAAATCTCCAAACGATTTTTAGTCGTGTTGTAGATCATCGTTCCGAGCTTTACATCAGTAAATGTTTTTCTTTCTTTGGTTGTAAAATTAGGAAAAGACACCCCTTGCGAGTACCCTTCTGGCATCTCATCGAGAGGTTTTTCTTTGATATCAAGTGTCGCTTCTGGTGTATCTGTATTTATTCCTACCCTACCTTGTTGTGCGTAAGAAATGATTGACAGGAAAATTAATAATGAATAGATTTTTTGCATATATTTTATTTTTGAATCCGAGGGCAAAGTTACGAAATAATAATATTGCGCATCAAAAAAATAATCAATCATAATGATTGATTATTTTTATAAATGTTTTCCAAAAAAGGTTTTATTTAAAATTCTAAGCGCTTTCTTGTCCATTGCTCCTGTTCTATTTTTGTTCTAAACCACGGCATACTGCTTCCCCGAAAGGGCTTTGATATAGCCTAATAATTCTAAATCCAATAAAATCGGCAGCAATTTGAAAGGCGCCATTTCTAATTTTATACTGAGGTCATCCAGCGAGATAGGAGAATTTTCTGCAATGAGCTGGTAGGCTGGTTTTAGCCTTTCTTCTACCTCTATTTCTTTTGGTTCAAATAGCTGTGGCTGTTTCACGGATGGATAATTATCACCCAATTCATCCAAAACATCTTGGAACGATGCCAAAATTTTTGCCTTATTTTGGGCAATGATCATATTACAGCCCTGACTATATTTATCTCCAAAACGCCCTGGCAGCGCCAAAACCTCTCTATTATACTGATTGGCATAGCTCACCGTACTCATAGAACCGCCACCAAAGGCAGTTTCCACCACGATGGTAAATTGGGAAATCCCCGCCACTATTCTATTTCTCTGCAAAAAATGTTCTCGGTCTGGTTTTCCTGTGGAGTTAAATTCTGACAACAGAGCGCCTCCGTTTTCCAAAATATCTTTTGACATTTTCTCGTGAACCGCTGGATAAATCATATGCAGACCATGAGCCAAAACTCCCACTGTAGGAATATTATGATTAAGAGCCTGCTGGTGGGCATACCCATCCGTTCCCAAAGCCAAACCACTCACTATCAACACATTTTTATCCCTTAAAACCTCGGAAAGTTCTTCTATAAATTTCTTTCCATAAGCGGTCATTTTACGAGTTCCGACTATACTTATCAGTTTTAAATTTTCATTAAAATCTCCCTTTTGATAAAGCACAGCAGGAGCATCTGGACACTCTAAAAGAAGCCGTGGAAGCTCGCTCTGGTGCCTCAGTCTAACTTTAATGTTATTTTTTTCGCAAAAAAGCAGTTCTTTCTCCGCAAATTTCAGAAAAGTATCATCGCCGATTCCCTTTGAAATCTGTGTTCCGATGCCAGAAATTTCCTGCAAAACAGATTTGGAAAGTTTCCATGTTTCTTTAGCTGAGCCCATTACGGAGACCAGTTTCATAAAATTGACATCGCCCACCAAAGGACACGCCCTCAGCGCAATAGAATACAATATTTCTTCCGAATCTGCCACTATTTTCATTTATGAAATTACACCGCTTCCCAGCAGCTCTTCGCCCTGATACCACGCCGCGAACTGCCCTTCTGCAATCGCCGACTGCGGATTTTCAAACTCTATGAAAAATCCCTCTTCATACTGATAAAGAACCGCATCTTCCAAAGGCTGGCGGTATCTTATCCTTGCTTTTATTTTCATGGATTCTCCGTTTTTCAGCCGTAAATCTTCACGAACCCAATGCACCTCATTATTATTGATTTTCAGAGCTTTTCGGTAAAGCCCAGGGAAATTTTTGCCCTCGCCCACGAAAAGAATATTATTCTCCATATCGCGGTCGATGATGAAGCAGGATTCCTTATGCCCGCCTATTCCCAAGCCTTTGCTCTGTCCTATGGTAAAAAACTGAGCACCTTGATGCTTTCCGATGACTTTTCCGTCTTCTTTTTGGTATTTAATTTTCTTTGAAAGATATTTTAATTCATCAAGTTTAGTTTCAAAAACAGGCTTTTCTTTATGAAATTCTTTGTAATCGCTGAAAATCTCCACGATTTCGCCTTCTTTCGGAATTAACTGCTGCTGCAGAAATGTCGGCAGGCTCACCTTTCCAATGAAACAAAGCCCCTGAGAGTCCTTTTTATCGGCAGTTACCAGCCCTATTTCTCTTGCGATTTCTCTCACTTCGGGCTTGGTCAGTTTTCCTATCGGGAACAGGGCTTTTGATAATTGATTTTGATTTAATTGACACAAAAAATAGCTTTGGTCTTTATTATTATCCTTTCCTGTGAGAAGCTGATAGATTTCCTCCCCTGTCTCATCCACGAAAGAGGAAACTCTGGCGTAATGCCCCGTTGCCACCTTGTCAGCCCCCAAAGACAAAGCAGTCTGAAGAAAAACATCAAATTTCACTTCTCTATTACAGAGAATATCTGGATTGGGCGTTCTTCCTTTTTCGTATTCGGAGAACATGTAATCTACGATTCTTTCCTTGTAAAGTTCGCTCATGTCTATCACCTGAAAAGGAATACCCAATTTCTGCGCCACCAGAAGGGCATCATTACTATCCTCTACCCATGGGCATTCGTCCTCCAAAGTCACCGAAGCATCATTCCAGTTTCTCATGAAAAGCCCAATAACCTCGTGCCCTTGTTGTTTTAACAGGTAGGCGGCAACACTGCTGTCCACGCCTCCTGAAAGTCCTACGACTATTCTCATATGCTAAAATCCCTAAAAACCTCAATAAAACGAGGAAATACGATAGGGTATCGTTTTTATTAAACCATTAAAAACACAACAAATACCAAGAAAAAACATCTGTATTTGTCATTTTGAGAGGCAAATTTAAATGATTTTATCTGATAAAAAAAATCCTCAAAATTCACTTTGAGGATTTAGTATTTTTGTTTTTATTCTGGGCTATGGAGGGTTGATTAGGTTTAATGATTATATTTAAATTATTAAAATCATAGCTTATTTTCTTATTTCATAATAGTTATAAGTTTTTATTTTTCCTTTTTTTGATTTTAATAGTGTTTTTATCATTGGGTCATTAGAATCTATTTTTATATCCCAATCGTAGCCTTTTGTTTTAGACTTTACTTGTTTTAGCTCATTTCCCTCATTATCAACTACATAAAGTGTATTATCAAAAGTAGTGTCAAAAGTTAAATACTTTATATTCACCTTTATACTATCTACATTTTTTACTACAACTGAATTTTTAAAATAAAAACTATATTTTTTATCTATAGTGTCTTTAATTGTATCTAGTACTACTCTCTGATTCTGAATTTCATTTTTCCCATCATTATAAAATTCTAACATTCTTTCCTTTTTTCCTCCTTTTGTATAAAATATCCACCAGCCTCTTCTATATTTTTTATCATTTATTATATTGACCTCTCCTTCATATTCTAATTTCCCATTTGTATAATAGGCTTTTTCTATATAGTAATTTTGATTATCTTCTGACCAAATTAACTTTGTTTCAATTTTAGATTTTCCACTAGGATAGTAGTCTTTAATTTCGGATATAATGCCTTTTTTATACTTTACTTTATAGGATATATTTCCATTTTTTGTAAAGTTTGTTGCCTGAACTAGACTATCATTTCTGTATACAAGCTCTTGAACTATATTTTCATCTTCCCTCTTTTCCACTCTGTCTTTCGGCTTTTTACAACTTAGTAATAGACCAAAAGACAAAATGATAATTGATAAATATTTCATTATTTCATACTTTTTAGAAACCAGCTACCCCTCCTTCCCCAAGAAATAAAGCCCTTTCAGCGTGTGGAGATGGTCGCCTACATCTATTTTGTCTGTCAGTGGTTTATAGATGTGGGAAACTCCGCCTGTTGCGATTACGAAGCAGTTATCCTTCACTTCGTTATTCACCCTTTCTATGAAGCCTTCCACCATTCCCAGATAGCCATAGACCATACCGCTGACCATACAGGAAACCGTATCCTGCCCCAAGACAGTTTTCGGAGGAGCCAGCTCTATCTCTGGGAGCTGAGCTGTCTGCTGAACTAGACTATTGAGCGAAGTGATAATCCCAGGCGCAATGATAACACCCTGAGTTTCACCCTTTTCATCCACACAGCTCACCGTAAGAGCAGTTCCAAAATCTATGATAATCTTCTTTTTGTCTTTGGGATAAAGGTGATGCGCCGCCACCAAATTGGCATAAATATCAGTTCCCATTTGGCTGGATTTATGACTGACACCAGAGGGCGTGCTTCTATTTACCAAAACAGGTTCCAGACCATGTATCTTTTTCAAAGCGCTGCTAATCACCGTTGTAAGCTGTGGCACCACAGAACCGATGATGATTTTCTGAAACTCATCTACTTTGACCTGATAAGTCTGATAAAACAAAAGAAACTGCGAATAAAATTCATCTTTCGTGCGGTAAGGCTTGGTGTTGATAACCCATGAGGTCTGGCATTCATCACCGCTAAATATCCCAAAACGGATATTCGTGTTTCCTATATTGACTACTAATGTTTTGCTCATTTTCGTGTATTTTTGAAAAATTACTTATTTCACTTCCAAGAAGTTGTCCTCTGGATGCACATCGGCTAATCTTTGGGTAAAATCTATTCCCATAGCCTGAAGTTTTTCCTTACCGAAAGGTATCGTAAAAGTGTAATGATTCGCCGTCCAGTTCCAATAACCAAGGGTAGTAAAATTCCCAAAGAAATCAGATTTTTTCGGCTCTCTCATCATATTGAGCGGAATGTGATAGTTCACTATTTTGTTATCTTTTGTCAATACAGAGAAGTCTATCGGCATTGGGATTGTCCCTTTATTAACAAGGGTAACGGTCGTAAATCCATCGCCGTATTTTACATCTTTTATCGCATAGTCTATGGTTTTAGTAGTATTTATCCAATAATGATAAAACCATTTCAGATCCATTCCCGAAACTTTCTGTGCTATATGCATAAAATCACGCCCTGTAGGGTGTTTCATAGACCATTCATCATAGTATTTTCTCATGATTTTAGACAAATTCTCTTCCCCTACGATATAGCCCAGCTCTACTAAAAACAGCTCGCCTTTGGTGTAAGATGCCACGCTGTAAGCCGAACCGTGGTCGTGGTGGTCAGCAAGCCAAACCGCTGGTTCTTCTATTTTTCTTTTCGTGAATGCCACATAGCTCTGGATAGCATCCATGAAAGGATTAGGCTGCGGCTGAGCTGGCGGGAACAATCGGTAAAGAACAAAATCCTGCGCATAAGATGTAAAACCTTCATCCAGCCAAGGAGCCACGCTCTCATTGGTCGCCAGCATCTGCTGATACCAAGAGTGCGCCCCCTCATGCACCATCAGACTCACAAGACCTTCCAAGTTTCTCGCCTCGCCCAGCATCAGCGTACACATTCCGTATTCCATACCGCCGTCGCCCCCTTGGATAAAGCTGTAGCTTGGATATGCATACCTTCCAAAAGTAGCATTCATGATTTGGAAAAATTTCACAGCAAGAGGTTTTGCTTCTTCCCAATATTTTGTTTTTTCTGATTTTTGATAAACGAAATATAGTTTAGGCCCATCGATTACGGTCATCTCTTCCACCGAAAAATCTGGGTCTGCCGCCCAAGCGAAATCCAAAATATTTTTAGCTCTCCATCTCCAAGTTGCCTTTCCGTTTCTATCTTCTTTGATTGTAGGATTTTGGACATATCCCTTCACTTCATTAGGGTTTTGGAGTGTTCCTCCTGCTCCGATGACATAGTCTTTGTCAATGTGGATTGTCACATCAAAATCTCCAAACGGCGCATGAAACTCCCTTCCTACATAGTCAAAAGTCGCCCAGCCGTCATAGTCGTATTCTGCGATTTTAGGATACCACTGGGACATGGACATTTCCACGCCTTCTCGGTTGTTTCGCCCTGCTCTTCGGATTTGGTGTGGAATCACCGCATCCCAGTCCATTGTGAAAGTCGTAGTGGAATTTGGTTTCAGCGGTTCATTCAGATAAACTTTCATTATCGTTTCCTGAACTTCGAATTTTAGGTCTTTGTCTTTTTGTTTTATCCAGTTTATTTTCTGGCTTCCCTCTTCATTAGCAGGAATAGAAGCCAAGCGAGAGACTGGTTTCCCATTTACTTTGGTCATCAGACGGCTGTCTGCATTCAGACCTTGGTTGGTCACCCTTTGGTCCATCATAGAATTAGGCTTAAAGGCATTCCAGTACAAGTGAAAATACACTACTCTGAGCTCATCGGGCGAGTTGTTCGTGTATTCTATGCTCTGTTTTCCGTGGTAAGAATAGTTAGACGCATCTACATCAATGTTCATTTTGTACTTCACATTTTGCTGATAATAAGCTCCTTTCTGAGCAGACAGCATGAATGAAAAGCAAAAGCCGATTAGTAAAATTACTTTTTTCATATTTATAAATTATTGTTTATTTCTTCTGTAAAAATATTTTTATATAAAGTGTAAATCATCGCATTCCAAAAAGGAAAAGTCAGCGCATACCCCACCAGAAACACAACTAAACCGAGATAACTGATAAATGCAGTCCCGATGACACAGATTAATAATGTTAAAAAATTCCCACGCATCGCCTGAAAACTTGAAACCATCGCTGTTCCCAAAGGCTCATTCCTGAAATACATGAGCGGAGAAACAAAAAGCGTAAGCATCACCCAAAGCGGAGCAGGAAGCACCAACTGACTCATAAATCTGTAAATCATCATCCAAAGAATGTAATATACAGCATATTTTATAAAGTTAGCACCTTGATAACCCTCAAACAAATCACCCAAAACAGGCTCTTCCTTGTTGTCTATTTTCTTAAAAATCTTGAAAAAGCCTATATGCAGAGGAAAAGCCAGCCCAGAGCAAAAGACACTCAATAATGAAAATAATATCACATCCTTTGAGCCTGCCAGTTCATTTAATTTTTTAACATACGCCTGCACATCCGTTACCGACTGTATTTCCATAAATTTTTCCCAAACACCGAGGTAATTCGCCAATCCATAAGTCAGCAGCATAAATAACCCAAAATACACCATCGAAAAGGTGAGATTAAACCTCATCACCGATTTCCAATAATCAAACGCCTCACTGAAAATCTGCCCTGTATCTATTTTTCGTTCCATTTTTATTCTATTTTATGCAAAAATAAAGTTTTAGTTTTATTTTTGCACTATGAAAAATTTTCAAGGCTCTTTTGAGAAAATGAACTTCCTCTCCGCAAATAAAATTCCTTTCTTTTTTATGATTGATTTTTTGGCTCAGAATGTCATCATTCTTGAAGAAAAAGATTTGGGAAAAGCAGATATTTTCATCAAATTTCCTGACTTCAAATTTGAAAAACCAATTCAAAATTCAGAAAAAAATATTTTCTGGGAAAATTTCCCACAGAGCAAGGAGGATTACCAAAAAGGCTTTGAAATTGTTCAAAAAAACCTGAAAGGTGGAAATTCCTACCTTGCCAACTACACCTGCCAGACGGAGATAAAAACCAATCTTTCTTTAAAGGAAATTTACAAAATTTCTGATGCGAAATACAAAGTCTATTTCGATGACCAATTTGTATTTTTTTCGCCAGAAACTTTCGTGGAAATCAAAGAAAATAAAATCTTCACCTATCCGATGAAAGGCACCATCGATGCCTCTGTGGAGAACGCTGTCAATGTCCTGAAAGAAGACAAAAAAGAACTTGCCGAGCATTATACCGTAGTGGATTTACTGCGAAACGACCTCAGCATGGTGGCGGATAATGTCCAGCTGGAAGAGTTCCAAAGGATAGATTTCATCAAAACCCGCCAAAAGGATTTATACGCCATGAGCTCCAAAATCATAGGAGAGCTAAAACCTGAATTTCAGCAAAATATAGGCGACATTCTCCAAAAACTGCTTCCCGCAGGGTCTATTCTGGGCGCACCGAAAATGAAGACTTTGGAGATTGTTTTAGAAGCAGAAAATTACCAAAGAGGCTTTTATACAGGCGTTTGCGGTTGGTTCGACGGCAGAAATCTGGACAGCTGTGTGATGATTCGTTTTATAGAAAAAGAAAAAGAAAAATTCTACTTCAAAAGTGGCGGCGGAATTACCCATATGAGCCAGCTGGAAGATGAATATCAAGAAATGAAAAATAAAATATATGTCCCAATTTATTGAAAGCATAAAAGTAGAAGACCAAAAAGCATTCTTATTAGACCTTCATCAGCAGAGGGTTCGCGAGACTTTTGCACATTTCGGGAAGGAATGCAGCGTAGATTTAGAAAAGATTTTCAAGGACTTAGAGCATGACGAAGACGGACTCTACAAACTGCGTGTCGTGTATGATTTAGAAGGGAATTTCAGAGCGCAGATGCTCCCTTACGCTTTTCCTGAAATAGAAACTTTTGAGCTGGTGGAGAATAATGATTTTTCGTACGATTTCAAATTTGCAGACCGCACAGAATTTGAAAAAATGAAGAAAAAAGCCCGAGCACAGGAAATCATCATCGTGAAAAACGGACAGATTACAGATACTTCTTTTTCTAATCTTCTATTCCTAAAAAACCAAACTTGGTACACGCCTAAAAGTTTCTTGCTTAATGGCGTTCAGCGGCAAAACCTCCTAAAACAAGGAAAAATAAAAGAAATAGAAATTACTTTAGAAAACCTAAACGAATTCTCTCATTTTCAGCTCATTAACTCTATGAATGAATTCAACCAAGATTTTGTGTATTCTATAGAAGAGTTAAAATAAAAAGCGGATATCTATTGATACCCGCTTTTTTTTATTTTTATAGTTTTGTGTAAGTATTTCTTTTTGAACCATCACTACTTGTATAAACCATGGTATTACCATTAATTTCAAGCTTATATCTTGACCTTGAAGCAAGTACAAGAATATCATTCTCTATTTTATAAGTTCCTCCACCAACAAGATTTGTTAAAGCTCTATCATTATAACGCTTATAAACTCCATTTGCTTCATAAACTTCATATGATTCTGTTACTAGACTTTCTACAAATTGTCCTCCTACTTTTCCTTCTCTTTTCACCAATTTCCATGTTCCTATGATAGCCTGCTCCATAGGAACTGCCGTTATGATTGGATCATTATTATCACTACCTCTACTGCATGATGTAAGTGATGTTCCTGCCATCCCCACAATTGCAAGAGCTGCAATAGTAAACATTCTTCTAGATAGTTTTTTTAATTTCATAATTTCTAAATTTTATGTCCCTAATAATCATAATATTAAACTTAGGAACTGGTTAAACAACTATTTTTTATTTAAACTTAATTTGCACAACGAGTGTATAAAATTTCTTTGCAAATTTAACAAAATTTTAACACAAAACTAAAATAACTTACTTTATTAAATTTAAAAATTCTTAAATCATCGTTTTCCCTTAAAAAACTCACTGACCAAAAGGGAGCATTCTTCCTCTAAAACGCCTGTGATGATTTCTGTTTTAGGGTGGAGCTCTATTCCTTTGTTTAGAAAACCGCGCTTTTCATCTCTTGCACCGATGACCAAGCGGGAAATCTGCGACCAAAACAAAGCTCCAGCACACATCGCGCACGGCTCTAGAGTCACATACATCGTGCAGTCTTTCAGGTATTTACCACCAAGAAAATTAGCCGCCGAGGTTATACTCTGCATTTCGGCGTGGGCTGTGATGTCGTTCAGCCGTTCGGTGAGATTATGTCCTCTGGCGATAATCTTGTTATTACAAACTATCACACAGCCTATCGGAACCTCCTCTTCTTCAAGGGCATAGCGAGCCTCTTGGAGAGCTGCTTTCATAAAATATTCGTCGGAAAACATATTTCTAAATGTTTCAGCAAAAATAGAAAATAAAAATCTGCTTTCATGGGAAATCTTCTTAATCTGTTATATTTTTCTAATTTTGCAGCAATGACAAAACTAAAATCAAAAATCCACAGCGCCCTATCCCTTCTCCTCCCAAATAACAAAGCGGAATATCTTTTATTCGGCTTATTCGTGCTTGTTTATGGGAGTTTAGGGAGCATCATCGCACTGAAATACCGCATCATTTTCGATGACCGTATTCCGTGGGATGCTTATTTTAGTTTTGATAACCGAGCAATTATCATGACTGGCGGAGGCTTTGAACGGCATCCGCTGTCTATCTATTTTTTTGATTTTTTACGGAATTTTGCACTTTTCGTTTCTGGCGGCAAGAAAAACGAGATTTTCAGGCTGGTTTGGGCGTGGCTCAGCACCATTACTATTAGCTTGACTTTGGTTCAGATTTATAAATATTTGACCAATATCACTTTGATTTCTAAAAAATCAGCGTGGCTTTTGACCGTTTTCTTTGCTTTTTTCTCCACGAATATTCTTTTGTCTTTTACGCCCGAAACTTACACTTATTCGCTTTTT
This sequence comes from Flavobacteriaceae bacterium, assembly GCA_013333255.2. Lineage (GTDB taxonomy): Bacteria > Bacteroidota > Bacteroidia > Flavobacteriales > Weeksellaceae > JABCPE02. The sequence goes on along the minus strand of JABCPE020000004.1, from coordinate 181,084 downwards.
CTTCTGACCTTTTTTAATTATTATGCTGCAAGAAAAATCCAGCAGAAGCAGAGCATTCCCTTTTTCCCGCTGATGCTCTCTGGCGTGGCGATTGGAGGGCTTACCATCACGAATATTGTCAAAACTTACATTCCTATTTTATTTGAAAAAAGGCTTTTCCTGTCTTGGAAAAAATTCTGGCAAGCGACTCTAAAAGTAGCCCTTTCCGCTGGAGTTTTTGTTCTATTATTCCTGATGCGGATGGATTTTAATTTAAGGCAAATTCTATCTAAAACCGATGAGCAGTACGAAAAGTTTTCCAACGCCAAATCTGTGCCTTTTTGGGATATGGTAACCTCTTGGTTTTTAGGCGGAAACATATTATTCCCTGGGTTCATTATTAAAAACTATAACAACAAGAAAGGATTTGAATACAAAGCCCTTTTTATGGATGTTTACAAGTCCGATTGGTCTTATCTCTTTGTTGGGATTTTACTCATATTGGTGATTTGGAGCATTATAAAAAACTTTAAAAACACTTATTTCCAGATACTTACACTTTCATTTTTGGTAGATATCATTATCCATTGTGTGCTAAAATTCGGGCTCAATGTTGCCTACATCTACGGAGGACATTTCGTTTTTGTCTATCCGCTGTTCCTTGGCTGGCTGTTCCATTCTTACCAAAAACAGCCAAAAATCCTGAATTTCTTGGTTTCCGTCGTCCTTGTTCTGTGTGTTTATTTGGCGGCAAATAACATCTACAGAATGAATGATTTTTTCATTTTTTTGGAAACTTATTATAAATAGTTTTTCTCTTTTCAATGATTTTTCTTTAAAAAATGTGAAATTTTATCACTGAAAATCAATACTTTACAATAAACAAATAAACTCGGAAACTTTTTTTATTTTTTTTTGTTTCCGAGTTTTTATATATTTACAAAACAAAATCAGACAAAATATGAAAGACACTATATTAGAAAAATCAAAGGAATTATTTCTGAGGAATGGCTTTAAGACTGTCGGGATGGATGATATTGCTCAATCTCTTCATATTTCTAAAAAGACCATTTATCAGTATTTCCCATCAAAAGATGATTTGGTAAAGGCTGTTTTGGGCTATATATACAGTCTGGCTTTCGGTAAAATAGAAGAAATATCAGGAAAATGTGAAACTGCTATCCATGAGCATTTCAAAATCAAGGAATCAATAGATGGTATTTTAGGAAAGGATTTTGAAACATCTCCTTGTTTTTTTCAGCTCAAAAAATATTACCCAGAGCTTTGTTATGATTTTGAAAAAAGACGCTGCAAGGATATGAAAACCCACATGGAAGGCAATATAAGTGAGGGAATAAAACAGAGAGTCTACCGAAAAAATCTGGATAAAACTTTTCTTGCTGTCCAGTTTATCGCAGGAAGTGATGCCATCGATTTGTATGAAAAATTCCCAGAAGAAATAGGAAAAAGGATATCAATAAAAGAACACGATGACAAATTTTTAGAATTTTATCTAAGATCAATCGTAACTCCAAAAGGTTTAGAAATAGTAGAAAATTTAATAAAAAAAGAAAATGAAATATAGTTTATCAATAGCTTTAGCGCTGATGAGTTTCTTTCCAAAAGCACAGGAAGAACTGACTCTCAGCAAAGCGGTTAATTATGCCCTAGAGCATAAAGCAGAGGCTGTAAAAGCCAAATTAGAATACGAAAACGCGGAGTACCAGATAGAGCAAGTGCGTGCGGCTACACTTCCACAAGTAAATGTCACAGGAAGTCTTACCTACAATCCTATTCTGCAACAGATGAGTTTCATGGGAAATCAAGTAAAAATAGGTAACCCATGGCAGACTTCGGCGGGAATTTCCGTTACTCAGCAGTTGTTCAACCAAAGTGTTTTCATCGGTCTGAAAGCAGCCAAAACCACTCGTGAGTTTTATGCTATCAATCAGCAACTTACCAATGAAAACCTGATAGAAAAAGTAGCTACGGCTTACTATCAAGTTTATCAAACACAGCAAAAGCTGAAAACTGTGGAGACGAATCTAAACAGCACCACTAAAACCAGAGACATCATAGAAGGACTGTACAAAAGTGGTCTGGCTAAAAAAATAGATTTAGATAGAACCAATGTAGCAGTGAACAACCTAAAAGCCTCTAAACAGCAGATTTTAGAAGTGCTACAACTACAAGAACATTCCTTGAAATTCATGATAGGAATGGATATCAATAAATCCATCGTGATGCCAGAGGACACCTTTGATGCTACGCCAGCACTTCTAGGAAATGAAGCAAGCGTGGAGAACAGAACAGAAATCAAAGTTATCAATAAACAGCTGGAACTCTTGGAGCTGGACAGAAAAGCTAAAAAAGCGGAATACTATCCTACTCTGGCGCTTTCAGGAAACTTTGGCTACACTGGTGTAGGGCAAAAATTCCCTTGGTTTAGTAAAGATGAACGCACATTCTACTACAGTGCAGCGAGCATCGGGCTAAGTCTGAACATCCCTGTTTTCAATGGGTTTTCTACAAGAGCCAAACTTCGCCAAGCCGATGTAAACATCAGAAAAGCTGAAGTGGAAAAAAGAGAAGCAGAACTGGCAATCAGCCTAGATATAGAAAATGCTAAAACTCAGATTAACAATAGTTTAATCACTATCAACACTCAAAAAGAAAATGTAGATTTAGCGAAGAGTGTTCTAGAAAACACACAAAACAACTATAAATACGGGCTTTCTACGCTTACCGATTTATTGGATGCAGAAAAAGCCTACGCAGATGCACAGAACAACTACACCAATGCTCTGCTGGAATACAAAATAGCTGAAATAAAACTAATAAAATCAAGAGGAGAACTAAATACATTAACAAAATAAATTTAAATAAAAATGAAAAAAACAATCATAACAATCGCTTTAATCGGAGTTTCAATCGCTGGAATTGTCTTCGTTTTAAATAAAAATAAAGAAAAAAGTGAGCAGGCGACAGCCATCGTAGCAGAGAAAAACGCCAATGTAGCCGTAAGAGCGGACATCGTAGATTTCAGAAGCGTGAATACTCAATACGAAGCCAACGGAACTTTCCAAGCAAAGCAGGAAGTCGCTCTTTCTGCTGAAACTCAAGGGCGTGTGGTTCGTGTTTTAGTAAATGAGGGAAGCCGTGTAGGCGCTGGGCAGGTTCTTGCCATCATCAAAGGCGAACAGCAGAATGTAAATGTACAAAATGCACAGGCAGTCTATAACAACGCCCTAGCCGAAGTGAAGCGTTTCGAGAGTGCTTACGCTTCAGGAGGTGTGACCAAGCAGCAGCTTGACCAAGTTCGCCTCCAAGCGCAAACTGCTAAAAACAGCCTTCAAAGCGCACAGCTTAGCGCTTCTGATGTGAATGTAAGAGCTTCGTTTTCAGGAATTATCAATAAGAAAAATATAGAGCCCGGTTCTTTCGTGGCGCCAGGGCAGGCTTTATTTGAAATCGTAAACATCGGCACGCTTAAATTAGAAGTGAAAGTAGATGAAAAACACATCAGCTCTGTGAGAGTAGGACAGGCTGTGGAGGTTTCTTCTTCGGTTTATCCAGATGAAAAATATTCTGGTGTGGTGACCTTCGTCGCTCCAAAAGCCGATGCCAGCCTAAATTTCCCAGTAGAAGTGGAAATTAAAAACAATACCAATAACACCCTAAAAGCGGGAATGTACGGAACGGCATATTTCGGAGAGAAAGAAAGCAGCCAGATTTTGACAGTGCCGAGAACAGCTTTCGTGGGAAGTGTGAGTTCTAACCAAGTTTATGTCATCAAAAACGGAAAAGCAGAACTGAAAACCATCACCTCAGGAAGAAACTTCGGAGATTATATAGAAGTGCTTTCTGGACTATCCAAAGGCGATCAAGTAGTAACCACTGGACAAGTGAATCTTTCTGATCAAACTCCAGTAGAAATCATCAAATAAATTAGAAAATTATGAATTTACCTGAAATATCCATAAAGCGTCCGAGCATCATCCTCGTTCTCTTTATCATCCTTACCTTGGGAGGGATTTTCTCTTACAGCCTTCTCGGCTATGAGCTTATCCCAAAAATGGAGACCAACACCATCAGTATACAGACAGTCTACCCTGGTGCCTCGCCTTCTGAGGTAGAAAATACCGTGACCAAAAAAATAGAAAATGCGGTATCTTCTATGGAAAATGTTAAAAAAATAGAATCTAAATCCTTTGAGAGCTTGTCATTAGTAACCATTACCCTAAACACAGGAGCAGATGTAAACTACCTAATGACCGATGCCCAAAGAAAAATAAACGCCATCGTCAGCCAGCTGCCAGATGATGCCAAAACACCATCTTTGAATAAATTCTCACTGGATGATGTGCCGATTATGAATATCTCGGTGACTTCCAAAATGTCTGAAAAAGAACTTTATGACCTTTTAGATAAAAAAATCCAGCCTATTTTTTCCCGTGTGAATGGAGTTGCACAGGTGACTATGGTGGGTGGTCAGGAGAAAGAAATCCAAGTGAACATTCACCCTGAAAAATTAGAAGGCTACGGGCTGTCTATCGCTCAGGTTCAGCAGATTATCGCAGCATCCAACTTAGATTTCCCAACAGGAAACGCGAAAACGAGAGAAAAACAGACCATCATCCGTCTAATGGGTAAAATAGGTTCTGTAGAAGAAATGAGAAGGCTACCTATCACTACGCCTTCTGGGATGATGATTCGCCTTGGAGATATCGCAGATATACAAGATGGCGAGAAAGATGTAGAAAAAATCGCGAGAATTAACCAAAAAAACACCATCCTATTACAAGTTACCAAGCAGTCTGATGCCAATGCCGTAGAGGTGAGTGAAGCGGTTAAAAACACTATAAAAACCGTAGAAAAAGACTACGAAAAACAAGGAATAAAATTAGAGATAGCGAATGACACTACAGATTACACGCTGAATGCCGCGAATAATGTGATTTTTGACTTATTCTTAGCTATCGTTTTGGTAGGGTTTATCATGCTTTTCTTCTTACATAGTTTGAGAAACGCAGTAATTACGATGGTAGCAATTCCTCTTTCATTGATTGCGACTTTCATCGGATTGTATTTCATGGGATACACGCTGAACCTGATGTCCCTGCTTGGGCTTTCATTGGTGGTAGGTATCTTGGTGGATGACGCCATTGTGGTTATTGAGAACATTCACCGCCATATGGAGATGGGTAAAAACAAAGTTCGCGCTGCTTATGATGGAGCTTCCGAGATTGGATTTACCGTTACAGCAATTACTTTGGTTATCGTGGTGGTATTCCTTCCGATTGCTATGGCTACGGGACTTGTAGCGGATATCTTGGTGCAGTTCTGCGTTACGGTAATGATTTCTACCATGCTTTCCCTATTGGTGTCCTTTACCATCGTGCCTTGGCTGTTCTCTAGAGTAGGAAAACTAGAACATATCAACGAAAATTCTTTCTTCGGAAAAATAATTTTCGGTTTTGAAAACATGCTGAACAACTTTACCCAAAGCATTGGTAATTTGCTAAAATGGGCATTGCAATCAGTAAAAACAAAGCTGATAACACTGGGAGTTACTTTAGTTCTGTTCTTGGTTTCTACTATCGGGCTGTTCTCAATGGGTTACATCGGAGTGGATTTCTTCCCGAAAAGTGACAAAGGCGAGTTTTTAGTTCAGTTTGAATTAGAAAAAGATGCCTCCATTGAGAAAACCAATAAACTCACTCAGCAGGCGGAGCAGTACATCAGTGCGATTCCTGATGTAGAAAAAATCATCACTACAGTGGGAAAAGCAGATGATGGAATGGCTTCTACTTCTGGAACGAAATATAAATCCCAAATCCAAGTTTTCTTGAAAAAAGATGGCAGCGTCAAAGAAAGTTCAGACATTTATTCAGCTAAACTAAAAAGAGAATTGGAGAAAAAAATCATCGGAGCGAAAATAAAAATCGTTCAGATGGGACTCATCGGAGCGGAGCAGTCGCCTATTAACCTAACTGTAACAGCAACTGACCTAAAAGATGCCTTGGAATTTGCAAAACAAGCAGCGAAACAACTGGAAAAAATCCCAGGAGCTTCCGAGGTGAAACTTTCCTCCGAAGATGGTAACCCAGAAATCAATGTAAAAGTAGATAGAGAAAAAATGACTTCTCTCGGGCTGAACATTGCTTCCGTAGGAAAAACGATGCAGATCGCTTTCTCTGGAAACACAGATTCTAAATATCGTGCTGGAGAATATGAATATGATATCAACATCAGATATGACGAAATCGGGAGAGCTTCCATTGATGATGTTAAAAACTTGAAATTTGTAAATGCTACTGGACAAGTAGTTCGTTTGGAGCAGTTTGCTGACATCAGCTATGGTTCTGGGCCTTCGCTATTAGAGAGAAGAGACAAAACGCCTTCTGTATCTGTCCAAGCAAAAGCTATCGGAAGACCTGCGGGAACTATCGCAGCTGAATGGGAACAGCAGTTCTCCAAAATTCAGAGAAAAGCTGGTGTAGAATACAGATGGAGAGGAAACATGGAAAACCAGCAGGAAGGTTTCGGTACATTAGGATTGGCTTTATTAGCAGCTATTGTCCTTATGTATTTGGTAATGGTGGCTCTGTATGACAGCTTTGCTACGCCGTTCATCGTGATTTTCTCTATTCCGCTTTCGTTCATTGGGGCATTACTTCTCATGGCACTAACGAACCAGACGCTGAATATCTTCACTATCTTGGGGATTATCATGCTCATCGGTCTCGTTGCGAAAAACGCCATCATGCTTGTGGATTTCGCCAACAATAGAAAGGCAGTAGGAGACAGCACCTTTGATGCTCTGGTAGCAGCCAACCAAGCTCGTCTTCGTCCTATCCTGATGACTACCATCGCCATGGTAGTAGGGATGATTCCTATCGCGATGGCATCTGGAGACGGTGCAGATATGAACCGAGGTGTAGCGATAGTGATTATCGGAGGTCTGATATCCTCACTATTCCTTACACTGATAGTAATTCCTGTGGTGTATTCTATCTTTGACAGCCTTGAAAGAAGGTTTAGCAAAGGAGAGAAAACAGATTACGCCAAAGAAATGGTCGCAGACTATGAGGCAAATGCTGATTTTAAAGATGAATTTGCAGCGAAACAATAATTAATAATTTTTCATTTTCCCTTCAAAGTTTAGCTTTGGAGGGATTTTTATTTATATTTTTGAGAAAGATGATTTATTTTTTCTTTTTAACAAAGCAAAAAAACTAAATTTGCGAATATTTTACAATATGAAAATCATAGACCGCTATATTATTAAAAAATATTTGGGAACGCTCGGTTTTATGCTGGCGCTGTTATCCATCATTGTGGTAATCATAGATGTACAGTCCAAAGCTCCCAGAATAGAAGGAAACGGCTTCACTGTGGGATATTTCCTAATTCATTTTTATCCGTTTTGGGTGGTTTATTTGGTGATTACTTTTATGTCTATTTTGGTTTTCGTTTCCATTATTTTCTTTACTTCGCAAATGGCTAATAATACCGAAATTGTCGCCGTTCTCAGTAGTGGCGCTAGTTTTCATAGATTTTCGCGCCCGTATTTTTATGTAGGAATTTTTCTGATGCTCCTCACCCTTGCTACCAATCATTTTATTCTTCCTTGGGCTAATGGAAAGAAAAACGAACTTATCATTTATACCTATAATAGCAGCAATAGGAATAAATACATAGACATCACGACCATATCTGCACAGCTTTCGCAGACAGAATATATTTTTATCAACAGCTACCACCAGCTCAACCAAAGAGGCTCTGGCTACAAGTATCAAAAATTTGATAAAAAAGGGAAAATGGTCTATCAGCTCATCGCTACAGATGTGGCTTGGGACAAGAAAGACAAACTCTTTCGTCTAAGTAATTACCTCGAAAAAACCATCAATCCTGATGACACGGAAACACTAAACAGCGGTAACGAAAAGACCCAAAGTTTCGGGCTATCGCCAGAGGAATTATTCCCAAATGACCTAGAAGCCGAGAACAAAAACACGCCCGACCTTATAAAATTCATCGAGAGAGAAAAAATAAAAGGCAACAGCAACCTAAACACCTACCTAAACGAGCTCCACCAGCGCACCTCTATGCCTGTGTCTATTTTCATCTTGTCTATTTTGGCATTGTCGCTTTCTTCACAAAAACGAAGAGGAGGAATTGGGCAGAATCTGGCCGTAGGTATCTCATTGGCTTTCACATTCATTTTCTCTTTTGAGGTGCTGAAAGTTCTTTCTTCTAACCAAAGCCTTCCGCCGCTCCTTGCCATGTGGATTCCCAATATCATTTTCGGAGCTGTGGCTATACATTTGTATAGAAAAAGAGCAAATGAATAATCAGTACAGCAGTTTTATTTCTTTATGATAAAACCTTTTCAGACCTTCATTTTCGAGGTCTATCCATAGATAACCTTGTTCATCTACTTTTTTGATTATGCCATTTTGTCTTATTTTGCCAATTTCAAAAACAGAGACTTCATCTTTTTTAAATAAAAAATGATGATATTGGTCTAATATTTCTTCCGAAGAAACGGGCTCAAAAACTTTTTCTAAAAAAAATGCGTGCATTTCTTTTGTCCAGTTTTCTAAATCAAATTCCTTTTTCGTTTGGGTAAGAATAGAGCCTGCTTTTGGGAGATTTTGGAAATTTCGCTGCAAAAGATTCAGCCCTATACCGACTATAAAATAGACATTATTCCCTATCTTCTTTTTCTCAATAAGCATTCCTGACACCTTTTTGTGATGTATGATGATATCATTAGGCCACTTTACTTCCACTTTTGCTTCTGTCTTTTTGGCAATAAAATCGCGTAAAATATTTGCGGTATGGAAATTGAATAAGATATCAGACTGCGAAACTTCTTTTTGCAGCAAAGCCATAGAAAAAGCCAAATTTTGATTCGGTGCCGTATCCCAAGTGTTGCCATACTGCCCTCTTCCTTTAGTTTGGTCAAAGGTGTAGAGCGTCAGTTCCCTGATGCCATCATGGCTTTTTAGTAGATTGACAATCTCATCATTAGTAGATAAGCACTGCTGAATATAAAATAATGTATCCACTTCATAAATTTATGACGGATAAATATAAAAATATTTCTTTGATTTAAAGTAAAAAAGAATAAATTTGCAACTAATACAATAATATATATATCTAAATGAGTATAAAATCAGAAAAACAACTTCTAATAAACACCATCATAGACAGTATACAAGATACTAAAGGAGAGGATATTAGAATTTTGGATCTTACCAACATAGAGAATGCGGCTGCGGACTATTTCATCATCTGCAGCGCAAATTCAAACACACAGGTAAATGCTATCGCAGGAAATATCGAGAGAAGAGTAAGAAATGAGCTCAAAGAGCGCCCATGGCATACCGAGGGCGAAGAGAATGCGCTTTGGGTTTTGGTGGATTACATCTCCGTGGTAGTGCATGTTTTCCAGAAACACATCCGCGAATACTATGACATAGAAGACCTTTGGAGCGATGCCAAAGTCACTGTCATAGAAAATCAAGACAATTTATTTAACTAAGAAAAATATATGTATGAACAAAGGATTTAATTGGTTCTATGTAGTCATTCTCATTGCCTTGGGAATGCTATTTTATCCGATGCTAAACTCATCTTCTTCGGTCAAACCGATAGATGAGGATACATTTTTCGGTCTAATGCAACAAGGGAAAATAAAAGAAATAAAAGTATACCGCGACACACATAGAGCTGACATTTTTTTAACATCTGAAGCAAGAAAAAAGTCTGAAAACCAAAAAGATGTAATGCTTCCTTTTTCACAAGGAGCAAATCCTGATTTGGAGCTATCCTACGGAGATCTAAAATATCTTCAAGAAAGATTCCATGATATAAAAAAGACAAATCCTGAGATAAAAACCATTATCAATTTTGAAGATTCTGGTTCAGCCATGAAGAGCTCACTTATCTCTATGTTTATGTGGATTGCCTTTTCTGCCCTACTCTACTACTTCATTTTCAGAAGAATGAGTGGCGGCGGCGGTGGTGGAAACAGCAGTATGTTTAACATTGGGCGTTCCAAAGCCAAACTAATCAATGAAAAAGATGCAGTTGTCACTTTTAAAGATGTAGCGGGTCTGGAAGGAGCAAAAGAAGAGGTTCAAGAAGTAGTGGACTTCCTTAGAAATGCTGAAAAATACACTAAATTAGGTGGTAAAATTCCTAAAGGAGTGCTGCTGGTAGGCCCTCCAGGAACAGGGAAAACCCTTCTAGCAAAAGCCGTGGCAGGAGAAGCAAAAGTACCTTTCTTCTCACTTTCAGGGTCTGATTTTGTAGAAATGTTCGTGGGTGTAGGTGCATCTCGTGTGCGTGATTTATTTGCCCAAGCAAAAGCAAAATCTCCTGCGATTATATTTATCGATGAGATAGATGCTATCGGTAGAGCCAGAAGTAAAAGTAATTTCAGCGGAGCTAATGATGAGAGAGAAAACACTCTTAACCAACTACTCACAGAAATGGATGGTTTCGGAACGGATACTAATGTCATCGTGATGGCAGCTACCAACCGTGCCGATATCTTGGACAAGGCTCTTCTTAGAGCAGGAAGATTTGACAGAGAAATTTATGTAGACCTTCCAGAAGTCCATGAAAGAAAAGAAATTTTTGAAGTTCATCTAAAGAAAATCAAACTTGATGATTCTGTAGATAAAGAATTTTTAGCAAAACAAACGCCAGGGTTCAGCGGTGCAGATATCGCAAACTTATGTAATGAGGCTGCTCTTATCGCCGCGAGAAACAACCACGAAAGCGTTACTAAACAGGATTTCCTAGATGCTGTGGATAGAATCATCGGTGGTTTGGAAAAGAAAAGTTTGGCAATAAAACCTTCCGAAAAAAGAAGAATTGCCATCCACGAAGCAGGACACGCTACCATATCTTGGCTTACAGAACATGCCAACCCATTGCTAAAAGTGACTATCGTTCCTAGAGGGCGTTCACTGGGCGCAGCTTGGTATCTTCCAGAAGAAAGACAGCTGACCACTACAGAGCAAATACTGGATGAAATGTGTGCTACCCTAGGAGGGCGTGCCGCTGAGCAGGTGGTATATAATAATATATCTACAGGAGCGCTTTCTGACTTGGAGAAAGTAACCAAAAGAGCTCAGGCTATGGTTACCGTATATGGTCTGAATGACAAGATAGGAAACATTTCTTATTATGACAGTTCTGGACAGTCTGAATATAACTTTGGGAAACCATATTCAGAATATACAGCAAAGACCATAGATGAAGAAATATCCAAAATCGTTGAAAATCAATACCAAAGAGCCATTAGAATTTTAACTGAAAACAGAGATAAACTAGAGGCTTTGGCGGATAAACTCATCGAAAAAGAAGTGATTTTCCGAGAAGACTTGGAAGAAATCTTCGGAAAGAGAGCATGGGAACCGGAAGTAGCTGTAACTTCTAAAAAAGAGGAACAAAATCCTGCTCCAGCAGAAAACTCTGCTCCTCCCGTGACTGACACTCCAGAGGAAGAAAAACCTTCCGAAAATGATGAAATAAAAGATTCTCAATCATAATTTAAAATAAACCTCTCTATAAAACTAGAGAGGTTTTTTATTTGCAAAAACTGAGATTTATACTTTTTCATAAAATCTTCCGTTATTTCATTTAAAGATAATATTAATTTTGTTTGTCATTTCTTGCATAAAACTTGTTTGTTTTTTGATTTATTCAAAATTATTATTAACTTCGTAACTTATTAGTAATTTTCGTATCATAATTGAGCTTTTTTAAAAATTTAATCGGTAAAATCTTCGGCGGCGAAGAAAAAAATAAATCTCCTCAAGGGCTTCTTGATTATGGAGACACGCTAAAGCATGCCGATGTTGATTATAAATTTGCTCAGCTATTCACTCTTTCTGGAGGGATTTTTAACTACTGTGGAGATGAAGCGGAGGCTTTGTCTGTCCTTCATGATATCATCGATTCTGAAAATATTACCTCTGTTTTCTGCTGTGATGAGGATTTACAGAAATTCTTAGATGTTACGAAAACGCCTTATACAGGGCTTCTATGCAAACAAAATAATGCTGCTTTTATCACTTGTGAATATTTAATTGCTTTCGATGCAAAAATCGTGCTTTCAAGTGATAATATACTGCATTTTAATAATCAGATGCTTCCCGAAAAAATCATCGTTATGGCCAATGTTTCCCAGATAGTGGAAGACCTCAGCGAGGCCATGTCAAGAATAAAACGGAAAAGCCACATAAAAAAAATAACCTCAATAAGCGGTGGAAAATCAAATTTAGACAATCCAAACAAGAAATATCCAAAACTTTTCTTACTTTTGCTCGAAGATTAATTTTTTTAAATTTCTAATTTTGGATAAGAATTTAATTCAGCGTATTATTTCCGGAGCAGTCTATGGTTTGGTCGTTTTTCTATGCACTACCCATTTCGGCTCTGTTTACTTAAAAGATTTCCTAAATATTGATGTAAAACAGGAGTACTTGTACCTTTCTTTTATTTCATTTTTAATAGTGGTCGGTGCTTGGGAAGCGATTAGAATAATGAAATTCGGCGAAGGCTGGTGGAAATGGATAGTTTTCCCAGTGGGATTCATCGTTTTTTATAGATTTGGGCTAAGATTCCTAAATCATGATTTTTATTTTATTTTTAATATCCAAGAGCTTTTAGGTATTGCCCTAGTTTTCATCGCTTCATTTACTTTGTTTAAATACCCGAATGAACTTTATTATGACAATGGGAAACTGATATTCATCGTAATTTATGTGTTTCTCTCATTTTCATTTGCATTAGGGCTTCCTATGTTTAATTATTCCGAAAAACATTTCGGCTGGGAAACTTTCATCCTGTTTACACTAATGTGGAGTAGTGATGGTTTTGCGTATTTTGCTGGAAGAATGTTCGGAAAACACAAAATGGCTCCGAAAATCAGCCCGAAAAAAACTTGGGAAGGCTTTGCTGGCGGAGTAATCTGCACTTTGGTTTTAGGATTTTTTATTGAACAAAAAATGCCTGAACTGAGAGGAAACTGGATTATCATTGGACTTCTTGTTTCTATTTTTGCTCCACTTGGAGACTTGGTAGAAAGTCAGCTGAAAAGAACTTTCGGCGTGAAAGACAGTGGAAATATCATCCCTGGGCATGGCGGTGTACTGGACAGACTGGACAGCTTCATCCTATGTGCGCCTGTGATATATTTATATTTTATTTTAGAAAACTTGTTTTAAATTTTAAATACATAAAATTATGACACTTCATAGAGAAGGAAAAGGGACTATTATCGTTTCTTTATTGGTTTTAACCTTGTTATCTGCCATTTCACATTTTTTTCTTGGTAGATATTCGGTATTGGTAACTTTGCCTTTACTTATTTTATTTTGCTTGGTTGTTTGGTTTTTCCGTGTTCCAAACAGAAATATTTCAGAACATACGGACACTGTAGTTGCGCCTGTTGATGGAAAAGTAGTGATGATAAAAGAAGTAGAAGAAGATGAGGTTTTGAAAACAAAATGCCTTCAGATTTCTATTTTCATGTCACCTCTCAATGTGCATATATGCAGATATCCTGTGACAGGAAAAGTTTCCTACAGAAAATACCACGCTGGGAAATACCTAATGGCTTGGAATGAAAAATCCTCCACAGAAAACGAAAGAACAACGATAGCTGTGGATACTCTGACCAATCAAAAAGTAGTATTTAGACAGATCGCAGGATATGTAGCGAGAAGAATCGTAATGTATTCAGAAGTGGGCGATGATGCGAAAGCTGGACACGAGCTAGGCTTCATCAAATTCGGTTCTAGGATGGATGTTTTCTTGCCAATCGGCACAGAAGTTCTCTGCAAAATAGGAGACATTACCACAGGAGGTATCGATGTAATCGCAAAACTGAAAAACGCATAAAAAAACTAAAGCTGCCAAATAATGGCAGCTTTTTTATATTCCTTCTTTTTCTACAATTTCCTTAAAATCTGATATTGTCTCTTCCAAAGATTTCAGATATTTTCCTCCAGCGGCATTGATATGTCCGCCGCCATTGAAATATTTTCTAGCGAACTGATTGACATCCACATCTTCTTTGGAACGGAAAGATATTTTGATAAAATCTTCATAAAGGTCTTCCATAAAGAAAGCAGAAACCTTCACACCTGCGAGGCTCAGCCCATAATTTACAAAGCCATCGGTATCTCCCTTTTCAAAGCCAAATTCTTGCAGTTCGTTTCGTTTTAGCCAAAGAACAACCACTTCATTATCTTTAACCAATTCTACTCGCCCTAAAATCAAGGAAAGCAGTTTCAGACGGCTCACCGTATTATTATCCCAAGTATTAGAACTAATCTCGGCAGGATTTGCGCCTTTCTCTATTAAATTCGCGATAATCCTGTGAGTAGTCGCACTTGTGGAACGGTACCGAAAACCTCCTGTATCAGTCATTATCCCTGTATATAGGCATTTTGCGGTGTTTTCATCAACTAAATTTTCCTGTCCCAGCGCTTCTATAAAATGATAAACCATCTGCGAAGTAGCAGGAATATTAGTATCAGAATAGACAAAATCAAATTCACCAGGTTGCTGGTGGTGGTCTATCAAGATTTTAACGGCTTTAGAATTGCTTACCCAGTCGCCTACCATTCCTATCCTTGTATAAGTATTAAAATCCAAGCAAAATACCACATCCGCCGCCTCTATCAGCTCTATGGCTTTTCTTTTTTTATACTCTGCGATGGTTATTTTTTTGGCTTCGGGCATCCATTTTAGGAACTTTGGGAAGTCGTTGGGAACGATGATTTCCGCCTCTACGCCTCTATTCCTAAGGAAATGCTTTAGCCCAAGACTACTCCCAATGGCATCTCCATCAGGGTTGTAATGGGTAACGATTACTATTTTTTCTTTTACTGAAATCAGATTTTCTATCTCTGGCAAAGCCTCTTTACTAAACATAAAATATATTTATATGATTTTAGAGTTTCTTTCACTCTACAAAACTGGCTTATTATTTACATAAGCAGGAATAAAGATAGCCAGCCCAACCCCTACTACTACAAGTAATATAGTCTTTCCTTCGCTCATTTTTGAAATTTTATGAATTTCATCTTTACTAATTACCTGCTGTTCTTTATCTACTACTCCTATGATTTCGTCTTCTTGCTCTTTTATAAATTGGAATTTTTTTATTTTACTCCCATTTACTTTATGCACAATATATTCTGCATTTTCTTTCAGAGCAGAGTAATCAAAATTATTTTTAGAACTGACTTTCACCGAAGTACAAGACAGCAAATTTGCCATTAGTAATAAGGCTACTATTCCTTTTTTTATCTTGGTCATAATGTTTTTTCTTTTCTAATCATTCAGTTTCAGCACTGCCATAAATGCAGACTGAGGAACTTCTACACGCCCAATTTGTTTCATTTTTTTCTTTCCTTCTTTCTGTTTTTCAAGGAGTTTTCTCTTACGAGAGATGTCACCACCATAGCATTTTGCGGTTACATCTTTACGAAGGGCTTTTATGGTTTCTCGGGCGATTACTTTAGTTCCCAGAGCCGCCTGAACCGCGATGTCAAACTGCTGTCTCGGTATCAGTTCGCGAAGTTTCTCGCACATTTTTTTACCGATGTTATAGGCGTTGGAATCGTGTATCAGGGAAGAAAGCGCATCCACCATATCTCCATTGATAAGAATATCCATTTTCACCAATTTGGACGGACGGAAACCTATTGGGTGATAGTCAAACGATGCATATCCTTTGGAAATAGATTTTAATCGGTCATAAAAATCAAACACCACCTCTGATAACGGCATATTGAAAATCAATTCTACTCGGTCAGAAGTCAAATAAGACTGATTAACGATTTCGCCTCGTTTTTCTATACAAAGCGTCATCACAGCCCCCACAAAATCAGACTTGGTGATGATAGAAGCCTTTATATATGGCTCTTCCACTCTATCCATTGTGGTAGGATCCATCATCTCGGATGGGTTGTTGATGAGGATAGGAACATCTGGTTCTTTCTTGGTATAGCCGTGGTAAGATACATTGGGAACGGTAGTGATTACATTCATCCCAAATTCCCTGTCAAGACGCTCCTGAACAATCTCCATGTGAAGCATTCCAAGGAAACCACATCGGAAGCCAAAGCCCAGCGCTGCCGAACTTTCCGCCTCGAAAACAAGCGAAGCATCATTCAGCCTTAGTTTTTCTAATGAAGCCCTAAGCTCCTCAAAATCCTCAGATTCTATCGGATAAATCCCCGCAAATACCATTGGTTTCACCTCTTCAAAACCTTCTATCGGTGCAGGTGCTGGGTTTTCAGCGGAAGTAATGGTATCCCCTACTTTCACCTCTCGGGCATCCTTTATCCCAGAAATGATGTAGCCCACATCTCCACATTTTATCTCTTGTTTAGGCGCTTGTTTTAGTTTTAGAGTTCCCACCTCATCGGCATCATAGGTGCGGTCAGTTGCCATAAATTTTACTTTCTGTCCTTTCTTGATGCTTCCATTTACCACTTTGAAATAAGCCTCAATTCCTCTAAATGGGTTAAAAACAGAGTCAAAAATCAACGCCTGTAGCGGTGCATCTGGGTCACCCTCTGGTGCTGGGATTCTCTCCACGATCTGCTCCAAAAGTTCTTTCACACCTGCTCCAGTTTTCCCAGAAACACGGAGAACATCCTCTGGTTTACAGCCCAAAAGATTGACAATTTCATCTGTAACCTCCTCAGGATTTGCTGAAGGAAGGTCTATTTTATTCAAAATTGGAATAATTTCCAAATCGTTTTCTAACGCCAAATAAAGATTGGAAATAGTCTGAGCCTGAATGCTTTGCGCCGCATCTACAATCAGCAAAGCTCCTTCGCACGCCGCAATGGAACGCGAAACTTCATACGAGAAATCCACATGCCCAGGAGTGTCAATAAGGTTAAGGACATATTTTTCACCCTTGTATTCATAGTCCATCTGGATAGCATGGGATTTTATGGTAATTCCTCGCTCCTTTTCCAAATCCATATCATCAAGAGTCTGCGCCTGCAACTCCCTCTGTGTCACTGTATTAGTATACTCCAAAAGTCGGTCTGCCAAGGTAGATTTACCATGGTCAATATGTGCAATGATGCAAAAATTTCTTATATTTTTCATTTCAAAAATCAGTATCCTGCAAAGATAACAAAAAAGAGACTGAAAAAATCAATCTCTTTTGGTATAAATTTATTTAGTCTTATGTTTGTCTTTATCGTGTTTATGCTTAAAGGAATCCTTGATATCTTTCTCTATTTTATAAATTTTCAAAACCTGCTGTGGAGAAAGGTGTTCCAGTAATTTTTTAGAGTAAAATTTTCTGTTATCCAAAACCTTTTGAGCAACCTCAAAACCAAGGTTTATCTTTCTTAAAGCCTCTTCATCGGTCAGATTTTCATGAGCGCCCATAGGTTTAAAAGCTTTTATTTCCCTTTGCGCTTTAAGATATTCACTAAGAAGTTTCTCCACAGCATCTTTTTTCTCACCAGAAAGCTCTAATTCTTTGATGATTTTATTAACACTCAACTGCTGAATGAAAACCATTTTCTCTTCATGGGTCATTTTTTCAAAATCATGAATATGGCTTTTCTTGTCCTCATGGTGTTTTCCATTGGATTTTGCATTGTTCTTTTGTGCAGAAACCAGCATTCCAAAAGATATGGCTAGTAAAAAAAATATTTTTTTCATTTTTAAAATTTTAATTAATATAAATCCAAAAAGGTGTCTTGTTCATAATTACTAGTCAGCTCCTGAAGTTCCTCTTCGCTCATGACATTTAGAACCTCTTCCATTTTGAGTTTCGTAGAAAGATTTTTTATTTTCTGCTCAGAAACAGCATCTAAACTCTGCCCTGCGAAAGATGTTTTCGGTTCTGTATAGGGTTGATTCTCTGCTGCTTCTTGATTTACAATATCTGTTTGAGGTTCAGTATTTTGCTCTTGATTTAGAGTGGAAATATTTTCACTCTGAACCATCTGAGGGTTTTGTGCCACTTCCACATTTTTATTCTTGAAATTTATAAAAAACGAAATCCCAAAAACCACCGCTATCGCAGCCGCAGAAGCCCACGCTGGGTTTATTTTAAATCTTTTTACTGGTCGTTTTTCTACCCTTACCGTTTTATCCAAAACTTTTTCCTGCATTTCCTCGAAAAAGTTTTCTGGCAGTTCAGGCGTTTTTCGTTCCCATTTTTCTATATCTATTTTTTTCATTTTTAAAATTCTTCGCTATGGTCTAAAATATACTGTTCTATTTTGCTTTTCGCGTAGTGATAGTTGGTTTTCAGTGTACTTACTGACATATCCAAAATCTTGCTAATCTCCTCATATAGCAGGTCATCATAATACCTCAGCATAAAAACCATCCGTTGTTTCTCTGGTAGTTTTTGTATCGCATCTTGTAGTAAAAGCTCTATCTCATCTGCATTTCTCCCGCTATTGTCTGCTTTTTGGTTTTCTAGATAGACATCTGCATCCTGCTCTGTTTTCTGCATTTTTTTCGCCTTATTCAGATGTTGCAGAGCCTCGTTAGACGCTATCTTGTAAAGCCATGTGTAGAGCTGGCTGTCTTTCTTGAATTGTGAAAAATTCTGATAGACTTTGATAAAAGTTTCCTGCAAAACATCCTTTGCGGCATCTTCATCATCGACCAGCCTACGAATATGCCAATACAACCGACTCTGATATGCATTCATCATCATACGAAGTCCTTTTTCTTGACTTTCAGCACTTTGCATGAGAAGGATAATATCTTCATCTTTTACCTTCATTGGTTTTCTATTTGTTTGATGATTTTTTTTGCGAAAAGTTAAATCTAAATTAAAAAAAATTTAAATATAACTGACAGTTATAACAACGAAAAAATGTCCAAAAGATAGACTCTTTCAGACACTATTATTTTATTTTCAGAAGACAGATTATCTTTTAGCTCTTGCTTCGCTAACTGTCAATCTTTTTCTTCCTTTTGCTCTTCTTGCAGCTAAAACTCTTCTACCATTAGGTGTAGACATTCTTTCTCTAAACCCATGTTTGTTTCTTCTCTTTCTTTCTGATGGTTGGAATGTTCTTTTCATTTTATATACTTTTTCTTGTAAGAGGTAGCATTACTGCTCCATTACTTTTTAAACTTAAAATTATTCTCCCTTTTGAGAGTGCAAAGATAATTATTTTTTTCTACTAAGCAAGAAGATTTTTATTTTATTTTATGAAAATTTCTTGGATAGGAAAAGAACACAAAAAATATTACAACTCACCAAGCCGTAAGAATTTGATTATATTGACATTATCTATCCTGACAAGGCTGTTTTTCGAATATATAATCCCTCGCGCTGGTGCAATTTTTCTATATCTTCTATCTTTTTACAATTATTAAAAAAGACTTTTTCCAGCTTTTTACATTCATTGAGATAATCTATTTGTCTTAGATTTCGTCCATATTGTATTTCTATTTCCTTTAGAAATCTAAGGTTTTCTATTCCTTCCAATGTCTCTATATTGGTATGATTTATTTCTAATATTTCCAAATTATATAAAAACTCTATCAATGTTTTGAGTGTTTTTTCTTTGGGTTTATGATACCATACGACTAATTTTCTAATATTATTTTTCTTTGAATCATTTTTGAATTTTATTTTCGTATCCCAATCCAAGATATTAATTTCTTCTAAATTTTTATATAAATCCAAATCTATTACTCCTTTTACTTTTCCTCCACAGAAGAAAGTTTTCACATTATCTGTAATATGCTCAGGCAATGGCATATCAAGTTTGCTATCTCGGATATTAATTTTATTAATATTTAAATGCTCTACTTGACTATTTAAGTATTCCACATCTGTTTCCTCTACTCCTAGAAAACTAATTCCTAAAGGTTCTTTTATTTTATTTTTGGATGGATTCAGTTTTCTAGCTTTAAATTCATTAAATCCTGATGGGTCATTCCTTTGTAAGTATTTTACAAATTCACTTCTATTTTCATCTTTGTCTTTTTCAATAGCTTGTTGAATATTCTCTTCGGTATCAACCACGATGAAAGTTGTCCCTTTTTGCTCACATAAATACACTTCTTGTTTCATATTTTGTTGTATTATGACAATATCATTTTATTATAAAAATGCCTAAAACAGAACTTTTACTCATTTTTTATTATCTCTGCCATATCCAGCAAATATTGGAAATTAAAAATTTTATCATCCCCCTCATTATATAGCATTTCCTGCACATAATCTCTAATATCTTCATCCTCAAGTGCAGGATAGTAATACTCCTCCCCCAGTACATTATAATCTCGTTTCACACACCATTTTTTCTGTGGGCATAACTCTCGGATATACTCGCCATACAGAATGATAATAGGAATTTCATATTTCTGAGAACCATCATAAGAAATTTCTTCTCTAATTTCTTTAAAAATTTTAAGTATATATGTTCCTTCTCCTAATCTGGATTTATCAATTTTAATTGACAAATTCTCTTGTAGCACTGCTAAATAATCATCAATATAATTTTCTATATTTAGGATTTTATCTTGGTCTGCAAGATAGTTCTTCGCCAGTTCATTTGGACTGAAAAAACCTTCTATTTCATCAGGCAAACAAACTCTTTGGTTAAGTTTAAGATAATATTGTTTAAACAATTCATAATCTCCAAATTTTGTTATTTCTTTTCCGTTTTCATATTCTATAATTTTCCCTGTATCAAGCAATAACATATAGCTGTACTTCTCATTACTCAACGGCAAGAAAATAAAACTCGGTTTCATTTTTTGATTTATTGTTTAAATTAATTTTTTAGCGTTCCACAATATTACAAAAAATAAGATTTACCCTTTTGGATAAATCTTATTTTAGTTGATGATATTTTAGTCTTTTTTCCAGTCAGCGTTTCTTGATGTGTCAGCTTTTTTCACACCATTGCTGATATTGTAAGCTAGCCCAAGTCCAAGGGTTTGTTTTAGCTGAACTTTTCTGATTTGGTTATGGTCATACACTAGGTCAAGAGTGATATTAGACGAAATATACTTGTTAATTTTCAAATTAAGAATTCCGCTGTATCCCATTGCGATTCTTTCTGGGTGGTCTAGATAGTTAGAGAACAACCAAGCTTTGTTTGTCAAATGGATGTTTTCCATCAATTTCACTTTATAAGAAGCATCTGCATAGAACCCAAACTGGAACAGCATGCTGTCTCCATCGTTTTTAAGTCCGTAGTTTCCTTTGTACTGTAAATCTTTGTCTAAAACAAAAGTCATTCTTGCGTTAGCAGGTCTCAAAGTAAGCGTGAAATCCTCATTTGGTTTATAAGTAAAACCAGCCCCGATATTCAAGTAACCTGGCGCCATAAAGCTTGAAATTTTCGCAGCGCTTGGGTTATTTCCATCAGCATATCCGTTATCAAACTGAGAAATAAAGCTTGCTCCAGCAGATGCATACCAGTTTTTAGAGATAGCTCTACCGTAGTTTGTGCTGATGTTGATATTATCCTGTGTTTTTCTGTTTCCTAATCCTTGGGTATTATTTCTTCCGTATCCTAGGATAATATTGTTTTCCCAAAGGTCTTTGTCTTTTTGGTAAGTGAAATTATAGTTCACTCCTACTAACCAACCCAAGTTATTAGCTCCACCGCCTACCCAGTTAGAGAATGCCGCTTGGTTTAGCATCAATGTGTTTTGCCCTTCTATAGACCAATTTTTTTTCGGTGGTTCTGGCTCTGCCACTTTTTCTTCTACCACTGCGACTGCAGAATCTGTTACTGTTTCATTTTCTTGTGCAAATGCATTTCCAAATGCAAGTGCTAAAATAACTAATGATAATTTCTTCATCTCTAATAAAAATTAATTGGGCGCAAAAGTATAAAAATAAATTTTAATCCCAATTTTTTCTTCTCTATCTATTTAATAGACAAAAAAATCCCCTCCGTATTTTCTACGAAGGGAATTTTTATTATTCGATTCTCATTTTGATAGACATATTATAAAGAAACCTTACTTTTTTGCCTTTTATTTCGGCAGGAATCCATTTGGCATTTATAGCCAGAGCGGCTCTTTCCATTTCTTTATTAAAGGACTGGTTTTCTCCCTTTGCTGAAACATTGGACAATGTCCCATTGGGTTCAACTACGAATGTCAATCTCGTGGATAACAAAACCGGCGGAACGGGTTTCTTTTCAGAGATAAGCTCTTGGATTTTCTTCTTTTTTTCTTCGGAGAAACCTTCATATCTGTCTATTTTATCCAAATCAGTATTTGATGCCAATAATTCACGAAAACCAGTCTCTCCTCCTTTTGAGAATACCGCTTCTTTATCGACAAAGTCAATATTTTTTATAACCTCTTCCCTTACTGGTTTGGATACAGCTCTCTTTTGCCCATAAGCTGTTCCAAAAAATAAAACAAGCGCTAAAAAAGACAATCTAAAATATCTCATAAGCTAATCTTTTTCCCAAAGATAAAACTTTTATCCTTTCTTTTTTATCTATTAATGAATAAAAATTCCCTCCGTATTTTCTACGAAGGGAGTTTTTTAACCCTCTATTATCATCTTAATAGGCATTCTCATGGGAGTTCTCATCTTTTTCCCTTCTCCTTCCTCAAAAATCCACCTAGTTTTTACGGATTTTACAACTCTTTCAATCTCTTTATTAAAAGAACTATTTTCTCCTTTTGCTGAGATCTCGGACAATGTCCCATCTACCTCAACTATGAAATTCAAGCTAGATTCCAATATTGTTTTAGGAACAGGTCTTCTCTCTAGAACTAGATATCGGAGCTCTCTAGCTTGTTCCGCAGGCAAATGCTGAAATGGGTCTATTCTGTTATACTTTATTTTTGATACGACTAACTGGCGAAATCGATTAATTCCACCATCTGGAAAATTTGGAATATTAGTGGATGTATAAATTGCTGTCTCCTCTGGCAGCGGCTTAGATGTTTCTTGCGCACAAACCATTCCAAAAAATAAAACGCTTACTAAAATAGGTAATTTAAAAAATCTCATATATTAATATTTTTTCAAAGATAAGACATTTGTTCCAAATATTTTCTTGTTTGATTATATTAAATTAATTGGAATTTTCTTTGTCATTAAACCAAAATTCAACTCATTACATAGGATTTTCTTATCTTTGCCCATTCAAAATTAAATAATGGCAAATAGTTTAATACCAAAGTTACAAGCAATCAAACAAAGATATAATGAAGTAGCGGATCTAATCATCCAGCCAGATGTAATCTCTGACCAAAAAAGATATTCTTCTCTCAATAAAGAATACAGCGATTTGGGAAAAGTGGTGGCTGTTTTTGATCAATACATGAACGCTAAAAACTCCATAGAAGAAGCCGATGAAATCATCGCCACAGAATCTGATAAGGATATGATAGATTTGGCTAAAATGGAGAAGCAGGAAAGTCTGGCGCTTATCCCAAAATTAGAAGAAGACTTGAAAATCCTTCTCATCCCGAAAGACCCAGCAGATGACAAGAATGTCATGGTGGAGCTCCGCGCGGGAACAGGCGGTGACGAGGCGGCTATTTTCGTGGAAGATGTGTATAGAATGTACACGATGTATTTCAAGTCAAAGGGCTGGAGACACGAAGTTACCGACTACAACGAGGCCGCAAAAGGCTACAAGGAACTCATCATGAGAGTAGAAGGCGAGGGCGTGTATGGAATCATGAAATTCGAGTCTGGTGTTCACCGTGTTCAGCGTGTTCCAGAGACCGAGTCCCAAGGGCGTGTGCATACCTCAGCGATTACCGTAGCCGTACTACCAGAAGCAGAGGAAGTAGATGTGGAAATCAACCCAGCTGATATAGAAATGCAGACTTCGCGTTCAGGAGGAGCAGGAGGACAGAATGTAAACAAGGTAGAAACCAAAGTACAGCTGACTCACAAGCCTACGGGAATAGTGGTGGTTTGTCAGCAGGCTCGTTCCCAGCTGGCTAACAGAGAGTTAGCAATGGAAATGCTTCGTACAAAACTCTATGATATAGAATTACAAAAAGTACAAGGAGACATCGCAGCCCAGAGAAAAACCATGGTTTCTACAGGAGACCGTTCCGCGAAAATTAGAACTTACAACTATCCTCAAGGGCGTGTGACCGACCATAGAATCAATAAGTCTATTTACAATCTAGACGCCTTTATGAACGGAGATATAGAAGAAATGCTAGAAGCTCTAATCATGGCAGAAAACGCCGAAAAAATGAAAGGAGAAGATTAAACATAAAAAAGCAGTCGTTTAGGACTGCTTTTTTGTTTTCGTTTTAAAGAAAGATGATTACTCATCATCAGTAGTGATACTATTGTAAGTATGTTCCTCTACTTTCATCTTTTTATTACCCTCAAATCTTGCTCCTTCATGGATAATAAATGAAGCAGAGATGATGTTAGCATACACTCGTCCATTTTCGCCAATCTCTACTCTATCCGCAGAGATATCTCCTTTGATTTCTCCATCGATGAAAACAGAATCCGCCACTACATTCCCATTCACTCTCCCTGTTCTACCTATATGCAGGGTGTTTTCACATTTTACATCTCCTTCGAAGAAACCTTCTATCTGTGTCATGGCACTAGTTTCTATCACTCCTTTGAAGTGAGTTTCTGGAGCGATTACATTTACTCCTTTTGATGATACATTCACACTCATTTCGTTTGATTTTTTCCCATTATTGTTAGAAAAGATTCCCATTGTACATTTTTTTCATTGTTAAACACTATATTAAAATTTTCTTTATCCCAAACTATAAAATTTTCTGGCTCCACCTGTGCATTGTTATACAAAACTTCATAGTGAAGATGCGGCCCTGTAGAATTTCCTGTATTTCCTCCCGCTGCTATCACTTTTCCCTTTCCTACAATTTCGCCTATATCTACATAAATTTTATCCAAATGAGCATAAAGAGTCTGAAAACCAAATGCATGCTCTAGGATTACTGTATTTCCATAACCTCCTTTTACTCCTGCAAAAATCACTTTCCCTATGGCTGGCGCGATGACATCATCACCTGTATTCAGCCTCAGATCCACTCCATTATGATGCTTTACTCCTCCGCTTATAGGGTGTTTTCTATTCCCAAAATTACTTGTCACTTCTAGTTCCCTCAGTAGAGGGTTTCCACTTGGGATAATGTTCAGCATCAGATTTTTTCTTTCCTCTGGGAGATTTTCTATATTATCCAAAGTCAAACTTTGTAGTTCTTTCAGCTCCTCGGTTTTTCGTTTCTGCTCTGCAAGGTATTTTTGGCTGAGCGTTACAAGTTCCTCATTTTTAGAGAGATAGTCCTGAAACTCCAGATATTGCTGGAATAAAAAACCTATCGTCCCTGCCATTACCAAAAATACAAAACCTAAAATATATGGGCGTAGTTTTTTTAGTTTTTCTTTCCGAAGGTCGGTTTGTTTTATATAGTATTTAGATTTATCATCATCTATTTCTATAACGATCTTCTGCTCTATGTTTTCTTTGACCTTCAAAGGAACTTTTTTCTGTCTTTTCATGCGTTCCAGAATTTCATTCCTTTTTCTGTCTTTTACGATGTTAAATATATCTAATTTGTTTTCTACTTTTTCTTTCATTGGTTATAAATTTTTATTCCAGCATAAAACAAACCGCCGCCCCTAAAAACTATCTCATCTTTAATCCCAATATTAAGTTACCAGCCGCCACTGGCTCCGCCGCCGCCGAATGTACCACCGCCGCCAAAACCGCCAAAGCCACCGCCTGAACCTCCTCCACCAGAAGACGGAAAGCCCCAGAATGTACCAGGGAAACTGCTTCGCCCCCTGCGGGTGATGATGACATCATCAAAGGTATTATATCCGCCGCCTCGTCCGCCGCCGCCTTTATTGCCATATTTGATTAAAATTATCATTAGCACAATAAAAAGAACGATAATCAAAACAGCTGCCATTGCAGGAACTTCTCCCTCTTCCTTTTTCTGAGGTTTGAATTTCCCCTGCGTAGCTTCCATCAGGGCGTTTACCCCTTCATCTATTCCCTCATACCATTTCCCTTGTCTAAATTTAGGAATGATAAGATAATCTATTATCTGCCCAGCAACAGAGGCTGTCAGGTATTTTTCCACAGCTCTTCCCTGCTGTATGGAAATTTGTCGGTCTTTGGTAGCAATCAGAAAAACAACTCCATTGTCCACTCCCTTTTTTCCAATTCCCCAAGTCTGTCCAAATCTGGTAGCGAGAAAGTTAATATCCTCACCCTTGGTGGAAGGGATGATAACCACCTCTATTTCCGTAGATGTGCTATCCTCAAATTTTATCAGTTTCTGGTTCAGCAGTTCCTTTTCCTTCAAAGAAAGAAGCCCCGCCTCATCATACACAGGATAGAGCACTTTTGGTTTCTCAGGGATAGTATACTGAGCTGAAAGCCAGCCTCCTATACTAATAAATAAAACCCATATGAATTTTCTAAGAAAATGTAATATCATCTGGTAATTCATTTGGGTTTTCCTCACCGACAGGAAAATACTTTTTCAGTTCTATTCCTGTCGCTAAAATTCCATTTTTCAATCCTTGCAAATAGTCACCTTTCGCAAAATCTGCCACCATCTCGGCATGAATTTTATCCCAAAAACTCTGGCATACTTTCTCATGGATACCTTTGTCTCCGATGATGCTCAGATATTTTTGGTCAAAATTAACATGAAAAAGGACAGCATTTCTATCCTTAGTTTCATGCATTTTTAGCTTCTCAAAAACCTCCCATGCCACACGCTCACTCTCCTGCTCTGTGGAAGAATCTATATGCACACGGATTTCTCCCGTGGAGTGATTTTCCGCAGTTTTTATAGCTTCCACCAAAGCCGAAACATCAGTGTCTGAGAGATGGTTCATCTTTTTTAGTCTTTAAATACCTCTGGCGCTTTAGAAGCTCCTTCGTCAGCTTTGAAATAAGGTTTTGCTTTAAATTTAGAAAAGAAAGCAACAAACAGATTTGCAGGGAAAGATTCCACTTCATTATTAAATGTTGTCACTGCCTCGTTATAATAAACTATTTCCGTTCTGATACTGTTCTCTATGGCGATATATTCTCTTTGGAAGTTGATATACTGCTGGTCAGCTTTTAGCTCTGGGTATTGCTCCACTACCATCATCAATCTGCCCAATGAGCTGCTCAGTTCCCCTTGTGCTTTCTGGAACTTCGCCATATCTTCTTCCGTCATATTAGTAGGATCTACTGTAACTTGGGTAGCTTTAGACCTTGCCTCCACTACTTTGGTTAAAGTTTCCTGCTCAAATTTCGCATAAGATTTTACTGTATTTTGTAGATTTGGAATCAGGTTCGCTCTTTTTTGATAGATTGTCTCTACATTAGACCATTTATTGAGAACATTATTATTCTCTTTCACCAGACTGTTATAGCTTCTTACTCCCCAAAACCCTATCGCAAGGACAAGTCCGATGATGACAAGTCCTATTGTTCCTATTCCAAAACACCCTTTGTTGTTCATTATTTTTCTTAATTTATTTGGTTAAACAGATATCAAAGTTACAAAAAAAAATATAATTCACATCAATGACCGCATTTTCTGCAAAATCATCTCGGCTGAATCAGGCTGAGAATTTACAAAATCTCTCGCTTTTTCGGACATTTCGTGCAGAAGCGCTTTATCTTTTAATAATTTTACAATAAATTCTGAAGCCTCTTTTTCGTTTTCAAAAGATTTCCCTCCATTGGCGCTGATGAGGTTGTCCGCTTCTGGATTTTTTTTGTAATGATTTCCAAATATCACGGGCACACCGAAAGTAGCCGCCTCTAAAATATTATGCAGTCCCTTGCCATGAAAACCACCTCCCACAACCGCCAAATCAGCATAAAAATAAATTTTAGAAAGAAGCCCTATACTGTCTATTATCAGGATTTTAGCTGATTTTTCTTGGGCATTTTTGGTTTTCCATTCAGAATATTTCAAAATTTGTTTCTCATTCTGAAACTCAATATTTCGCTTAATATCATGCGGTGCGATGATGATTTTAGCCTCTATTTTATCAGCGATTTCATCAGCGATTTTTTCTTCTGATTTCCAAGAACTTCCAAAAACCACAAGCGGTTCATCTCCTTTAAATTCTCGGATAAATTCCACAAAATTATCCCGATTTTGAATTTGCTTTACTCGGTCAAAACGGGTATCTCCAGAAATGGAAGACTGCTCCAAACCTATATTTTTGGCAAGCTGCTCCGAGTGTGGCGTCTGATGAAAAAACCAATCCACATTTTTTTTCAGCTCGTTTACGAACCACTTCCCATAAGGTTTAAAAAAAATCTGCTTTTCATAAAACAACGCCGAAACCACAAAAATCTTCGTTCCCTTTCTGTGCAGTTCACGAAGAAGATGATACCAAAAATCATATTTTACGGTAAAGAAAATTTTGGTGTCAAACTGGGAAATAAACTCCCGTATTGTAGCTTTTTTATCAAACGGAAGATAGCACACTGCATCGGCAATATGCTGTTTTTTGACTACATTTTCGTAGCCAGACGGAGAAAAAAAAGTTACTAAAATTTTATAGTCTGGGTATTCGTTTTTTAGTTTTTCTAAAACAGGAAGCCCCTGCTCATACTCCCCAAGACTTGCCGAGTGCATCCATATCACTTTCTGATTTTTCAGCTTTTCCTGAACTATTTTCAGGCTTTCTTTTCGTCCATCCACTCCTTTTTTGGCTTTTTCATTAAACCACGAAAAAACTTTTAATCCAAAAGAAAGCAGACAAATAAAAAGGTTGTAAAAAATCATTTCTTATGGGTTTGGGCAAATTCTTTTCACAAATCTCAGTTTGTGCGTGTGTTTGTTTTGGTCTTTGTTAAAAATCCCTATGCAGTCCAGATCATCTATTCGCACTTTTCCGTGGGCGTGGATGATTTTCTGATTTTCCAACATGATTCCCACATGGATAATTCTGCCTTCTTCATTCTCAAAAAACGCCAAATCACCGATTTCAGCCTCTTCGATAAAATCCAGAACCTCTCCCTGCTCAGCCTGCTGATACGCATCACGCGGCAGTTGAACTCCATTAACTTTATAAACAATCTGGGTAAAACCACTGCAATCTATCCCAAAAAAACTCCTCCCGCCCCACAGATAGGGAACATTAAGAAATTCTAAGGCGGTTTTTTTCAGGTTTTCTGTATCAAAGTTGTTTTCTGTATCTTCTTGATTATCAGACTCTATTTCAGAACCAATGGAAAGGAGCGTTTTTTCTCCATTATGCTGATAATTTATAAAACTCTCTGTGACAGTTTTTGTTTTTCTTTTGGTAAAATCGGCATCAGAAATCGGCGAAACCTGCTTGGTATCCACCCAGCCTTCGTATCCATCAAAATGAATTTTTATCTTTGTCCAGTTTTTATCCACTTCTAAAATATCACAGCTCTCCCCAAACAAAAGCTGAGTCACGATTTCGGCTCTGTCCGAGTTTTCCGCCCTCACAGGAACTACTGACACACTGGCAATGGCTTTCATTATCATAATCTTTTATTTATCACTAAATCGACCTTTTCTAAAATATTATTTCTTTCTGATGAGATTTATTCCATCTCGCAAAGGTAGTATAAGATTTTCAAAATCATCATCTTTGGAGATTATTTCGTTTAGTTCTTTTATTTTTTTGGTCATTTTGCTCTTTGGATTTTCCTCTAAAACTTTGCCATACCAAAGAACATTATCAAAAAGCACCACTCCGCCGCTTCTGAGTCTGGGTTTTATCAGATTGAGGTAATCTACATACGCCGCCTTATTCCCATCTATAAATACCAAATCATATATTTCATCTGCGTTTTGGAGAAATTCTCTTCCGTCTTGAAGGCAAAAATTTATTTTCTCTGCAAAATCACTTTCCGCGAAATATTTCTTGGGTAGACAGGACAATTCTTCATTGATATCCAATGTAGTAATTTTTCCATTCTCAGCCAGTCCCTCAGCCAGACAAAGTGTGGCATAGCCTGTGAAAGTCCCTATTTCTAAAATATTTTTAGGTGACAAAAGTTTAGAAATAATCGCCAGAAAACGCCCCTGCTGTTTCCCTGAAATCATATGCGGCTGCTCTGTCACACGATAGGTCTCCTCTCTCAATCTTGCCAAAATTTCTGGCTCCTGAGAGCAGTATTTCTCCAAATAATCATCCATTTCTGGACTCAATTCACTAAAAAAACTCATTCCTCTGATGATTTATGTGTCAAAAATAAAAAAACCTTAGAGATTTCTAAGGTTTTTCTGAATTTTAATTTCACTATTTTTTCACAGGAGCTACATCCATAAGCTGCATAAATTCCTCCAGCTTCGGCATGATAATAATCTCCGTTCTTCTGTTTTCTGCTCTACCAGAAACACTCATATTAGTAGATTTAGGATTGTATTCACTTCTACCACCAGCTGTTATTCTTGATGGATTTACCCCAAATTTAGTTTGTAAAATTTTTGCTATCGCAGTCGCTCTAAGCGCTGATAGATCCCAGTTGTCTCTTGGCAAGTTAGATGAGTTTAGCGGTACATTATCCGTATTTCCTTCTATCAAAACAGAGTATTTATCGTAGTCGTTGATTACTTTTGCTACTTTTCCTAGCACATCTTGTGCAGCAGGAAGAACATTGTAATCTCCTGATTTGTAAAGCATTTTATCAGAAAGTGAAATCATCACCACTCCTTTCAATACTTTTACTTCTACATCTTTATCAGCCACATTGTCTAGTGAACGCTTCATTTTATTAGACAAAGCCAAATTCAAGCTGTCATTTCTAAATTTAGCATTCGTAAGTTGTTTGATATAGGCATTAGAAGCATTGATTTCTCCTACCAGTTTATCGATATTAGAAGATGATTTACCTGTATTAGACAAACATGCATCTAGAGAAGATTTTAGAGATGCGCTTTGTTCTTTTAATAAATTATTTTCACTAAGCAAACCAGCGTTTTTAGCCTTTAAATCTTGGATTTCTCTCTGTCTTTCAGCTACATTCTCTATTGCCTGTTTATAGTTACTGTTAAGTATATCATACTGTTTTTTACTAACACAAGATGTCGCTGTAAGTGCCACCGTACCGATGACAAACATTTTCATTAATTTCATATCATCAAAATATTTAAATTACTCCCTCCAAAGATAACAATTTTATTTGATATAACGGACTTTGTCTCTATTTATTGTTATTTTTATTACTTTTGTCTTATGCTTAGTCTTGATTCTTTTAATGAAGAAATAAACAAAATTACCAGAGATTTCACAAAAAAGAAAATCCTCCTCGCGGTGAGTGGAGGTGCTGATTCTATGGTCATGCTTGACCTTTTCCGAAAGAGAAGCGCAGAGCAATCGGACTTTATGATTTCGGCAGCGCATATCAACTACAAGCTGCGCGGTGAAGACTCTGATTTAGACCAAAAAATAGTAGAAGACTACTGCGAAAAACACGAAATTCCGCTGTTTATCTATTCCGTTTCAGAAAAAGACAACAAGCCCGAAAACGGCTCTATACAGCTCTGGGCAAGAGAGCTGAGATACCATTTTTTTCATCAAATCTGCGAAGAAAACAGCATAGATTTTATAGCGACTGCCCACCATCTGAATGACCAGCTGGAAACATTTTTCATCAACCTGATGCGTGGAAGCGGTCTGAAAGGACTAAGCGGCATCCCAGCGAACGAAAACAAAATTCTGCGTCCGCTTTTGGCTTTCACAAAAGAGGAAATCTATGATTTTGCGGAGAAAAATTCGGTGCTTTTCCGCGAAGATATTTCTAACAAAAAAAATGATTATCTCAGAAACAAAATCAGAAACCTCATCGTTCCAGAGCTGGTAAAGGCGGATTCTAATTTTATTCAAAATTTTAGCAAAAGCCTCAATATAATCCAGCAAAGCAGTGATTTCATCAAACAAAAAGCCGAAGAATTCATCGCTGAAAATGGAATAAAAACCGACAACTGCCTGACTTTCAATAAAAAGAAACTCACTGAAACACAGGATATAATGAAATTTGAAATTCTGAATAAATTCGGATTCGGCAGCGAAACGGAAATTCAGAAAATATTTTCAGCTGAGACAGGAAAAGTGTTTTTCAGCAAAGATTTTTCGCTGAAAATAGATTACACAGACATCATCATCAGTCCTAAAAACGAAGAAAAAGAAAACGAATTTCCCACCGAAATCAGTTTCTCCGAAACGGAAAAATTCTACAAAATAGAGGATTTCAGAATCCAAAATTCTAAACCTTGGCTTTTCAATAAAGAGGAAGTTTTTCCTCCCTTTGAGCTGAGAAAACCCAAAGAAGGAGACATTTTTCAACCGAAAGGAATGTTCGGAAAAAAGAAAATATCCAAATTCCTAAAAGATGAAAAAATATCCAGCCTTGACCGCGAAAAAATCGGTATTCTTTGCGATGCCAAAGGGCAGATTTTGGGCGTGTTTCCTCTGCGGCAGGACGGGAGATTTATATGATACTTATTTAGCCTCTTTCTGCAAAATAGTGAACACAGGAAAATGGTCGCTGTAGCCTCCTGTAAATTTGTCTCCATCCCAAGAGCGGAAAGGATAACCTTTGTAATTTCCTTGCTTATTAATAAGGTAAGCGGGAGCATAGACTTCAGTTCTATAAACAGCGTATTCCTCGGCAGAAGAATTGGAAACCAAGTTTTTAGAATAAATAATTTGGTCAAATAGATTTGGTGCATCTCGGTAGGCTAAACTCGCTACGCCTTTTTTGTACATTTTGTACATCGGGTTGAAATACGGATATTCCTCACTCAGTTCTTTTTCATCGCCTACGGCTTTCAGATGATTTTTAAAACTTGGGCTGATAGGGTCATCATTAAAGTCTCCCATAGCGATGAGTTTGATATTTGGGTTTTTCTCTCGCAGGGCGTCCATTTCTTGTTTCAACAGGGCTGCAGCGGCATTACGCTTCGGCATAGACACGGCTTCTCCACCTCTTCTTGACGGCCAGTGATTCACGAAAAAAGCCACTTTTTCTCCATCCAAAATCCCAGAAACCACCAGCAAATCCCTTGTGTATTCTCTTTTGCCATCTTCACGGAAAAGCACAAGTTCTTTTTTATAAGAATTGGTCACGGTAAATCTTTTCTTTTGATAAATCAGCGCTACATCTATCCCACGCGCATCAAAGGAATTATAATGCACCACGCCATAGTCGTACTTTTTCAGGGCGTCCTGCTGAGTCAGCGCCTCCACCACTTGGCGGTTTTCCACCTCTACAAGCCCCACCACTGCGGGTGCAGTTTTAGTGTATTTAGAGCCGATTTCAGAGATTACCTGCGCGATGTTTTTCAGCTTCTGCTGGTAAATATTATAAGTGTAATTTTTATTACTTTTAGGCGTAAAATCATCTGAAAGTATCTGTTTTCTCACTACTTTTTGTCCTTTTATCCGCTCATAGTCCCACGGCCCTTTGTAATCTTTGGTAATTTCCAAATATTTCAAAGAATCCAAAGGCACGCTTCTATGGAAATTGATATGATGAGCAGGAAGTGTCGCATCTATATAATCCACAGATTTAACGGTATCCCAGAGGTTTTCCACATTATAAAATCCCACTGCGGCAGTTCTTTTCATCTGGGCATTATAAAACAAACCAAAAACACAAAAAATAACGATAAATACTTGTCTCATGATAACTTTCTTTGCTAAAAGCCGATAAATTTATATTTTTCTTTTCATTTAGGAAAAGAAATTGATATGATTTATTTCATATCGTTATATTCGTTTTAATTAAACATTAGCTCTATTTTTGTTAAAACTTGTTAAATTAGATTAGAAAATGTTTAAAAAATCTGTCTTGATTTGTGCCCTTACAGTCGCTGCGATGCACTTCTGTAACGCACAAACCACGGTCTATGCCTACATAAAAGATGAGAAAGGCAAGCCTGTGGAACGAGCTGAAGTAGACATGAAAGGCTCGGAGGAGAATATGACCGCAGACAAAATCGGGTATTTCCAGTTTGTAGATTTGAAACCTGGTAATTATCAGATAGTTGTCTTTAAAAACAATTACGAAACCAAGACCATTGATTTCAGTGTGCAGGAAGGAGAAAAAAGAAAGGATTTGGGCGTTATTGTCTTAAATTCAGTTCTTTACAACTCTACCGAACAAGGTTTCACTCTACTGGACAGCGATAGTGACAATGATGATGACAACAGTTCTCTTCAGACCACTGTGGGACTACTGCAATCTTCGCAGGATATTTTCAACAGAATCGCAGGATATGATTTAGGAATTTACTGGTTCCGCCCGAGAGGTCTGGACAGCAGGTCTGGGGAAATGATGTTCAACGGCGTGTCCATGTCAAAACAAAACAATGGAAATATAGATTTCAGCAGCTGGGGAGGACTGAATGAGATTACTCGTTATCCAGAAATTGCCACTAACCACTCGCCATCTGAATACGCTTTCGGAGGTGTCAGCTCTGTGATTTATAAAAACACTAAGGCGAGCGAATACAGAAAAGGAAGCCAGCTGACTTACTCCCTTACGAATAGAAACTACCGCCACAGGCTCTCTTACCGATATACTTCGGGAATGAACAAAAACGGATGGGCTTTCACTGGGATGGTCAGCCGAAGATGGGCAAAAGAAGGCGTACAAGAGGGAACTTTCTATGATTCCTATGCGGCATATTTAGGGGTAGAAAAGAAAATCAATGACAAACACACCCTCACGCTCAATATGGTAGGAAACCCATATAGAAGGTCTACATCCAGCCCTAACACTCAGGAAGTCTATGACTACAAAGGAATCTACTACAACTCCTACTGGGGATGGCAGGATGGCGAAAAAAGAAGCGAGAGAGTAAAACGAGGTTTTCAGCCTATTTTCCAGCTAACAGATTATTGGAAAATCAATAAGAAAACAGAACTTTGGACGACGCTTTCTTATCAGTTTGGGAAAACAAAATCTTCGCGATTAGATTGGCACAAAGCCCAAAACCCTTCGCCTACTTATTTCAAAAACTTACCAAGCTACTATATTGGAAAGGCAGAATATGACAATATTCTTCAAAACTGGATAAATGACAATCCTTCTGTATCTCAGATTGATTGGAATAGACTTTATCATGCTAACCTCAGCTACGAAGGGCGGTCAATATTCTATTTGGTGGATGATGTGAATGATGACAAAATTTGGAATCTTTCCACACATTTTACGCACAACTTTAATGATAAGACAAGGTTTATCCTAAATGTTTCTTATCAAAACTACAAATCTGACCAATACAGAGAAATAAAAGACCTACTAGGAGGTCAGTATGCTCTGAACAAAGACCCTTACAAGAGAAATGGAAGCGGAAAATACAACGAATACGAAACAGATACTCACAAAGGCGTAGGTGATAAAATAAGCTATGACTACACCTTTGGAAGACAAGAAGTAAAAGTAAATCCTGCATTGAAATTCTCCACAGGGAAATTTGATGTTTTGGTGGCAGGGCAGTTCAGCTATTCTACTTCGTACCGAGATGGTAAATTCCAGCATTATCTGTATCCAGATTCTTACGGAAGAAGCAAAGATTATGAATTTACCAATTTTGGACTAAAAGGGCAGGTTGTCTATAAAATCAATGGACGAAACTTCTTGGTTTATAACGGAACGGCCTATTCCCAAGCGCCTTTTATGGAAGATTTATTCTTTAACCCAAGAGTAAATTCATCCGTAGTGGAAGGCATGAGAAGTATGTTCATCAATGCTAATGACCTCAGCTATGTGCTTTCTACGCCTTTTGTAAAAGCAAGGCTGAGCGGATACATCATCAACTCTGAAAACGAAACCAATGTTCAGCGTTTCTTTGCTGATGGTTCAGTTTTACAAGGTGTAACCAATGGCGCTTTCTTCACGCAGGTGATGAAGGATATGAAACGACAAAACCGAGGACTGGAACTAGGACTGGAAGTAAAAGTAACTTCCACACTCTCACTACAAGGGCTGGCAAGCTACGGTGAATATGTTTATAATAACAATCCTAAATTATACTTCAGTTCTGATGCTGTTGGCGCTTCTGGGGGAACTACCTATACCTACATCGGAGATGCCTATATCAAAAACTACAGACAGGGAGGAACGCCTCAGACTGCATTCTCTCTTGGATTTAGATATAATAACCCTAAATACTGGTGGGTAGGAGCGAACTGGAACTATTTTGATAATTCTTATTTAGACCCAGCAGCACTTATCAGAACTCAATATTTCATCACAAACCCTTCTACAGGAGCACCATACCCAGGGCTTGATGAAGCGGAACTGAGAAGAGTTCTTCAGCAGAAACAACTGCCTTCGGCATTCTTTGTCAATGTAAATGCAGGGAAATCTTGGCTCTTTGGTAAATATTATCTGATGGTTTCTGCTTCGGTGAATAACCTGCTGGACAACAAGAGCTACATCACAGGCGGATTCGAGCAGACTAGAAGAGCATCTTACAGAGATTTCGCAGCGGATTTTGACAAACAATATCCTCCTTTTGCACCTAAATATTGGTATTCACAAGGGCGATCTTATTTCGTAAATGTTCAGTTTAGATTTTAATTATTAATTCTTTAATTCTCTTAAAAAAAATATTTATAAAATGAAAAAAGTATATCTAAAACAGGTTGTAGGAGCTTTATTGCTATTCGGAATTACCTCTTCCTGCGTAAGAAAAGATGACTGGAGCGTTCCAGATATTACATGTACCAATAAATTTGGTGATGCTACCACTACTATGGCTGCCTTTGCGGCATTAGCACCAAGTAACGGCAGCGCTCTAAATATCACTGATGACCAAATCTTTGATGGATATGTGATTTCTTCCGATGAACAAGGAAGTTTCTACAAAACCATCGTTTTCCAAGACAAACCAGAAAACCCTACGGTGGGACTTCAGATAGAAATTGAAAAAACTAACAGTTATGCAGATTTCCCTGTGGGAACACATATCAGAATCAATGCGAAAGGTTTGATTTTAAGAGTGGATAAAGGCGTAACGAAATTAGGTGTTACAGATGCTCAGTATGCCGTTGGAAAAATTCCTTCTTCTTCCGTTGGAAATCACCTTTCTATCGTATGTAATAACGGAAGAGCCGATGTAGCAACTCTTGTTCCTTTGGCTTTGACTAATTTAGACGATGCTAAAAAAGCGCAGCACATCAACAAACTGGTAACTGTTCCAAATGTGCAGTTTGCAGACAGCGAAATTTTAGTTCCTAACGGGCCTAAAACCTATGTAGATGTTTCTTCTAATGCTGATACTAACAGAGAACTGGTAGATGCAAGTGGAAAAACAGCTATTTTGAGAACATCTAAATTTGCTGACTTTGGGAAAGATAAACTTCCTACTGGTAAAGGGAATATCACCTTCATAGTGAGCAGATACAACACCACTTACCAAATGCTGATAAGAAGCACCAGCGATGTCAATTTCACAGAGGAAAGAGTAGACACTGCTCCTGCAAAAGGTGGAACTGCTATCGTGTATGCAGGTGTGGGAACTACTGAAAATTTCGAATCTTATAACACAGGAGCTTCTTCTGAGGCGTTTGCTAAATACATTAACGACCCTGTATTAGGGAATAGATATTGGAGAGTATCTTCTTTCTCTGGGAATAAATTCCTTAGCTTCGGTTTTGGTGCTACAGGTCCTAAGCCAGAATCTAGAACGATGTTCATCGTGCCTGTTAATTTCTCCAATATGACTAAATTTTCCTTTGATTCCAAAGATGGACACTATAACGGGAATGTTCTAAAAGTCTACTATTCTACAGACTATCAGCCTTCTGGAAATATCCTAAATGCCACACTGACAGACATCACCAGCGCATTTACTATTTCTTCTAATAATACTAATTATCCTGCAAACTTCACCAACAGTGGACACTGGATGAAACCTTCCACGCTTACAGGAAATGGGTTCATCATCTTTGAATATCACGGAGGCGGAACCCTGCCAACTACGACTATTCAGATAGATAATATCAAAGTAGAATAAAAAATACCATTAAATAAAAAAACCGCTTAAAAAAGCGGTTTTTTTATTTTTATTTAAAAGTAAAATTATTTCACTTCACCGAAAACACTCTTCGTCACACAGAATTCTTTCAAAGTTTTCAAAGAAAGTTCCAGCCCGTATCCAGAGTTTTTCGTTCCTCCAAATGGGAAACGAGGGTCAGAAGTCATCAACTTGTTCAAAGAGACTGTCCCTGACTCTAAGTTTTCAGCAAAGAAATAAGCTCTCTCTTTACTTGCTGTCCAAACGGAATTTCCTAAACCGAAGTTAGTATTATTCGCTATTTTCAAAATTTCTTCGTCATCTTTTGCTGAAATTACCATTCCTAACGGCCCGAAAAGCTCTTCATCAATCATCGGATTGTCTAGGTTCATCTTAATAAGCCCTGGTTTAAATGAAATATCATCCACTCTCTCCAGCGGAATTATAACCTCTGCTCCATGCTCCAAAGCCTTTTCATACTGCTGCTGAAGCTCATCTGCAAAGGATTTTGAAGCCAGCCCGCTTAGTTCTGTTTTATCATCAAATGGATCGCCCAATTCATATTTTCGGTATTCTGCTTTTAGTTTTTCCAAAAACTCAGCGTAGATACTTTCTTGGATAATAAATCTTTTCGCTGATGTACACGCTTGTCCGCAGTTTCTCAGTCTTGCAGCTGCACCCTGCTTCGCTGTCTTATCTAAATCTGTATCATCTAAAACGATAAAAGCATCGTTCCCACCTAATTCCAACAATGATTTTTTAATATTCGCTCCTGCTAGAGATGCTATTTTTCTTCCTGTAGTCTCGCTTCCTGTAAGGCTCACTCCTTTTACTAATGGATTTGTTATAAGCTCCTCTATATCAGCATATGAATACTCTATATTCTGCAAAATTCCTTCTGGAAAGCCAGATTTTTTAAATAGCTCTTCTATGGCTCTTCCTGAACCTTTGCAGATAGATGCATGTTTCAGAAGAACGACATTCCCTGCCAAAATAGTCGGCACAGCAAAACGAAGCGCCTGCCAGAAAGGGAAATTCCATGGCATAATTCCCAGAATAACTCCCATTGGCTGGTAATAAACCTCACTTGCAGAAAGTTCCGTTTCTACAATCTCTGGTTTTAGGACATTCTCCGCAGCCACATAATAGTCCGTCATCAGCGCACATTTCTTAACCTCTCCTCTTGATTGGGAAATAGGCTTGTGCATTTCTCGAGTAATCATTTGGCTGTATTCCTCATGATTTTCAAGAATATTTTTAGATAAATTCTTTAATAATTCTTGTCTTTTCTCAAAACTTACTTCTCGCCATTCTTTTTGCGCTTGAACGGCTAGGTTTAGTTTTTGTTGAAGTTCTATATTCATTTCTTTGTTTTAATTTTAGTCCAATTTCGCATGACTTCCCACATAGTGCAGGAATTCTTTTCGTGTTGTAGGATTTTTTCTAAATAGTCCGCTGAGCTCAGCTGTGATGGTGCTGCTCGCAGTATCTTTTATCCCTCTACAGTTTACACAAAGATGTTTCGCATCTATGATACACGCCACATCTTCTGTCCCGAGAGCCTCTTTCATCGCTTGGACAATCTGCATTGTCAGTCGCTCCTGAACCTGCGGACGGCTAGCGTAGTAATTCACAATCCTATTGATTTTAGACAATCCTATAACCTCTCCATTAGAAATGTAGGCTACATGGGCTCTTCCGATGATGGGCAAAAAGTGATGTTCGCAGAAAGAATATACCGTAATATCTTTTTCTACAAGCATCTGGCGGTATCTGTATTGATTTTTAAAGGTAGAAATCCCTGGCTTGTTTTCAGGAAGAAGCCCACCGAAAATCTCATTCACATACATCTTCGCGACTCTTTTTGGAGAGTCTTTCAGGCTGTCATCTGTCATATCCAGCCCAAGGGTGTGCATAATCTCCCCAAAAAGTTTTTCTATCTTTTCTATCTTTTCATCAGGTGAAAGCAGAAAAGCATCTTTATGAAGAGGCGTATATTCCTTGCCTGTAAAAAAATCATCTTCTATATCTGAGAAATCTGTCATTTCTATTTTAATTTTTTATTGATTAAAATCTATATCATCCCCTTGGTTTATCCTGCTGTCAATATCCTCTTCCCTATTTTGGTTTGATTTTGATTTATCTTTTCCTCTATCAGGATTTTGTATTTCATCTATTGTCTGCAGTCCTCCTTCATCTCCATAGCCTCC
Source organism: Flavobacteriaceae bacterium (assembly GCA_013333255.2). Classification (GTDB taxonomy): domain Bacteria; phylum Bacteroidota; class Bacteroidia; order Flavobacteriales; family Weeksellaceae; genus JABCPE02. The sequence goes on along the minus strand of JABCPE020000004.1, from coordinate 140,876 downwards.
AAGTCCCTGCAAATCAGAACAATCTCCTTTCCAGTCGGATGGTTTTTCGAATTTGTCCTCTTGCGTGATTTTCAGCGATTTATCAGCATAAACTCTCTTCATGAAATATCCCCAGATAGGCAGCGCCATTTTCGCCCCCTGCCCTTCTCCTGTACTCCAGAAGTGGGTAGCTCTATCTTCCCATCCTACCCAAACGCCTGTGGCTAGTTTAGGAGTTATCCCTATGAACCAACCGTCTGAGTTTTTCTGCGTTGTTCCTGTTTTACCTGCAATTTCTGCATTGATGCCCATACTTCTAAGCTGTCTTGATGCCGTTCCGTAGCTCGCTACTCCTTTCATCATATCTATCATACTATAAGCGTGCATAGGGTTCATTACTTCTCTGACCTCTGTTGTCACCTCCTTGATAACCCTTCCGTTGGCATCCTCAATACGCCAAATCATCTCTGGCTTTATATAATTCCCATAGTTAGCAAAGGTACTATAAGCCCCAAGCATCTCATAAATCGTAATATCTGAAGACCCTAAAGCTGTCGCCAAATCAGGAGTCATCTCGCCTGTAACCCCTAAATCTCTGGCTAATTGGATTACATTTTTAGGCCCTGCTGCCTCCATCAAACGGACTGCTATCGGGTTTTTGGAATAAGCCAGACCATCTTTCATTCTAAGCATACCGCCAGAACCTTTTACATGCCAAGAACCTCTGCTGTAAGAAGCATTAGAAATAGGCGTACATGGAGTCATCCCTAAATTTATAATCGCCGTAGCATACACAAAAGGCTTAAAGGTAGATCCTACCTGTCTTTTCCCTTGTTTCACATGGTCATACTGGAAGTGCTCCCAGTTAATCCCTCCGACCCAAGCCTTGATATCTCCCGTCGTAGGTTCCATAGCCATAAGTCCCGCCTGTGCAATCTGCTTGTGATAACGGATAGAGTCCCATGGAGACATCTCCACATCCTGCTCTCCATCCCAAGTGAAGATGGAAGTTTTCACAGGTTTCTTAAACTCCATAAGGATAGAATCCTCTGACACACCAGCCTCTGCAAGCTGTTTATATCTTCCTGTTCTCTTCACAGAAGCCATCATAATATCATTTACCTGCTTGTCAGAAATATGATAAAACGGTCGCTTTCTATTGTTTTTTTGTTCGTTATCAAAACTTTTCTGCAGATTGGTCAAGTGTTCTTTTATCGCTTCTTCTGCGTATTTCTGCATTTTGGAATCAACGGTAACATATATTTTTAGTCCATCTCTGTATATGTTCAGCTCTTTTCCTGTTTTCTTTTCATAATCTTTCAGGTATGTAGAAATTTCCTGACGAAGATAATGTTTGTAATATGCAGAATAGCCTTGGTCTATTCCTTTAATGTTTTGATAATCAGTTTTTATCGGCTCTTGTACTGCTCTATCATAGGTTGCTTGGTCTATGTATTTAGTTTCAAGCATTTGTTTCAGAACTACATTTCTCCTCTCTGTCGCTCTTTCCAAGTTTCTAATCGGATTGTTTTTCACTGGGTTTTCCAGCATTGCCACAAAAGTAGCCGCTTCGGAAAGAGTAAGGTCTTTGGTTTTTTTATTGAAATAAACCTTTGATGCCATCTCTATCCCATTGGCATTATAAAGGAAATCAAACTTATTGAAATACAAGGTAATAATCTCCTCTTTGGTATATCTTTTCTCCAAACTTACCGCCACAGACCATTCTTTCAGCTTTTGAAATATTCTCTGTCTTTTGCTCTGTGCAGCTGTTTTGGTAAATAAAAGCTTGGCTAACTGCTGGGTAATGGTAGAACCTCCCCCTCTTTCGCCTCGGAAATAGACTGCTCTCACTATGGATTTCAGGTCTATCCCAGAATGCTCTCTGAAACGCTCATCTTCCTTGGCATAAAGAGCATATACCAAATACGGCGGAAGCTGATTATAAGTAATGGGCTGAGTTTTTTCTTTCTCAAATTTACCCAAAACTACCCCATCAGAAGAAATAATCTCTGATGCTACATAGATGTCTGGATTTTCTATATCTTTCATATCGGGCATCTCCCCAAGGAAACCCTGTGATATCGAAAAGAACAAAGCCACTATGGCAGCAACTGTTCCTATAAATCCTAACCAAATCAACTTAATCCATCTTCCTACATAAGATTTTTTCTTTTTTGTGGGAAGTTTTTTTTCGTTTTCCATGTTTATTACGGAGTTGTTGTTTTTATATTTTCTATTTTAATGCCTATATCCTCTATCCCTTTCAGCTGGTCGGTTCTCATTCCGTGTTTTAGTTCCACTTTATATTTACCGTTTGCTGGGAATTTGTATTCATTTTTATACTGAACGAGAATTTCCTTAACATCCCCCATGCCACTTCCGTACCATTCTCCATTTGGTTTTGCTAAAATATACTGAAGTGTATCCGTTTTCAGAACTTTATTCTTTTCTCCTTTAATAGTAGAAATTAGAAACAAGTTATTATAAGGATATTCATTGTTATTTCTTATAACAAATATAAGGTTTTTCGGAGATTGAGCATCTTTGATTTCGAACTCTATTTTCTTAGCATCATTCTTCCCCCAGAGACTATTCACCTCGGTCATATAGATTTCTCCCTCGCTGGAGCAACCTACGGAAATAAGCCACAATGCTGCAAACAGCCATCTCTTTTTACCCATCATTATTGTTTTTTTTCGGGTTATTTCTTTTTTTATTATTCTTTTTATTGTTCGGTTTCTGTTGTCCTGTGTTATTAGGTTTTGGACCATTATTATTTTTTTCTTCCTTCGGAGAAGTGTTTTTCTTTTCCTTGATTCTAGGTCTTTTGTTTGATTTTTTCTTCTCGAAACGGTCTATATTATTCTCCTGAATCAAGTCTATTTCCTTCGTAGGAGCGGACAATTCTTGGCTTTTATACTCCTCTAATGGCGGGATTTTGTTTCCTTTTTTGTTCATGGAAATCATCTCCTTCACTTCTTGAATATCCAAGTCATACCAGAGGATAGAATTATCCACATAAGCAAACCACATTCTCTTTTTGAAAACATCTATTTTGATGCAGAACGCCTTTCCTTTTTCTGTATCCAAAACCGTGCTGGAAGAAGGGAAATGGCTGAGCGCATCCATGTAGCTGTCCAGTTCAAAATTCAGACAACATTTGAGTTTGCCGCACTGCCCTGCAAGTTTCAACGGGTTTATGCTCAGCTGCTGGTATCTCGCTGCATTGGTATTTACCGAACGAAAATCCGTAAGCCATGTAGAACAACAGAGTTCCCTGCCACAAGAACCTATTCCGCCCAGTTTAGCCGCTTCCTGTCGGTAGCCTATTTGTTTCATGTCTACTTTAGCACGAAAAACAGCCGCATATTCCTTTATCAGCTGTCGGAAATCTACCCTGCCTTCTGCTGTGTAGTAAAAAGTAATTTTAGAGCCGTCCCCTTGGTATTCTATATCCGAAATTTTCATTTCAAGATTTAGATTCAAGGCGATTTTTCTCGCTTCTTTCTTTACTTCTTCTTCTTTTTTTCTAGAATTTTGCCATATTTCTACATCTTTTTGTGTAGCTATACGGATTATTTTGGAGGCTTGTTCTTCTCCAAAATTTTTCTTTTTCATCTGTATCCTCACCAGTTCGCCTGTGAGGCTCACCACTCCGACATCGTATCCTGAGCTGGATTCTACCGTTACTATACTTCCTATATGTAGCGGCAGTTTATTTATGTTATGATAAAAACTTTTTCTTTCATTTTTAAATCTAACCTCAACATAATCACACTCATTCAGTGGAGATTTTATATTGGCAAGCCAGTCAAAAACATTCAGTTTATAACTGTTTCCGCAGGTATCTACTTTGTCACAGCCCGTCTCGCTTTTAGAGCCGCAACTATGTGAAGAATCGCCAGATGTTCTACATCCACAACTCATATTTATCTTTTGTTTATTCTTGCAAATGTAGTTATTTTTTAGCGAAAAACAATATTAAAATAGTTCTTCCCTAAATCACCATTGACAGAGCTATTCTCTTTCTTTCCATGTCTATTTCTATTATTTTCACTTTTACCTGCTGGTGGAGTTTTACCACTTCGCTGGGGTCGCTCACAAATCCGTCTTTCAGCTGGGAAATATGCACCAGTCCATTTTCTTTTATCCCAATGTCCACAAAACACCCGAAAGCCGTGATATTGCTCACTATACCAGGAAGCACCATTCCCGATTTCAAATCTTCAAAGGTTTTTATATTCGGGTCAAACTCAAAGACTTTGCTTGTTTTTCTTGGGTCAAGCCCTGGTTTTAGAAGTTCTTTCAAGATATCCTTTATCCCTAAAATCCCAATGTCTTCCGTAGTGTATTTTTCTGGAGCAATTTGTTTAATTTTCTCCTCATTAGCGATAAGGTCTATTGTTTTGATACCGAGGTCTTTCGCCATTTTTTCTACGATTTTGTAGGCTTCTGGATGCACGGAGGAATTATCCAAAGGATTTTTGCCGTCTTTTATTCGGATGAATGCTGCCGCCTGCTGGAATGCCTTTTCGCCCAGACGAGGAACTTTTTTTATCTGATTTCTATCCACAAAAGCACCATTTTCGGTTCGGTAAGCTACAATATTTTCTGCAAGTTTTTCGCCAATACCAGAAACATAGCTCAGCAGGGATTTACTCGCCGTATTGATATTAATTCCTACCGAGTTTACGCATTTTACGACCGTGCTGTCCAGCTCTTCTTTTAACAAAGTCTGGTCTACATCGTGCTGATACTGCCCTACACCGATGCTCTTTGGGTCTATTTTTACCAACTCGGCAAGCGGGTCAGACAGCCTCCTCCCGATAGAAACCGCGCCTCTCACGGTGATGTCATAATCAGGAAATTCATCTCGGGCAATTTTACTTGCGGAATAAACGGACGCTCCTGCTTCGGACACCACGAAAACCTGCAAAGGCCTGTCAAACGCTATTTTTTTAATGAAAAACTCGGTTTCACGAGAGGCCGTTCCGTTTCCGATAGAAATCGCCTCAATATGGTAAGCCTCCACCATAGAGCGGATTTTTTTCATCGCGGTGGCAGTTTCCTTCTGTGGAGCGTGTGGATAAATGGTCTCATTATGAAGCAAATCGCCTTTTTCATCAAGACAAACCACCTTACAGCCCGTCCTATACCCTGGGTCTATGGCTAAAATCCGTTTCTCGCCGAGAGGCGGAGCCAAAAGCAGCTGTGTCAAATTTTCAGAAAAGATAGAAATCGCCTTTTCATCGGCTTTAATCTTAGCTTCCTGCAAAATTTCATTTGAAATAGATGGTTCCAAAAGTCTTTTGTAAGCATCTTGAGCCGCAAGGATTATTTGCTCTGCACACGAAGGCGAAGCCGTTTTCACCAAACTTCCCTCCATGAAAGTAAGGATTTCATCTTTGTCAATATCAATACTCACTTTTATAAAACCCTCTTTTTCAGCGCGAAGCATCGCTAGAAGCCTGTGAGATGGGATTTTGTTCAGCGGTTCGCTCCAATCAAAATATTGGGCATATTTCTGTGCCTCTTCCTCCTCTTTTTTGGTTTTGACTACTTTACTGGAAATCACGGCTTTTCGCTGAAAAATTCTTCTAAGATTTTTTCTAATAAAAATATTTTCGTTTATCCATTCTGCGATGATGCCCCTCGCGCCTTGAAGTGCCTCCTCCACGCTGGAAACTTCTTTATTCAAATAATTCTGCGCCGTTTGCTCTATGTCACCATTTTTCTGCGCCATGATGATTTTTGCCAAAGGTTCCAGCCCTTTTTCTTTTGCGGCATCGGCTTTGGTTTTTCTTCGTTTTTTAAAGGGAAGATATAGGTCTTCTATCTCCTGTAAATCAAAACTTTGCTCTATTTTTGCACGAAGTTCGGGTGTGAGTTTTTCCTGCTCTTCTATGGATTTCAGAACGCTTTCTTTTCTCTTTTGGATTTCATCAAAATTTTTGCTAAGTTTCTGAATCTGTTCTATTTCCACCTCGCCGAGGTTTCCTGTTTTATCTTTTCTATATCGCGCAATAAAGGGAATGGTGCAGTCCTCTGAAAGCAGTTGCAAAACGGCGTTTATCTGTTTTTCTTGAATTGAAATATTCTGCTGAATGAATTGTATCTTGTCCATTGTTCTTTTGATAAATAATCCGCAAAATAAACAAACTTTAATTTAAAATGTCTAATGTTTTTTAATTATCTTTGTCAGTCTTAATAAAACATAATATGAGTTATCAACTAAAAATATTCAATTCCTTAAAAGGAGAAAAAGAAATTTTCGTACCTCTACACCAAAATAATGTAGGAATGTATGTCTGTGGCCCTACAGTGTACAGCAATGTGCATTTGGGAAATGTGCGTACCTTTATGTCGTTTGATTTTGTGTATCGTACGCTGAAATTCTTGGGCTACAAAGTGCGCTATGTCCGTAACATTACCGATGCGGGACACCTTACTGATGACGGCGATGTGAACAATGACCGTTTCGTGAAACAATCCCGCCTAGAAAAGCTGGAACCTATGGAAATCGTACAAAAATATACGGTTGATTTCCATAAAGTTTTGGATATATTCAATCTTCTTCCGCCGACGATAGAACCTACTGCGACAGGGCATATATTGGAACAAATCCAGCTTACAGAAAAACTCTTGAATGATGGTTTTGCCTATGAGAGCAATGGTTCTGTGTATTTTGATGTGCTGGAATACAACAAACGCGGACTCAACTACGGCGAACTCTCCAATAGAAATATAGAAGAGCTTTTTGCGAACACCCGCGACCTTGATGGACAAGGTGAAAAACGCAATCCTCAGGACTTTGCACTGTGGAAAAAAGCTTCACCAGCTCACATTATGCGCTGGGCTTCTCCTTGGGGCGATGGTTTCCCTGGCTGGCATTTAGAATGTACAGTAATGAGCACCAAATACCTTGGTAATCAGTTTGATATCCACGGAGGAGGTATGGATCTGAAATTCCCTCATCACGAATGCGAAATCGCACAAGGTAAAGCAGGACACGGCGAAAGCCCAGTTCGCTACTGGATGCACGCTAATATGCTGACAATGAATGGACAACGAATGAGCAAATCGACAGGGAACTATATTTTGCCGATGCAACTCATCAATGGTGATAATACATTCTTTGAGAAAGCTTTTGCGCCTGCTGTGATTCGTTTCTGCTTTATGCAAGCGCACTACCGCAGTGTACTTGACATCTCTAATGAAGCGATGCTCGCTGCCGAAAAAGGCTTTAACAGGCTTATGGAAGCATTGAAAATTTTAAATGAAATCAATACCGAAATAGAGCATCCTACTGCGCTCCCTATATCTGAATGGAGAGAAAAGTGCTACAATGCGCTATTGGATGATTTCAATTCGCCTATACTTATCGCTCATCTTTTCGAAGCGGTGAAATGGATTTTCCAAGTGAAAAACGGAGAAGAAAAAATATCCACCGATGAACTTCACGAATTGAAAACTCTAATGAGTGCTTTTGTTTTCGATGTACTGGGCTTACGAAACGAAGAGCAAGCGGCAGGAAATAATGACAAGCTCGATGGTGTGATTCAGCTCCTTATCAATATGAGAATGGAAGCTCGTGCCAACAAAGATTGGGCGCTTTCGGACAAAATCCGAGATGAATTATCCGCAATCGGCATCCAGCTAAAAGACGGAAAAGAAGGGACGAGTTATTCTGTGAATTAAACAAATGAATAATAAAGTACAATCTATTGAATATAGGAATTTTGAAACTTTATTATAATAAAAAAACCTTATGGAACTTAACCAATTCATTTGGAACAACTATAAAGAAAGCAAAGAAGGAAAGGAAGCTATCAAACTTTTTGAGGAAGGATATTTAGATGAAATTCTTTCTAAATTTGCTGTTGATAAAAATAAAGATTTAGATTATTATCTAAACATCTTAATAGACATCATAGATTATGCAGTAATTCCTAATGAAATAGAGCTAAAAGACCTGTATTTACACATTTTGGATAAAGGGTTAAAAGGTCTTGATAATGAAACAGAGGAAAAATTTGATATTTTTTCTCCTGAAGAATATGATTTTATCATTTCTGTCATAGAACCTTTATCATTAGCGTTGTTCTACTTTAAGGAAGAAGAAGAGTCTTTTTATATCCCTTACTTCTTCTTTATGAAGTTTGCTAAACTACAGAAAATAGCAGATACCTTTAATGTTGAACTACCAAAAGTCCCTTTAAGAAAAGACAAAAGAGAGAGGGCTTTATACTATTTAGAGTTTTGTAAACTTTGGAATGAGTTTAGGAAGGAAAACAACCTTACTATATTTGAACTATGTGCCTTTCTTTATGATTTTGCTCCCAAATTTCTTGGGGAAGAAAAGGAGGAAAAACTACCTGAACCGACTAATATTTGGTTATGCGGTGGAGCAAAAGATGACTATCCTTATTTAATAGAAGCCAAAAGAGAAACAACTTATTTTTGGCAAGGTAATCAAGATACTTTAAATGGAGATATTATCCTTATGTATTGTCTTTCGCCCAAAAGTAGCATAGAATTTGTTTGTAGAGCAGTAAATGATGGTGTCCGAGACCCTTTTTTCCATTATTATGGAAGTATAACATTAGGACATATCCAACATATTAAACCTATTACTCTTGCTGAAATAAAAACAGATGAACACTTGAAAGAACTTCCAATCGTTCGTAAGAACTTTCAAGGAGTGAATGGTACAAGACTTCATAATGAGGATTACACTCGTATTTTAGAAATCCTAGAACAAAAGGGTGAGGATATTTCTAAATTACCTAAACTCTCGTCTGCCAACTTTGCTCCTAATCAAGATTGCAAAAACGAACGAGAAGTAGAAGTCAAAATAGTAGAACCTTTTTTAAACGACCTTTGTTATTTAGAAAATGATTGGGTGCGACAACTTCCCGTAAGAATGGGGCGAGGAGAGCGCAATTTTCCTGATTATGTGTTTTTTGCCGAAACTAAAAAAGGATACGAAAGAGGTAAAATGATACTGGAAACAAAATTTCATATCAAATCTAATGCGGAGTTGGAAGAAACCTTTCAACAGGCACAGTCGTATGCACTTAGGTTAAGCGCCGAAAAGATAGTTATATGTGATAAAGATTATATTTGGATTTATACAAGAAAGAATAATAATTTCGACCGAACCAAATACCTAAAATATAATTGGCAAGAAATAAGCAATCCTGAAATTTTTAATACAGTGAAAAAAGAAATAGGTAAAGATTTTATAAAATAAATTGAAAATTTAAACTCTCAAAAAATATAGAGTCAAGTAATAACAATTTAATTACTAAAAATAACCATTATCCACATTTCACCAAAAAAATCAAAATTTATTTTTTCATTCTTGAGGATATTACTAAAAATTGAGCTCTAAAAGAATAAAATTTTATTAAATTTGGCGAAAAATAATAATTACATTAACAATAAATATTTAGAAATATGCTGGAAGTTGGAGAAAGACCTTGGGGAAAATATTATGTCCTTGAAGATGAGGAAAACTACAAACTGAAAAGAATAGAAGTGAACGCAGGGCATCGTTTGTCTTATCAGTATCATCATCACAGACAGGAGTTCTGGACGGTGGTTCAGGGCGAGGCTGTGGTTGTACTAGATGGAGAGGAGCATGTGGTGAAATACGGAGAAAGCATCTTCATCCCACTAGGAGCAAAACACAGAATAGAAAACAGAGGTACAGAACTGCTGGTTTTCATAGAAGTGCAGACGGGGACTTATTTCGGGGAAGATGACATCATCAGATTAGAAGATGACTACGCGAGAGGAAACTAAATAAAAAAGACTGTTATTCAACAGCCTTTTTATTTTGTATCATATTGTAAATAGATTCTGACATAGCTTCTGCGCCTTTCATTGTCCAATGGGTATCATCATAAAAATAGATATCCTTTTCTTTTTTTATCATATCTGATAAGATGGAGTAAGATGGAATATACAAGTATTCTTTTTTCTCTTTTTCCAGCTTTTCAAAGAACAATGGCTCTTTTCCTTTGGGTTTATTTTTTATGTAAGGATAGTATAGGTCATATTTGTCAGGCGCTATCATTACGATGAGTTTTATCCCTTTTTTCTCTAACAATTGGTTTATTTTATTAAAAACCTTATTCGCCTGAGAAACATTTTTATCATCGTTTTTTTTAGGCAAGAATTTGATATCTTCTTTATAAATCAATAAATCTTCTGGCTTGTTCGTGAAAAGAAGATTGTTTTCTGATTTAAAACGATACACATCCGAACGAAGCGGTCTGTCTAAAAACAAATATTGAAAATTAAACAATGGTATTTTGACCGTAGCATCAGAGAAAAATTCTATTTTTTGTAATTCATCTGGATTTGTGGATTTTAGTTTTTTCTCCTCGTATTCTTTTATCTGGGTTTTGATGCTGTCTATATTTTTGGACTGGGTAAAAGACAACTCCGAAGTTCTTTCAACTGCAAATCTTTCCACCGTTTCCAGCACAACATATTTTGTCTTTATTCTATCAAAAAAATCAGAATTGATAAGTTCTATCAGTACCTGTACAGGATTTTCTTCCGATAAAAATCTATCAACATGCACCACAGAAAACCCTTTGTTTGCAAGCATATTTTGATAACCTACCAGCCTCTGCTCAGAAAAGGAATCTCCGATGGTCAAAATATCTGCCTTTATATTTTGGTCTAAATCTGTTTCAGAAATGCGTATATATTTCTTTTCTAAAGGTTTTTGCTGAGCAGCAACCTCAGATGAGGGAGATGGATTGTTATAAATATATCCCAACCTCGCCAAATCTCCTTCGTTTTTTCTATAAAAAACAGCATTAATGAAATAAAAAATCAGGAAAGGAGCGACAAAAAAACTTGTTTTTATGATAAATTTCTTCATTACTTATTAAAATTGGAAATAAATAAACTGCTGCTCTTGTCCCCCGAAATAAAACAACGCCAAGATAAGAATATAGTAAAACGCATACCTTAGAGGTTTCTTCCATTTTAGCCCAAGATGCTCTATGGCGTATTCATTCCTTCTGCCCATCCACTCTATCACGATGAATACCAGCAAAAGAATAGCCACCGTGCCTACCTTCGGCAAATCCGAAAAAGCAGGAACACTAAATAACGATGGAGAAAATATTTCAGAAATGTACGAAAAGGCATGTTGTATATTCTCTGCTCGGAAAAATATCCACGCCAATACAGTAAGCCCAAAAGTAGAAAGAATTTGTACAAATTCCTTAAAAGAAGGTAAAATTCGCCCATCTGCTACGACTCCTAGATTCACTCTGTTTTTACTGGTCAATAAAAGTGGCAGAAAATAGATAGCATTCAGCAGCCCCCACGCAATAAAAGTCCAGTTGGCTCCGTGCCAAAATCCACTAACGATGAATATCACAAAGGTATTTCGCACTTTCATCGCCGTACCACCACGGCTGCCTCCCAGCGGAATATAGATATAATCTCTAAACCAAGTATTTAGTGAAATATGCCATCTTCGCCAAAACTCTGCGATATCTCTCGAAAAATATGGAAAATGGAAATTCTTTTTTAGCTCAAAACCAAAAAGACGAGAAGTCCCAATGGCTATATCAGAATATCCAGAGAAATCACCATAAATCTGGAATGCAAAAAATATCGCCCCCAGAACCAGTGTACTTCCAGAATAGTCCGCCGAATTATTAAAAATAATATTCGCAAACTGAGCGCAGTTATCGGCTATAACTATCTTTTTGAACAACCCCCAGAGAATCTGCCGAAGCCCATCCACCGCCTTGTGATAGTCAAAAACTCTTTTTTTGTAAAACTGAGGCAGCAGGTCTGTCGCTCTTTCGATAGGGCCCGCAACCAGCTGCGGAAAGAAAGTCACAAAAGATGCAAACGCTATCAAATCCTTCGTAGGTTCTAATTTTCTTTGGTAAACATCTATTGTATAACTTAAAGTTTGGAAGGTGTAGAAACTAATTCCCACAGGAAGAATAATATTCAGCGTTTCTATATTAAGCTTTACTCCGAAGAGTGAAAAAGCCTCCACAAAATTTTCTACAAAGAAATTATAATACTTGAAAAACCCTAAAAATGAAAGATTTATAAACAAGCTGGTATAAAGCAAGATTTTTCTTTTCTTCTCGTTTTCTTCATTTTTCAGAAAACAGCCAATGGTATAATCCACCAATGTGCTGAATACGATAAGTGTCAAAAACTTCCAGTCCCACCATCCGTAAAAAACATAACTGGCAACGAGAATGAACAAATTCTGCAGCTTTAAGTTCTTATTTGTCAAATACCAATAGATAAGAAACACTATCGGCAGAAATATCGCAAAATCAATAGAATTGAAAATCATAACTTGTCGGAAAATAGGGCAAATTTAAGAAAAATAAATATCCTAAATTCATTTGACCATGATAAAATAACAAAAAATTGACAGCAATGACACTCAAAAGAAACCACGCTTGGAATTATTGAAATCTTTTGTTTTAAATCAAAGCTTAATTCTTATCTTTGTTCAAATTCTTAGCAGTATGAAGCCACTAGTAAGTGTTATAATGATTACTTACGGACACGAAAAATATATCGAAGAAGCCATAAGAGGTGTTTTTCTTCAAAAAACCAATTTCCCTTTAGAATTAATTATTTCTAATGACAAATCTCCCGATTCCACAGATGAAATAGTAAAAAACATCATAAAATCTGCTCCAGAAAACATTTCGGTGAACTACATCCAGCATCCAGAAAACATCGGTATGCACCATAATTTCACCTCTGCTCTAAGAACTGCACAAGGAAAATATATCGCTGTATGCGAGGGAGATGACTACTGGACAGACGAGAACAAACTCCAAAAACAAATAGACTTTTTAGAGAAAAATGAAGATTTCACACTTACTTTTCACAATGTTTTCATTCGAAATGGCGAAACTCTGAGAGCGGATTTAGACTATGAAAAAAGGCTGAGCAGCAAGAATGTTTATACAATAAATGATTTATCCAAAGGAAATTTCATCCACACTCTTTCTGTTGTTTTCAGAAATATGAAAATAGAGTTTCCAGAATGGTATTTCTCTTCTTTTTTGGGTGATTATCCCATCTGGCTGTGGCTTTCTAAAAAGGGAAAAATCAAGTATTTCCCAGAAAAAATGGGCGTATATAGAGAAAATGTAGGCGTATGGAGCGGTAAATCGCAAGAGGAAAGAGAATTCAAAACCATGCTCGTGCTAAAGAACCTTATTCCTGATTTTGAGAAGTTTCCTGATACCCAAAGAAATATAACACGCACCAAAAACACTTACATAAAAAACTCCTTAAAACATAAAAGTTTTGCTGAGGTGATGGCTTCGCCGTATTTTCCAGAATTAAAATTTAAAGACAGATTTAAACTTATGATAAGAACATATTTCAACAAAAAAACTAAATAAGACTTATCGTTTTTTGCCCATAATTTTGTCTGATAAAAATAATATTCTGCTTTTTAGAGGAAATTTATTTTTAAATTCATTTTTTAGAGAATCATATCTCTCCTTAATGGATTGCGAAATATTGCTGGAAGGATGTCCTTGGTTTTTATCTTCTATAATAACATTGATTTCATAAAATCTCAATAACCTTTTTAATAATTTTTTATACTCTGAAAAATTATTTGGCTCTAAATTAAAAGACTTCATGAGCTTGGCTTTCCCTTCCTCCGTCTTGTCAAAAAAAACACCGCCCACTTGCTGCTCTTGGTGTGTTCTGTAATAGAATAACTTGTCATTCAAGAACGCAAAACGCCCTTTTCTTGCAGTATTTACAGCTATCCATTCATCATGGTGATAGTCTTTTAAAACTGGAAAAGGCATAATTTCAGCTTTTAGAGCCGCTCTAAACGCCATAGAAGCGCCTGTTGCAATATTACAATGAAGTATTATTTCAAAATAATCAATGTTTTTCCCTTTTTCCCTCAAAAATACAGGAGCGTCCCAAAGAGAATATTTCTCATGAACAGTTCCATTTTCATCAATGCAAAATCCATTAGTTGCCACCGCATCTATTTCAGCATGATTATCCAGAAAAGAAACTATTTTTTCAGCTTTGTTTTCTGCCCAGATATCATCTTGGTCGCTTAGGAAAATAATGTCTTTACTACATAGAGAAATTGCTTTTTCAAAGTTTTTGACACTTCGCAGATTGATTTCATTAAAATGTATTCTAAATATCTCTGGATATTGTTTCTGATATTCTGCCAATATTTCGGGAGTTCTATCGGTAGAACCATCATCACAGACCACTATTTCACTCGGTCTATGTGTCTGACTAAGAATGGAATCTATCTGCTGATGGATATATTTCTCTCCATTATACGAACACAAAGCTACAGAATACGATGTCATTTTAATTGTTTTCTAAATTAAAAACTCGCTCTACCCATTTTTCCAAAGTATATTTTTTATAAATTTCCTCTGGCAGTGACTGGTACGGCGTTTCAAAAAATTCTTTTGTAATATTACTAAAATCTTTATCTAAGACCAAAATATTATTGGGATTGTAGAAATCATAATTTTTTATTTTTTCATTGTCCGTAATTATTTTTTTCTCCAATGCCATCGCCTCAAACACACGGAAACTCAACCCATACTGGTTTTCTCTCATCAGGTCTAAAATGACTTTTGTCCTTTTATAAAACTCAGGCAGGTTTTCGTGATTTATTCTCTTTCTGGTGAAAACTATTTTATTCTTCGAAAAAGGCTTCATCAGCTGGTTTTTCCAGCTTTTCTTCCCAATAACATACAAGTCAAATTTTAATTTCAGTTCCTCAAATTTCTGTGAAAGAATATCCAGCTGTTTTATTCTTTTTTTGTCGTATGATGTTATGTAAAGAGCGTCCTCACTTGGGTTTTGTTTTTCTTGTGACAAAAATGGGAGATAATTATAATTTGTCAATCTTTCAAATCCGTGTTTTTCAATGTCTTTGTCATCAAACGAATAGATTTTATCAAAAAAATGCAGTTTATCCTGCACTGGGCATCTGTCCAAATTATCGTACAAAAATGTAATGAACCTATTGGTGCATTTTTTCATGTATTCCAGTGTAGAATGGTCAAAAGTATCCGCATTTAAAACCAAAATCTGGTCTTGATGTCCCAGCTTATCCAGCTGCTCTATCACGAACTTCTGCCTCTTTTGGTATTTTAGATTTTTACCCAAAAATACTTTAGAAAAAAGATTGGCCAATCTCTCCCCGAAATTCTCATAAGAAACCGCCCCTATCTTGATGTGGTTCGCCTCTATTCCCTTTTCCTTCAAGGTTTCTACGATATGGGCATCATAACCCCAAAAATCAAAACTGATAACGCAAATTTTCATTTTCTCTCTTCTCTTTTTAGGGATTCATAAGTTTCATAAACGCTGAGTGTCTGTAATTTACACAATTCAAAGCCATCTTTCCCATCTAAAATTCCTAATTTTAGAATATAAGATTTAAAGAATTTAAAGGCTGTTTTTGCCATCTGTGTGAAAAAACTATATTTTTTCCCTTTCTCAAAAAGCTCCTTCCCTTTCAGCTCTCCGTAGTGAATCATTTTCTTGCGGTAAGATTCTTTATCAGCCACAGAATAGTGAAGAAGTTTGTTTTTCAGAGAACCGATATTTTCCTTTATATCAAGGGTTTCGTGTACTTTTTTCTCAGTAATGTATCTTGTTTTAGATTTTCTAAAAAGCCTGAAATTCTTATCATTCTGAGTTCCCGAATAGTTGATAGGTTTTCCTTCAAAAAAGAATTTACGATAAAAATAATAAGCGTCCTTTTTGTTCTCAGAATTTAGAGTTTCTATAATTTCTGCTTTCAGCTCTGGCGTGATTCTCTCATCTCCATCAAGAAACAAAACCCAGTCATTTTTGGCATTATCCAAAGCCAAATTTCGCTGTTTTGTAAAGTTTTCAAATTTATTTTGAATGATTTTCACATTCGGGAAAGTTTCAGCAATTTCTAAAGTTCTATCCGTGCTGAAAGAATCCACGATAACGATTTCATCACAAAAATCAAAGCATTCCAATACTTCACGAATGTTTTTTTCCTCATTGTGAGTGATAATAAGTCCACTAACTTTTTCCTTGGATACAAGCATCAAATCATAGTTTTCACAAAGTTAATAATATTTATGAATTTTAAAATATTTAGCTCTGAAATAAGTATTTTCGATGCGAAAAAGTTATATTTGTTGCCCTAAATTACTAAAATCAAACAATGGGACAGAAATTAGAGGTAAGATACGGACTGTTCATGGCGGTGTCCATGGTAGTCGGACAGATGATAGGTTCTGGTATTTTCTTCAAAGTAGATGATGTTTTAGCCTCCACCAATGGCAATGTTTATGCGGGCGTGATGGGCTTTATCATCGTGGGAATCAGTGTGGTTTTTTCAGCGGCATCTATGGCGAATTATGCCATTTTCTCCCCAAAAGAAGGCGGACTCCTGCATTATGTGGAATTTCGCTATGGGAAGAGAGCGGCGGCTTATGTGGGCTGGGTTTATTTCATTATGTTTTTGCCTTTGCTGGCGGGAGTTCTGCTCACAGTATCAGGTATTTATATCTCACACCTTTTTGCCGAGTTTATTGATTTTGAACCTAATTTCCTTCACTATTCACTGATAGGCTGGTGTAATGGTGTCATATTTTTATTACTTAATATTTTCAGACCAAAATCCAGTGGTGTTTTTTTACAATTAACTGCGGTTTTAAAGCTGTTTCCACTCATTTTCATTGCTGCTTTTGGGATTATCAGCCTTGTAGGAAATGACACCGAACCGCTAAATCAAATTGAAAATCAAGCCTTAATCTCTTCCAACGAAACTAATTTTTGGCTTTTAGTGGGCGCAAGTTTCATTCCTATCGCCTTTTCTATGGATGGGTGGTATATCGCGATGCAAATTTCTGGAGAAATCAAAGACTCACAGAAAAACCTCCCAAAAGCTTTAATATCTGGGACTTTGATCGTCTTGGTGGTTTATGTTCTTTATTATTTAGGAATTGTCTCCAATATGAGCAGTGATGAAATACAGCAGCTGGGCGACACCTACATTATAGAATTTTCAAGAAAAATTTCCACTGAAGCAGGAGCGATAATCATACAACTATTCATAATCACCTCTGTATTAGGAACTTGTAATGGACTTGTTCTTGCAAATACCCGCGCTCCTTACCAATTCTACAATCTGGAATATTCTAAAAAATTCCTGAATTTAGGCAATATCAGTAAAAGAACTGGGATGCCCGTAAATAGCGCTTTGGTAGGCTTTGGGCTGATGACCATTTATCTTTTTATTTTTTATTTATCTAATACCAATCCATTCCTAAAAGAACTGAATTACGACATATCAGCCATTCCTATTCTGTTCATTTATGTGGTTAATTTTTGTTTGTATTTAGGACTTTTTAAATTGTTTAGAGAACATTTACTAAAAAATAAAACCCTGAAATACACCATGCTGCTTTTTGCTCTGATAGGGACTTGTGTGGTTTTAGCAGGGACACTCTCTTCTCCTAATGGATTGTCCTATTTAGTAATCGCCGTGCTCTTTATTTTACTTGGAAAATTAGGCGTAAAGTAAAAAATAAAAACACTACTAAAATTTAGTAGTGTTTCTTTTTATTGATTAGTGAAATTCATAATCTTTATCCATCACAAAAGTCTCCATGAACTTAGTTGTGTAATTTCCAGCAAGGAAATCAGGATTGTCCATCAGCTGTCTGTGGAAAGGAATCGTAGTTTTCACTCCTTCTATATAAAACTCATCCAAAGATCTTTTCATTTTAGCAATAGCCTCCTCTCTAGTCTGTGCTGTGATGATGAGCTTAGCTATCATAGAATCATAGTTTGGCGGGATTGTATAACCAGCATACACATGCGTATCCACTCTCACACCGTGTCCGCCAGGTATATTAAGTTGAGTGATTTTCCCAGGTGCAGGTCTAAAATCAGAATATGGATCTTCCGCATTGATTCTACATTCTATAGAATATAATTTTGGATAATAGTTTTTTCCAAGAATTTTTTCTCCTGCTGCTAATAAAATCTGCTCACGGATAAGGTCATAATCTATAACCTGCTCTGTGATAGGGTGTTCCACCTGAATACGAGTATTCATCTCCATGAAATAGAAATTTCTGTGTTTATCAACCAAAAATTCTATCGTTCCTACTCCTTCATACCCGATATATTCTGCTGCTTTTACAGCGGCATTTCCCATTTTTTCACGAAGTTCCTCCGTCATAAAAGGAGACGGCGTTTCTTCTATCAATTTTTGATTTCTTCTCTGAATAGAGCAGTCTCTTTCTGATAAATGGCAAGCCCTTCCATATCTATCTCCAGCAATCTGGAATTCTATGTGTCTTGGCTCTTCTATCAGTTTTTCCATGTACATTCCACCATTCCCGAAAGCTGCTAAAGCCTCTTGAATAGTAGAATCCCAGCTTTCTCTAAGCTCTTCTTTGCTCCAGATGGCGCGCATTCCTTTACCTCCACCACCTGCAGTAGCTTTTATCATTACAGGATAGCCGATTTCTTCAGCAATTTTTTCAGCTTCTTCCAAAGATTCTACAAGTCCGTCAGACCCAGGAACACAAGGAATTCCAGCTGCTTTCATTGTTGCTTTCGCAGTGGCTTTGTCACCCATTTTTTCTATCTGCTCTGGTGTAGCACCGATGAATTTTATTCCATTTTTCTGACAAATTCTAGAAAAATTGGCATTTTCAGCCAAAAATCCATACCCTGGGTGAATAGCATCTGCATTTGTGATTTCTGCTGCTGCAATGATATTAGGAATTTTCAGATAAGAATCCTTACTCGCCGCAGGACCTATACATACCGCTTCATCCGCAAATCTTACATGCAGACTATCTTTATCCGCGATTGAGTAAACTGCTACTGTTTTGATTCCCATCTCTTTACAAGTTCTGAGAATTCTCATCGCAATCTCTCCACGATTGGCAATTAATATCTTTTTAAACATTGTTTTTTCTGTTTATCAATTACAATAAATAGAGTGATTTACGATGGATCTACCAAGAATAATGGCTGGTCGTACTCCACAGGAGATGCATCATCCACCAAAATTTTCACGATTTTTCCACTCACTTCAGACTCTATCTGATTGAATAATTTCATAGCTTCTACCACACAAACCACTGTTCCTTCTGTGATTTCGCTTCCTACACTCACGAAAGGATCTTTGTCTGGAGCTGGTTTTCTATAGAAAGTACCAATGATAGGAGATTTTATTGTAATATATTTACCGTTTTCTGCAGATTCTGCTGAGTTTGCAGAAGATTCCTGCTCTGGCTGTGCAACAGGAGCTGCATTTACCACTGGTTGAACTTGTGTCATCTGTGGTGTCGTAACCACCGTACCAAATGTATGATTGGTAATATTGATTTCAAAATCCTTAGTTTTATATTTCACTCCAGCTACATCAGCCTTTGAAACAAATTTAATAAGGTTTTGTAAGTCTTTAATATCCATAAAAAATGATTTTATTATTCAAATATAGTAAATAAAACACAAAAAACCATTCACTTTCGTAAAAAGAATGGTTCTATATTTCTACCGTGATTTTTGGGTATTTTACCAAAAACCTATCGTTATTCTGCAGATTCTACTTCTTTTTCAAGAACTACTTTACCTCTGTAGTAAAGTTTTCCTTCATGCCAGTGAGCTCTATGATATAGATGTAATTCACCTGTTGTAGCATCTTTTGCCAATTGAGGAACTACTGCTTTGTAGTGAGTTCTTCTTTTATCTCTTCTTGTAGATGACTGTCTTCTTTTAGGATGTGCCATTTCTAATAATTTTTAGCTTTTTATATTAACTTTTATTTTCTCAATTTATTCAACGCTTCCCATCTTGGATCTATGTCTTCATTATCCGCCTTTTCTTCATTTATTTTAGGACTGAATTTATCTAGTAAATCCTGAAATTCTTCGTTTTCTAGCGCAGCAGGAGATACTTTCTTCATAGGAATAGCAAGAACCACTGCTTCGTAGATAAACTGAGCAATATTGAACTCACTATAATGATGTGGAATTGTAATGATCTCTTCATTACTATCATCATATTCTTCTCCGAACTTTACTAAAAATTTTATTTCATTGTTTATCGGATACTGGAATTTTTCATTGCTGATATCACAAGTCAAATCCACCGTTCCCGAAACAGAAATTACAAAATCCAAAAAAGTAGAATGCTTTTCAAGTAAAACTTTACTAACTATTTTGGCATTTTCAAATTCTTCTTCAGCCTCAAATAAATCAAAGAACCGCTGATCAACACAGAACTCAAACTCATGTTTTCCTTGTTTTAGACCAGAAAAACTGATGTCATAGTTTCTATATTTATCCATAATAGGTCTGCAAAATTACTTTTTTTTTCTAAAATAACAAAATTATCTATCAAAAAAAATTACTTTCTTTTAAATTTCAACAATAAAACATTGTCTTTATACAACTCCAAAGAGGTTTCGCTGATTACATATTTATTCACTTTTTCAAGTAAATTTAGATAATCTTCCTCCACAGAGATGTTATCACAAAGCATTCGTGTTGCTCCTATACTTTTCACTTGAAAAGTGCCTTTTGGGTGCGTTATTAATTCCGAAAAATAATTATTACACCCAGAAAAACCTGATACTCTGCCCTTTGCAATTTCTAAAGTAATTCCAGAGTTTGTCTTAGAATTTTCCTCCAAAACCCAACTGGTATTATTCAGCTGTACACTCTCTTTTTTCCCTGCAACAGACGCATTGGAACAAGACAATGACAGGATGAGCATGGCTGCTAATGAAATTATTTTTTTCATAATTTGTGTGTTTTATGAACGAAGTTCTGCATTAAACTGTTTCTTGAAAACATTCACCAAAGAGTCCATCACCTGCGCTATCTCCTTCTCTTCCATCGTTTTTTCTTCGTTAAGAAGCTCAAAACTCAATGCATAAGATTTCTTATTCTCAGGAAGGTTTTTGCCTTCATACACATCAAATAGATTGATGCTTTTCAGGAATGGAGATTCATTGTTTTTAGCAGCATTATAGAGCTGTGTATATAGCACAGACTTATCTACCAACAGCGCCAAATCCCTTCTCGTTTTATTAAATTTAGGAATATCTCTGAATCGTAAATTCTCTGTCTTACGAAGGTTCTGACACTCTTCTATCTCTATCTCTGCATAGAATGCCTCTTGGTCTATATCAAATTTTTTCAGCATTTGCGGACTTACTTTTCCGAGCCTTGCAATAGTTTTTCCCTCAACTGAGAATTCTATTGCATCCGAAAAACGACCGTCCTGCAATGGTTTTTCAATGATATCAAAATTCAATTTATCTAAAAGCAGAGAAACATAAGCTTTCAAATGATAGAAACTCGTGCTATCCTTCGGCAAAAGCCAGTTTTCAGAATGATTTCTCCCTGAAACTAAAATCGCCAGCTGTTTTCTCTCCTCGTATTTTTCCTTTTTATGATAAATTTTTCCTAATTCGAAAAACTTAATATCTGCATTTTTTCTATTGATGTTATAAACAGCATTCTCTAAAAGCCCTTCCAATAAAGACTTTCTCATAAATGCCAAATCGCCACTCAATGGATTTAGCAGCTTCACAGCATCCGTTTCGTCCTCCACTGAAGTCAGGGAATTATTCATCACCTCATAAAATCCATTCGCCTGAAGCGCCCTTGCCCACTCGTTTTCCAATCCATCTTGATCATCAAAGCTCAATTTCACTGGCGTAAAGGAAATTTTCTGCGGCGCATCTATCTTATTATACCCATAAATTCTGAGGATTTCCTCTATCACATCTATTTCTCTGGTAACATCCGCTCTGTAATTCGGCACCAAAAGCTCTAGTCCATCGGTAATTTCATTAAGAACCTCTATTTCCAAAGATTTCAAAATTTCTTTAACTTTTCCTCTATGGATTTTTATTCCTAAGATTTGATCCAGCTTAGAATATCTAAAAATCACATTGTGAGGTTTTATTTTTTCAGGATAATGCTCTATGTACCCTCCTGCCAATGTCGCTCCTGTCAATTCTTGTAACAACTTCACTGCCAAGGAAATAGTAGTTTTGGTATTATTCGGATCTACTCCTCTCTCAAAACGGAAAGAAGCATCGGTATTCAGTCCGTGGAATTTTGCTCCTTTACGAACAGCAACAGGATTAAAGTAAGCACTTTCCAAGAAAATAGACTGTGTCTGCTCAGAAACTCCACTATCCAGACCACCAAAAACCCCAGCGATACAGAGCGGTCTCTGGTTTCCATCTTTTATCATGATTTCCTCTCCGTTTAGCGTTCTCTCCACTCCGTCCAATGTCGTGAATTTAGTTCCTTTCGGGCTGTTTCCTACGATTATTTTATTACCTCCAATTTTATCTAAATCAAAAGCATGAAGCGGCTGCCCATAAGCATGAAGAATATAGTTGGTAACATCCACCACATTATTTATTGGTGCAAGACCTATGGCTTTCAGTCTGTTTTTCAGCCATTCTGGCGATTCTCCTACTTTTATATTTTTCAAAACAGCACCAATGTACCTCGGCGCCAAGTCATTATTTTCTATCTCAACAGAAAAGTTATGCTCTCCTTCTGATTCCGCAGCATAAGTTTCCATCTTAACAAGCTCAGAATCAATCCCATTACAAGACAAAAACGCGTGTAAATCTCTCGCCACACCATAGTGGGAGATAGCATCGGTTCTGTTAGGCGTCAGTCCTATTTCATAAACCTCATCTTGCTGAATATCATAGTAATTCGCAAGAGGTTTTCCTATTTCATGAGTTCCATCCAAGACCATGATTCCTGCATGGCTGTCACCCAGACCTATTTCATCCTCCGCACAAATCATCCCTTCCGAAACCTCTCCTCTGATTTTGGTTCTGTTAATCGTAAAAGAACCTCCATTTTTATCAAACAAAGTAGTTCCCACTACAGCCACTGCAACGAGCTGTCCCGCAGCCACATTAGGAGCGCCGCAGACGATATTTAGAATCGTTCCGTTTCCTACATCTACAGTAGTTTTACTTAGTTTATCAGCGTTTGGATGTTTTTCGCAGGTTAAAACCTTCCCTACAACGATGCCTTCCAAACTTCCTTTGATGGTTTCAAATTTATCTATTCCCTCTACTTCCAAACCTATGTCCGTGAGGTAAATTCCTGTTTTTTCTGAATTTAAATCTGTGCTAATGTAATCTTTAAGCCAATTATTCGAAATCTTCATTGAAATATAAATATTAAAAAAGGAGATGCAAAGGTCTTTTACTCTACATCTCGTTTATTTTTATTTTGTTAATTTAAACCTATTACCGGCATAGACAGCATGAGTATTTGTTCTTCCTCATCTAGTCCGTCGGCTGGCTCTACAATTCCTGGTCTATTTGCCTGAGACATTCTCATGATAATATCATCCGAATCTAGAACCGCTAGCATTTCTGTCAAGAATTTTGAGCTGTATCCTATATTAATATCTTCTCCTGAGTAGTCGCATGGTATCTGCATATCTGCTTTATTTGCATACTCTACATCTTCTGCGTGAAGGTAAAGAATATTTCCTGACAGCTTAAATCTTACCTGGCTGGTAGATTTGCTGGCAAAAACAGATGCTCTCTTGATAGAACTTAATAAAAGCGCTCTATTTATAGTCAGTACATTAGGATTTTCCTTAGGAATTACGGCGTTATAATTAGGATATTTTCCATCTATCAAACGACAAATCCACATATGCTCCTTGAAGGAAAATCTCGCCATGTTTTCATTAAACTCTATAACCACCTCATCATCTGCACTTGTCAGAATATTTTTAAAGATACTTAGTGGTTTTTTAGGCATAATGAACTCCATCGGTTCACTATTTTTAATATCTGTTCTTTTATAAACTACCAATCTATGAGAATCCGTTGCTACAAAATTAGCTTCTTCCTCTCCAAACTGGAAAAACACACCCGTCATCACAGGACGAAGCGTATCGTTACTTGTCGCAAAAAGCGTTTTAGAAAGAGCCTCTGCAAGAATTCCTGATGAAATAGTAACTTTTTGTGCAGAATTAAATTCAGCCAGCTCTGGATATTCTTCTGCATTATCCAGCGCTATGAAATAGTTGTCCTTCTCATCCAAAATCTCTAAAATTCCTCCTCCATTTTCATTCGGCTTCACCAAAAAAGTAAGAGGCTGATCACCAAATGTTTTTATCGCATCCTGAAACATCTTAGCAGGAACCGCTATTTTCCCATTGCTCTCGGACTTAACCGCCAAAGATGTCAAAAGAGTAGTTTCTCCGTCGGATGCTGTGATTTTAAGCAAATTATTCTCTAACTCAAAAAGGAAATTCTCCAATATCGGTCTGGATTGTGAACTAGATATCACACCACTTACCGTATTTAAAGCTTTTTGTAACTCGCCACTTGTGACAATAAATTTCATAATAATAACTAATTGAGCAGACAAAGGTAGTAATTTATCGGTAAAAAATAAAATTTATTTAATTTTATTTCGGTTTAAAAATCTAAATAGCAGCCCATTGAGACTGCTATCTAAATATTTAGTTTTCGAGAACTTGTTTCAGTTTTTCTATTTTCGCTTCCAATTCTTTTTTCTTCTCCTCATCGATTATCCCTCTCTCTATGTCAAAATTCTCAGAAAAATTCGGAAGAGAAAAATCCTCTATCACATCGCCTCCATTGTATGGGAATCTGGCTTTTGCGATTTCCAAGATTGTAAGACCACCTCTCGGCCCTGGTGCCGTAGCCGTAAGGAAAACTTTTTTATCACCAAAAGCACTTCTGTTTGGAATTCTTGATATCCAGTCAAAAATATTTTTAAAAGCCGTAGAATAAGATCCGTTATATTCCGCCAAGGAAATAATGAGCAGATCCGTTCCATCTATTTTTGCTGCAAAATCCTCTGCCAGCTTAGGAACTCCACCGCTTACCTCTCGGTCTATGCTGTAAATAGGCATCTCATAATCATTAATATCAAGAAGCTCTACATCATGCCCTTCAAATTTACCTGAAATATGGGAAACCAGCTGTTTATTGATAGAATTAGAATGATTACTCGCTGCAAATGCTAATATTTTCATATTTTTAATTTTAAAATTTATGAAGCAAAAGTATAAGTTTTAATTTTATTGAAAATTGATTTATGTTAATAAAGACAAAAGACCATCAAAAATTGACAGTCTTTTGTTTTTTAACTTATGAAAAGATTATTTTATTCATCATCTTCATCGTCTGCTCCTGTAGCACCTGCGTTTTTCATCGCATTTCTAGACATCTTCACAGCTGCAATTACAGCGTTGTCTGGATGTAAGAATGTGTACGCATCAGTTTTGATGTCTCCCACATAAATTTTGTTACCAATTCTAAGCGGAGTCACATCTACCACGATTTCATCTGGTAAATTAGCAGGAACTGCTTTTAATTTCAGTTTTCTGAATGATTGTCTAAGAACACCACCCGCTACAACACCTTTAGCACGACCTGTAATTTTCACAGGAACTTCCATTACTACTGGCTTGTCAGCACTCAATTGGTAGAAATCCACATGCAGGATTCTATCTGTAATTGGGTGAAACTGGATGTCTTGTAATACTGCTGGAATAGTCTGTCCACCTACCTCAATAGATACCGTGTGTGCCTCAGGAGTGTAAACCAAGTTTTTGAAAGATTTCTCTTCTGTAGAGAAATGTAATGGTTCTTTACCTCCATAAACAACACAAGGAACTAATTCAGCATCGCGTAGAGCTTTTGTAGATTTTTTACCCACGCTTTCTCTTTTCTGTCCTTGAATTGTAATAGATTTCATTTTATAAAAATTTAATTATTTTAAAATATAAACTTGTCATTGATGGATTTCTTGTTATGAACAAGATTCATCACATCTGCAAATAACGGGGCGCAAGATAGCACTTTTATTTTAGATGACAAACTGTTTTTAAGAGGAATTGAATCTGTGATGATAATTTCCTGCAATTTAGACTTCTCTATATTCTCATAAGCCTTTCCAGAAAGGACTCCGTGAGTAGCGATAGCTCTTACGCTTTTTGCTCCTCTTTCCATGATGATATCCGCAGCTTTGCAGAGTGTCCCTGCTGTATCTACCATATCATCCACCAAAATTACATTTCTGTCTTCCACATTACCAATGAGGGTCATTTCCGCCACTTCGTTCGCCTTTTTTCTTTCTTTATAGCAAATGGTAACTTCTGCTCCTAAATGATTGGCATAGTTTTTAGCTCTTTTAGCTCCTCCCATATCTGGCGAGGCTATGGTCAAATTATCCAAATTCAAAGAGTTAATATACTCCACAAAAATAGCAGATGCATAAAGGTGGTCTACTGGAATTTCAAAGAAACCCTGAATTTGGTCAGCATGCAAATCCATGGTCATCACTCTGGTCGCACCCGCCGTTGTCAAAAGATTCGCTACCAGTTTTGCTCCTATTGGAGCTCTCGGTTTGTCTTTCCTGTCTTGTCTTGCCAGACCAAAATACGGAAGAACTACCGTAATGTTCTTTGCAGAAGCTCTTTTAGCTGCATCTATCATAAGCAGAAGCTCTAAAAGATTATCCGCTGGAGGGAATGTAGAACCTATTAAAAATACCCTTCCACCTCTTACGGATTGGTCTAAAACTGGTTCGAATTCACCATCACTAAATTGTTGGAAATTGATTTTTCCTAATTCCTGCCCATAGTGATGAGCAATTTTTTCAGCCAACTGTCTACTTGTTCTAGTGCTGAATAAATAAGAAGTTTGAGAAGCCATTGTTTAATTAGAGTTTTTTGAGAACTGCAAAGTTAATAAAAAACAAAACCACTTGAAAAAATATCAAGCGGTTTTTATTTAACTTATAAAAAAGTTATGGAAACTTCACTCCCGAATAATTATTTGGATTTACCTGGCGTAAGTTTGATTTGTATTTAGCATTGATAGCTTTGATAAATTCATTAGCAATCACCGCATATCCCTTTCCTGTAAGGTGCACGCCATCTAATGAAAACGAACCTCCTGTAACGAATGTAGTGGAATAATTCACTCCATTGTACTGAATTCCAGAACTTTTGCCTAGCTCTACCATTTTAGCATTGGTATCCACAAAAGCCAATCCGTAAGCCTCCGCCAAAGCCTTTATCTGAGTATTGTAAGCATTAGTCGCAGTCGTTACCTGCGCTACTTCTGATTTCGTCAGCACATATTTATCTTCCAAAGGATAAGTAATCCCTTGTTTGTTATATGGCGCCGGAACACCTGCAGCCTCTGCATTGATAGCAGATTTTGTAGATAATAATATCAAGTCCCCACTCGTAGCGTGACGAGCCTGCCCATAAGTAGTCCCTATGAAAGATGCCTGAGTAGCAGGAACTCCATTATTTGCCAAAGCCGCTGTGATTTGAGCTGATAAATCAGTCAAAGTTTCATCTTTTATCAATAATGGATTTTGCCCAACTGCCAAAGTTTTCAATCTATCTCCTTGTCCCAAAGCTGTAAGAATAGGTTTTAGTTTTCCTATCAGCTGAGCGTTCAAGGCAGTAGCCGAAGCAGCATCCAACGGAACAGCATTGTACGGAACCGTTGTAAAGAATGGAATAGAAGTCACATACGGAATGTTTGCTATCACTCCTTTGGTCGCCCCCACTGATTTCATTCCTTCTAAAACAGCTCTGATAGACCCTGCTAAAACATTAGGATCAGTGATGTCATTGGAAGAGTATGTTGCTGGATTGGTGTTTCCTGTTTGGTTAGTTCCTACCCCTCCCGAAGTTGCATAAGAAAGCACATCATTATTCCCTATCCAAAGAGAGAAAAATGTAGGATTCTGAGCCATCGCATCCTCTAAAACACTGGCTGTAGAAGAAGACGCAAATCTCACGAAATAGGGGTTTGCTGTTCCAGATGCCAGCCCAGCCATGTTACCATAGCCATTCGCTACCAAATGGAAAGACTTGGCACCAGGCACTCCCATATTATTATATGTTCCTGTCAATCTGTCTAATGCATTAACCGCCGTAGAATACACTGGCGTCAATGCGCCATTCACCACTTGAAGAGTCAATTTCCCTTTAAACCCCGGCAAATTAGTAAATCCACCGATGTTATCCGGCATCAAAGGCTGAGTGAAAGTTCCTCCACCTGCTTTCTGCATCTGCTCTGCAATCATCGCAGGATAAGACTCCAGCTGCCCATCCAAATACACAGCTCCATCTCTATATCCTGAGGTCAAAGAATTCCCAAGAGCCACATATTTACTAAAATCTGCCTCTCCACTAGTTACCGTGATGTCTGCCACATCGGTTTCAAAGTCAGTTTTACAACTTGTCACTGACAAAACAGCCAAAACGGCCATTGATGATATAAATACTTTTTTCATGATTTCAAATTAAAAAGGGTTATAAGATAATCCAAGACCGAAATACGCTGCTTTGGATTTCAGCTGCCCATAAAATCCTAAATTATCATTCATACTATTTCTTCTCTTCATAAAGGCATACCCTCCAGAAATATCAACATTAAATTTATTAAACTTCAGCCCAATACCAGCCGTTATAACATTATTATCAAAAGATGGAGTTTCTGGAATGAAATCCTTATCCTCATAAGGAGACTGGTCATAGTAATATCCTAAACGCCCAGCAATCATATCAGTAAACTGATACTGTGTTCCAAAACGCCAAGTCTGTGTATTCTTAAAGTTTTTAAGATTTTTTAGTACTGTTTTATCTTTCTGATTTCCTATAAGTGCGTTTTCAAAATCAAGCGTCAGAGCATCATAACGAGACCATCCCG
Source organism: Flavobacteriaceae bacterium (assembly GCA_013333255.2). Taxonomy (GTDB): domain Bacteria; phylum Bacteroidota; class Bacteroidia; order Flavobacteriales; family Weeksellaceae; genus JABCPE02. The sequence continues at coordinate 112,084 of JABCPE020000004.1, read as the reverse complement.
TATAGTTGAAATCAGCCGAAACCTGCCATTTCGGAGTGATTCTATATGTAGCTCCTATCGTGTATTCCTCCACCAATGGAAGTTCTGCTTTGAATCTATCCTGACCATTAGCATCCACTTTCAGCGCTGAATACAATGCCGAAGACACATTAAAACTTACAACTCCATCATTAGCCTTCACATTTACAGGCGAACGGTATGCAATGCTTACATCAAGTTTATCCGTCGGTCTAAAATAGAATCCCAATCCCAGACCATGTCCTTTTGCTTTATCGTCTTTTAGATTTAGACTACCATTAAATTTATTAAGTTTCTTATCCCAGTTCACTTGTCCTTTCACATAAATGTAGCTCAGACCTACCGACATCCAATCCGCCATCTTCACTGAAACTGCAGGCTGGAAGAAATAACTCTTCAGGCTCATTTTAGTTACGATTTCATCTCCTGTCCATTTTTCTGGCCACCGAACCGTACTTCCGAAAGGCGTAGTAAAACTAAATCCCACAGAAACATTATCCACCACTTTATACGCCACAGCCGCATAAATAGGCGTTCCCAAAGGATTTTCCGTAGAATAAGCCTCTCCTGTATCCAGATTTTGGTACGACACTTTACTTGCCACTCCAAAACCACCAGCTACCACACTCAGTTTACTTGGAATAAAAGACATTCCTGCTGGATTAAAAAAAGCTACACTCGCATCTTCTGCATGGGCACTCGTGTGCGCCATAGCCAACTGCTTCACTCCTTGTAGCGATACTCTGAACCCACCCGCATAGGCTAGGGTTCCCGCCAATAATGTTATTGGTAACAAAATTTTTCTCATGTTTCTCGTTTTCACTTTTCTTTTGAAGATGCAAATATAAAGATATTATTCCTTTAAATTTAAACATTTTTTCAAAAATCATATTTGTTTAAATCTTAAAACTACACGAAACAGCATTAAATAAAAGAATTAAATTCAAATTAAATTTAATAAAACCAACTTTGTTTAAACTTAAACACTTATTTAATTTATCAATTGGTCAAAAAAAATCTTTATCTTTGGTTTTCAAATAGATTAGAAATGCCTGATTTTTTGCATCCAGATAAAGAAAATTACTCCTCCGAAGAACTTTCACAAGAGGAAAAAATCCGTCCGCAAAGCTTCAAAGATTTTGCAGGACAGAGAAAAACATTAGATAACCTAGAAGTGTTCGTTGCCGCCGCCAAAAACAGAGGAACGGCATTAGACCACACGCTTCTGCACGGGCCTCCTGGGCTTGGGAAAACCACGCTTTCGCATATCATTGCCAACGAACTGGGCGTAAACTGCAAAGTAACCTCTGGCCCTGTGCTGGACAAACCAGGCAGTCTGGCAGGAATCCTGACCAATTTGGAGGAAAATGATGTTCTTTTCATCGATGAAATTCATCGTCTATCACCTATTGTGGAGGAATATCTATATTCTGCGATGGAAGATTTTAAAATCGATATTATGCTCGAAACAGGCCCTAATGCCCGTTCCGTTCAGATTGGGCTAAATCCATTTACCCTAATCGGAGCGACAACCCGAAGCGGAATGCTTACCAAGCCTATGCTGGCGAGATTCGGGATTCAGAGCCGATTGGAATACTATAATGTAGAACTTTTGGGAATGATTATCGAACGAAGTGCGAGAGTTTTGGGCGTTCCTATTTATGAAGATGCCGCCCTTGAAATCGCACGAAGAAGCCGAGGAACACCGAGAATAGCCAACGCCCTGCTCCGTCGAGTGAGGGATTTTGCGGAAATAAAAGGCAATGGAGAGATAGACCTTAACATCGCTAAATTTGCACTCAACTCGCTCAATGTCGATGAATACGGCCTTGATGATATGGACAATAAAATCATGCAGGTAATGATAGAAAACTTCAAAGGGAAGCCTGTGGGAATATCCGCGCTGGCAACTTCTATCGGAGAAAATGCTGAAACCTTGGAAGAGGTGTATGAACCTTACCTCATTCAGGAAGGATTCATCATCCGAACACCGAGAGGAAGGGAAGTTACCGCAAAAGCCTACCGACATCTAGGCATATCACAACCAAAAAATTTAGGTGAACTTTTTTAACCAATTTAAATATGAAACATTTACTAATTCTTGCCCTACTCTGCGGAGGGACAGCACAAAGCCAAATCAAAAATTTTCATCCTAAAAAAGTAGTAAAACCTGACCTCAGTGCAAAAAGAGAAAAGGAAATCAACCGACAAAATGAACTTTTACAAAAGAAAGCTCCCACAGCTGCGGAACAAAAAGAACTAAATATCCTCCTTGAAAAATATGGCGAAGTAGTGGAAAACGCTTGGGATATTATTGATGGCGGGTGCAGCTGGTACTGCGGCGGCGGGAATTACAAAATAAAGTCTTCATCCTCACTTGGAGATTCTTACAAAGCTGAATTTGCAAATGATTTAAGTTACAAAACCGCTTGGGTAGAAGGCAAAAAAGACGAGGGCATCGGCGAATATTTGGAATATTATTTCAAAAATGACAGCCCAAGGATTACGGAAATTATTATTTCTAATGGATATATGAAATCCGAGGAGACATGGAAAAATAACAACCGTGTAAAAAAATTAAAACTCTATGTAAATGGCATTCCTTTCGGAGTTTTAAACTTAAAAGATAGCCGAACCGATCAATATTTCTCAGTGGGAACACTAGGGCATAATAAAAACGGAACAGATTTAATTTTAAAATTTGAAATATTAGAAGTCTACAAAGGAAGCAAATATAATGACACCGCGATTACAGAAATATATTTCGATGGGATAGATGTACACTAATTTCCTTATTAAAAAAATAAAAGCAACTCTATTTTAGAGTTGCTTTTATTTTTATCTTTTATTATTCTCCAAAGATGTAACTTACCCCTGCACTCAAAATATGCTGAGATTTTTTTCTATAAACATTCGGGTTTCCTGTCCAAGACTCCACAAGATCTGGATACACACTAGATAAACCGAAATCATAACGAGCAAGTATCTCGAATTTTCTGTTTATACTATATCCTAAACCTCCTGACAAAGCAAAATCAAAACCTCTTGCTTTACCAATACGCTCCTTCACATAAAGAGGACTTGATGGATTCTGTACCTTTTGGTTAACCAAGAAAGCAAATCTAGGACCTGCAAACGCGAAGAAAGAATCTCTACCTTCTGTAAAATACCCTTTAAAGTAGATAGGCACACTGATATAGTTATTCGCATAAAGTGTAGATCCTTCCCCCTTTTCCCCTGATGATAAATATTCTACCTGCGGCTGAATATAGAACTGATTTTCATAATCTAACGGAATCAATGCTAAAAGCCCTCCATAGAATGAATATCTCGGATAAGAAGGGTTATGAGCATTTCTTACTCTGGAATAGTTAGGTCCTCCGATCACCCCTATTCTAGTGTTCTCCAACTGTAAAAAAAGTTGCGCAGACATAAGGCTTGAAAACACCAAAAAACTTCCTAATAATAGTTTTTTCATAATTTTTTTTATTTTATTTAACAATTTTTATTTTTCTATTTCAAAGTGCAAAAATAATCTTTTTTTATTATCCTTGTATCAATCGAGAAATTTTTACTTGTTTTTTGTAATATTCCTTAGCTTCCTCCGCAGGTGCTCCGAAATAAGTTTTACCTTTTTTCAAATCTTTTGATACCCCTGAAGTTGCCAAAATAACCACTCCATCTTCTACTGTAATATCCGAGGAAACTCCTACCTGCCCCCAGATGGTAACATCATCACCTATATTACAACATCCTGCAATCCCAACTTGTGATGCAATCAGACATCTCTTTCCAATAATAGTATCGTGTCCTATCTGGATTTGATTATCCATCTTCGTTCCCTCTCCTATGATTGTAATATCTGTAACACCTCTGTCTATGGTGCAGTTCGCTCCTATTTCCACCTCATCTTCTAAAACTACATTTCCTACCGAAAGCATTTTGATGTAGCCTGTCGGAAGTTTTCTGTAATAAAACGCATCTCCTCCAAGAACTGTCCCAGACTGGATAATACAGCGATTCCCTATCTTGGTTCTATCGCCTATCACCACATTTGGCATGATGATGCATTCTTCGCCTATCTCCACATCATTTCCTATGACTACAGAAGAATGAACCTGGCTGTTTTTCCCTATTTTCACATTTTCTCCACATGTTTTAAATGTCTGTATTGGAGTAAAATGAGCATTGATTTTATTAAAATCTCTAAATGGATCATCCGAAACCAAAAGAGCTTTCCCTTGTGGACAATCCACTTCTTTGTCGATGAGGATAACTGTCGCCTCAGAATTTAAAGCCTTTTCATAATATTTAGGATGATTTACAAAAACAATCTCTCCCGATTTTACTCTATGAATTTCGTTCGTTCCAGAAATAGGAAAATCATCCGCACCAATGTATTTAGCACCAATAATTTCTGCTATTTGTTTTAATGTCTGGACTTCAGGAAATTTCATAGTAGTTTTATATAAATTTATTTAACTCTCTCTAAATAAGAACCGTCTTCTGTATTTACTTTAATCTTATCTCCCGGCTCTATGAATAGCGGAACCAAAACTCTAGCGCCTGTTTCTACTATACAGTTTTTCAAGGCGTTAGTTGCTGTGTTTCCTTTCACACCTGGGTCTGCTTCTGTCACTTCCAAAAATACTGTCGCAGGAAGCTCAGCAGAAAGAGGTGTTTCATCTGATTCTTTCAAAATTACTGTAATTTCCTCTCCATTCTTCATAAACTGAGCATTTTCTATCATTTCTTTGTTTAGATAGATTTGAGAAAAATCTTCATTGTTCATGAAATGATATCCATTCTCATCATCATAAAGATAGTGGAATTTACGCGTAATTACTTTAACCTCATCGATTTTATGACCAGCAGAAAAAGTATTGTCTAACACTTTTCCATTCGTTACTGATTTTAATTTTGTTCTTACGAAAGCTGGACCTTTCCCTGGTTTTACATGAAGGAATTCTATTACCTTGTAAATATCATGGTTAAACTCTATACAAAGTCCTTTTCTAATATCAGCTGTTGTTGCCATTTTTTAATTCTAATTATTTTTAATCTTGATTATCTTCTTCTTTTTTCGTACCGCCGCCTCTGATGATTCCTCTCTGAGATGACTGTATAAACTGTAAAATTTCATCTCTTTCTGGCGTAGACAGCACTTCTTTTTCTATATATGCCAATGCCTGAGATACATTCATTCCCATTTGGAAAATCACTCTATAAATAGACTGAAGCTCTAAAATCTTTTCATTAGAGATTCCTCTTCTTCTCAGCCCTACAGAGTTAATCCCTGCATAAACAGGCGGCTCTCCTCCTACTTTGACATAAGGCGGAATATCTTTTCTAACCAAAGAACCTCCCGCTGTGATTACATGTTTCCCTATTCGGGAGAACTGATGCACGGCACTCAGCCCACCAATGATAGCATAATCGCCTATTTCCACATGTCCACCTATCGCACACCCATTTACTATAATGGCATTATCACCGACAACGCAGTCATGAGCAATATGAGATGTAGCCATGATTAGACAATTATTCCCAATTTTAGTATATCCTAAAGCCTTGGTTCCTCTATTAACCGTTACGCATTCTCTAATGGTCGTATTATCACCAATGATAACTTGTGATTCCTCTCCATCAAACTTCAAATCTTGTGGTATCGCAGCGATGACAGTTCCTGGAAAAATTCTGCAGTTTTTACCAATTCTTGCTCCATTCATAATGGTAACATTAGAACCTATCCATGTCCCTTCTCCTATCTCCACATCCGCTGCTATGGTGGTAAATGGATCTACGGTTACATTTTGTCCGATTTTCGCTCTTGGGTCTACTGCTGTAAGCTGATGAATCATTTAGTCTATTTTTGTTTTTGCTACTTGAGCCATTAGTTCTGCTTCCACCACTACATTATCACCTACATAGCCATACCCCTGCATGTGTACTATTCCTCTGCGGATAGGAGCTAACAACTCTAATTTAAAGACAAGTGTATCCCCTGGGATTACTTTCTTTTTGAATTTAACATTATCTATTTTCACAAAATATGTAGAATAGTTCTCTGGATCTGGGACACTTGACAACACCAAAATTCCCCCAATCTGTGCCATTGCTTCTATCTGTAAAACTCCTGGCATCACAGGTTCTTTCGGGAAATGCCCTACAAAGAACGGTTCGTTCATTGTGATGTTTTTCAACCCTACGATATGATTATCTGACAGTTCCAAAATCTTGTCTATCAACAAGAATGGCGGTCTGTGCGGCAATAATCTCATAATGCCATTGATATCATAAATAGGCTCTTTGCTCAAATCAAAATTTGGAACATTTTTCTTCTTTTGAGCTTTGTATAATTTATTTAGTTTTTTAGCAAACTCTGTATTTATGTAATGTCCTGGTTTATTAGCAATTACCTTTCCTTTTATTCTCACTCCTGCCAATGCCAAATCACCGATAACATCCAATAATTTATGACGAGCTGCTTCGTTTGGATAATTTAAAGTCAAGTTATTCAAAACTCCATTTGGCTGAATGGAAACATCATCTTTTCCAAAAGCTTTTTTAAGTTTTTCAGCTGTTTCAGGAGTTAATTCCTTATCTACATAAACAATCGCATTAGAAATATCTCCACCTTTGATTAGACCTGCATCCAAAAGCATTTCTAATTCATGTAAAAAACTAAATGTCCTCGCAGAAGAAATTTCATTTTTAAAATCAGAAATATTCTTCAAAACAGCATTCTGAGTTCCTAAAACATTAGTCCCAAAATCCACCATCGTAGTTACTTCATAAGTATCCGCTGGGATAATGGTAATCTCAGAACCAGTCTGCGGGTCAGTGAAATTAACAACCTCTGTAACAGCAAAATACTCTCTCGGCTGCTCCTGCTCCACCACTCCTGCTTTCTCTATAGCTTCTACAAAAAACTTGGATGAACCATCCATAATAGGAGGTTCTGCATTATTCATCTCCAAGATAGCATTATCCACATCCATTCCCACTAACGCCGCCAAAATATGCTCACATGTGTAGATTTTAACTCCTGATTTTTCTAATGTAGTTCCTCTATCAGTAGAAACCACATAGTTAGCATCCGCTTCTATTTGTGGATTTCCCTCTAAGTCTGTTCTTACGAACACATACCCTGTATTTTCCTTAGCAGGTTTGATGGTTAGGGTCACTTCTTTCCCTGTATGAAGACCTATTCCTGATAGGGAAACTTCTCCTTTTAAAGTTTTTTGTTTATCACTCATTAGTTTTATCTTTTGAGTTATTTTCTAATTGATTTATTCTTTTTACTATTTCTGTCAAGTTTCTGAAATGCACATAGTTTCTTCGGTAATCTCCTGCATCTATAGCTGGTGCTCCGTACAGCGCTTCGCCATCTTTTACATTTTTATTTACACCACTCTGTGCTTGTATTTTTACTTGATTTCCTATATTGATATGCCCTACAATTCCCACTTGACCACCGATCATATTCCAATTCCCAATGGTAGTAGAACCTGCAATTCCTGCCTGTGCAGCAATCACATTATTTTTTCCAATTTTCACATTGTGTGCGATTTGGATAAGATTGTCTATTTTAGTCCCTTCTCCTATAATAGTAGAACCTATGGTAGCCCTGTCAATACTACAGTTAGAGCCTATTTCTACATTGTTTTCTATGATTACATTTCCCAGCTGTGGGATTTTATCATATCCGTTTGGTGTAGGCTGAAAACCGAATCCATCTCCTCCTACCACAGTATTAGAGTGGACAACGCAATTTTCTCCAATGATACAGCCGTCATAGATTTTCGCACCGCTGTCTATTTTAGAGTTTTTACCGATTTTCACATTTTTACCGATGAAAACCTGTGGAGCAAGCTGGACGCCATCGCCAATCGCTGCATTTTCCGAAATATAGGTAAATGCTCCCACATAAACATCCTCGCCTAAAACAGCTGTTTTATGAATAAAACTCTGCTCTTCTATCCCTTTTTTCTTTTCGGTCATCTGCTGATAAAGGTTCATCAAAACCTGAAACGCAAGATATGCATCTTCCACTTCTATGATGACTGGCTTATAACTTTCTTCTTTCAAAAGATTTTTTGAAACAATAAGCACAGAACTCTCCGTAGAGTGTAGAAAATGTGCAAATTTTTCATTCGCAATAAAAGACAAATGCCCACGCCTTCCCTCTTCTATAGGGGAAAATCCATGAACTTTTATTCCTTGGTCTCCAATTACTTTTCCTTTGATAAGACCAGCAATTTCAGCAGCTGTAAACTCCATAATCGTGCAAAGATAAGAAAAATCCTATTAGTATAATAAAAATTTATATTTGTTTATATTTTTAACATCAAAAATCATGAAATTTCCTTTGGAAAGGACAAAATATATCTCGTCGTTTTTTCATTGATATTCATTGATAAAATCTGGCTTCCCGCCTGTTCCAATGCCACTTTTTCCATGTCATTCCGCAGGAGATAGATAGGCTGTTTGGCTTTATCATAAGGAAGCAGATTTCTTTCAATATTATCCACGAGTAAATCTCCATTTTCTATCCCAAAATGCAAATTAGTTTCCCGCACTTTCTCCTGCACCAAATCATCCGAAAAAGGCGTAGAAGAGTAAATGATTTTTGGAAACTTTCTGTTAATTACCGTTTTACAAAGATACGAAAGTACGAAGTCATCATGATTTTTCCATGATTTTATAGCCTGTAACACATCCGTATCATCCAGCTCCATAAATCTCGCTATATCTTCCTCCGTAGCCTCTGTGGAACTCTCTCTGCACAAGAAATATTTGAGATTTTCGGAAGCTTCTACTTTCACATTTTGCGAAACCAATGTTTTGGCTCTGTTCATTATTTTTATCAATAAATTTTCGGCCAATACTGCCGCTTTATGATAATAAACCTGCCAATACATGAACATCCTTGCCACGAGATAGTGCTCAATGGAATAAATTCCTTTTTCATCCAAAACCAGCTCATCATCAAGGACATTCAGAGTTGATAAAATCCGCTGTGTATTGATATTCCCTTCCGAAACTCCCGTGTAGAAGCTGTCTCGTTTCAGATAATCGAGCCTGTCCACATCAAGCTGTGAGGAAATCAATTGATTAAAAAATTTACGATGATATTTTCCCTGAAACATCTGTATCGCAATCGTAAGTTCGCCTGAAAACTCCTCGTTCAGCTGCTCCATCAGAAGAAGGGAAAGTTTTTCGTGATGCCAGTTGTCCATCAGTATATTCTCCAAAGCATGCGAAAAAGGCCCATGCCCCACATCATGAAGCAGGACAGCCAGCATCGCTCCCTTTTCCTCTTCCGTAGAAATTTTCACGCCTTTTTGTTTCAGAATTTCTAGTGCATTAAACATCAAATGCATCGCGCCTATCGCATGATGAAAACGAGTGTGGGTAGCTCCTGGGAAAATCAAACTCAGCAGTCCCGTTTGAGAAATCCTTCTCAACCTCTGGAAACAGCGATGCTCCATGATATCAAAAATAATTTCATACGGGATTTTTATAAATCCATGAACAGGATCATTGATGATTTTCAACTTATTAGCCATAAAAAGATTTTATCGTGTAAAATTATAAAAAAAACTTTAACCAAATATTAACATTTCGTTGGTATAATTTTAATATTTTTTCTCCATACTTTTGAAAACAGAAAATTAGTGGAAAAAATTATGTCAAAAATACTTTGGGTAGATGATGAGATAGAGATGCTGAAGCCGCACATTGTTTTCTTGGAAAGCAAAGGTTACAGTGTTACTCCTATCAACAATGTGAATGAGGCTCTGGAACTGATAGAGGAAAACAGTTTCGCACTCGTTCTTCTTGACGAAAGTATGCCTGGCATATCTGGCTTAGAAGCCATTCCGATGATTAAAAACTTGGACAGCTCCATCAAAATAGTGATGGTAACCAAAAATGAAGAGGAGCACATCATGGAGCAGGCCATAGGTTCACAAATTGCAGATTATATTCTAAAACCAGTGAACCCAAATCAAGTTCTACTTTCACTAAAGAAAAATCTTCAACAAGATACTTTAGTAGAACAGCAGACCATTTCTGAATACCAGCAAGAGTTCAGAAATCTGAGTATGGAACTTTCCAATCTTCATAATTATGAAGACTGGGCAGAATATTATAAGAAAATCCTTAATTGGGAGATAAAATTCGATAAGGTTTTTGATAGTGAGTTTTCAGAATTACTTCAAAATCAAAAAGAAGAAGCAAATATCCAATTTGCTAAATTCATAGAAAACAACTACGAACATTGGCTTAACTCAAATGACAAGCCTCTGATGAACCACACCCTTTTCAAGGAAAAAGTAAAACCAGAGGTAGAGAAAGACAAAGTTCTTCTTTTGGTGATAGATAATCTGAGATATGACCAATGGAAAGTAGTAGAGCCGCTTTTCACTAAGTTTTACAATAAAACTTCGGAAGAGTATCTGTACAGCATCCTGCCAACGGCGACTCAGTATGCTAGAAACTCTTTCTTCGCAGGACTGCTGCCTTCGGAAATAGAAAAAAGATTTCCAGACAAGTGGTTCAATGACAATGAAGATGGAAACAAAAATGAATTTGAATTTGATTTCCTAAAAGACCAAATGAAAAGACTAGGTCTGCAAGGGAAAAGTTCAAAATACATTAAGATATTAAATGCTGATTTTGAGCGAAAAATATTAGAAGATTTTAATCAGCACAAAAACAATGATTTATTGGTGATTGTTTATAACTTTATAGACATTCTTTCTCACGCGAAAACCGATAATACCATTGTAGATCAGCTAATTAGAGATGATAAAACATTCCGTTCATTAACATACAATTGGTTTGAAAATTCATCTCTTATCAAAATCATCAAACTGGCAGCAGAGAACGGTTTCAAGCTAGTGATAACTACTGACCACGGAATGATTTATGTAAGAAAACCAAGCAAAGTGGTAGGTGATAGAGAAACCTCTACCAACATAAGATATAAAACAGGAAAAAGTCTAACCTATGAAGACAAAGATGTCTGGGCGATTACCAATCCTGAAAAGCTATTCCTTCCGAAAGGGAATGTGAGCAGCAAATATATCTTTGCGAAGAACAATTTATTCTTTGCTTACCCTAAAAATTACAACCATTTTGTAAATTATTATAAAGACACCTATCAGCACGGAGGGATTTCCCTAGAAGAGATTATCATCCCGTTCTGCGTGTTAGAACCAAAGTAGTTTTAGTTTTTTCATTATATTTTATTTATTTTAGACGAAATCGGATATCCAAGGATATCCGATTTGTTTTTTTCTACAAAAGCTGTGTAAGAGCATAAATCACCAGACCTACCATACCACCTACCAAAGTCCCATTGATTCTGATAAACTGCAAATCTTTTCCTACTTCCATTTCTAGTTTTTGGCTCAGCTCCTTGCCTTCCCAGTTTTTGACCGTATCACTGATAAAATCTCCTATTTTGGTTTTATTTCTTAATGCAAATCTATAAGCCGTCTTCTGAAACCAAACATCCAGTTTTTTCTGAAACTCTTCATTGGTTTTAAATTCGCTAATCTGCTTATTTACATTATCTTTCAGGAGTTTTGTGATTTTATTTTCCCATTCAGAAGAATTCAGTTTTTCAGCAAAATCATACAGCTGCGCCGTCATTTCTCGCCTTACAGAATGCGCCTCATCTCTGGTAATTTTCATTACAAATTCCTGCAAACCATCCACCACCTTTTCCGAAATCGCTTCTCTGATGAAAGATGGAATAAGCGGCGGAAACTGATTGTCTATTTCTCTCCTAACCACATTTTGGTTTTCAGAAATATAAACTTCTATTTTCTGGAAAAGTTGGTTAAATAATTCTTGATGTTTTCCCTTATCCAAAAATTCTACAAGCATTTGGCTACCTCTCACATTGAGGGACATTCCCTTTATGATGTTTTCTATTTTTTCAGGAGTAGTTTCTTTGGAAAGCCATTCTACCATGTATTTAGATACCATAATATTCTCAATATGAGAACGAATCTGCTTTGGTTTTAAAAAATTCTCCACAACAAATCCTCCCAAATTATTCCCAATATCCGCCTTTCGTTCTTCTATCAAATTAGTGTGTGGAATGGGCAGTCCCATTGGCTTTTGGAATAACGCTGTCACCGCAAACCAGTCGGCGAGAGCCCCCACCATAGCCGCCTCCGAAAAAGCCTTCACATAGCCTATAAAGGACAGTTCGGGATATTTTTTCTGCAAAAACACCATACTTATGTAGATGACAAACATCAAGACAAGAAGTCCCGTCGCCAAATTTTTATGAAATTGTAATTGTTTTTCTCTCTGATTCATGTTTTTATATTTTTATTAAAAAAACTCAGCACAAAATCTTGCACTGAGCGTTTGTTTATTTCGTAAAGAGCAGTTCGCGGTATTTGGTCATTGGCCAAAGCTCATCATCCACCATCATTTCTAGTGCATCTGATGCTTCTCGTATTTTTGAGAAAAGCGGCTTCACTTCCTGACAAAATGCCTCTGCTTGTTTCTGATTATCCTTTATAGATTGGGCTTTTTGCTTGGCTTCCAAAAGTTCATCCACGCCTATTTTTATCTGGTGGACATTGTGAGAAATCCTCTCTATCAGATTCATCTGCTCTTTCGCCAAAGGCTTAAAGTCTATTTCGCCGTAGATTTCTTTCAATCCTTTCACATTGTCTATCAGTCTGTTCTGATATTTCAACGCCGATGGAATGATATGATTTCTCGCGACATCCGCCAGCACTTTCGCCTCTATCCCTACGATATTACTGTATTTCTCTAACTTGATTTCGTTTCTTGCCTCTATTTCACGCTGGGTGTAGATTCCCATTTCTTCATACATGCTGATGAATTTTGGGTCTAATTCTCTTTTCAAAGCCTCTGGCGTGGTTTTTAGGTTGCTGAGTCCTCTTTTTTTGGCTTCCTTCACCCAGTCTTCGGAATAGCCGTCCCCTTCGAACATTATATTTTTAGACTGCTTGATGTATTCTCTCAGTACATTAAAAATAGCTTCATCTTTTTTCAGTCCTTTTTCTTCTATCAAAGCATCTACTTCCTTTTTAAAGACACGAAGCTGTTTTGCCATAATGGAATTCATAATGGTCATCGCCTCTGCGCAGTTCGCTGAAGAACCGACCGCTCGTATCTCAAATTTATTCCCAGTGAAAGCAAATGGTGAAGTTCGGTTTCTATCCGTGTTGTCCAGCAGAATTTCAGGGATTTTGCCGACTACATTTAGTTTTAAATCATATTTTTCATCAGCGCTGAGTTTCCCCTCGCTCACTTTTTCCAATTCCTCCAAAACTCCATAAAGCTGAGAACCTATAAACACAGAAATAATCGCTGGCGGCGCCTCATTGGCTCCCAGACGATAGTCATTCCCCGCAGTGGCAATTCCTGCACGAAGAAGGTCTGCATATTCGTTCACCGCCTTTATCACATTTACAAAAAATGTCAAAAACTGAAGATTTTTTTTCGGGTTTTTCCCTGGGCTCAGCAGGTTTTCACCTGTATTGGTAGAGAGCGACCAGTTGTTATGCTTACCGCTTCCATTGACTCCCGCAAATGGTTTTTCATGGAAAAGTATATGAAAATGATGCTTGTGCGCTATTCTCGCCATCAGATCCATCAATAGGGAATTATGGTCAACTGCCACATTCGCCTCCTCAAACATTGGTGCAAGTTCATATTGATTTGGTGCATTTTCATTATGTCTTGTAGATACTGGAATGCCCAGTTTCACGCATTCTATCTCTAATTCCTTCATGAAATTCATCACACGGGTAGGAATAGAACCAAAATAATGGTCTTCCAGTTGCTGTCCCTTCGCCGGCGAGTGCCCTAAAAGGGTTTTCCCTGTCATCAAAAGGTCTGGTCTGGTCTTAAAAAGCGCCGAATCTACAAGGAAATATTCCTGCTCCCAGCCAAGTGTAGCCGTAACTTTGGTTACATTTTTATCAAAATACTGACAAACCTCCGTAGCCGCCTCATCCACAGCGTGTAATGCTCTCAGAAGCGGAGCTTTGTAATCTAATGTTTCACCTGTATAGGAAATAAAAATAGAAGGAATACAAAGGGTAGTTCCCATAATAAACGCTGGAGAAGTAGGATCCCAAGCGGTATAGCCTCTCGCCTCAAAGGTGTTTCTAATTCCTCCATTAGGGAAAGAAGATGCATCTGGCTCCTGCTGAATAAGATTCGCTCCGTTAAAGCGCTCCATAGCTTTGCCCTCACCTATCGGCGTGAAAAAAGTATCGTGTTTTTCTGCGGTAGTTCCCGTAAGCGGCTGAAACCAATGCGTGTAGTGAGTAACGCCCTTGGTCATCGCCCAGTTTTTCATACCTAGAGCCACTTGGTCTGCTACTGACCTTTGGATTTTAGTTCCATTTTTTATGGCATCCATCACGGCAGTGAAGGCTTCTTTGGTCAAAAATTCACGCATTTTCTCTTCGGAAAATACATTTTCACAAAATAATTCTGATAATTTAGGCGGAGTTTCCACGAAATTATCTTTTCTATAATTGATAAAAGGCAATTTTTCTAACGCACTAAACCTTAATATTGACATAAGCATATGTTTTTATAGGGCAAAGTTAATAAAAATATTACTTTTCTCATTAACACCCCCTAAAAAAACACCTTTTATCTGAAAAATGAAAAGTTATCCGTAGTTTTATTTTAAACTAAACTGTTTTTGTCTTCGTAGTTTAACCTAAAAAACATAGCGGTCATTATAGAAAACGCCAAAAGGGAACTTCCCCCATAACTGAAATAAGGGAGCGGAATCCCCACCGTAGGGAACAGCCCCATAACCATTCCTACATTTATAGCAAAGTGCATCATCAAAATCGATGCGAAACAATATCCGAAAACTCTATTGAATACAGGCTTTTGGCGTTCTGCCAAGAAATAAATCCGCCCTATATACACGGCATAAAGAAGAACCAAAACAGAACTTCCCACGAAGCCCCACTCCTCACCGACGGTACAGAAAATATAATCCGTACGCTGCTCCGGCACGAAATGCCCCTGAGTAACAGAGCCTTCCTTGTAACCCTTCCCAAGAAGTCCGCCAGAACCTATCGCTGTTTTAGAGTAAAGCAAATTGTACCCTGCCGTATCGCGGAACGCTTTTTCTCCTTTGAACAAAACCTCTATCCTCTCTCTCTGGTGCTTAGGAAGTTTTTCCATTACTTTAGGCGCGCCAAAACTTATTCCTGCAAGTATCCCAACGCTTACCACAAGTATAAAAATCGTACTAAAACCAAGCCGAATTCTACTAAAATAAACGCCCAATAAAGTCAAAAGCACAACTATACTTACAATATATAAAGGCTCAAAAGCCAATGACAAAAGGAACACTCCTACCACCAAAAAACCAGCAGTAAAGAGCCATCCGCTCAGTCCCTCACGATATAGAGCAATGGCAAATGCCATGAACACCATCAAAGAACCAACATCTGGCTGCAGCAGTACCAAAAGCCCAGGAATACCAATGATAGCAAAAGCTGTCAATAACGACCTTCCGTTTTTCATACTAAAATCAGGATTTCCTACATAAGAGGACATCATAAGGGTAATGGCTATTTTCACAAATTCCACTGGCTGCAAACTTATCGGCCCAAATACATACCAGTTCCTCTGTCCATTAATCTCTTTCCCTAATGGGAAAAGCCCGACCAGCAAAATAACTGCAACAATGTAAAAAAATGGCGCCAAACTCTC
The DNA here is from genome assembly GCA_013333255.2 of Flavobacteriaceae bacterium. GTDB lineage: Bacteria > Bacteroidota > Bacteroidia > Flavobacteriales > Weeksellaceae > JABCPE02. The sequence goes on along the minus strand of JABCPE020000004.1, from coordinate 96,313 downwards.
AAAAACACTTCCACGGACAAACAAAATCATCATCATGACAAACAATGAGATACCAAACCAAACCGCCTGTTTTATACCGCTATCCGTACTTACACTATATACATTAGCGATACCAAACAAAACGATAAGGATGTAGAGCAGCAGCCCTATTTTGTCTAATCCATTAGCCCATCTCATATCTATTATGGTGTTTTTTGAGTTTGTTTATTTTTATTATCTATTGCTTTATTTTTCTCGTTCAGTAGTTTCAGACTGTCTTGTATTTTTTTCATTGCAAGAGAATCTGGTTTAGGAGGTTCGTATTTTCCTATTTTTTTCAGATGAACTATCCACTGCCTGTTATATTCAGCCATGAAACTCGCTCCTGTCAGCCTTTTATAAAGATGCTCTCGTTTCAGCTCTCCTAAAAGATATTTTTCAGCAATCACCGTACAGGCAGGCCCCGCCCAAGTCGCCCCAAAACCAGCATGCTCCATCACTGCGGCTACCACTATTTTAGGATTGTCAGCTGGTGCTATCATGGTGTAGATAGAGTTGTCCTTCCCCTGTGGCACCTGCGCTGTTCCTGTTTTTGCGAGCTGAGTAAAGTCATTGGATTTCAAAGCTCGCCCTGTTCCTCTCAAAACTACGGCTTCCATCCCTCTTATCACTGGATCAAAATGCTTGGGATCTACTAATGTATGATTTTTAACTTTAAATCTCTTATCGGGATTAGGTTTCCCATCGATAGATTTCACAATATGCGGCGTGTAGTACCAACCTCTATTCGCAATAGCTGCCGTAAAATTAGCAATCTGCAAAGGCGTTAAAAGGATTTCGCCCTGTCCCATTCCATTGAAAACAGCTTGGAGAGATTTCCAATTTTTACCATATCTCTTTTCATAAAATTTGCCATCTGGTATCAGTCCCTTTGACCCAACTGCCAAATCATTATTTAAAAACTGCCCCAGCCCAAAACTATGCATGATTTTTGCCCATTCATCTGCACCTTTGCTCGGATTTCCTGGGTATTTATTGAGCATTGCCAAATATGCATAAGAGAAATAACAGTTACTAGAAACTTGGATAGATGGGATAAGAGGGTCTGCGCCTCCGTGCCCTTTGATTCTAACACCAGAAACATTGAACCCGCCACCACAAGGGAAAATAGTCTCAGGAGTCATCACGCCCATCTGCATGGCAGAAAGTGCCGTAACGAGCTTAAAGGTAGAACCTGGTGGATAGGCCGCCTGAATAGAACGGTCAAACATCGGTTTATTCATACTATCCATCTGCAGGCGGTACAGATTTTTGGTTTTTTCTGGCCCTGTGAATAGATTTGGGTCTATATCCGGCCCTGTAGCCAAGGCAAGGATTTCGCCGTTATTTGGGTCTATTGCTACTATCGCTCCTCGTTTGTTCACCAGCATTTCTTCGGCCATTCTTTGGAGATCATAGTCTATTGTCAAAACCAAATCCTTCCCAGAAATCATCTCCTTGTCTAATTCTCCGTTTTTATAGGAGCCTATATTTCGAAGCTTGATATCTTTCTGGATATATTTCATCCCCTTTTCGCCTCGGAGCACCTTTTCATAGGCTTTTTCTATACCATTCATCCCTGCTATATCCCCTGGAAGATAGTATAGAGAGTCTTTTTTGATATAGGCAGCATTTACTTGGTTAGTATATCCGAGCAAATTCCCAGAGGTAGAAACTTCATATTTTCTCTGTGGTCTGGAAACAACCGAAAACGCTGGGTATTTAAATATAATTTCTTGAATTCTCGCCACATCTTCCCTGCTCAAATCCTTCATGAAAGTCATCGGAGTAAATTTAGAAAAATACTTATCTGCCTTTATCTCCTTCATTTTATGATTAAAATCTGCCTCAGGGATATTCATCAGCTTACAAAAACCTAATGTATCAAAATCAGGTTTCATCAGAGCTTCTGTATAGGATATTTCATAAGCAGGCTGGTTTCCTACCAATAATTTGGAATTTCTATCAAAAATAGCCCCACGCTGAGGGATGATATACTCTATCTTGATAGATGTATTGGCTGCATTGAGAGCATATCTATCCGTAAACAGCTGTAAATAAGCCAATCTGGCTATAAATATCACAGCAATAAGCCCTAAAGAAATTAGAATTTTAAAATATGGTCTCAAACTCTCTGCTTGATTTTAAATATTAGAACATAAAATAAAACAAAAACAAACGAATATACAGTGGTTATAGAGATATTGATAAGCACTTCTAGCACTCTGCTCAACTTAAAATACTCTATAAACTGAACCAAAAACTGGTGTAAAAAAAGATTCGTAAGGATAAAACCCAGAAACTGTGTCCACTGCAAAGATTCGAAAGAGAAAAAATCTGATGTAGAATCCGACGAAGACCTAAATATCACGGTTCTCACGAAAGCCATCAATGTAGTCGCAAAGGCATTAATCCCCCAAGTTCCTAAAAACATATCCATTCCTAATCCCAACAGAAAACTCATTCCTAAAAACTGATATTTATCCCTATAAAAAGGATAAAACATCACATAGATAGGATACAAAATTGGCGGATACTTGCCCATGATGAGGATTCTATTCAACAAAAAAACTTGTAATATTACCAATATTACAATGAATAAAATATCCGTCAAAATATTTCTACTAATCATTTTCCTTTACAGCAGCATCTAAAATCTCTTTTATCTCTTCTAATTCTACTTTTTTCAGGTTTTTCACCACGAAAACTTTCTGCACCTGCCCCATATTCTGGCTCAGCTCCACAGAAATATCCCAGTGCCCTGTTTTACTATCTACATCATATCCTGCCACCCTTCCTATCATGATGCCTTTTGGGAAAATAGAAGACTTACCGTCTGTAACTACCGTATCTCCCACTTTCACAGAAACATATTTAGGAATATCTTTCAGGTGCATTACTCGTGTATCCTCTCCATCCCAAGTCAAAGTCCCGAAAAAATCAGATTTTTTTAGAGATGTGTTTATTTTAATATTATTTACACTCAAAACAGACTGAACTAGAGCATAGTTAGCTGTTGTATTGACCACTATTCCTGCTATTCCCTGTGGAGCTATCACCCCCATCTGAGGCTCTACTCCTTGGTTTCTTCCTCTGTTAATCGTGAAATAATTATTATTTCTATTTATACTGTTTTGGATAATTTCTGCATCCATCACAGAGTAAGACTGTCCTTCTGTAAAGGTATTATCCACATGGACAAATTTGGCTTCGGTAGTTTTTTTCTTACCATACAGCTGCTGCATGAGCATTTTGTTCTGAGCCGTCAGGTCTTCATTTACTTGTTTCAGCCTGAAATAGCTTGCCCCCTCATCTATGTAGCCAGACACAAAGGCATTAAACGCTGATACATTTGCCGCCACAAAAGAACGCTGCATGGAGTTCCTACTAAAAATAAGAACTACTGATACCAACTGGAGAAAAACGAAAAAAGCACCAAGACTGTTCCTCTCCAAAAACCTCCATACAAAAGACAACATCTTGACTAAGCTTTTATCTAATCAAAAACTTAAATTTATCTATGTTTTTCAATGCTGTTCCTGTTCCTCTTACTACTGCTCTTAGAGGATCTTCAGCCACGAATACAGGAAGTCCTGTTTTCTTATGTATTCTATCACTAAGACCACGCAACAGCGCTCCTCCTCCTGCTAGATATATACCTGTTTTCCAGATATCTGCCGCAAGCTCAGGCGGAGTCATAGAAAGGGTTTCCATTACTGCATCTTCTATTCTAGATATAGAGTTGTTCAATGCTATAGCAACCTCCTTATAGCCTATCATGATTTCTTTTGGTTTTCCTGTGATAAGGTCTCTACCTTGTACAGAAATATCATCTACTTCCACATCTAGTTCCTCCATCGCAGAACCTACCTCTATTTTTATTCTCTCTGCTGTCTTTTCTCCGATGTACAAGTTGTGGTTAGTTCTTAGATAATAAGCAATATCATCTGTAAACACATCCCCCGCGATTTTAACAGACTTGTCACAAACAATACCTCCAAGTGCAATCACTGCAATCTCCGTAGTTCCCCCTCCTATATCTATTATCATATTCCCTTCTGGCTTCTGTACATCTATCCCCACGCCTATAGCCGCTGCCATTGGTTCGTAGATAAGTCTAATTTCTTTAGCATGAACTTTCTGAAGAGAGTCCTTAACCGCTCTAATCTCCACCTCTGTAATTCCAGAAGGGATACAAACAACGATTCTAAGCGCAGGCTGAAAAACTCTTCCTTTGATTCCTGGAATTTGTTTGATAAATTCCTTTATCATACTTTCAGAAGCTTGGAAATCCGCGATAACCCCATCTTTCAAGGGACGGATTGTCTTTATTTCCTCGTGGGTTTTCCCCTGCATGTGTTTTGCTTTATCTCCTACCGCTATAATCTTCCCTGTATTACGCTCTACTGCCACAATAGACGGCTCGTCTACTACGATTTTGTTATTATGTATAATTAGGGTATTAGCTGTTCCTAAGTCAATTGCTATCTCTTTCGTGAATACATTAAATAGTCCCATTTATCTATTTTATTTTTAATTCCGACAAATATATGAATTTTATTAAGTATTTTTATGCTTTCAGGCGCAGTTTTACAAAAACTTTAACATTAATTTTAAAAATAAAAAATCACACCCCTCAAAAAGGCTTTAAAAAAATTTAAAATTAATCTTCATAACAAAAAAATCTCCCTAAATTAGGGAGATTCTTCTACTATTTTTTGTCCGCATTGTTTACAATATCTGGCATCATCATCATTATCAATATTTCCACAGCGGTCGCATGGTTTCTTTGTTTTGTTCATACATTTTCTCATATGAGATGAAACAATCCCAGTCGGCACGGCTATAATGCTATAACCACAGAGCATAAGCACCATAGAAAGCAGCTTCCCCAAAGGCGTAACGGGAGAAATATCCCCATACCCCACCGTAGTGATGGTGACCACTGCCCAGTAAATACTCACAGGAATATTATGAAAGCCATTTTTCCCTCCTTCTATGATATGCATAAGCGCCCCTAAAACCACCACAATGATGGTAATGAACATCAAGAAAATATAAATTTTTCTGGAACTGCTTCTGAGCGACTGCAAAATATAATGCCCATCATCCATATAGTCCATCATATTTAGAATTCTAAATACTCTGAGCAGTCGGAACAGTCTGATTATCATAAGGTACTTAGCCTCAGGAGCAAAAATACCAATATAAAACGGCAGGATAGAAAGAAGGTCTATAATCCCCATCATGCTGAATATATAGTCTTTCTTGTTTTTGACAACCATTACTCGAACTATATATTCTGCCGTGAAAATGATATTCATGAACCACTCGATAACGAGGAAAGTCTTATGAAAACGAATATTCTCCACACTGTCCATGACGACTATCAGGGCACTAAGGACTATCATCCCCAGCAGAACCACATCGAACAACTTCCCCAAGGGAGTCTCCGCGAAATATATTATCCTAAATACTTTCTTTTTCCATTCCGCTTCTTCAGGAATGAGATTATGTTCTCTACGCATGATAAATTCCTTTGAAATCTAAAATTGAAAGAGGCAAAGTTAGTTATTTTTTTATTTTACAAACCAAAAAACTTTTTCCATAGCATCCACCCCCTCTGGAATGGCATTTTTGGGAGTTTCGCCTATTTTTAGCCTATGGTCTTTCAGCCACCAGATTTTATCTGAAAAATCTTTTGCCAGACGCCAGTCATGCGAAGAAAACAAAACAGCCTTATTTTTTTCTTTTGCTAATTTTTTCAAAAGATTTAGAATCATCATTTTATTTTCTTCATCAAGGTATGTCGTAGGTTCATCCAAAATAATCATCGGCGTATTCTGCGCCAAAGCCCTTCCGATAAAAGCTTTCTGAAGATTTCCATCGGATAGTTTTTTGAGTGGAAAACCTTTATACGAAGTCAAATTCAGACTGTCTATAATTTCCTCCACTTCCTGCAAATCATCAGAATTTAATTTAAAATAATACGGATAATGAATATATTTTCCTAATGAAACCAAATCCATAACCGTATAATTTTCAGGAACTTGAGTTTTAGAAAAAACCATAGAAATCCATTTTGGAATCTGCTCAGGAGGAACCGATTTTATTTCAGTTTCTTTAATCCAAATCTGCCCCTCCATCGGTGGAATCTGCCCCAGAATAGTCCTCATCAGGGTAGTTTTCCCAATGCCGTTATTCCCCACCAAAAGACAGACCTCACCGAGCGAAAGCTCCGTATCAATGGACAAAATCAAAGGCTCTCTATAGCCTATTGCTAAGTTTTTTAATTCTAAAAAAGGCATATTTATTCCTTATCCAGCTGAATATAAATTTCCTCCAAAACAGCCTCCATTTCCCGCATCGTTAGAACCTGTAAGAATTTAGTTCTGTATTCCTTAAAATGCGGTATCCCTCTGAAATAATTGCTGTAATGCTGCCTCATCTCTATCAGTCCCGCTCTTTCGCCTTTCCATTCTGCTGACCATTCTGCATGTTGTCTTACGGCTTCCAGCCTGTCTTTTATTGTAGGCGGAGGTAGTTTTTCTCCCGTTTGAAAGAAATGTTTTATCTCGTTAAAAATCCATGGATAGCCTATTGCCCCGCGCCCAATCATCATTCCGTCAATATTGTATTTCTCTCTATATTCTAGGGCTGTTTCTGGCGAATCTATATCACCATTCCCAAAAATCGGGATTTCTATATTAGGATTGTTTTTGACTTTGCTGATGTACTCCCAGTCGGCTTTTCCTTTATACATCTGTGTCCTTGTTCGGGCGTGGATGGTAAGGGCTTTTATGCCAACTTCCTGCAATCTCTCCGCTACTTCCTCTATATTGATGCTATCTGTATCCCAGCCCAGCCGAGTTTTTACCGTAACTGGCAGTTCGGTAGAATTTACTACTGCTTTGGTAAGTTTTACCATCAGATCAATATCTTTCAAAACTCCTGCCCCAGCGCCTTTGCTGACTACCTTTTTCACAGGACAGCCAAAATTGATATCCACCAAATCTGGCTGCACAGTCTCCACTATCTTGGCAGACATCGCCATCGCCTCCTCATCGCCCCCAAAAATCTGAATTCCCACTGGTCTTTCGTAATCAAAAATATCCAGCTTTTTTTTGCTCTTTATCGCATCACGAATTAGCCCCTCGGAGGAGATAAATTCTGAATACATCAGGTCTGCCCCATGCATCTTGCACAAACGGCGAAATGGCGGATCCGAAACATCTTCCATCGGTGCCAAAAGCAATGGAAAATCAGGAAGTTCTATTTTATCTATTTTCAACATGTTGCAAAGATAGGCACAAAATGTTTTGGAATATTATTAAATTATGTTTAAATTTACAAAACTATCAGAAAATTTGAATTTAATAATCCTTATTTTATAATAGGAATTACATAAAAAACATAATAGCAAATATAAATTTATGTTTCTACAATTATACCTAAACTCAAACTCTTTTATGTGTAAATAAAGCGCTTTTCATTTATTCTCAATAACTTACAAATACAATTATTTCTTAAAAGTTATCTTGAACCTTAAAAATTAACAGTTGAAGATTCGATATTTTTCATTATTTACAGTTCCGAAAAATATTTTAAAAGAAAATAAATAAAACGGAAAAAGGAACTGTTTTTAGAAAAGATTTTTTGGAGGAATTATAGTTTCAAAAATCGACCCTTTTTTGAAACCTTATTTTCTTATCATTATCTCATTAGATTGTATTTTCCCACTAAAAAACATATATCCTTTAAATTCTTCTTTTTGTTTTTGGGTTAAATGATCATAAATCTTTTTATCTATACAGATTTCTAAAAACATTGGATAATCTACATTTTTATCTAAATGATAATAATAGTATGAAGAAGAATTGATATCTAAACCTATATTAATATCATTTATATTAAAGTTTTTAAGATAGGTAATGGACTTCTTTGATTTTAATACTTTTAATTGATTATACAAATACCAATTAATATCAATGTTTTTATAATCTCCTTTTATATGATATTTTCTCTTCCAATTTTTTATTTTTTCTCTATGGATTCTTTCTTTTTCTTTCCTTTTTTTGGATATTGCTAAAAGTTCTTCTTCTGTTAAATGCATAAATCCTGACAATAAAGAATCCATATACTCATTTTTTTTATTTTTTATTTTGAATATTATGCCTAAGTCAGGATAATTTTCTAATCTATAAAAATTAGCACATGTTTCTTCTGGAAAATAGTATCTATAATTTGCTGTATCAATAGGAATAATGTAATCATAATCACTATCATTAATCACTTCTATTTTTAACATATAATCATCCTCTTTCTTACTAAAAACACTTACTTTCATACTAATTTGAGAAAAAAGTGTATTGTAAATAAAAAATATAACTATAAATAATATATTTCTCATAATTAAGGTTGGTTCAAGATAACTTTAAAGGATTAAATATAATTTCTTTAAGCAAATATAAAAGCCTTACTTCACAAAAGTAAGACTTTTAATTTCATTTTACATCCCCAGACTTTTTCTTACTCTTTGGAGAGTTTCTTGGGCTATTTTTTTGGTTTTTTCGGCTCCTTCTTGTAGTTTTTTCTCCAATTCAGGAAGGTTGTCCATATAATAAGCAAAGATTTCTCTTTCCTTGGCATAAGTTTCCAAAATCAAATTCAATAATTCTGTTTTCGCGTGTCCGTACCCGAAATTCCCTGCAAGATATTTCTCTCTCAATGCTTGGGTTTTGTCCTCTGTCGCAATGAGTGAATATATCGTAAAAACCTTACAAGTATCAGGATTTTTCGGCTCTTCCAGCGGTGTAGAATCTGTCTCTATGGACATTACTTGTTTCTTCAGTTCCTTTTCTGGAAGGAATATATTGATGATATTTCCTCTTGATTTGGACATTTTATTTCCGTCTGTCCCTGGCACATATTTCGTGTTTTCCTGCAATTCTGCCTGTGGCAGCACGAAAACCTCGCCCATTTGGTTATTAAATCTTGCTCCTACATCTCTCGCCATTTCCAAATGCTGAAGCTGGTCTTTTCCCACAGGAACTACCTCAGCATCATAGAGCAGAATATCCGCCGCCATGAGCATAGGATAGGTAAAAAGCCCTACATTCACATCTCCCAGTCTGTCTGCTTTATCCTTGAACGAATGAGCCAAAGTAAGCCTTTGGTAAGGGAAAAAGCAAGACAAATACCAAGAAAGTTCGCAGGTTTCTGGAATGTCGCTTTGTCTGTAGAAATAAGTTTTCTCTGTATCCAGCCCAAAAGCCAGCCATGCCGCAGCGATTTCGTAAGTGTTTTTTTTCAGCACCTCAGCATCTTTTATCTGCGTGAGAGTGTGCATATTAGCGATGAACAAGAAAGACTCGTTCTCTGTTTTTTTAGATAATTCTATGGCTGGAACGATTGCCCCCAAAATATTCCCTAAATGCGGCGTTCCTGTAGCCTGTATTCCTGTAAGAATTCTTGACATGATTTTATTTTTTATTTTTAAACAAAATTAAATTTCATATTTTAAAACCTGCTGTACATTTTTATAAATCTCGGTTTTAAGGACTTCTATCGGTATTTCTTTGATTTCGGCAAGTTTCAGATAAACCTCATCGATAGGCTCTTCTGCCGTGTCTGTTTCCAAAAAAATCCTATCCAAAGGAATGTCCCGCGCAGTTTCCTGCAAAGATAAGTTATAAAGCAGTGCTTTCCCAAAAGACAAATAAAAGCCTTTGCTCAAAAGCTCTTCGGCAGTTTCTCTTTTCTTATTAAATCCATGCACGATGAGCGGCACTTTTGCGATTTTCTGAAACCTCAGCAACTGAGAAAAACGCCGAACACAATGCACTATTACGGGTTTTTGGATTTCATTCGCCCAGAAAATCTGCTGTTCAAAGATTTGCTCCTGCAAACTCTCATCCACCGAAACCAGCCCATCCAGCCCGCATTCGCCTATCGCAAGGCAGTTTGGGCGCTGGGAGATTTCTTTTATTTTATCTAAATTCTGCCTGTAATTTTCATCAATTTTATTTGGGTGAAGTCCTACTGAAAAATAATTTTCTGAAATTTCTTCCGTGAAATCCAAGTTATAAATTCCGCATTCTCTCCCACGAAAATGATGATGAAAATCAAAAAACATACAGCTTTATTTTATTCCCCTCTATCTTCTTTGGACAAATAAAATTTAGGCATTTCCCACTGATATCTCACCGCAAGAGTTCTCACTGCTACAATCAGCAAAATAGTAGAAATATGCACCATAATATAAGGCATAGAAGTATATCTATACAGCACTAAAAACAAAACTCCGCCCACAATACACGCCGTAGCGTAGATTTCTTTTCTCAAAACCAAAGGAATTCTATTAAGCAAAATATCTCTAAAAATCCCACCAAAACAACCAGTAATAACTCCCAATGTGAGAGAAATAATCGTCCCATGCTCGGCATTCAGCCCTTTCTGAATTCCCATTATGGTAAAAAGCCCAAGCCCAAAGCTGTCAAAAATAAACAACGGCGTTTCAAATTTTTTTTCAAAAACCTTTACCAGCATCGCAAAGATACTCGCCAAAAAAACCACTGTGCAGCTGAACATATCTTTCATCCAGAAGACAGGAACTTCCAGCAGCAAATCTCGCAAAGTCCCTCCACCAAAGGAAGTAACGAAAGATACTATAAGTACACCAAAAGGGTCTAATCTCTTCTCTATCGCCGCAAAAGCCCCAGACATCGAGAAAGAAACCAACCCCAAAAGTTCAATTACGAAATTAAAATTTTCATACAACATAAATCAACATTTTATTTTCCAAAACAATAACCACACAAAACGAGTCCGTGTGGCAAAAATCAAGTTCCTATGACCGACCTTCTTCCTACACCCTCACTGCATCTGGAACGAACAAAGTATAGTCACCGCCAAGCGAGATAATCTCCCTGACACTGCTGCTGCTGATGAACGACTTAGCCGAGGAAGTCAGCAGGAAGATAGTCTCTATCTTGTTTTCCAAAGTAAGTGTCCTATTGATATGCACAATAGCTTTTTCAAACTCGAAGTCGGCAGGATTTCTCAGCCCTCTGATGATGAAATTCACATTTCTCTTTCGGCAGTAGTCCACCGTAAGCCCCTCAAAAGAGTCAATCTCCACATTAGGAAAATCCTTAAAAGTATTTCTCAAAAATTCTTTTCTCTGCTCCAGAGAAAACATGTATTTTTTCTGTACATTATGCCCGATGGCGATGATGATTTTATCAAAAAGTTTCGTCGCCCTTTCTACAATATCATAATGTCCCAAGGTAACAGGGTCAAAAGACCCAGGGAATACCGCTGTTTTCATTGTTTAATTTTGATTTGATTTTTCGTAAAACTGCTTCAAATTATCCAAATTCACGCTGCAGTCTTTATTAAAAACATTATTGGCTACTAAGTTTTCCATCAAGCGTGTTGCTCCAGTTACTTTTGGGTTTCTGTAAGCTTTTTTACCAATGATATTAAAATCTACAATACCTTTCCAGTTTCCTGCTTCGTCTTTCTTCGATACCCCAAAGAATAAAAGTTCTCCTTTCAGTGATTTTATTTCATAGGAATAAGGCACCAGACCATATTCTGTTTGCTTTTCTTCGCCTTCATTATCCACATCATTTAGAGTTAATAAAAAGCACATTTTCTTATCCAAATATATTTCATCTGGCTCTACTCTTACTTCTTTAGCGGTATTCTTTGTTTTCGGAAGATTTAGTTTTAGCTCGGTATACAGATCTTCTCCTGTTTGCGCAGAGAAAAACAAAGGAAACGAAAGTGCTAACAACCAAAGTGTTTTCATAATTTTTATGTTTTTATTGTTTGTTTTTTGTTTATTCAGTTTTTTACTTTCTAACTAAATTTTTCAAAAACTCTTTTCTTTATTTTCATTGGACATCTCGTAAAATAATTTCAAATTGTCTAAATTGATAGTACAATCATTATTTATTACTTGACTAGAAGATAAATTTAATATTAAATCTTTCCTTGATATTATTTTTGAATTTTTGTAACCTTTTTTATCTATCAATGGAAAACTAACCATTCCTTCCCACTCTCTTTTTTCATTTTGATAAATTATCCCAGAAAACACTAATTTCCCATCTAATGAAGTAATTTCATAATAATTACGAGATTTACCATATTCTGTGAAAACATTATGTTTTAATTCATATCTAAAACAAAGTTTTTCATCTATCACGATTCCTTCTTTTGCGAACTCAATAGATTTTGGTTCTTTTCCTGTTTCAGGAATACCTAATCTCATAGTTTGATATGTCTTTTCTTGAGAAAAAACCATCATTGGAGCAAATAACAATATTACTAAGATTCTCATAACTTTAAAAGTGCTTTTTCTACTTCATTTCCACACAAATCTTTGATGGAGATTCCGTAGATTTTCGCCTGTTGCGGCAGGATACTTGCGGGAGAAAAACCTGGGTTGGTATTCATTTCCAGCATATAAGGCGTTCCGTTCATAATGATATATTCCGAACGAGAAAACCCACTCATTCCCAATGATTTATAAGCTTTCTTCGCTATTTCTTCTACTTTTAGTCGTGTCGGCTCATCTATTCTGGCTGGCGTAATTTCCTGAGAAGCACCTTCATACTTAGCTTCATAGTCGAAGAAATCATTTTCGGAAATGATTTCCGTAATTCCCAAAACGGTAATTTCACCTTTATAATCCACCACTCCTACCGAAACTTCCATTCCATCCAAAAAGCTCTCTATCAACACCTCATCATCTTCGTGGAAGGCTTTTTCCAGAGCGGCTTTGAACTCAGATTTTTCTTTCACTTTTGAAATTCCCAAACTAGAACCAGACTGATTTGGTTTTACAAAACAAGGAAGCCCAAGTTCAGAGATAATTTCATCTTCACTGAAAACATCTCCTTTTCTCAGATAAATGCTCTTCGCCGAAGGAATTCCGTATTTAGAAAGCACCGCCAGAGTATCTTTTTTATTGAATGTCAATGCACTTTGGTAAAAATCACAGCCCGTATATCTCTGTCCCACAGCATCCCAATACGCCTGCAAAAGCCCGTTTTCACCAGGTGTTCCGTGAATAGTATTGAAACAAACATCAAATTTCAACTTCGTTCCATCGGCAAGTTTTACCGAGAAATCGGCTTTGTCTATCGGGAATTTTTCATCATTGTCATTTACAAAAAACCAACCTTCTTTCAAAACATGAACTCTATAAACATTGTATAAATCTCTGTCCAATTCATCAAAAATAAGCTGACCGCTTTTCAGCGAAACGATATACTCATCGGAAAAACCGCCCATTACCACGGCGACATTCTTTTTATTCATAACTCTTACAATTTAGGCAAAATTAACAAAAACTTTTTATTCACCTACGCTGTCTGATAAATTCTTTAACTTTGTGGCTAAAAGAATTTTTTATGCATCTATCCACCGCAAAAACTTTTTTTGAGGAATTCATAGGCTCTCCTGCTGCTGATTTTCAGGTATTACAGCAGAGTGGCTCATCGAGAATTAATTTCATCGGAAAGTCTCATAATCAGGATTTTATCATCACTTACAATGAAAACATCAGAGAAAATGAGGCTTTTCTTTATCTCTCGGAAGAATTTTCTGCATTAAAGCTAAACACGCCTAAAATCTTGGCTGTCAATGAAGAAAAAACACTTTATGTTCAGGAGTTTTTGGGCAAAAATACCTTGTCTGAAATTATCTCTGCCGAAGGACACAGTGAAAGGGTAAAATCATTGGTGAAACAGACCTTGGAAAAACTATTCATCCTACAACAAAAAACCGAAGGAAAAATAGATTTCCGCAGAACTTTCGAATACGAAGCCTATGATAATCTACCAATTACACATGATTTATATTATTTTAAAAATTTCATAGTTGATGTCTTAGAATTGCCTTATCACAAAAGTTCTCTGCTAAAAGAATTCCAAACTCTGACGGCTAAAATAGAAAACCTCTCTCCTAAAACAATAATGCTGAGGGATTTCCAATCGAGAAATATTTTAGTAAACGAAGAAAACGAGGTGTTTTTCATTGATTATCAATCGGCTATGCTAGGGCCTGCGGCCTATGATGTGGTTTCTTTTTTATTCCAAGCGAAAGCCAACTTCCCTGCCGAATGGAAAACAGAAATGCTGGATTTTTATTTCAACTTTTGGGACAATGAAACACAGCCTGCACTGAAAGAAGCTCTTTCCTACTGCCAGCTTATCAGATTTTTGCAAGTACTTGGCGCTTATGGCTTTAGAGGACTTATCCAACGGAAAGCTCATTTTCTGTCAAGCATCGGACAGGGAATAAAAAACCTAACTGATTTTTCTAAAAATTGGCAGGAAAACGCCGCTTTCCCAGAGCTTTATTCAGTTATAGAAAAACTCAATGAACCAGACACTCAAAAGAAGATAAACGCTTTGATTTCTGGGTAAAATTCTTTTTATTTTAAGATTTGTAAATTTGCGGGAATTATTTTATTATGCTACATATCGATATTTATAGTTTTTCTTACAAGAAAAGCGGAATTCCGAAGGACAACACAGACAACGGCGGTGGATTTGTTTTTGACTGCCGCGGAATCCTAAACCCAGGACGAATAGATGAATACAAGCCTCAGACAGGAGCTAATTTGGCTGTGCAGGAATATTTGGAAGAAAAAACCCAAATGCCAGATTTCCTAAACTCAGTAAAATCCCTGATATCCATATCTGTGGATAATTATATAGAGCGAGGATTTGAGCATCTTCAGATTTCATTTGGCTGCACTGGCGGACAGCACCGCTCAGTTTATTCAGCGATAAAAATAGGAGAATTTTTACAACACAAATACGCTGATAAAATAAGCATAAAAGTAACCCACAATGAACAACCTCAGCTAAATGCATAGAGTATGAAAGCTTTTATATTCGCGGCAGGAAAAGGGACAAGACTAAAACCTTTCACAGACAAACACCCAAAGGCTCTGGCTAAGGTAAATAACATCACCCTTTTAGAAAGAAATATCAGATTTCTGCAGTCTTTTGGGATTAATGATTTTATTATTAATATTCATCATTTCGGAGAGCAGATTGTTGATTTTCTGAAAGAAAATAATAATTTCGGTGCTAAAATAGAAATCTCCGACGAGTCCGAAGAACTTCTGGAAACAGGCGGTGCCTTAGTTTTTGCCAAAAAACTTTTGGAGCAGAAAGAGCATTTTTTAATCATGAATGCTGATATTTTGACCAATCTGAACATCAGCGATTTCATCAATTTTCATTTAAAATCCAATAACCTGGTTACTTTGGCTGTTTCGGACAGAAAAAGCTCACGAAAACTGCTTTTTGACAGCGCAATGACCCTGCAAGGCTGGCGTAATGAGAAAACAGGCGAAGAAATCTTTGGAAACACTTATAAAAACCTAAAACCACTGGCTTTCAGCGGAATACATTGTATTAATTCTAATTTTCTAAAACTATTCACCCGCCGTGGCAAATTCTCCATCATGGAGGAATATTTAGACCTGATGAAAGACTATATTATCAAAGGATACGAACATGATGCTTTACTGATAGATGTAGGAAAACCAGAATCCATCACCGAAGCAGAAAAATATTTTAAATAAAAATGGAAGAAGAAATTTTAAGAGAAAGTTTTAGACAAAAAACTTGGAGCGAGCAGGCCACCAAAGACAGCTGGATGGTGTTTAAGATAATGGGAGAAATAGTCTCTGGCTATGAAAAAATGCAGAAAATGGGACCTTGCGTGTCTATATTTGGGTCTGCAAGGATAAAACCAGACACCAAATATTACAAGATGACAGAGGAAATTGCCAAAAAAATCACAGAGCTGGGCTTTGGAGTCATCACTGGTGGCGGCCCAGGAATCATGGAAGCTGGAAACAAAGGAGCCAAAGAAAGCGGAGGAAAATCCATCGGTCTTAATATAGAACTACCTTTCGAGCAGCACCTGAATCCTTATATAGACAAATTATACAGCATGGAGTTTGACTATTTTTTCATTAGAAAACTCATGTTTATAAAATACTCACAAGGATTTATCGTGATGCCTGGCGGTTTTGGGACTTTGGATGAACTTTCAGAGGCTTTGACGCTGATTCAGACTGGGAAAATCGGCAGATTTCCTATCGTTCTCGTTGGTTCAGAATTTTGGAATGGGCTGCTGGATTGGTTCAAAAATACTTTGCTGGAAATGAAATTAATTTCGGAAGAAAATTTCTCTCTTTTCAGAGTGGTAGACACGGCTGATGAGGCTGTTTCACACATTAAAGCCTTCTATGACAAATACTCCATTCACGAAAATTTCTAAGTTTGGCACGGCTTTTGCCTTTATTTAACAAAATTTTAAGATTATGATTACGAAAAAGAAAGTCAGTCTTGTTGGATTTTTTGCGATGCTGCTTATGATAATGAGCTTTGCAGCGAGCCAATTCCAATCTTCATTGACTAAAGTAGACTATGTGGAGGGAAGCAAAACTTTAAAATTTACCACTAAAGTAAGTACAGAGCAAATCGCAAATGCCCTGAAAGTAAATTCTAGTTCCGCAAGTTTTAACGCTGAAGTAGGAAAGTATATTAGCAAAAATTTCTCAGTAACCATAAACGGAGAAAACAAACCACTGAAAGTTACTGGAAGCCAAGTAAATGGAGAGACAGTGTTTATTTATTCTGAAGTAGATGGTGTAGCGAGTATTTCCACATTGAAAATTAAGAACAACATTCTGCTGGATGTATATCCTAAACAGCTAAACCTAGTGAATATCGCCTACAAAGGAAGCCAGAAAAACATGACCTTCCAGCGTGGGAAAGAGACCGCAGAAGTATCTTTCTAGGAACGAAATTGTTATATTATTTAATGTAAAGTCCTGCATTTTGCAGGATTTTTTATTTCTATGCTGTTACTTTTTATAAATAGGAACACTGCTGCACGCCTCACCAAACATCAGTGATTTCACCATTGGTTTTAGCTTCTGAACCAGCTCTACATAGGCATTGGTAGGAATTTCCACTTCGCTACAACCTCTGATGAGAACCCTTTTGTCCTTATAATCAGAAAAATCAAATTTTTGGATTTCTTCATGAAACAAAACCAATTCCAGCTCACCCAGCGAACCAAAAACTATCTTTTTAGCAACGCCTTCTAATTTAGATGTAAGTAAAAAATACGCCCAGAGCGGAACGATAGCATCCGTAGAACAATAGAAATAAACAAAGGTATTTTCATAAATTCCCACATCCAGATTTTCCACCTGCTCGCGGAAGTCTTTTTCCTTTAATATAAGTCCTTCATATAGAAAGCCTTTCAGGTCAATACCCAGACGCTTCCCCTTTGGACGAAATTCAGCAACATCTATGTTTACCAATCCGCTATTCGCAACTTTATTTACTATTTCTCCTTGCTCTGACATATTATTTATTTATATTTGAGCAAAAATAAATCTTTTTTACTAAAATAAAATGTCTAAAAAATATTATATAATCTCAGGAGAAGCTTCTGGGGATTTACACGGTTCTAACCTAATGAAAGCCATCCTAAAAAAAGAACCCGATGCGGAGTTCAGATTTTGGGGAGGCGACCTGATGAAGGAAGTAGGCGGAACATTGGTAAAACATTACAAAGACCTTGCATTCATGGGATTCTTGGAAGTGGTTTTAAATCTTAAAACCATTCTGAGAAACATAAAATTTTGTAAAGAAGATATAAAAAAATACCAGCCAGATGTTCTTATTTTGGTGGATTACCCTGGCTTTAACCTAAGAATTGCAAAGTTTGCTAAATCATTAGGAATCAAGGTTGTATATTATATTTCTCCACAGCTTTGGGCTTGGAAGGAAGGCCGCGTAGAAACCATCAAAAAATATGTAGATGAGATGCTGGTAATCCTCCCTTTTGAAGAGGATTTTTACAAGAAACATTCTGTGAAAGCCCACTTTGTAGGGCATCCTCTTTTGGATGCAATTTCAAACCTAAAACCAATTGACAACCAAGAATTTAAAAAACAAAACAATTTAGACAGCAGGGAAATCATCGCATTACTCCCAGGAAGCCGAAAACAAGAGATAAGAAAGATGCTTGGTCTGATGCTCAGCGCAACTCCTTATTTCAAAGATTATCAGTTCGTTATAGCAGGAGCACCTTCCCTGCCAAAAGAATTTTATGATGAATTTTTGACAGATGATGTGCATTTCATGTCCAATAAAACTTATGATTTGCTTCGTTCCTCCAAAGCTGCTCTGGTAACCTCTGGAACGGCAACGCTGGAAACTGCCCTTCTAAAAATCCCAGAAGTAGTCTGCTACCGCGGAAGCTGGGTTTCTTATCAAATCGCAAAAAGACTGGTAAAACACATTAAATTTATTTCTTTGGTCAATTTAATCATGGACAAAGAAGTTGTTAAAGAATTGATACAAAACGATTTAACAACAGAAAATATAAAATCTGAATTAGAAAAAATCCTAAACCCAGAGCAAAGAGAAAAAATCCTAAACGAATACGAAAAACTAAACCTTCTCCTCGGAGGTAAGGGAGCAAGTGAGCGCGCTGCAGAAATCATCACGAAACTAATATGAACAAACAACCTTTACTAATTTGCGCCATCAGTTTTGGATTGGGAATTTTCTTTCAAGACAAATTTGATTTCCCTTTTTGGGGAACGGCTACCATATTAGTTTTAGGAATTGTGGGATTTTTAGCTGGGTTTTTTATCCGAAATTTCTTTTTTGATAGACTAAAATCAGCGTTTTTGGTGTTTTTGTTTTTTGGCATTGGAATTTTTCTGCACTTTCTCAATTCAAATTCTGCACAAAATTTTGATTTTGAGAAAAATAAAACCACTAAAATTGTTTTTCAGCTCAGCAAAAAACTGAACTCCAACGAAAGAAATAAACGCTATGAAGTTGAAATTCTCAATTTTGAAAAGCCTTTTTCGGCTGTAATTTCTATCCCGAAAGAACAGAAAAAGCTGGATTTTCTGCATTTTTATTCGGCCGAGGCTTACCTCAATCCCTCCCAGAAACCACAATACGATTTTCAGTTTGATTATCAAAAATATTTAGCTCGGCAAAATATTCATTATCAAGGATTTATTCCCGATGAAATTTCATTCAAAAAGAAAGAATCCGTAAGTTTCGCTGATAAGATAAAGCAAAAACGACTGGATTTGCTTTTTAGAATAGATAATTCCAGCCTCCAACCGCAGAATAAAGCGATTTTAAAAGGAATAATCCTCGCCGACCGAACGGAAATAGACCAAGAAATCATCAACCATTTCAGCAAAACTGGCTTAATCCATATTTTGGCGATTTCGGGTTCTCATATGGCGATTATTTTCTTGATGATTTTATTTGTTTTAAATCCTTTTTTTTCGGTAAAATACAGAAATATTCCTATTTATATTTCATTGGCTGCCATCTGGGGATTTGCGATATTCATCGATTATGGAAATTCTGTGGTACGCTCCTGCATCATGATTACGGTCTATTATATTATGATTTTTTTGCAGAGAAAACCTAATCTCCTACACTCTTTGGCTTTGGCTGGAATGATGATACTTTCGATTGATACTCAGCAGCTTTTCGATGTAGGTTTTCAGTTGAGCTTTTTGGCGGTATTTGGAATTTTTTGGCTGTACAAACCTATTACCAATCATTATAAACCACTAAAAAACAGAGCGATAAGATTTATTCTAAATACTTTTTCTTTGAGTATCGCCGCCCAGCTGACTACACTTCCATTGATATTATTTTACTTTCATCAGTTTTCTATAATGTCTGTTTTTATCAATGTTGTCAGCATCATGGTATCACAGGGATTCATCATTTTTTCCTTTATCGTTTCTATTTTATTTGGAATAGAATTTACTCCCGATTGGCTTTTAGAAATATATGACTGGTGTGCGAGTTTCTTCCTGAATATGGTTGCTTTTTTCTCAAAAACAGATTTCAGTTTCGTGGAAAATGTGTCCATCGAAATTCCTGAACTTATTATTTTATTTGTGCTTGTCTATTTATTGAGAAGTGTTTTTGAAAAGCCGAATGTAAAAACTTTCACGCATTTTTCATTCTTCATCTTGTTATTCATTTTCACAAGAATATTGATTAATTTTTATTTTTGGAAAAAGGAAGAAACACTGCTCCATTCTTTTTTCAAACAAAATATCGTTTCCGTGAAACAAGGAGACAAAGCTGTTTTCATAATGAGCAACGAAGCTGATACAGAAAAAATCAACAGCTTCATTATCAAATCCTATATCACATCCAGAAGAGTAAAAAACATAGAAATAAAAAAGGTAGAACCGATGACCAGAATAAAAATAAACCAAAACATCTATGAGATAAAATAAAAAAATCCGAGAATTTGTTGGCTCTCGGATCATGGCTAATAGACTCTAACATCTACTTTTTGACCTATTAAGGTCGGATTTCATAGTATTTCTAAAACAGATAAAAAAGAAATACTACAACTAAAAAAACTAATTATAACATTGTCTTGTTCAAAATCAAAAAATATGCCAAAAATCATATTTTCAAATTTTAAATATTTTTATAGAAATATATATTGTTGATTTTCAGTTATAAAAATTTATTTTTCGTTTTTTATCATTATTTCAACATTGATAAATTAAAAAAAAGTTATATTTGCAAATTGAAAATAAATAAATAAAATAATTTTAGATATGAAAAAACACATAACATTTGGATTATTTGCCTTGTGTATGGCTATGGGATTTGCCCAAAGACATGAAATAGGAATTAAAGGAGGGTACTCTATCGTTGGAGGAGACGCTAAAAGTGTTATCAGATCCTTCCCTGATGCAGGAACTAACAGAAGAGTTCAGCCTACATACATAGGCTTATTTTACAAAAGAAACCTAAACCCAAGACAGGCGATAAGAATCGATGGAGCATATAATATTGCTTTC
Source organism: Flavobacteriaceae bacterium (assembly GCA_013333255.2). Lineage (GTDB taxonomy): Bacteria > Bacteroidota > Bacteroidia > Flavobacteriales > Weeksellaceae > JABCPE02. The sequence goes on along the minus strand of JABCPE020000004.1, from coordinate 75,366 downwards.
TTTGATAACCTTTATACAGGAACTACTAAAATGTCAAATGATATTTTGGAAGCATCTGCTTTATTTGAATATTCTTTCTTCTCTATTAATGATGAACTAAAAAAAGGAGAAACTAAACTTAGTCCATATGTTTTTGCTGGGCTTTCTGGGATAATGTATGACCACCCAGACCTTATGACTACTGTAGGACAATCAGGCAGAGGGTTTTTGATTTCTACTACCTATACTGGTGAAAACATTCACAAGAAAAAAGTAACTTTAGGTATACCTTTTGGTTTAGGTTTGAAATACAAGTTTGGATATAACTGGTCTATCTTTGCAGAGGCTATGTTCAGATATACATTTACTGATAATCTTGATTACAGTAATCTTGACAAAATGAACCATACCATCAGATATAATGTTTCTCCTACAAACCGTGCTGCTGCAGAAACAGCTCTACAACAGTACATGGATGGACACAAGGGGAAAGGTAAAGATTGGTTAAACTCTGTTACAATAGGTATTTCTTATGCATTCGGAAGACCACCTTGTTATTGTAAATAAAAAATATAAATGATATCTGTAAAAGAAAAGTTAAACTTTGATAATCTGCCCAAGCATGTTGCCATCATTATGGATGGCAATGGTAGATGGGCTAAATCACAAAACAAAGAAAGAACTTTCGGGCATAAAAATGCCATAAAAGCTGTAAGAGAGGCTATCAGTGCTTGTAATGAAGCTGGTATTCCTTATCTTACGCTTTACACTTTTTCAACGGAAAACTGGAACAGACCAGCAGAGGAAGTAGATACACTTATGGATCTACTTTCTTCTACATTGTTACAGGAGGCTGAAGAGATTTTTTCAAGAGGAATTAGAATCCGTGCCATAGGAGATTTAGAAGCACTTCCAGAACATGTAAGAAATCAGCTCTACAACATCATGGAGCTTACTAAAAATAACACCAAAGGAAATCTTACACTAGCTCTAAGCTATGGTTCACAAAAAGAAATACTAAATGCTGTAAAAGAACTGTGCAAAAAGGTAAAAAACGGAGATATCAATGAAAACGATATTGATGAACATCTTTTTGAGCAGCATCTATATACCAAAGAACTTCCACCAGTAGATTTACTTATTAGAACAAGTGGAGAAGTCCGAGTTAGTAACTTTATGCTATGGCAGATAGCTTACGCTGAGATGCAGTTCATAGATGTTTTATGGCCTGACTTTACCAAAGAAACTTTTTTCCAATGCATTTTAGACTATCAAACTAAAGAACGGCGGTTCGGTAAAATAAGTGAGCAGTTAGAAAACAAGTAGTAAAAGTAGAATTTAAGAAAAAATCACATGAATTTTAAAATATTGCCAATCATCCTTCTGATGGCTTCTATGTCTCAGGTTCAAGGACAGATTACTCAAAAAGAGAATGCAACACAGATTTCTGAACAGCAGAGTGGAAATTACACCCTTCAGGGAATCGTTGTAGATGGTGTAAAAAAATATACTCCAGAGCAGATATTAAAATTTACAGGTCTCTACAAAGGAGAAGCTGTGGAAATACCTGGGCAAAGAATCAGTAATGCAATCAAAAAACTTTGGGATACTAACTCTTTCTCAAAAGTAGAAGTTTATGTGGAAAGCGTAAACGGAGAACAAGTAGTTTTGAGATTTGCTTTACAAGATTTGAAGGAACTTAAAGATGTAAAATTCACAGGAAAAGGTATTAAAAAATCCCAAAATGAAAAGTTAATCAAGGAAAACGACCTAAAACCTGGGACAAAAATTACTGAAAATTTAGTTTCTACGCTTCAAAATAAAATCCCTCAACAATACATAAAAAAAGGGTTCGCTGATGCTAAAATCAATATCCAAGAAAAAGCAAGCGGAGAAGACCCTAATTTAGTGGATTGGACTATCGAGGTTGATAAAGGAAAAAAAGTAAAAATAGAGAGCATCAACTTTGAAGGAAACGAAAATGTTTCTTCTAAAAAGCTTAGAAAAAAAGGATTTAAAAATACTAAACAAAAAAGATTTTTCGCTGGTATTCTTAAACCATCTAAACTGATAAAAGAAAAATACGAAGAGGACAAACATAATTTGATAAGCTACTATAACTCACTTGGTTATAGAGACGCCAAAATCATTTCTGATACTATAACGAGAAGTGATAAAGGATTTGATATCAAAGTAAAATTAGAAGAAGGTAAAAAATACTATATAGGAAATATAGAATTCTACGGAAACACTGTTTTCTCCACAGAAGTACTACAAAGACTTTTGGGATACAAAAAAGGAGACATCTATGATGCTGTAGGATTTAACAAAAAAGTGGGAGAAGACGGCGGTAAGGATGATGATTCTGATTTGAAATCATTATACATGAATAGTGGTTATCTTTTCTCTAACATTACTCCAATAGAAAAGTCTGTGGAGGGAGATTCTATCAACTTAGAAATCCGTATCACAGAGGGCGAAAGAGCTACTTGGAATAAGGTTACTTGGTCTGGAAACACTACTACCCATGACCATGTTATCCTTCGTGCTTTGAGAACGCGCCCTGGAAAACTTTTCTCTAAGAGTGATATCAAAAGAACTTATTTTGATTTAGCGGGGATGCAGTTCTTTGACCCTCAAAAAATCGGACAAGAAATAAAACCAAATCCACAGGATAACACGGTGGATATTCACTGGACATTAGAGGAAAAAGGTTCTTCACAAATCCAGCTTCAGGCGGGATATGGTGGAAACACTTTCATCGGTACATTAGGGCTTACTTTCAACAACTTCTCTTTGAGAAAATTCTTAAAGTTTAACAAGCTAATACCTCAAGGGGATGGACAGACACTTTCTCTACAAGCGCAGGCTGGGCAATATTTCCAGACCTATAGTGCATCATTTGTAGAGCCGTGGCTTTTCGGTAAGAGACCTACTGCTTTGTCTGTGAGTTTCAGCCACTCTCGTGTGAAATATTCTGACTATTATGGTAATCCTATGAAGCTGAACATTATGTCTGCATCTTTGGGGCTTAATAAACTTCTAGAATGGCCAGATAACTATTTTTCACTCTACACAGGACTTTCTTACCAGAGATATAGTTTTAATAATTATACATTCTATTTTGGGGAAGAAACCCTAACGCATGGTACAGCGAACAACTTTGCATTTAATGTAAGTTTAAGCAGAAACTCTGCGGGATATGACCCTATATTCCCTACTACAGGTTCTAATATAGAATTGTCTGCTAAATTCACTCCGCCTTATTCAGCATTTAACAATAAGGATTATTCCACTATGTCTACTGCTGATAAATACAGATGGATGGAATACTACAAGATAAAATTCAAGGCTGATGCCTATAATGAAGTTATAGGTAAATTGGTACTTAGAACTAGTGCAGAGATGGGATTCCTTCATGGATATAATAAACAGCTGGGAGCACCTCCTTTTGAGCGTTTCTACATGGGGGGAACAGGGCTTTATAGTGGTAGATATGATGGTAGAGAGCTTATCCCACTTCGTGGGTATGACGACCCATCTACATCTGGTGGAACATCTACGGATGTGACTCCTACTGGAGGTGGTATTTTGTACAATAGATTTGCTCTTGAGCTGAGATACCCTATCTCTATGAGCCAAACAGCTAAAATCTACGGATTGGCATTCGCAGAGGGCGGTAACACTTGGAAAGGATTTAACTCTTATAATCCATTCAAATTACAAAGATCTGTGGGTGTAGGTGTGAGAATCTATATGGGAGCATTCGGGCTTATCGGATTTGATTTTGCTTACGGAATTGATAAACTTCCTTATTCTACATCTAATACTCCATCAGGATGGCAGACTCACTTCTTGATGAATCAATCACTATAAAAGATATAAATATGAGAAAATACGCATTATTTCTAGGAATAATTTTCATGTTTGGGGGATTTGTAGTATCTTCGGCACAGAAAATCGGCGTAGTGGATTCTGATTTTATCTTAAAAAGTCTTCCTGAATATAAGGAAGCTGATGAAAGATTTAATAAGCAGATAAAGTACTGGCAGATGCAGCTGGACTCCTTACAGTCAAACTACAATAAAAAGAAAGAGCTTTTTGAAAATGAAAGAATTCTTTTGGTGGGAGAACAGCTGAAAACAAGGGAAAAGGAAGTGGCTGATTTGGAGAAAAAAGTGCAGACGCATTTGAGAGAAAAATTCACTGCACAGGGAGAAATCAACACATTCAGAGCCAAAGTAGTCCAGCCTTTCCAAGAAAAAGTCTGGAATGCCATCAGAACTATTGCCGAAAAAAATGATTTAGGCATAATTCTTGATAGAAGTTCTGACAGTAGTGTACTATTCACCGATAAAAGGTATGATTACACCAAACTAGTGCTAGATCTCCTGATGAGGGACAATCCAAAAAATGGAGAAAAGGACAAAGAGAAGGAAAAGAATAATCCTAAGAAAAATAAAAAGTAAGAATATTAAAATTTTTAATTATAAGTTATGAAAAAATCAAGTTTATTATTTGCATTCGCAATGTTTTTTATGTCTTTCGCGACAGTTAGTGCTCAGAAAATAGCTACTTTAGATGTTGCTGAGATCTTGAACCTAATGCCAGAAAAGAAAAAAGCAGATCAGCAATTAGAAGCTTTCAGCAAAACTAAACAAGCTGAAATCGAAAAACAAATGACTGCTGCTGAAGCTAAATTCAAAAAATACCAAGAAGAAGCTGCTAAACAAACTCCAAAAGTAAACCAAGAGAGAGAGCAAGAATTGCAAAAATTACAACAAAATATTCAGCAAATGACTCAAGTAGCTCAGCAAGATTTAGCTAAGAGACAAAACGAGGCATACGCACCAATCGAAAAGAAAGTGAACGATGCTGTAGCAAAAGTAGCAAAAGCTAACGGATGGGATCTAATCTTCGATACTAATACAGTTGGTCTTGTTTACAAAGGAGGAGCAGATGCTACTGCAGCTGTAAAAAAAGAATTAGGACTTTAATAATTTATTAATAATTTAAGACATAAAAACCACTCAATATTGAGTGGTTTTTTTTAAATTTGACATTTAAATACTTTACAATGGAACTATTTTCAAAAGCAAAAATCAGATTTACAGACTGTGACCCTATGGGGCATCTTAATAATTCTAGATACATAGACTACATGCTCAATGCCCGAGAAGACCACATGGCAGAGCATTATGAATTCACCCACGAAGAATATGCCCACAAGACAGGCTGTGTATGGATAGTTATACAAAACGAAATAGCCTATCTGAAAGAAGTGAAATACAACAAAGAAGTGATTATTTCCAGCAAACTGATAGAGCTAAGTGACAGAACCTGCAAAATAGAGCTTCTCATGAAAGACCTAGACACCGAGAAAATATACGCTGTGCTTTGGTGTACTTTCATTCATTTTAATTTAAAATCCAGAAAATCAGAAGTGATGGGCGAGGATATCATTCAAGCAAATCAAAAATTCTTGACCAAAGTAGAACAGACTGATTTTCAGTCAAGAGCTAATTATCTAAGAACTCTAAATAAATAATTCATGAAAAAAATTCTTGTAATCGGTGGAAATGGGCAGCTCGGAAACTGTTTGAACAAAATAGCTTCTGACTATTCTTTGGAGTACGAATTCTGTTTCACAGATTATGATACTTTGGATATCACGGATAAAAATCAAGTTGACAGCTATTTCTCTGATTATCAGCCTGATTTCTGTATCAATGCTTCTGCATACACAGCCGTAGATTTGGCTGAACAGGAAAAAGAAAAAGCTTTCGCGGTCAATGCCGAAGGCGTGGGATACCTTGCCGAAGCTTGTGCAGAGCTTAACATTGATTTAATCCATGTTTCCACAGATTATGTATTTGATGGCGAAACTGACCTTCCCTACACGGAAGATGATTTTACCAATCCTCTCGGGGTTTATGGCGCTTCCAAATTAGAAGGCGAAAACCTTGCTTTGGAAAAAAATCCAAAAACAATTGTCATCAGGACATCTTGGCTTTATTCTGAGTTTAATAAAAATTTCGTGAAAACGATGCTCAATCTATTCAGCACCAAAGATGAACTGAATGTAGTAGCCGACCAATTCGGACAGCCGACTAATGCCAATGACCTTGCGAAGGTGATTATGAAAATCATCCGAACGGAAGAAAAGGAATACGGAATTTTCCATTTTTCTAACTATCCTGAGACTACTTGGTTTGATTTTGCACAAAAAATCGCAGAACTATCCGAGAGTAAAATCAAAATAAATCCCATCACCACAGACCAATACCCTACTCCTGCAAAACGCCCTATGCGAAGCACAATGTGTCTGGACAAAATAGAAAACAGCTACAACATAGAGCCAAGATACTGGGAAAACAGTCTGGAAGAGTGTATGGAAACTTTACTAGAAAAATAAAAGTCATTAACCTTTCCAAAATTTAATTTCGCCATGCTAGTCAAAGTTTTTGGTAGTGCCATACATGGAGTTTCTGCCCAGACCATCACGATAGAAGTAAATGTAGACCAAGGGGTGGGCTATCATCTCGTGGGGCTTCCTGACAATGCCATCAAGGAAAGTAGCCACCGTATTTCGGCAGCCCTGAAAAATGTAGGACACAAGCTCCCTGGCAAGAAAATCACCATCAATATGGCGCCTGCTGACCTTCGCAAAGAAGGTTCTGCGTATGACCTGAGCATCGCGATAGGGATTTTGGCGGCTTCGGATAAAATTCTTGCCGAAAATTTAGACCAATACATCATCATGGGGGAACTCTCCCTCGATGGTGGATTACAGCCGATAAAAGGCGTTTTGCCCATTGCGATAAAAGCACGAGAGGAAGGCTTTAAAGGAATTATTTTACCTAAACAAAATACCCAAGAGGCCGCAATAGTGAACAATCTGGATGTTTACGGTGTGGAAAACATCAAAGAGGTTATTGACTTTTTCAATGGAGAAAGAGATTTGGAAAAAACCGAAATTGACACTCGCAAGGAATTTCAGAATAAAATCAATGAATTTCCTTATGATTTTTCGGAAGTAAAAGGACAAGAAACCGCCAAAAGAGCTATGGAAGTGGCAGCAGCCGGCGGACACAATATCATTCTGGTAGGCCCTCCAGGCAGCGGAAAAACCATGCTCGCCAAGAGAGTTCCCAGCATTCTGCCTCCTCTCACGATGAAAGAGGCTCTGGAAACCACTAAAATCCACTCCGTAGCAGGAAAAATGGGCAGCAACACCTCACTGATGACCGTTCGCCCGTTCCGCTCACCTCATCACACCATTTCTGATGTTGCTCTAGTGGGCGGCGGCACCTATCCTCAGCCTGGTGAAATTTCCCTTGCGCACAATGGAGTTCTTTTCCTCGATGAGCTTCCTGAGTTTAAAAGAGCTGTTTTGGAAGTAATGCGACAGCCTTTGGAAGACCGCGAGGTAACGATTTCCAGAGCAAGATTTTCGGTAAATTATCCATCAAGTTTTATGCTGGTGGCAAGTATGAACCCGAGTCCTTCGGGCTATTTCCCTGATGACCCGAACAATACCTCTTCCCAGACCGAAATGCAGAGATATATGAACAAGTTATCTGGGCCGCTTTTGGACAGAATAGACATTCATATAGAAGTCCAGAAAGTAGAGTTTGAACAACTTGCAGAAAAAAGAAAAGGCGAAAGCAGTATAGAAATACGAAACCGCGTGCTGAAAGCCAGAGAAATACAAGCCCAAAGATACAAAGAACTGGACATCAACTACAATGCACAAATGGGACCTAAAGAAATAGAAAAATACTGCGATCTGGACAGCACCTGCCAACAGCTGATAAAAAACGCCATGGAAAAACTAAATCTCTCCGCTCGCGCCTACGATAGAATTCTAAAAGTAGCCCGAACCATAGCAGATTTGGATGATTCTGAAAACATCAGTCCTGCCCATATCTCCGAAGCCATACAATACCGAAGTTTGGACAGGGATTTTTGGAGGGCGTAGAAAAACTCCACTCTAAAACGAGTGGAGTTTTTTCTTAAATGAGGATATACCTAATTCTTCTAACTCATAATATCTTGTTCTTTTATCTCTTGAAGCTCAGCTTTAGTAGGAGAAAGAATTTTAATCACTCTTTGCGCTTGTCTTAAAATAATATCTTCATATATATTACGCACAAATCTACCATTAGAGAAATTACTTTCTTTATTGACAATATTTTCCTCAATTAGAAATTTAATTTTTTCTTTCGCTTCTTGATTCACAATATAATCATTACTATTACACATCTGATAAAATATTTGTAACAACTCCTCTATATCATAATCATCAAATTCAATGAATGTATTAAACCTGGATTTAAGACCTGGATTAGAATCAAAGAACTTTTGCATAGGCTCCGTATACCCAGCAACAATAACAACAAGATCATTTCGATAATCTTCAAGTGCTTTGGTAAGCTCTGTCAAACATTCGCGACCATAAGAATCACTATGCTCATTTTCTGTAATGCTATAAGCTTCATCTATAAATAAAACACCTCCCTTGGCTTGTTCTACCACTTTCTTAACTTTTAATGCTGTTTGACCTTGATAACCAGCAATAAGATCTGTCCTAGATACCTCTATAAAGTGTCCCTTTGATAGAATCCCTAATTGCTTATATATAAGTCCCAATATACGAGCTACTGTTGTCTTTCCTGTACCAGGATTCCCTGTAAAAGCAAGATGTAAAGTGCTTGAAGTATTTTTTAGATTATACTGTTCACGCAGAATTTGCACTTTCTTATAAGTTATTAAATCTGTAACTTTTTGTTTTACTTTTTGCAATCCTACTAATTGATTCAATTCAAGAAGTAAATCATCCAAAGAGCGTGTATCTGTTTCCTTTTCTTGTATATTAGTAACTATCTCTCGCACCCGTTCTATCCCTACTATTATAGTTAGTCTCATGTATAGTTTTTTACAAGCATCCTTTACATCTTCTTTATTTGACTCAACTGATATTTTATGGATAGTTTCACAGAGTTCTTTGATAGATAATGGTTCTAAACTTTCTGATATTTTAACTGCACATTTGTAAATATTGTCTCCTTTATTATCTGTAATCTCATCTAATCTTCGTGCTGTTTTCAGAAAGTCTTCATGATATTTATTTTTCATATCATAGAACTTTGAATATTAATAATATAAATTGAAGTAAAGAAAAGAACAATGCTCCACCTGCTATCCAATAAGCAATATATATACGCTTTTTAAACAACTCATTTTTCATATCAATTTCAGAATGAGTTTCTTGAAAAGATCTTGTTATTGTATCATCTAATTTTGTCAAGTCGGTTTTAGTCTGAGATAACTGAGAGTCCAAAAAATCAAGTTGTTTGTGATGTTCTTCTGAACTTTCCCAAATAACATCAATATCTTTGAGATGCTGATATTCTTCTAATCTAGATTTAAATCTTTCTAATGTTGATATATTTTGATTGATTTCTAAAAAAGATTTTTGAATAGATTCATGAGTTTCTTGAAAAGATTTTGTTATCGTATCATCTAATTTTGCTAAGTCGGTTTTAGTTTGAGATAACTGAGAATCCAAAGAATCAAGTTGCTTATGATGTTCTTCTGAACTTTCCCAAATAACATCAATATCTTTAAGATGCTGATATTCTTCTAATCTAGATTTAAATCTTTCTAATGTTGATATGTTTTGATTGATTTCTAAAAAAGAAGACTGAAAATCATTTTTTATTTTTTCAATAGAAAGATTTATATCTTCATTCAAATTATTAATAGAACTGTGTAATTCTTTAATCTCTTGTTTATGTTTTTCAACATTCTCCCAAATAGTATCGATATCTTTAAGATGATGATATTCTTCTAATCTAAATTTAAATCTTTCTAATGTCGATATGTTTTGATTAATTTCTAAAAAAGATTTTTGAATAGATTCTCCTAAGGTTTTGATAGATTCTACTTCCTCAAAACGCTTTTTAAGTAGAGAAAATTCTCTGTCTATCCCTATTTTTGTTTCTTCAAGTTTTAATATATTAGTTGAAAGAGTTTCTATAATTTTATCTTTTTCTGTTTGTGCTACTATAACTCTATTCAGAGCTTCTTCAGCTTTTTTCCAAGCTTTTTCAGTTTGTAAACTAATCTCTCCTGCTTGTAAACTATTCTTTTCTGCCTGAATACTAATTGCTTTTGCCTTATCACTAGCCTCCTTAGCTTCATTTGTGGCCATAATAATTCCTTGGATATATTCCTTATCGAGAATATCAAAAGTATTATAAACTTCTTTAAATTGATTATATATTTTAATGATTTCTCCGTTATTTTTTATAAAACTATTATTTATATTCCTAGTAATTTGGTTCATTTCAGCCCCCGTAACCTTCTTGTCAGACCAACCGAACCAACCGCCTTCTGTTTCTAAGGCTGGTAACTCCTCAACAGTGGGTACATTATTAGCAAGATCATGTATTCTTTTCTTCGCTAAGTCAAATTTGTCCTTTCGTATCTGTATATTTCTATTCATATCTTATTCTATATTTTTATGTTATAGTTTGTTTAATTTATCTAATAATTCATTCAAAACATCTATATTTTTACTTTCAATATTTATTTTGTTATCTTCATTATTCATAGCAACACTAACACTCTTTATAATATCATCAACCTCGCTAATAGTACTATTGGTTCTGTTAATGATATCATCTGTTTTCCTAATATCTTCAGCCATTTTTTCCATAATTTCTTTAGCTTCATTATGACGCTCTACAATACTTCTTGCAACAGTTTCTTTAGTATTATCTAACTGAACCTCTTTTACAACTATTAATTTTTCTTGGCTTTCTCTTATCTCATTCTGTTGTGATAATTGTTGCTTTATATTTTCATTTTTCAATTTATTTGCAATAAGCTTATCTATCCATCTCAATACAATAGCCCCTATAACCCCAGATACAACTGCGGCAATAAACATCCCTATAATACTAGCTAAACTCCCTAATAAAGGTATTTGAATTACAAGTCCCGCTAAAATTAATTTTTTTTCTATTACTTCCCCTAAAGCGAGCGTTCCTATAGCTGATAGTCCTGCTACTACAATCTTGCCTGCTTCAAGCATTAATATACTAAAAGGTTTATTTCTATTTTCAGGATTCTTAATATACGCAATAGCATCCTTGAGCGATCTCCAGCCCGTTTTAAGTACAGTCCATAACTTTGTAAAAACACTTTTAATAGGTCCAAAAACAGCCGTCACTATTGTAGATAAAAGAGTTTCACCGGCATTCACAAGATGTGTTTTTAGATTTGCCCAGAATTCTCCCCATGCTTCCTTAAACTGGTCTATAAAAGTACCTAATTTTCTTTCTCCACTCCTGAACCAAGATACCAATTTCTTTATAACCACTCTTAAAAAATCTGCTAAAAGCCCCATTAAAACAGCTCTTAGAGCTTTTCCTCCTATACGACCCGCTTCTCTTAACTGAGATCTACGCCCTGTCTCGATAGAGCGTTCCTCTCCCTTTTCTTTAACTTTAGCATACTCTTCTCTCGCTTCTTTATCTTTAGCTCTAAGCCTATTCTCTTCTTCTTTACTAATATTTTGTCCTCCATTACTATCTAACCATTCAGTCATAGACCTTTCTTTTTTAGACCTATTCAATTTTGCACTCATTTCATTAAGATTTTTATCACTATTAGCAAAAGCTATCTGTTCTTCCCTAGATAAATGAGCGTTTGTATCAGCATCTCGAATAATTTCACTCGCTGGTATTGTATGATCCATATCTGTACCTTGCTCTCGACTTCCTCTTGGTCTCTTTTTATCAAAATCAGCTCTTGCTCCTCTCACAAGGTTAGCTTCCATTTTCCCACTTCTAGTTTCATGTTTTTTTATATTTCCATTTGTATCTTTTTCCAAATTAGATTGCCAATCAGCATATCTTTGCTGATAATCTATAATTTTATTATGAGTAGCTATTATTCCTTTTTCAAAATTTTCCGTTGTTTGAATATGAGCTTTATCCCTCAAGTCCAATTCCATTCTCTTATTTGACTCTATAAAATCTCTTCCTGCCAGAGGTCCTATTTGTAGTATAAACTGTTCCCAAACAGCACTTCCTATCGTTTCTCCTAACCCTTCTGGATCACTTATCTTTTCTCGTTCTTTCTCAAGAAATTCAAGACCTGACAGTTGTCCTTCTAATTCACCATATAGTTTAGCTTCTAATTCATCTAAACTTAGCATTTCATTTTGTAAATCACCTGATGGTAACATTTCATTTTCTCTCATTTTATTTATTTTATAATTATATTCTAGCTTTTACTAACAATGGCTATTCCTTTTTGCAGGAACTGGTTATTTGGGTAGGAAATCCGCTCTCCACTATCAGTTTTTAGGAGTGTATACAGCAGCCTTATGTCTATTATTTCGGCTTCTATCGGGACATCTTTGTCTAGAATTTTTATTTTGTCTCCTATTCTAAACGGAAACGAAAAGAAAATAATAATTCCCGCGGTGATATTGCTCAAAATAGACCACTGGGCAAACAGCGCCACGCCTATCACAGTAAAAATAGAAGATATCACTAGAAACGCCTGTTTTCGCTCCACTCCCCAGACAGGAATCAAAGTCAGGATTATAAAAACACCTATAAGAAAATCTATATACTTGAGAACCAGCTTAATCCTCGGTTTTGAAAAACCCGATTTTTTCCCAAATCTGCCCACCAAAGTAGAAATCACAAACCTTATAAACAAAGAAAAAAGCAGCACCACAGCAGTTGCCACTATCTCGCGCTGGTACGAATTAAAAAAAACATTGTCTAGCACTTCCATTTCCCAAAAAGATATTTTGAAACTTATATTTTAGATAGATTTTACAGAGATTATTTTCACAGGACACGCCTTTGCTGCCTTTTCACAAGGTTCGTAGGCATCTTCTATCGGTGTTTTTAAGGTGTGGAAACCTTTTTTCTCTACGGATTTCAGCAGAACGGATTTTCCGTCTTTTTTGGACATTCGGAAGTATTCAGGAGCAAACTCTGCACAGTAGTTACAGCCTATGCATTTCTCCCTTTGTAGTGTAACGATTACCATTTATTTTTGATGCGAAGGTAATAAATAATTTTAAAATTTCTTTACTCTGTTTTCCTTTTTGTGGTCTCTTCGGGTTCGGTTGTAGTCCAATTTCTCTCGGACGGCTCCACCAAGGTCATAGCCCTTCATCCCTGCAAAGTCCAGAATACGGATAAGAGCATCGGCAAGCTCCACTTCTGCCATTGGGCGGTGTGGCAGGTGGTCATCCATTTGGTTTTTGCGCAGTCCTTCCAGTGCCTCGGATATTTCGGAATGAATAAGAGCGAGCATCGTCCCATCTTCGCGCGGAGTGTCATGCCAGCCCACTTGTTTCGCTTCATTATAGCAATGCTCCGCTAATTTGTTCAAATTTTCGTACATGTTTTTAGTTTTGATTTAAATTATTAAAATTAATTTTTAGTCTTAATAAAAACTATTTAGTTTCAAATATCTTTATTTTTGGACAAACTTCTATAACTTTAGCAAAGATAAAACAAAAAAAACTCTCCTTTTTAGGAGAGTTTATCGCTAAGCTATTGTGTCGTTTTTTACTATTTTGTAGAGTTTGTCGCTTGGTCTTACACGGAAATCCGTTTTGAAGGTAACCACATCAGATTTCGTTGCTTTTTGGCTGTCGCCCTTCCCTTCTACCATCATACTTTCTACAACCATTTCTTGGGAACCTGTGGTAGGCCCTTGGATAAGAACCTTGTCGCCCACATTCAAGTCAAATGCTTCTATAAGGAATTCCGCAATGCTGGTCTTTGGGTAATAGTGCGTTCCTCTTCCAATGTAGACTTTTTTCTGTGTCGCATTAGAACCAGGATTCGGTGACCACTCGCCCAGTTTCTGCCCAAGGTAGTAACCGCTCCAAAAACCACGGTTATAGACTGTTTCTAGTCGGCTCATCCAGTCTGCTACTTTTTCTTGGGAATAGGTACCATCCGCTATGGAGTCTATCGCCTCACGGTAGCATTTGGTAACCGTTGCCACATATTCTGGCGCCCTGCCTCGCCCTTCTAATTTAAGGACTTTCACACCTGCATCTACGATTTGGTCAAGGAAATTAATGGTACAAAGATCCTTTGGCGACATCATATATTCGTTGTCTAATTCTATTTCAAAACCGCTTTCTTGGTCTATCACGGTATATTTCTTACGACAGTTTTGCTTACATGCGCCTCTGTTCGCAGATGAATTATGAGAGTGAAGACTCAGATAACATTTCCCAGAAACTGCCATACAAAGCGCACCATGCCCGAAAATCTCTATCTCTACCAAATTACCAGAAGGCCCTTTTATCTGCTCTTTTTCTATCTGCTGACAGATTTTCTTTACCTGAGTGACACTGAGTTCTCGGCTCATAACCATCGTATCTGCAAAAAGCGCATAGAATTTAACCGTTTCTATATTGGTAATATTTATCTGCGTGGAAATATGCACCTCCATGCCTATCTGCCTTGCATAGGCGATTACAGCCTGATCCATTGCAATTACAGCAGTAAGGTCTGCCGCCTTGGCTTTATCCAAAAGGGTTTTGATGATGGAGAGGTCATGGTCGTAGATAATCGTATTGAGCGTAAGGTAAGTTCTCACGCCTTTTTCCTTACATCTTCTGCTGATTTCTGGCAGGTCATCTAGGGTAAAGTTCATGGAGGCTCTCGCTCTCATGTTAAGCTGTTCCACACCGAAATACACTGAATCTGCTCCATTATCCAAAGCTGCTTGTAGAGAGGTAAAATCTCCCGCGGGTGCCATTAGTTCTATTCTTCCTGTTTTTGTCATTGATGAATTTCAAAATTTTTGCAAAGATATGCTTTTTAAAATTTTATTTTCTAATTCTTTATTTGTACTTTTCGGAGTTTAAAAAGTTAAGGCATGTTTTATTTATTTTTAGGGCTGGCGCTGGGTCTTATAGTAGGCGGCGCGGCTGTATATTTCGCACTAAAATCTTCCCAAATCTCTCGGAATGTTTTCGAGGAATTACAGCAAAATTTCGTTAAAAAAGAAACTGAACTCAGCAATGCAGAAGGCAAAATAGATGAACTTTTGGAACAGATTAAAGGAGAAAGAGAATTTTCTGCCAACCAAAGGGAAAAGCTGAACACCACCGAAAACCAGCTTATAAAAATCTCGGCAGAGAAAGACCTTCAAAACGAACAAATCGCAGAACTCCGAAAAGCAAATGAAATTCTAAATCAAAATATCTCTCATCTAAATCAAGAGAACCTACAGAATATTGCCAAAATATCTGAACTTTCGGCAGAAAACAAAAACCTGCAAAGCTCCATGGAAGAGCAGAAAAATCTTTCCCAAAAACTACAAGAGGAAAGCAAACTCCATTTTGAAAACATTGCCAATAAAATTTTAGAAGAAAAAACAGAGAAATTCACAAACCTGAACCAAACTCACCTAAAAAATATTTTGGATCCGTTCCAAGAAAAAATAATAGAACTAAAAAACAGAGTAAACGAAACCTATGACAAAGAAGCAAAAGAGCGCTTCTCTCTCGGCGAAAAAGTGAAAGAACTCGCCTCTCTGAACCAGCAGATTTCCGAAGATGCCAAAAGACTGACCCGCGCCCTAAAAGGAGAAAGCAAAACGCAGGGAAACTGGGGCGAGATGATTTTGGAGAGTATTTTAGAGAAATCCGGCCTCGTAAAAGGGCGGGAATATTTCCTAGAATATGAACTGCGAAACGAGGACAATAAAGCCCTATTTTCAGAGTTTTCAGGGAAGAAAATGCGCCCTGATGCTGTGATAAAATATCCTGATGAACGAAATG
This sequence comes from Flavobacteriaceae bacterium, assembly GCA_013333255.2. Taxonomy (GTDB): domain Bacteria; phylum Bacteroidota; class Bacteroidia; order Flavobacteriales; family Weeksellaceae; genus JABCPE02. The sequence goes on along the minus strand of JABCPE020000004.1, from coordinate 59,543 downwards.
TAATTATAGACTCCAAAGTTTCGCTCACAGCTTTCACAGAGCTGGTAGATGAAACCGACCCAGAAATCTATCAAATAAAACTAAACCAGCATTTGGCTTCGGTGAAAAACCACATTCAGCAGCTTTCTCAGAAGGCGTATGATGATTATGGAAAATCATTGGATTTTGTGATGATGTTTATCCCTAGCGAGCCAGCTTATATTGCGGCGATGCAGGCCGACCCTAATCTATGGAACTACGCCTATGAACGAAGAATCTTACTGCTGAATCCGAGCAACCTTATCACTTCTTTAAAACTGATAGCAGACCTTTGGAAACGGGAATACCAAAACAGAAATTCCATAGAAATCGCAGAAAGAGGCGCCAAACTCTATGATAAATTTGTGAATTTTGTGGAAAACCTTGAAAAAATCGGCAAAAATATAGACCAAGCAAAAGCTTCCTATACAGAGGCTTACAAACAGCTGCACAGCGGAAGGGACAACCTCATCACGCAGACCCAAAAGATGAAATCTCTGGGAATAAAAAACAAAAAAGAGCTTCCACAGAGTTTGATTGACAATTCTGAACCAACCAATGAATAAAAAATCATGATTATACAAAGTCTTCAAAACGAAAAAATAAAAAAACTAACCAAAATTCTCACTAAAAATAACGAGAGAAAAAAACTCAAAATATTCGCCGCAGAAGGAAGACAGGAAAACGAAAGGGCTTTGAAATTTGATTTTGAAGCGGTGGAATTCTTTATTTGCGAAGATATTTTCGGGACAGATTTTCCAAAAGGGAAAATACATCTGGTTTCTCGCGAAGTTTATGAAAAAATAGCTTACAGAGGCTCTTCCGAAGGAATTATCGGTATTTACAAAGAAAAAGAAAACTCACTGAATGATTTTAAACCAAATGCTAATTCCTCCATCATCGTGCTGGAAAGCATAGAAAAACCTGGGAATTTGGGAGCGGTTTTGCGCAGCTGCGAGGCTTTTGGGATAGACGCCCTTGTCATCACAGATTCTAGAACAGATTTTTATAATCCTAATGTTATCCGAAGCAGTGTAGGCTGTCTCTTTGGGATGAATTTCTTTCAGGCAGAAAATCAGGAAGTGGTTGATTTCTTGAAAAAGAATGATTTTCAGATATTTACTACCATAATGAACACCGACTCCAAAGGGATAAATGAAAAGAACCTAGCTGGAAAATCTGCCATTGTATTCGGAACGGAGCACTCTGGCTTGAGTGATTTTTGGAGAGGAAAAGGAGAAAACATCATCGTCCCAATGGCAGGAACGATAGACTCTCTCAATCTAAGCAACGCTGTCGCTATAAGCTGCTACGAGATACTAAGACAAAAAATCTCTCACTAAAATTAGTGAGAGACTTTAATTGTTCTTTAAGAGTTAAATTATTTTTTAACAGCTTCTTTAACTTCTTCAGCTTTAGCAGCAACTTCTTCTTTAACTTCTTCAGCTTTAGTAGCAGCAGCATCTTTTACTTCTTCTACTTTAGCAGCAGCAGAATCAGCTACAACACCAGCAGCAGAATCAACAGCAACAGCAGCTTCTTCTACAGCAGCAGCAGCAGAATCAACAGCAGCTGGAGCTTCTTCAGTTTTTTTGTTACAAGATACTAATGCTAATGCTACAACAGCAGCTGCGAATAATGACTTTTTCATAATACTTAAAATTTTTAAAAGGTTAAAATTAAATTTCTTGACTCAATTCGTTAATCTGAATCCATCAAATCAACGAGGCAAAGATATAGCGAGAAAAAAAATTGCCTATGAAAAATAATTGTAATATCTTTGTAAAATAATTTACAAATAAAGAATACTGACAATCAGCGAATTAAATATAAAATCGTATTTTGAGTAATTTGGATTTAGAGTGTTTTGAGCGATTAAAAAAGGAGATTCAGGCAGAATATTTGAAGAATCACAGCCCTTCCGAGGAGGATATTTCTCAATGGAAGGGAATAGATATTGTATATTTTCAAGAGGATTTAAGAAAAAAAGTAAAGGGCAGCATCAGCGAAAAGACCTTTTATACCTATTTTAAATCTACAAACATAGACAAGCTGCCGAGAATAGACATGCTGAATATGCTTTCTGCGTATATCGGATATCAGTCTTGGTATGAATTCAAAAAAAGCTTCTCCGAGGAAACGCCTAGTTTAGAAGAGGAAACGGAGATTAACACCTTTACTGAACCTGAGATTAAAGAAAAAGAAGAGGAAAACACTATCGCTTTATTAGATACAAAAACTACCGAAAATCAGCCCAAGGAAAAGAAAGTTTTTTCTAATATAAAAGCCTATATATGGGTTATCACTTCCGTTGTTTTGGCTTTATTTATTATCATTTTACTATCTGCTGACGGTTTGTTCAAGAAATCTTACAAATTCTGTTTTACAGATGCAGACAGAGGAACTGCCATCCAAAGCACGATAAATATAAAGGTAATCAAGGAAAATGAATCGCCTATTCTCTATAAAGTAAATTCTGGCGAATGCTTTTATATCAATACAAAAGACAAAACTCTACGAATGGAGGTGAGTACGCCACTGTACGAAAAAGTAGAAATTTTCAGAAATTTGGAGGACGCGCCAGAAGTTGAGCATATTGCCTTAAAACCAGACGATTATGCGCTTATGCTTTACTATTATTCGACTAAGGATACAGACAATTCGTCACTGGAACATATAAAGAACAGACAGCAAAAACTAAATCACTTAATCAGTGACAATGCTCTGATATACCAGATATTTGACAACGAAATATACGGCGTAGAAACACTTAGTAAACAGAAATACATCGGTCTGGTAACCACACCTACCCAGTCCTTACGAAACCTCAAGGTTCTCGACACCAAAATCGAAAATGGAAAGATTATTGCTATTAAATTCAAAATTGAAAACAATGAAAAAAATTAAATTGTCATTTCTCATCATCATTTCTTGCCTTTTTGTTTTTTCCTGCTCTAAAAAAGAGACTGAAGAAATGAGCGATTTGGATAAAATAAAACACCATAACAAGACCTCCTATCCTTCCATAAAAATGGATAGTGCGCAGGCAATCAATAACATTACAAAACAAAAGATTCAGGAATTGTTGGACCTGTCTGCTATCTATGCCTCTGGGAACAGGAATACAGGAGTAGATTCGCTGATTTATAACCAAATTAACAGCTATTTTTTATCGCCTGATTCTATCAAGATAAAACCGCTCATTGCTGAATTAGACAGCTTAAAAGTAAAAAATATACGAGTTATAAATCTTGAAATCAATGAGGAAATTACCGATAAGGACACTCTTAATATCGCTAATTTTACAGTCGAATACACTACAAAAGGTAAAAAAAGTATTGGCTTTTTTGATAAAAAAGCCAGCTACATCCTCAAGAAATCTCCTGTAAAATTCGTGAAAGAATTCAAGTTCTACTTCATTGATTTTGATATAAAAGACAGCACTTCCGTAGGAGTTACCAAGTAATCCAAGGGAACATCCTGCTCAGAAACATCCGATATCAATGCCTCTGGTGGGAAAAAACTAACTCCCACTTTTAGGGCACTACGGTCTGTTTTTGAGAAAAACACATCATAAAACCCCTTGCCATAGCCCACTCTATTTCCTTGATTATCACAATATAACAGCGGCGTTATAATGATATCAAACTTAATATTTTCATTTTCCACAAAATTATCCTCTGGTTCTAGAATTCCCCAGCCGTTTTCTTTCAGCGGCGTGTCTGGTTTCAGCTGGATAGTTTTTATTTCGTTTTGTGCCATTTTAGGAACAAATACCGACATTCCTTCTTTCCAAAAATATTCAATAAAATCCCAAGTAGAAACTTCGTTTTTCTGTTTAATCGGAAGGAAAATATGTACATTTTTAACTTTGAACATATCAAACGCTCCCAAAAACTGCTTAAAAATACTTTTGGACAAATCCTCCACCTCTGCAGAAGACATAGATTTTCTTTTTTCTGTGTAGATTTTTCTGAGTTCAGACTTTGGTAATTTCATTTTATAAAGGAAAGAGCAGCCATAATTCAGCTGCTCCTTTTTATTGTTTTAATTGTTATTTACTGGCATTTCACCTTTAAATAAGAATGAAACGATTTGTTTATTTACATTGTCCACCATCTCGCTAAACAAATGGAAAGATTCCTGTTTGTAGATTACCAGCGGGTCTTTCTGTTCATAAACAGCACCTTGTGAAGAACGGCGAAGATCATCCATCTCTCTCAAATGCAATTTCCAGTTTTCATCAATAATCGCAAGAGAAATATTCTTCTCAAAATCCGTAATCAAACTGTCACAATGGCTTTCATACGCTTCTTTCAGGTCTGTCACGATGTTCAGCATTCTGTGTCCATCTGAGAACGGCACCTGAATATTCTTAAATAAAGAACCTTGCTGATTATACACATTCTCAATAATAGGGAATGCTTTCTCTTTCAACACTTGAAGTTTCATTTTGTAATCTTCGGATGCTTTTTGATAAACAATATCCACTAATTCTGATACTTGCTTATTCTTAAACTCCTCCTCAGTAACTGGTATTTCCATAGTGAAATACTTAATCACCTCATATTCAAATGTTTTGTAATCTCCCGTTGGTTTAGTTTGTGACACAATAGCAGCAGCAGTATCATAGATCATATTTTCTATATCATACTTCAGATGGTCTCCAAAGAGTGCATTTCTTCTTCTCTTATAGATTACATCTCTCTGCTTATTCATCACATCATCATACTCCAGCAATCTTTTTCTGATACCGAAGTTATTCTGCTCTACTTTTTTCTGAGCTCTTTCGATAGATTTTGTAATGATAGAACTTTGGATATATTCTCCTTCTTTATGTCCCATTCCATCCATTATTCTTGCAATTCTCTCTGAACCGAAGAGACGCATCAGGTTATCTTCCAAAGAAACATAGAACTGAGAACTTCCTGGATCTCCCTGACGACCTGCACGACCTCTAAGCTGTCTATCCACACGGCGTGAATCATGTCTTTCGGTACCGATGATCGCCAATCCTCCTGCTTTTTTCACTTCGTCTTGTAGTTTGATATCCGTTCCACGCCCTGCCATGTTGGTTGCGATAGTAACTACACTCGGTTTCCCAGCTTCTGCTACGATTTCCGCTTCCTTTTTGTGCAGTTTAGCATTCAACACTTGGTGTGGTATCTTTCTCAAACTCAATGCTCTAGATAGTAATTGTGAAATTTCCACCGAAGTAGTTCCCACCAGCACAGGTCTTCCCTGAGCCGTAAGTCTTTCTATTTCTTCTATTACAGCATTGTATTTCTCTCTGTTGGTTTTATATACCAAATCTTGTTTGTCTATTCTCTGAATAGGTCTATTGGTAGGGATAACAACCACATCTAGTTTATAAATCTGCCAAAACTCTCCTGCCTCTGTTTCCGCTGTTCCTGTCATTCCAGACAATTTGTTATACATACGGAAGTAGTTTTGTAGAGTGATGGTTGCGAAAGTCTGAGTTGCCGCCTCGATTTTCACATTTTCTTTAGCCTCTATAGCTTGGTGAAGCCCATCTGAATAACGGCGACCTTCCATGATACGCCCTGTCTGCTCATCCACGATTTTCACCTCGCCATCCATTACCACATATTGGTCATCTTTCTCAAAAAGGGTGTAGGCTTTTAGTAATTGATTCAGTGTGTGGACTCTTTCGGATTTAATTGCGAATTCTCTCAATAGTTCATCCTTTGCAGCAAATTCTTCTTCCTTAGAAAGGTTTTTAGCCTCAAGTTCTGCGATCTCTGTCCCTATATCCTGAAGAACGAAGAAATTAGGATCCGAGTTCCCTTGGGACATATATTCCACACCTTTATCCGTAAGGTCTATCTGGTTATTCTTCTCATCAATCACGAAATACAAGTCCTTGTCCACTTTATGCATCTCACGGCTGTTGTCCTGCATGTATTGGGCTTCTGTTTTTTGAAGCAAAACTTTATTTCCATCCTCAGAAAGGAATTTTATTAAGTGCTTGTTTTTCGGAAGACCTCTGAACGCTTGGAGTAATTTAAATCCTCCTTCTTTTGTATTTCCTTGTGCGATTAGTTTTTTAGCTTCACTAAAAATCGTAGAAACTACTTTTTTCTGAACTTCTACTACTCTATCTACAGATGGTTTAAGAACATCAAATTCGTGTCTGTCACCCATAGGAACAGGCCCTGAAATAATCAAAGGCGTTCTCGCATCATCTATCAAGACAGAGTCTACCTCATCCACTACGGCGTAGTTTAGTTCTCTCTGAACTAGCTCATCTGGCGAGTTCACCATGTTATCTCTCAGATAGTCAAAACCAAACTCATTATTCGTCCCATAAGTAATATCACATGCATACGCATTTCTTCTGGAATCTGTATTAGGCTGGTGATTGTCGATACAGTCTATCGTAAGCTCATGGAACTGATAAAGCGGCCCCATCCACGCAGAGTCCCTTTTCGCAAGGTAGTCATTCACGGTAACCACATGCACTCCTCTTCCAGGTAGCGCATTCAGATAGATAGGCAGTGTTCCTACCAATGTTTTTCCTTCTCCCGTTGCCATCTCTGCGATTTTTCCGCTATGCAATACAGCTCCTCCTATGAACTGTACATCATAATGCACCATATCCCATGTGATGTCTGCTCCTGCTGCGTTCCATTTATTTTTCCAAACAGCTTTGTCGCCTTGTATTTCTACAAAATCCTTTGTCGCTGCCAGCTCTCTATCCCTGTCTGTAGCCTGTACAACTATCTGTCCATTCTCTGCCCAACGGCGCCCTGTGTCTTTAAGGACAGCGAAAGCCTCTGGAAGAATTTCATTAAGAACTTTTTCCTCTATCTGATAAGCATCCTTCTGCAAAGTTTCTATTTTGCTAAACAATGCTTCTTTTTCATCAATATTGGCAGTAGTTTTTATCTGCTCTTTTATCTCCTCTATTTGAGTAGTTATATCCGCTGTCGCAGTTTTTATTTTTTCTTTAAACTCCCTGCTCTTTCCACGCAGCTCATCATCAGAAAGCTCTTTGATTGCGGGCTCTACTTTCTTTATTTTTGCAACAATTTTACCAACTTCCTTTAAGTCTCTTTGGTTTTTATCTCCCAAAAAGCTTTTTAAAATCTTATTAAAAAAACTCATAACTCATCTAGACCAACAGTTTTTACCATTGGTTTTTGTATTTATTTAACTCTATTTCTACTTTTTATATACAAATATAACAGAGAATCTGTAAGACTTTCTGTCATTATTTTTTAGTATTCATCTTCATTCCAAAGGAAGTCTTCATCCGTTGGGTAGTCTGACCAAACCTCTTCTATGCTTTCGTAGATTTCTCCCTCATCTTCAATTGCTTGTAAATTTTCCACAACCTCCATCGGAGCTCCTGTTCTGATAGCATAATCGATCAACTCTGCTTTAGTCATCGGCCAAGGTGCATCACTAAGATAAGATGCAAGTTCTAATGTCCAGTACATACTATTATTTTATTTATTTTCTACAAATTTAATGTTTTTTTCTCAAAAACCATTCCACAAATTTTTTTATGCCATTTTGGAAGTTTGTCCTCGGAGAATATTTTACCAATGTCTTTGCTTTTGTAATATCGGCATTGGTTTTTTGGACATCTCCAGGCTGCATAGGCAATTTATCCAAAACTGCTTTCTTGCCCAAATTCTGTTCAATTTCCGAGAGCATGTCTTTGAGCATAACCACCTCATTTTCACCAAGATTTATAATTTCATACACTCCTTGGTTGTTCTCTAAATATTGTGCAGATTTAGCAATTCCGTCTATAATATCATCTATAAAAGTGTAATCGCGGGCAGTCGTTCCATCGCCATAGAATGGGATTTTTCCATTTTCGGAGATTATTTTAGTGAATTTATGAATAGCCAAATCAGGACGCTGGCGAGGCCCATAAACCGTGAAAAACCTCAACTGAATCATATCTATCCCATACAAATGATGGTAAGTATGTCCTAAAATTTCCACACTTTTTTTGGTGGCTGCATAGGGAGAAATAGGGCGGTCTACATTATCTGTTTCTGAAAAAGGAACTTTCTTATTATTACCATAAATACTTGATGATGAAGCACATACGATTTTTTTAACTCCAAATTCTTTACAGAGCTCAAAAATATTCATAGAGCCTAATATATTGACTGCCGCATAGTCCATAGGCCTTTCAATAGATGGGCGCACACCTGCCAGAGCTGCCAAATGTATCACGATATCTATGTGATGGTTTTGAAAAATTTCTTTCAAGCCATTTATATCACGAATATCTTGATAATATAACTGATAAGAATCTGATTTTGTTTTGTTTATAAGGTTTTCAATATCTATTTCTTTATCTTTATATTCAAAATCTTCCGAAGAACCTACACTCTCTAAAGTGTTTCCTATTTTGATTTTATAATCATAAAAAGCATCAAAATTATCCACATTAATGACAGAATGTCCGTTTTTTAGCAAATATTCTGTCAGATGCGAACCAATGAAACCACTTCCACCTGTAATGAGATATGTCATTTTATATTTTTTAGATATACAAAAGTATAAAAAAGAAGGCAAAAAAGTTATAATTCTCTCATTTTTACCAGCAAAAAAGAAAATTATTATACAGATTCTCTATTTTTGCAAACTAATCAACGAAGAAAAAATGATATTCAAGGGACAAATTAATAAAATGATAACTCAGTTTGCTGAACCTGTGCAATATTACCTCAATATTTCTGGGGACATCATACACCTGAATGAGTTATTCGGTAAGAAAATAATCATACAACACACTGGTTACCAATGCATAGAATGTGGAAGCAGCGAACCTATTTTCCGAATGGGATTTTGTAAAAAATGTTTTTTTGAAAGCCCTTTCGCGAGTGATTCTATCTTAAAACCTGAGCTTTCCACAGCTCATCTCGGCATAGAAGAGCGAAATTTAGAAATAGAAAAAAACATTCAGCTCCAGCCTCATATTGTCTATTTGGCATATACTGGCGATGTAAAGGTGGGCGTAACCCGCGAAAGCCAAATTCCAACGCGATGGATAGACCAAGGCGCCACATTTGCCCTGCCTATCGCACGAACTGAAAACCGCTACGAGGCAGGCGTGATAGAAGTCGCTCTGAAACAGCATATTTCAGATAAAACCAACTGGCGAAAAATGCTCCAAAATGAGTATGAAGACGAGATTGATTTAATTGATTTTAGAAATAAAATAGAGAGTCTTTTTCCTGTAGAAAGTAAAAAATTCGTCATCAATGAAGAAAAAATCTGGAAAATAGATTTCCCTTACACGACACCTGAGAAAATTTTAGCTTTTACCTTGGACAAACATCCTAATTTTAGTGGTATTTTACAAGGAATAAAAGGTCAATATCTTTGTTTCCAAGACGGAAATGTCATCAACATAAGAAACCACGAAGGCTATGTGGTTGATATTGAAATATAAAAAAAGAGCAATTTTTCATTGCTCTTTTTTGTTTATTTGTTTTTACCAAGAATACTCCTGATTTTATTTCTGATTTTAATCAGTGTAGGCTCTTCATAGTTTTTATCTTCATCGAAATAACCGTAACCATAACCGTAACCATAACCGTAACCATAACCATAGCCCTGCTTAGACACAAAATCATTATAAATAAGCCCGAGATGTTTAATCTCTTCTGCATGATACTTATCTGTTACCATTCTAAGCATATGTTTTTCCGTGTATTCATGTCTTACCACATATACATTGGCATCGGTAAGTTTCATCAATTCAAAAGAGTCCGCAACCAACCCTACTGGCGGCGAGTCTATAATGATAAAATCATACTCTTTTTTCAATAATTCTATAAATTCCTTGTTCTTGTCGCTCATCAAAAGCTCCGAAGGGTTCGGTGGAATCGGTCCAGAAGTCGCCACATCCAAAGCAGGAATTTTAGTTTTATTGATAATTTCGTGCATTTCTATATCTCCAGAAAGATAATTAGAAATTCCATATTTGTTGTTTATCTTAAAGTCACCAAAAATTTTAGGTTTTCTTAAATCCATTCCAAGCAAAATGGTTTTTTTCCCACTCAGTCCCAGAACCGATGCTATATTGATGGAACAATATGTTTTCCCTTCCCCTCCGACTGATGATGTTACCAGAATAACTTTACTTTTTCCATCTTCGTTATAAAGGAATCTTAAATTTGCTCTAATTCCCCTAAACGCCTCTGAAATAGAAGATTTTGGCTGCTCCAATACTGTAAGGTTGTTTTCATGAAGGTTTTTACCAATAACTCCAAGAAGAGGTATTTTGATAACTCCTAATAGCTCTGCTATAGATTTTACTCTGTTGTCCATTATCTCCGTTACCAAAATCAGCAACAATGGTATCAGCATGAAACCAAACACAAGTCCATATTTCACAATAGCTACATTTGGCCCGATAGGAGGCTGTCCTAAATCTTTTGCTGGGTCTATGATGGTCAAGTCAGATTTAGCCGTCGCAAGTCTCAACTGAGTTTCAGCTTGTTTAGAAAGCAGGGTATTATAGGTTGTTTCTATGACCTTATACTCCCTTTCCATATCTATATATTTCCTTTGGTCATCAGGTAAATGCGCTAAATCCAGCTCTGCCTTTCTGATGTCATCATTTATTTTAGCCAATTGTTCATAATAAACAGATGAATAATCATTCAGCTTACCGTAGGACTTCCCTCTAGCTTCATTGATAAGCTTGTTAATCTCCCGCATAGGCTCAGAATCAGGCGTATAGATAGTGGACATCTCTAATCTTTTGAGATACAAAGCCTTAAGCTCTGATACAGTTGCCATAAAACCTCCATCTTCTATCCCTGCAGTATTAACATTGATAAGGTCTTCCAAACTTCTACTCACAGAACTTCTTATATTATTAAGCGAGTTCATTTTTGTAAGCAGGTCGGCTTTTTTTATTTCTAAATCATAGATTTTTCTCAGCAACTCTTGGTCTTTCCCCTCTACGCTGAACATTTTTTTATCTATTTTCAGCTGATTGAAATTAGTCGCACTAGAATCTAATTTTTGTCTAACCTTTTTGAGATTATCATTGATATATTGAAGCGTGTTCTTATCTACAAGGGTTTTATCCTCCTCTCTTTTTTCGATAAGTTTCTCTACAGATTGATTCAAGAAAGACACTGTTTCTCTAAGGTTATAGCCTCTCTTGCTAATGGTCATAATGGAATTGAGCTCCTTATCAAATTCCACATTGATAGTAGATACTATAGATCTAACAGCTTGATCTACAGTACTTAAATTGATTATAATTTTATCCAGCTTGATTTTCGCATCTGGGTTATGAATCAATCTAAATCGCAGGTTGGGCGTTTCATACCACTGATTAACCGAAACAACCTTATTCGCTGGTCTTTCGTATACTGATACATCTTTAAAAGCTTCTGTTTTATAACTATACAAATGTGTAGAATGCCCCTCCTCTGGAAGTTCTATTTCGTATTTTCCGTTTCCTTTTGGATAAATCGTTATAGGATAATTTACCTGCTGTAAGTGCTCTTTATCCACTTCTACAAGAACTGGCGAATCATACTTATCCAAATAAGTGGATTTTAGAAGTCCTTTTGTGGAATAACCTACAAATAAATCCAATTCCTGAACTAGATATTCGTTATGACTCCTAGACAGAACCATCTTTTTAAGGAACACTCCATCTTGATTTCCTTCCTGTCCCCAAATGAAGTTAATAGACTGATTTGGTGTCAAATAACTTGCTGTACTATTCGATATACTCAAAGACAAATTTGATGCATAAACCCTCTGAACATACCATTTGTCATAGATATAAAACAAACTATACCCCAAGACAGCCAGCCCTATAAACCAGTACCAGCTTCTAATAACTCGCCTAATAAAACTCTCTACACTAAATATACTGAAAGTCCCCACCTTACTCTTTTCCTGTCCTGTGGAGATCTGTTCTTGTGTATTATTATTTTTTCCTGGAATCATATTTATAATCTTGAAAAAAGAAGATATACCGTAAGAGCTGATGTAATAAGGGAAACTGCTGTACCAATAGCCTGCACAGGCTCTTTACCAAATCCATTAAGGTTTCTTCCTCTGGTATTCAAATAAATTTCATCTCCATTCTGAAGCCAATAGTACTGTGAATTCATCACATCTTCTCTTGTAAGGTCTAGTTTTACTATCTTTATTCCTTCTGGAAGTTTTCTATGTAAAACTATATTTTTTCTGTCTATTGTTCTGTTCAGCCCGCCATTCATCGCCAGAGCTTCTGTAATGGTAAGTGTCTGTTTGTAAGCCACTTTCTCACCTGTAATTCCTACTGTCTCTATATCTCCAAGGATATAATATCTTATTCCATCTAAGTTAAGCCTTACCTCAGATTTTCCTCCTAAGAAGTTTTCGTTTACACGAGTTTGAATTTCTTGGGAAATATCTTCCAATGTTCTTCCTTCTGCTTTTATAAAACCAATTCCAAAAACATTTATGTCTCCTTTAGAATCTACTTTCAGCCCTCGAAAATAGTAATTCCCATTACCACCAGACATGGTTCCTGTACTACCACTTCCAGATGTAGTGCTAGATGTCGTTGATACACTTGGATTCAAAATTCCCGCTCCTGCACCATCTCCTCCTGAAACATTATAAGAGGAATAAAACTGAGCCGCATCTCCCTTAGGTGTTGTAATCACATTAAGAGAGAGTATATCATTTTTTGTAACTCTATATACAGGAATATTATACGGAACTAATCCCTCAGAGTTAATCTCCAAATTCTCATTTCTCTGAAGATATTTTACATCTTTTGTCCCCACACAAGACATCATCATCATTGCTACCACAAAGCCTAAAATGCTGTTTCTTTTCATCGTTTTTATTATTGATTCTACAAAAATATGATTTTTATTGTTATTTCTTCATTTTTGATATAATATTTGGCAAATATGCTCCAAAAAAACCCAAACTAAGTAACACCAAAAACAATAAATTAATATCTATATGGCGCAGAAAATAGGTAATCAAAATAATTATTACATAATAGCTAATAATAAATGCCGTAGCTTTTTTATGTGTAAAACCTAAATCCAAAACCTTGTGATGGATATGATTTCTATCTGCTTTTAATGGTGATTTTTTGTTCAAAAGCCTTACAATGATTACATTCAAGGTGTCTATAATAGGTATAATCAGAATAGCTGCTGCTATAATAGGAGCTGTTCCCAAATGGTATTTTGGCTTTCCTATAGGCTCTACATCTCCATCACTGATAAATAAATCAACAAAATAAAATGCCGTAAACACAAGGATAAATCCTATTATCATAGAACCTGTGTCTCCCATAAAAATCTTTTTCCGCCAGTCATTGGACAGGTTATAATATAAAAAACCTAATAGAGATCCTATAATCACCACACAAAGAATAACCATAGGATAATTATATTCTCCCAAACGATAATAGCTGAATCCGAAAATAGAAAAACTAATCACAGCGAATATCCCCGCCAATCCATCTATTCCATCTATCAAATTAAACGCATTGATAAGTATAATAAATGAAAATATACTAAACAATACACTTATAAAATATTCTAATTCATAAATCCCAAACAAACCAAACAAACTTCTTATTCTGACATCAGAACCCACCACCATCATAGTTGCAATTACGATTTGACCTGTTAATTTCTTATAAGCTTTCATCACCAGAATATCATCCATCACACCGATATAAAGCAAAATAACCAATGCTGGGAACAAAAACCTGTACTGCACGAACAATTCATAAGCAAAAATTGGTGCACAGATACCTATTGTGTAAAACAAAGCTATTCCACCAAGATTAGGGATTTTGTACTCATGGGAGCTCCGCTCACCTGGTACATCCATTAGGTTTTTGTTTTTAGAAATCCTAATGATTACAGGTATAGCTTTATAACTTAACAAAAAAGAAAGAAGAGTAACAAAACATAGTTTCAAAAGAAAAAATGTCTGCTTTTCTATCCCCAAAAATAGTTTTATTTCATCCATAATATTTTATTCTGTCCATAAATAGTTCATATATCTTTCCGTTATGTACCCTGTCCTAAATCCATGCTGATTAGCATATACAAAATATTGGAAAACCACAAATACCAAAAGCACATATTGTAACGATTTTCTCAACTTATCACTACTTACTGCTGCAACTATATTTACTAGCACTATAGGCATATAAATAAGAAAATTAGCTACCAATCTAGATGAAAAGATCTCATTCCATCTAAAAATAAAATACAAACATATACCCAAAACTCCTATATTCCGCATATATTCATAATATGGAATTTTCTGACATGCTGCCTTATCATATGTAACTAAAAAATAGGTGTACATTATACATATTAAATCCGTAAGCTTAATAAAACGAACCGATGTTTCTTCTATATCTAATGATTCATAAGATTGAAAACCAGAATAAACTCCTGTAGAAGAAAGTGTGTCTAATAACGAAACATACTGATAAAGTTTTAATGGAGATAATGCCATACATATCAAAACTGCTATTAAAATACGAGTAGAATTCATAGGTATCAAAATCACCCAATAGGCAATAATAAAAACTGTCGCCGATGTATGAAATCCCGCAGCTATATAAATTGTGAACAAAAACATGAGAAGCTTCCTCTCCTTAATATATTTAAAGGAAAAAAGCAGTATTCCCATAGCCATCCCCTGTCTCATCTGTCCCCCATCAGAAACAAGTAATGTAGGATACATAAACAACAACATCGCAAATGCTGGGTATACGGCATTATCACTAAAAACCTTATATTTAATAGGAATAGCAGCAATTGCTAATAGAAAAGTGAAAATATAAAACGAAAAACCTGATTCATATATAATGTTTGCAAAAAATAAATACAACCATTCCATATGTATATCCTTTCTACTTTCTCTAATCATATTAAGAATATCTGACATATCCAGATCTCTTCCAAATTCATGATATGCCCTAAAATAATTCCCATAATCTGCACCTACCCAAAATCTTAATCCAATAAATACCGTCAAAAGTGCAACAACCACCCATACAGAATTATAGTTCTTGTAGTTATTCACCTCTAAAAAGCTGTAAACCATCAGAACTATTGTCAGTATCGTAAAAATAGGGTGTAGGAATTGTATCATCTTTTTACTATTTCAGTATTTTTCTCAAAAGCCATTCCTGCCTCAAAAAATACAATAAATAATATACCTTTTTCTTAATTGGCAAAGATACGAGATAATTCTTACCAAACCGCTCATAATTAAGAATTTCTATCAAAGATATTTTTCTTTCCTTCATGAACTTTCTCAGCTCTGCTGACATCCTCTGGTACAAAGCATCATCCTTCACAAAAGCCAAATACGCCAAATAAGAATAAACCGCCTCGAATATCCAAAATCCTTTTAATGCCTGTTTTTGGTCAGAATATTCAGATTTATAGAACACTTCTTCCACATCCTTCACTGCTTTTAATAAATCTAAACCTTTTTCCGTGTGGGTTTTCGTAATAGAATCCTGTCGTTCAAGGTATTGGTAATGATAATTTTGAGTTTGAGCCAAAGTCTTACAACTCAACAAAAGCTGTGGTACGAGTTGTATATCCTCAAAATGCACTCCTTTTTTAAATCGCTTATTTTCAAACAACTCCTTTCTAAAAAGTTTATTACAAGCAAAATACCCCAAATCCGAAAAAACAGAAAGGTTTTTCGCTAAATCTATCTTCTCTGGCATATTAGGAACTTGAGTTAGTTTTTGAATGATTTTTCCGTTTTCATCCACCTTTTGAAGGTTACAGATGACCATTTCGGCATCATATTTTTGGGCAAGAGAATACATCTCCTCAAACATCTCCGCTGTGACATAATCATCACTATCCACAAAGCCTATATATTCGCCATTCGCCCTATCCAAACCAAAATTCCTCGCATCGCTCAGCCCTCCATTTTTCTTTACAAAAGATTTTATTTTATCTGGATATTTGGTCTGAAATTCATCTATAATCTGCTTAGAATTGTCCCTGCTTCCATCATCTACAACAATGATTTCCACATCCTCCAAAGTCTGATTTACCAATGAATCTAGACATTTTGCAAGATATTTTTCTACATTATAAACAGGAACGATGATGGATACTTTCTTCATGTCATTTGGTTTTTGAGAGAAACAACTCTAATATGAAACCTCGTTTTTTTTATTTTGTAAATACTGATGCAAAGGAAAAATCAATGTTTTTATTATTTTTTTTAATTTTCTAATTCTCTGCAATTTAGATAAATTTTCTAATCTTAATATTTTTTCTAATTCTTCTCTTGTTACATTATTCTTAATACTCAGCCTTCCTAATATTTCTGAATTATTCATCTTACGGAGAGTAACTATCGGCTCTGAATCAAAAATCTGTGTAAATCCCGCTTCACAAGCGCTTTCGTATGTTTTCTTATCACTGTCTCCCCCTGGAATACTGCAAGAAGTAATTTCTCTACTCAATATTTGCTCTAAAATCTCTTTGGATGTTTTCCATTCATTAAGCATCTGTTTATAAGACAAATTCTTAAAAATCATAGGATGTGTATGAGAATGCGAACCTACATTATGCCCATAATCCACAACTTTACAAATATCAGCAGCAGCTAAAAATCCTTTCTGTCCTATTTTTGAAGTTGTAATAAAAAAATAGCCTTTCATACGCTCTTTACCGAGCATTTCTGCCGAACGAAGATTGCTGATTCCTCCATCATCAAAGGTAAAAATTATTTCTTCATCTGTTTTTTGTATGTGATTTTTCACTATTTCCAGATCTCTCTCAAAATCCTTAACCTTATGAATATAAGGAAGATTATCCCGATTTTGAAAACCTGATTCAGTAATATCATCACTCACTTCATGATATAATAAATTGATTTTTATCTTTTCTATTTCATTCATTTTTTTCTTTTTATTTCCTCAATAATATCCTCCGATAACTCTTTAACAAAAACTTCATATCCTTGTTCATTAAGATGTAATGGATCAGAAAATAAATTCTTGTTATTCTTGTAATCTTTATTGATTTTATCCGAATCAAAAAATATGATTTTATCTAACAAATCATTTTTTTTCAATTCTTCATTAAGAGTTTCTCTATATGCAGACACATTATTATCATTCACCTCACCTCCATCAATTGCTTCAGACACAGCATTTGTACACCTACTAAATACATTCTTGTATTCCTGGACATCCTCTACCCCAAAATTAGGCACTTCTACAACAACAGGTTTTATTTTGTAATGTAGCAAAGTATTTATAATCAAAACCATATGATCTGCATAATATTTCTTTCCTATATGCCTTGCCACATCATTTACTCCTGCAATGACAATACAATAGTCTGGCTTAGATTCTATCACAAATTTTGATGAAAATTCTTCATTTTTTTCCTTGAACATATCCTCATAAATCTCTCTTGAGGTTCCTCCAGGATGACTCAGGGCAATAAACTCTGCTTCAATTCCTTTTTCAGAAAAGAATTTTTGCATTTTTTTATCCAAATCAGTACGCCCTACCCAGCTGTCACCAATAATTCCAATTTTCAATATGCTATCTTTCTTAGAATTATCCTGAACTGGATAATATTCCTGCTTCTCTGCATATGAAAATTTTCTGTACATATATAATGCTGTTGCTATTCCTAAAAACAATATGAATATCAACAAAATACGGTAAATCTTTCTCTTCATAATCTTATATTAAAAACCTTTTATTCAGTTCGCCTCTCTTGGCGTTTTCATAGTCTTCTCGGGAACAAGGAACCCATTTTTTCACCTCATTTCCCTTCGCAAAATACCACAATCCGCTGAAAGTATCCCTTTTAAAACTAAATTCCCTATTATCTATCAAAACCACAAAAGTATCATAACTACGCTCCTTTGGATGCGTCCTCTGGATATTTATCCCTTCTATCAAATACCAAAGCATCTGCGCCATAAGCTGATGATTTAGAGCGCTTTCCGAATGAATATTAAAATTAAACACCCCAAAAGTTTTCAGATTTTCGCTCAGTCCTATTTCTTTCATATAGGCACAGATTTCGCGGCGATTCAGCCCATTTACCTGCGGATTTGTAGAAAAAGCCTCCGAAAAACTCTCCACAGCATCACAGTTGAGCGTAACCATATCTGCCCTACGAAAAAAAGGCTCTGCCCTCTCCGTCGTATTCATCATATCAGCAAGGCGGAGGACATCAAAATCCACTTCTTTCATCAGCTTTAATAAAGCGATTTCATTCAAATGCCTTTGATAGCCCAAAAGATGAAAATTTCGCAAAGAGGCATCTTTTTTTGTCAAAATTTTATGCAAATAATTTGCCTCCGAAATCTCTTCTCCTTCGTTTGAAAGAGAGGCAACATTAGATATATGAGCATAGTTAATGCCTTTCTGATGGAAATTTAGTGCTGAAAATAAGGCGTAAGACAAATCCACGCTTCCTCCGATGACAACTGGAACTGCATTTTTATTATAACAAAATGTCAGGATTTCCTCCAAAACATATCGCGTATCAGCCTGAGTTTTGCCTGAAATAAGCTCTCCTAAATCACAAATCGGAACTTCAAAATCAAATGCTGACAAGGCGTAAAATTCTTTTCTGAGTTTGCCGAAATCCTTTACCTCAGCATTTCTGCCGCTTCCTCTTTCATCGGAACAAAAAATAAGCACCACGCCATTTTCCTGAATTTCATTGGAAATAGTGTTTCCCAGCTGCCAATGCTCGCAACTGATTTTTTCTGGCTTTATAAAAATGTCTTGTAAATCCATTCCTTCACACAAAATATAAGAGAAAAAGGCAAAATATTTCATTACCTTTTTCTCTCATTTTCATTATTTTTTCTTTGCTGTTTTTTTCTCTGCAAAAGCTGTTTTGTCCTGCTCCAAAATCCACTTTTTTACTTGGTCTAGGGAAATTTCTTTCAGTTCCTCTGCCGTATGTTTAGTGTCATCCTGTTTTTTAGGAATCTTGAAATTTGCTTTTTTAAATTTTATAAAAGGCCCCCATCGCCCATTTTCTATGGATATTTTTTCTTCTTCCCACTGCTGGATATATCGGTTGGCTTCCTTATCTAGCTTCGCTTCGATGAGTTCCTCCACTTCTTTTTGGGATAGATTTTCAAAATCGTATTTTTTAGGCACATTGATGTAGATATCCTGATATTTCAGATATGGTCCAAATCTCCCCACGCCCTTGGTAACAGGCTCTCCCTTATAAGAAGCCACTGGCGCGTCTGCCTTTTTCTTTTCTTCTATGATGGCTACTGCCCTGTCATAGTCCACCGAAAGCGGATTTTCTCCCTTTGGAAGGCTGATAAACGCCTCGCCCCATTTCACATATGGTCCAAAACGCCCTACTCCTACCGTAACGGTTTTTCCTTCGTAGTCTTGTAAATCAAATGGTACTTTAAAGAGTTCCAAAGCCTCTTCCAAAGTAATGGTAACGATGTTTTGAGTCGCCATCAATGATGCGAAAATAGGCTTTTCATCACTGTCCGTTTCTCCTATCTGAACCATCGGCCCAAAACGCCCAATTCGAGCATAAACATTTTTGCCTGTTTTAGGGTCTTGTCCCAGCAGTCGCTCTCCTGTCGCTCTATCTGCATTCTCGCCTACATCCTCTATTTTTGGGTGAAAACTACTATAGAAGTTTTTGAGAACATCTTTCCATTTTTCTTCTCCTTTGGCTATTTCATCGAAATCCTGCTCTACTTTCGCAGTGAAACCATAGTCCAAAATTTCATTGAAATTAGTTGTCAAAAAGTCATTTACGACAATTCCTATATCTGTTGGGACAAATTTATTTTTATCTCCTCCGAATTTCTCCGTTAGGATTTCTTTTTTTAATCCTGTTTTTGTCAAAGTAAGCTTTACTATTTCGCGTTCCTTTGGTTCTATTTCGCGCTTGTCTACATACTCACGGTTCTGAATTGTCTGAATCGTAGGCGCATAAGTAGACGGCCTTCCGATGCCCAATTCTTCCAGTTTTTTCACCAAACCTGCTTCTGTAAAACGAGACACTGGTCGGCTGAATTTTTCTACCGCTGTGATTTTTTTATACGCCAAAGCTTCGCCTACACTTACTTTTGGTAATATTTTGTCGCCATCTTCCTGCTCTTCATCTTCATTTTTATAAATACCATAAGCACGAAGGAAACCATCAAAAACAATAACCTCGCCCTGCGCCTCGAAATGCTGTGGCAGCTCTGGATTGCCTATTTCTATTATGGTTTTTTCCAGCTTGGCGTTGGCCATCTGGCTGGCTAATGTTCGTTTGTATATAAGTTGATAAAGCTTGTTCAGCTGAACATCATCGATGGATTTTACTCCAAAATCCGTTGGACGAATCGCCTCGTGAGCTTCTTGTGCTGATGCCGATTTTGTCACATAGTTTCTTGGCTGAGAATACTCCTCGCCAAACTCTTTCAGAATCTGACTTTTAGCCGCATTTATCGCTTCTTGAGAAAGATTTACAGAGTCCGTTCTCATATAGGTGATATATCCCTCTTCATAGAGTCTCTGCGCTACACGCATCGTCGTTGTTACGCCATATCCCAGCCTGTTACTCGCCTCCTGCTGTAATGTAGAAGTGGTAAAAGGAGCCGATGCCGAGCGCTGCGCAGGTTTTACATCTACATTAAGAACCTTAAAATCAATGTTTTGAACTTGATTTAGGAAGTTCTCCGCATCTTGTTCTTTGGTAAAATCTTTCTTTAGCTTCGCGGAAATTTCTTGTTTTTCAAGGTTGGTAAAAACGCCTTCCACTTTATACGAAGGAACGGGCTTAAACTCCCTTATTTCCTTTTCTCTTTCTACAATAAGCCGCACTGCTACCGACTGGACACGCCCAGCCGAAAGCCCTGGTTTTACTTTCTTCCAAAGGACTGGCGACATCTCAAAACCCACTATTCGGTCAAGAACTCTTCTTGCCTGCTGAGCATTGACCAAGTTTTGGTCTATTTCTCTAGGGTTTTCTACTGCTTTTAGTATTGCATTTTTAGTAATTTCGTGGAAAACTATTCGTTTGGTATTTTCGGATTTTAGTTTCAGCTCTTGTGCAAGATGCCAAGCGATAGCCTCTCCTTCGCGGTCTTCATCGGAAGCCAGCCACACTGTTTCAGCTTTTTTAGATGCTGCTTTCAGATCTGCCACTACTTTTTTCTTATCGGCAGAGATTTCATAATCTGGCGTAAAATTTTCCAAATTGATACCCATACCTTTTTTAGGAAGGTCTCTGATGTGTCCAAAACTGGATTTCACCTCGAAATCCTTACCCAAATACTTTTGAATAGTTTTTGCCTTCGCAGGAGACTCTACGATTACTAAATTTTTTGCCATACCAAAAATTTTTGCAAAAGTATAATATTATTTTGAATTAGTAGACACCCTTATTTGGAATTTGATTTTACGATGTTAAATGTCACTATTTTTCAGATTTTATTCTAAATTTAATATATTTGCGCCAGCAAAAAGGGGTGCTGTAAAAGGCTGAGATCATACCCAATGAACCTGAACAGGTAATGCTGTTTAGGGAAGTGTTTAGGCACGATTGTGTTCTCTTATTTTTTCGCATCCTTTTATTCTCAAAATTGTTTAACTAAAAAATTATTGAAAGAATGAAAGGAATTATTTATTTAGGGCTATGCGCTAGCTCTATGTCCTACGCACAGGCAGACTCTGCCAAAGTTAAAGAAATCGAAGCTGTCAGTTTCACCAAACGGCTTCCCGTCACCAAAGAAATCATCCGTGTGGAAAATTTAGCCCAGAAAAACCTCGGGCAAGACCTTCCGATGCTTCTCAAAAATCAGACTTCTGTCCTCTCATCATCGGATACTGGGAACGGAGTGGGCTACTCGGATTTTAGAATTCGGGGCGTGGCAGGGACTTCTATTAATGTGATGATGAACGGCGTTCCGTACAACGACAGTGAATCGCAGGGGACTTTCTTCGTAAATGTCAGCGATTTAGCCAGTTCGGCTTCTCAAATCTTGATTCAAAGAGGAGTGGGAAGCACATCCAACGGGGCGGCGGCTTTCGGGGCGAGTGTAAATATCATCACCAAAAACCCAGAGGAAACGCCTTATTTCCGAACCGACCAGTCCTATGGTTCTTTTGATACCAGAAAACACTCTTTCGAGGTTGGAACAGGGAATTTTCTTCACAACAAATTCTCCATCATGGCGAGATATTCCATCATAAAATCAGATGGATACATAGACAGGGCGACCTCTGACCTGCAGTCCTACAACATCACCGCTTTATTCAAAACTGAAAAAACGAAACTAAAATTTTTGGCTTTCGGCGGCAAGGAAAAAACTTACCAATCATGGAACGGAATAGATGAAAACACCTATAAAATCAACCGAAAATTCAATTCCTCTGGAGCAATCTATCAAGGGGCAAACATCGTAAATTTCTACGATAACGAAACGGACAATTACCAACAAAACCATTATCATCTTATTCTAAATCAAAGCATTAGCAACCATTGGGATTTGGAAACTACCCTCCATTACACCAAAGGAAAAGGCTTCTACGAAAACTACAAACAAGACCAAAGACCCGAGAAATACAATATTCTCAATTCTGGAATCGTAAAAACAGACCTCATCAGAAAAAAATGGCTGGACAATGATTTCTATGGAATGGTTGCGCATATTTATGGGAAATATAACAACCTGAAAATCAACATCGGTGGCGCAGGAAACCAATATCAAGGAAAGCATTTTGGGAATATGAGCTCGGCATTTGGGCTGCCGCAGATTCCTTTCGAGCATGAGTATTACCGCAATCATTCGGTGAAAAACGACCTTTCTTTCTTCGGAAAATTCATTTATTCTTTGAATAAATTTGAGCTTTTCGGAGATTTACAATTTAGACATATCTATCACAACGCCAGAGTTTTAGAGTATTTCAAAGGAGAAGGAGGAGATTTCAGCCGAGCGTTCAATTTCCTAAACCCAAAAACGGGAATTAACTTTAATTTTAACCACGGAAAAATCTATTTCTCCTACGCACTGGCTCACCGAGAACCGAGCCGAAAGGACATTATTTCTAAAAATGATATCCAGCACGAAACGCTCCATGACTTTGAGCTGGGACTGGAAAAAAGCGGAAAATCCTTCTCTGTTTTTGCTAACCTTTACTATATGCACTACAATAACCAACTGGTTTTCAGTGGTAAAATCGATAACACAGGCGCTTTCATCAGAGAAAATTCAGGAAAATCTTTCAGAAGAGGCGTGGAATTTGGCTTTAATCTAAAACCTATCAAAAACATCCAAATTTTGGCTAATGCAACTTGGAGCGAAAACAAAAACCTTAATTTTCATGTGAAAAATGGTGGAGCGCTGGAAAACCTAGGAACTACAGAAATTGCTCTTTCTCCGAAATTCATCAGTAATATCGGCGTGTCTTATCAGCTGAAAAACTTTAATTTCAGTATTCAAAACCAATTTGTCAGCGGGCAGTATCTGGATAATACCCAGACGCTTGCGATTCCTGATTACAATCTTTTGGATTTCTTGGCTGGTTATAAATTAAGCTTAAAACACCACGAACTAAATCTTTATTTCAATCTCAATAACCTCCTCAATAGAATGTACATGACCAAAGGGCATGTCTATGATGGAGCTGCCTATTATTTCCCACAAGCAGGGCGAAATTTCATGCTGGGAATGACTTGGGTCATAAAATAACCACAAAAAAAGAGCATCCGTAAAAGATGCTCTTTTTAGTTTATAAAACTTCGTTTAGAATTTTAGCTAATCTCAATCCTGCATACAGAAGCTGCCTTTCTAACAAATCTTTATACTGTTCTTGATAATCGTAGCTGTAGTTTTCCCCAGGTTTTACGCTGGCATAGAGCTGATTAGCAGCTTGGTGGCTTTCATAGAGCCAGTCTTCCAGACTTCCGCTCTGGATTTGCTTGATTTCTTCTTTTGATTTCACATCCAGAACCCTTGCGTACTCTGTATAACTGTATTTTGTATTGTCTATCAGACCGCTATCCCAAAGGGCATGAAGATTAGTATCTTTCTTGAAGAATTGTATCTTGATGAGGTTTCCGCCCAAATCTTCTTCTCTTCCTGTGTGCATAGGCTGCATCATATCTCCAAGAAAATGCACTAAAAACCTCAAATAAATTTCCCTGTCTGCATCAGGCGTGTTTTTATCTACGATAATGCCCTTTACATTTTGTATTGCGGTATAAATATTGGGTTTATTATTATTCTTTAATTGTTCTATAAACTGCTCTTTAGTCTCCTGTGGTGGAATATTTACATAATGCCATGTGCTGGTATTCTTCCACTCTGGAGAGTTTCTGACATTATCTGGCCAGTTTGCCCAGTAGGCCAATTTCTGTTTCCCGATAAGTTTTTTCAGTTTTCTTTTCGCTCTGTTAGTCAGGTGATTTTCTGCTATTTCCGCTACTACACGGTGCCCTGTAACTCCCCAAGCAGATGCTTCCGCTATTCCAAGAATAAAGAATACCGCGATGAAAATCTTTTTTAAAATCCTTGTGTTCATTGTTTTATTTCAAAATTTTCTCTAAAATTCGTAATGTAATCAAATAAGTAGGTTTCACTCCTGTAAGCCCCAGCCCTCCCGAAGAAAGCGTGCTTCCTGTTTCTAGTGGATTATCAGAAGCATAGTAAGCATAGCATAAGAATAAATTCTCATTGATATGGTGGCGGATTTTAGAAGCCACCTGTATAGCTTTCTGATAATGAGCACCTTCCATCTCTAGGCCGATAGACTTCCACGATGTATTCATGAAGTATGACAAAATATCCTTATTCTGAAGCGATGTTCCCAAAACCGTGACCATACTTCCCTCAAAGGCTTTCAGTTCTGAATCTTGGAAATCATCCAATTTCAGGGCGTTTTCAAATGGATAATTGTCCGCCGTTCCTTCAAAAATATGCGATGTAGGAATCATGATATCGCCTTTTTCTCCTGTAAGAATTCCTGCTTTACCCATGATAGAAATGGATTTCACATTGAGTTTGCATTCCTCTCCTTTCACATCGAATGGGCGCAGAAGCTCGTCCATAATCTCGTAAGCCTGCTCTCCAAAGGCATAATCAAAAACTATCAAAACATCCTCGCCAGAGAAATTAGCCTCCGCGAAAGGTGTATTTTTCAAGTTAGTTTTCTTTAAATCAATGATTTGCACATCTATATTACTTCCGCTTTCATCATTAATGTAAATCATCCCTTGAGAAAGAGCATAGTCCAAAATCTTATCTTGAAGGTCTTTTTTGTTGCTGATTTCCTCGTAAAGTGTGTAGTCTATTCCTGTTTTACAAGTTTTTTTCAAGGCATCGTTCGCAAAAAGCATATTTTTCACCGAGTGCATATTCGCACTGATGATGTTAAGCGGTCTTTGGTAAAGATTTTCCTTAACCAAAATTTCTTTAAGCGTATTTGCCCATTTTTCTCCGAAAAGGTGGTGTCCCACGCGCTCCTGTAATATTGCAGAAAAATAAATTTCGCGTTCTCTTTCCTCTGCCCAGTCTAGGAAACTCACTTGTCCGAGGTTATAGACAATCTTGAACAATCGGTCTGGATTGTCATCGCTTCCAAATTTTTTGTACGCCTCCAAAGTCTCATCAAAAGACCTTCCCAGCAGCGCCGAAAGATGGATAATCGCTGTTTCTTTTTCGGTTCTTGTGAATTTTTTCTCTCCTTTGGCTACTTCTTCTATTATTTTCCAAACTCTTCTTGGTCTGCCCTCCTCCATATCAAAACCGATATTTCTGATTTTATCCGCTTCTATATAAAGGAAAGTAAGGTGGGTAAGGATATCATAAATCTCCGAACGGCCCAGCAGAACCTCTATATTCATCTGGTGCTGGTCTATACGGTAGCAGTTTCTTCTTCGTTTTTTAGGGACTATGGGCGTGAAACTTGCCTTGTGGAAGCCTTCATCCGAAGTCAAATGAATAAATGCACATTCCTCTATCCCTTCTGGAAGTCTATCCAAAACATAGAGCAATCCGTCTAATTCTATCTTGTTCGGATTATTCATCGTTCCGTAGATTTCAGGATTGATGGTAGAAAGCAGCGTTCTGATATTCTGACCTGACCTTCCACCAGGTTTGAAAGAACCTCTATAAAAAAGATGGCGCATAGAAACATATATTTTCTCTATCGCCTCCGTGGTTTGTCTTGCTCGTGATTGTGCCATATTTATATTATGATTTTTGTAAAAGTCACAAATTTAGCACAAACTCACGGATGTACAAAAGAATTTAATCCGAAATTGATGTTTTCTTTCAAAAAATTATTGATTTTTTAAGTTTAAAAATTAAACCATTGATAGAGAAAAACTATTTAGATTGTTTATAAATTAAACCAAAACTATCGGTTAGGAGAATTTTATTTCATAACTTTGTGGAAATAAATCCTAAAAAATATGAAAAATTCTAACATTATTGGTCTTAGAGAAGAAGACTGCAAAAACATCGCTGAGAAGCTAAACATCCTTCTTGCAAACTATTCTGTTTTTTATCAAAACACTCGTGGTGCTCACTGGAATATAAAGGGAGACCAGTTTTTCGTTCTTCACCCGAAATTCGAAGAGCTTTATGACAATCTTGTTCTTAAAATTGACGAAATCGCAGAGAGAATCTTGACATTAGGTCATGTGCCGAGCCACAACTATTCTGATTATCTGAAAGTTTCAACGATTAAAGAGAGCAAGGATGTGCATAACGGCAAAAAATGCGTAGAAGACATTCTAAACTCTTTCAAAGTAGTGATAGACCTACAAAGAGAACTTTTAGAAATAACTGACAAAGCAAATGATGAAGGGACAAACGCCCTTGTGAGCGGATACATCACAGAGCAGGAAAAAGATGTCTGGATGTACAATGCTTATCTTGGATAATCACGAATTTAAATCAATAAAAAGGGCAGAAGTAGAAAATTACTTTTGCCTTTTTTCTTTATTTTGTTCCTTATTTCTATTTTTGTAAAAAATTTGAGTTTTGAAATATCAACATCTTAGTGCAAATCAACCTATTGGGATTTTTGACAGCGGCGTGGGAGGACTGACAACAGCGAGAGAAATCAAACGAGTAATGCCGCAGGAGAGTTTCATCTATTTCGGTGACACCAAGCATCTTCCATATGGCGAAAAATCCAAAGAAGCCATCATAGACTATTCCCTGCAAATCACCAAATTTCTTTTGGAACAAAACTGCAAAGCGATAGTAATCGCCTGTAACACTGCTACTTCTAACGCATTGGAAGAAGTAAAAAAAATGGTGAATGACAAGGTTTTTGTATTCGATGTTATCAATCCCGTTGCCGAAAAAGTAGCCTACGAAATCCACCAAAACATAGGAGTAATCGCTACCAAAGCAACCGTAAATTCTAAACTTTACAGAAAAAGTATCAGAAAATATAATAAATTCATCAATGTGGAAGAATTGGCAACTCCGCTCCTTGTCCCTGTGATAGAGGAAGGGTTTATCAATCATCCCATTTCCCACAGCGTGATTTACAATTATCTTTCTAATAAAAAATTAAAAGATATCGATACGCTTATCCTAGGATGCACCCACTATCCGCTTCTGATGGAAGAAATCAAACAATACTACGGCAACAGAGTGAGAGTGATAGACTCGCCGAATATTGTAGCAAACTACATCAAACTCACTTTGGAAAAACATAAATTACTGAATACGAATAATCCTAATCCGAAGTATGAATTTTATGTTTCGGATATGACCAAAAATTTCCAAAAGATTTCTAAAAAATTCTTTGGAAACAAAATAGAATTGGAACTAAAAACCCTTTAACCAAATGATTACCATTATCGCCGCTATCGGAAAAAACAACGAATTAGGAAAGGACAACCAGCTGCTGTGGCATCTCCCTGCGGATTTGAAACATTTCAAAAATCTCACCTCAGGGTATCCCATCATAATGGGCAGAAAAACCTACGAAAGCATAGGAAAGCCTCTCCCAAACCGCACCAATATAGTGGTGAGCAGAAAAGACGACTGGTTTGAGGAAGGGATTCTCATCGTTCCGAGTTTAAAAGATGCCATCAAACACGCTAAAAAAATCAATGAAAATATATTCATCCTCGGAGGCGGCGAAATCTACCGCCACACCATCAATATAGCTGACCGACTGGAAATCACCCAAGTAAATCACCAAACAGATGCCGATGTATTTTTCCCAAAAATTGATGAAAAAACTTGGGTAAAAACCGATGAAATCCACCACCCAAAAGATGAAAATCACGCCTATGATTTTTATTTTCAGACTTGGGAAAGAAAAATTTAAAAAATTTAACTAAATTTGTCACATAAATACAGATTATGAAGAACCTTTCACTCCTATTTACAAAAGATGGTTTGCAATGGCAAATAAATGAAGCAGACAATGTTACAGAGGAAGAAGCTCGTTTCGTAACGGATGAAACTCCAAAAAATTTTATAGAAGAGGAACTTGACAAGATTCTTCGCAGAGAAAATTGGGCTGAGATAAAAGTCTTCTCGGCTTTTAACCACTTCTCACTGACTCCAGAGGTTTTTGCAGAGCATCAGCTCGGGCAGCAGATTATTTCTTATAATTCTGATATGAAAACGGAATCAGAAGAGCTAATGCTGTCTATCAACCAGAAATACGGCGTTCAGTTTTTTTACTCTTTCCCAAAACACTTTTACCAAAAGATAAAATCTCTTGCGGCGACTTCTCATTTTCAGTTCTCAGGAGAGCGTTTCTTAGACTCTGTAAAAGTAAATAAGGACAGAGAAATCCATATCAATCTGTATCACAACCAAGTAGAGTTTCTTGCATTAGAAAACGGAAAATTGGTTCTTTATAACAATCTCGATGCTACATCGGAAATAGATTTCCTTTATTTCATCATGTTCACACTGAGTAAAATAGGTTTTGATATCAATAAAACTTATTTCTACATCTATGGAGAAATCTCTGAAAACGACACCTTTATATCCGAATTAGAAAAATTCGTTCCAGCTATCTCTATCGTGTACGAAAACTTTAAAGGGAAACATTTCATTGTTAATTCATAAGTATGTATCGTATCATTTCAGGCGTTTGGAAAGGTAAGAAAATCTCCGCACCGAAGAATTTTGAAGTCAGACCAACTACGGATTTCGCCAAAGAGGCTCTTTTCAGTATTTTAGAGCATCGTTTGGATTTGTCTAGTTTGTCCGTTTTAGACCTTTTTGCTGGGATTGGTTCTATCTCGCTGGAGCTCGCCTCTCGTGGCTGCAAAGACATTACCAGTGTAGAGATGAACCCTAAACACGCTGGTTTTATCAATTCTACAGCTAAAGATTTGGATTTCAGCTCACAAATCAACATTCTAAGAGCCAATGTTTTTGACTGGCTGAAAAAAGCAAAAAATCAAGGAAAAAGTTTTGATTTGGTTTTTGCCGACCCTCCTTTTGACCTGCCTGAAAACGAATACCAAGAGTTAATCTCTCTCATTCTTTCCGAAGGAATTTTAAAAGAAAACGGATGTTTCGTATTAGAACATCAGTCACGCCATAAGATAGAACATCCTGATTTACAGGAAACTCGTAAATATGGGAATGTAAGTTTTTCATTCTTTACAAAAAACGAAAATCCTTAGTTTTCATCTTCTATGATTACCATCCTGCCTTCCTCTATTTCTTCAATGGAGGAAATTAGTTTTGCTTCTTGAGATTTTTTATAAAGTGGCTCCATGAAAAAAAGCGTCTCGAAAAACTGGCGGTGAATTCCCTCCAGCATAGTCATGAAAAGATCCATCCCTATTTGATTATTGTGCAAATCCATCACTCTTGCAACATCCTCATTTACAAAGAGTTCCTCGTGCAGGTCTGTAATCTGCTTACACCATTTCAGGCTTTTCTGTGGAGAAGAAATTTTACAGCAGTACATCATTATCAGACAGCACCAAAGAGCATGGCGAAAGGCATTTCCTCTGCCGTTTTTATGATGGGTTTCTGGAAACTTTTTATTTGTGATTTTAAAGGTTCTAAGAGTCGCTATAAGGGTAAGAAAAGCAAACAGCGGATGCCGAAGCAACAGCCCTAATAATCTGGTAAGCCGCTTAAAATCAAGCTGCAGAATAGCCTTGAAAATAGTCGTCATTCTCTCAAAATAAAATCGCAAATCAAAAAAGACTTACGATTTTATCATTTTTATTTGTTCATTAATAGTTTTACAGTTTTAGAGATGGTTTCTCTGATTTCCTTTCTCTTTACTATAAAATCTACAAAACCTTTTTCCTGTAAAAACTCCGATGTCTGGAATCCTTCTGGTAAATCTCGCCCAATAGTCTCACGGATAACCCTAGGCCCTGCAAAACCTATCAAAGCGCCCGGCTCTGCCATGATGATATCGGCAGTCATAGCGAAAGAAGCCGTAATTCCACCAAATGTAGGATTCGTAAGGTAAGCTATGTAAGGCAGCCCTGCGTTAGAAAGCTGAGCCAATTTTGCCTGAACTTTTGCCATCTGCATCAGTGAATAAGCCGCTTCCTGCATTCTTGCTCCACCTGACTGGCAGATAATCATATAAGGCAGTTTTTTTTCTATACAGAAGTCTATTGCTCTTCTTATTTTCTCTCCCATCACAGACCCAAGAGAACCTCCGATGAAGTCAAAATCCATACAGGAAATCACCATTTCTACGCCATTTACTTTTCCATGTGCGTTTCTGATAGAGTCTACTAGTTTGGTTTTAGCTTTTGCTTCTTTCAGCCTGTCTTTATAGGATTTAGAATCTTTAAATTTAAGAATATCGATGCTTTCTACATCTGCATCTAATTCCTTAAACTTAGAATCATCAAAAATAATATCGAAATATTCCCTGCTTCCTATTCTCACATGGAAGCCGTCCTCTGGCGAAACATAGTTATTTGCTCTCAGTTCGTCACTCTCTATTATTTTCCCTGTGGGAGTCTGATGCCAAAGCCCTTTTGGGACATCTTTTTTTTCCTCCGTAGGAGTGCTGATATTTTGTTTCTTTCTTTTGAACCAATCAAATGCTGACATTCTTTATCTTTTAATAATTCTGCAAATTTAAGAAATATTTTTTCTTTAACTCAAAAACTCATCCGTAACATTTTCCCACGCGGAAAAATCTATGCTTTCATCATTGAAATATTTTTCAAAAAAAGGAATAGCCGCCTCTGATTCTTCCACAAAAGTTCTATAATGCGTAAAACTCCCTTCGTCATAAACTCTGCTTTCCACTACGAAACCCTTCTCATCTTCAGCCATTTGGATATAGTTTTTACTTTTTTTATCAAAAAGCACTATAAAATCCTCCTCATAAATTCCTGTTGTTATCAGTTCCTTTATTTCATCCCAAGTAAGCGGTTCTTCTGTTCTAAACTGTGTATTTACTATTTTCATAATCTATTGATTTTTAATTTCTTTTATCATTCCCCCAGAGGAGTTTTTGTCTCAAAGTTTCATAGAAACTGACATTTTTCGGAAAAATAAGATTTAGACTAAAATCTGCCTTTTTCAAAATCATCTCATCTTCCTCATTCATATGATAAAGCCGAGAATCCAAGCCCAATGAATACAGTGGCAGCCTGCTGGAAACTTTTAGTTTTATTTCTACATTGTCTTTTAGGATAATAGGGCGCATATTTAGGTTGTGTGGAGCAATGGGTGTCAGAGAAAAATTATCATTCTCCGGCTCTATAATAGGTCCTCCACAGCTTAGTGAGTACGCCGTAGACCCCGAAGGCGTAGCCACTATAAGCCCATCTCCCCAAAACATACTCAGGAACTTGCCATTGATTTCGGCCTCTACGGTAATCATAGAAGTGGTCTCTTGGCGGGTAATCACCACATCATTCAGCGCATAGGGAAAATCTATCCTATTTTCGGCTGTTTTCACTTCTATCACCGAACGCTGGCTGATATGGGTCTCGCCGGCAAAAATTTTATCAATATTATCAAAAATCTCTTCTTTGCTGAAATTTGCTAAAAAGCCGAGCCGTCCCATATTAACACCGACAACAGGAATTTCCAAATCCTGAATCAGCGTAAGCGCACTCAGAATAGTGCCATCTCCTCCAAAAGAAAAGAAATAATCTATTTCACATTTTTCGAGGGAATTTTTATCACTGAAAATCTGATATTTACCCAATAAACTATTCTTTTCTAAAATTTTTTCGTGGAGAAAAATCTGCACATTTTCCCTTTTCTCTAATTCAAGAATAAACTGATGAAGATAAGCCTGAAACTCATCTCCATTTTTCTGCGAATATATTGCGATATTTGGCATTAGAATTCAAGGTATTTTTGCATAAATTCGTATCGGCTTTTCAGCAGTTCTTCCTTTTCATCGGTATAGAATTTCTGCACGATAATGTAGCCGTAGCGCTCAAAGGTCTCGTCTATGGAGCTGAGATTTTCATTGCTGATTCTCATCGTCACCCTCACAAAAGCTTCATTCATCTCCGTAACCAGCGCACCGTAGAATTTTCCGTTGTTACTTTCTACGATTTGGGCTATTTCCACCATGGAATAATTAGTTCTTGGGATTTCCACCGTAAGCAGCGCCCCTGTCTCCGAAAAAAACGGATATTTAGACAATTCATCTGCGATGCTGTCCCAAGCGATATACCCCTGATATTCCTCGTTTTTATTGATTACAGGAATTACATTGGTATTAAATGTATGGAATAATTTCACCCCATCCAAAAGAGTACTTCCATAGAGAATAGAAAACCTATCCATATACGGAAGCAGTTCTCCTAAATTTTTTTTGCGATTTTCCTCCAAGCATTCCTTCCTTACTGCTCCCTGAAATACGCCTTCATTCTCCACGAAAACATGGGTAAAATCAAAATCAACAGCAGTCTGCAAAGCCTCCTCCGCAGTAGTATCTACGCCCAATATGGGAAAATCATTTGCGATATAATTTTCAATTATCATAAATCATAATTACTTCGGTAAAGGTATGAAATTTGATTAAAACTATAAAAATTTTACCTTTGTGAAATTCTAATCAGACATTTATATGAATTCACAAATTCTCTACGAAGACAACCACATCATCATCATCAATAAAAAAGTAGGTCAGCTGGTTCAAGGCGACAAAACAGGCAACCAGAGCCTTCTGGAACTGCTGAAAGACTTCATAAAAGAACGCGACCAAAAGCCTGGGAATGTCTATCTCGGTTTGGTTCACAGGATAGACAGGCCAACCTCTGGGCTGGTAATCTACGCTAAAACTTCCAAAGCACTCTCCCGCCTGACCCAAATGGTAAAAAATAGGGAGATTAAAAAAACTTACTGGGCAGTAGTACCAAAAGAGATGATCCCACAAAGCCAAACCCTCACCCACTATCTCAAGAAAAACGAGAAAAATAACAAAGCTATCATCTACTCTCACGAGACAGAAGGAGCAAAAAAAGCCATTCTGAGCTATAACATCATCAAAACCTTGGATAATTATATGCTGCTGGAAGTAGATTTGCAGACAGGAAGACACCACCAAATACGGGCTCAGCTATCTAAAATAGGCGCACCTATAAAAGGCGACCTGAAATACGGCGCACCTCGTTCCAATCCAGACGGCGGCATCAGCCTGCACGCTAGAATGCTGGAATTCATCCATCCTGTGAGCAAAGAACTTATAAAAATAACCGCTCCCGTTCCACAGAATGATGCGATATGGAAAGCCTGCGAAATGCAAGAACCTAATTTTTTTCATCTAAAATAAAAGAGCCACTCACAGAGTGGCTCTTCTATCATCTCAAAATATTTTATTTATCTTAGAATGTTTGAGTCAATGACAATGATACACGAAGGTTATCTCCTGTAGCATCTTGTGTATACTTCTTAAGTTTTCCTTTGTTAGCATAGTCATAAGCTCCGTAAGTAGTTGATGTATAATCTAACTCAACACCTAATTTAGTGTTACCAGACTTCCAACCTACTCTTGGAGATACTCTCCATGTGCTCACTGGATTTCCTACAGAACCGTAAGCATTTGAAACTGCGAAAGAAGAAGCATAAAGAGCATTACCAAAGTCTTTGTTGTTAAATCCAAAGTCTTGAGAATATCCTCCGAAAACACCCCACTCGAAAGAGTCAGAGAATTTACCAGCAAACTCTGTCCAAAGAGACAATGTAGTACTGTTTTTCAAATCATCTTTTAGAGGATTGTAAGCAACACTTCCTAATTGTAATAATTCAGATGGGTTTTGTCCGTAGTTACCATAGATTTTCCAAGCGAAGTTTTCAGTAAACTGAGCTTTTGCGTATGCTAAAACATTGAATGCAGCAAGAGTTTTACCGTGTGCAGTTTTAGCGTTAGCTTCTGTGTTTCTAGTGAATTTAACATTAGCACCGAAACCTCCTACGAATTTATCATCGCTACCAAATTGTAACTGTGCGTGGAATGCTGGAAGTCCAGACTTAGCAGCATTTCCTTTTCCATTTAGTACTAAAGATGTAAAGTCTCTTTCTGTAACAGCAGCAAGGGTAAATCTTGCGTTACCTTTAGTAGAGAATCTGATCTGAGGAGAACGGTTGAACGGTTGGAATGGGCTTCCTGCGTTGAAGTTGTAAGTTCCTGGAGATACATTCGTTACGAACATTGGGTGCCAGAACTGACCAACTAACCACTCTACTTTATCGCTAGATAATTTCACATAAGCGTGTCTCAAACCGAAGTTGTTAGTTTGTCCGTTATTACCGAAGAAGTGACCTTCGATCAAAGCTTCAGATTTCATTCCGAAGAACTCAGGACCAGCGATTTTAACACCTAATCTTGATTCAATTCCCCATCCGTTGAAATTAGCAACATTGTTACCTGTTACATTTGGAGATGCTAAATCGATAAAGTTACCTTCTCTAGCTGCTACTACTTGACGAGAGTCAAACGCAAATTCTCCTTTTGCATAACCATAAAGTGTAGCACTTGTTTCTTCCTGTGCTAACCCCATTTGTGCTACTGCTAAAGCAAATAGCGCGATGATCTGTTTTTTCATAATCGTAATTATTATAATTTATAATTTTTTTTCTTGTGATATTATTTCACACTGCAAAGATATAATATTATTTTATATTTTTTTTAACAAAAAAACTAACATTTATCATATTTCCCGTTTTTTATCATTTATACATATATATATTAAGGTATATAACCTTATCAAAATTAGCCTTTTATCTTTTAAACACCCAATCCATAGGTTTAGTTATGATATTTTAACATTTCATAAAATAGAATATCTAATCATCAATAAAAACATGATTATTCACTGAAAATCATACTTTTAAAAACGAGAGGAAACAAAATATGATTTATATCATCTTTTAAATAAGGATTTATTATTTTATTTTTGCGCCCAATTTTGAGAAAGGTTTAGTAACTTTGTAGTATAGAAAAGATATATGATGATACCTGCCAATGGTAAATTTTATATTTTTATTAACAAAAAATAGTGCCAATTCAAAAAATAGTATTAAATTGCACCCCGATTGAATAAATCAACTCATCTCAAAATAGTTTATAAATTAAAAAATAACATTTAAATAATTATACACAATGGATTAACAAACAGCAAAAAAGAAAGCTACGAGAGTCCTCATAGCTGGTATAATTTCCAACTTCTCGGTTGGTATATTATACACTTGGAGTAACTTGAAGGATGCCCTTCAGTACACTGCGAAAAATGGATTCCAAGACAACACATTGGCGATTGATTCTGCTGACAGAATGTATTCGGCTTGGGGTCAGTCTGACCTAGCATTACCTTATGGTATTGGAGGTTTTACTTCAGCGTTTATCGTTGTATTCGCTGGAGCTTGGCAAGATAAAATTGGGCCTACTAAGGTTATCTTGATCGGGGTGTTAATGACAGGGGTAGGAGCTATCCTTTGTAGTTTCTTGACTAACCATCCTTATTTATTTACTTTCGTATTCGCTATGGTAGTAGGTAATGGTATCGGATTCGTGTATGCTTGTCCTCGTGCGGCTGCGATGAAATGGTTCCACCCATCTAAAAAAGGGATGATCAACGGTCTTGTAGTAGCAGGATTCGGTCTTGGAGCTCTTTGGTTAGGACCACTTGAAACATTGTTCTTAAAGCAACAAGCTTTCATGTGGACTATCGATTCATTCCCTCACTTATCATTAGAAAACACTTTGAGAGTATTAGGATGTGCTATCCTTGCTATGGGTATCCCAGCTGCATTGAATGTAGTGAACCCTCCTGCAGGATATGAAGTACCTGAACCAGAAGTTAATCCAAACAAACCAGTAAAAGAAAATGCTAAAAAAACTGCTTCTATCGGAACTGCAGCTATGGTTAAAACTTGGCAAGCTTGGGCATTGTTCTCTATCTATGCTCTATATTGTTCTGCTGGTGCGATGGTTATCTCTAACTCTTCTGACATCATGAGAGTACAGTCTGGACTAAAAGCAGGAACTATTGCTGCTGAATACGCAGAAACAGCTACTGCATTACTAGGGGTGATGGTACCAGTAACTTCTATCTCTAACGCTACAGGTCGTGCATTAGGAGGTATGATTTCTGACATCATCGGTAGAAAGAATGTATACTATGTAATCCACACTATCCAAGCGATTAACATGTTCTTCTTCCACACTTATGACACTCCAGTAAAAATCATCTTAGGAACTATCCTTACTTGTGTGGTTTACGGTTCTGTAATGAGTACAACACCATCTCTTGTAGCTGACTACTTCGGTCTTAAAGCTTACGGTGCTAACTATGGTGTAGTTTATACAGGTTGGGGATTATCATTGGTAATCGGGCCTCAAATTGCAGCTTACTCTAACAGATTGGCTGAAGCAAACAACGCGCCAGGTGAAGCTTACTTCTTCGCTTACCACGCAGCTATCGTGTTGATCGCAATTTCATTCGTTCTTGCATTCTTGGTTAAAAAACCTAAATTCAGACAAGAAGATGTTATTGATGATTACATCTTAGGACCAGATGAACTTAAAAACTAATTAAGTTTAATCATAAATAAAGACTCCCAAATTTGGGAGTCTTTTTATTTTGAGAATATTCTAAAATCATATCAAAAATAAATCCGAAGCGATTCCATCCGCAAAGAACCAATGCTTCTCAGGGATTTTGAGATGATTATTTTCTATGAGGAGAATTCCCTGCTCTATTTTAGGCTGAATATCAGCATTGAATTTTTGAATAATTTCATCTGAAAAGTCGTTTTTTATTTTTGCTAAATCTACTCCCCAGCTCGTGCGAAGTCCTATCATCAGCATTTCATTATATCTATCTTTTTCGGACAATATTTCTTTTTCTATTGGTAGTTTGCCTTGCAAAAGATCTTTGATGTATAACGAGTTGTTAGCAATGTTCCATGCTCGGATCTGCTCTCCATCGTAAGAATGTGCCGAAGGCCCGATTCCTAAATAGGGTTTATATTTCCAATAAGAAGTATTGTGTTTAGAATAAAAATCAGGCTTCCCGAAATTTGATATTTCGTAATGGTCAAAGCCATTATCTTTCAAAAAATCTACCATGTAGTAGAATTCCTCGTTTTGTGTATTTTCTTTCGGAGGGCTTATTTTTCCTTTGGTTATCCAGTTTTCAAGAGCAGTTCTCGGCTCTATGGTCAGCGCATAAGAAGAAATATGCGGAACTTCCAGCTCTATGGCTTTATCCAAATTTTGCTTCCAAATTTCAAAATTAGATGTAGGCGCTCCGTAAATTAAATCTATACTAATATTCTGAATACCTGAATCTTGTGCCCTTTTCACCGAAGATTCTGCTTGTGAGGAACTGTGCGCACGATTCATCAGCCTCAAATCTTCATCATGGAAACTCTGTATTCCTATGGAAAGTCGGTTAATCCCAATTTCTGCAATTCCCTTCAAAAATTTTTGGTCTAAATCATCTGGATTTGCCTCCAAGGTAATTTCTATATCCCTAGAAAAATCAAAATATTTCAGGATTTCATCCATCAGCATTTTAATTTCATCCACTTCCAAAATAGACGGCGTTCCTCCTCCGAAATATAGAGTTTCTAAAGTCTTGTTTTTCAACTCATTATTTCTTAATGATAATTCGTTTTTAATGGCGAAAAGCATCTCATTTTTCAATTTCAAAGAAGTAGAAAAATGAAAATTACAATAGCTGCACTTCTGTTTGCAAAAAGGAATATGAATATAAAGCATAAAGAAAAAACTCCCTCAGCGGGAGAATATATTTCATAAAAGCGAACCTCAAAGGTACGCCTTTATTTGCAATAAAAAAATAGTTTTATCTGCTTTTTTTAGCGTAAATTTGAGATATATAACCTTCTCGTAATAAATGAATTAAATCATAATTTAACCTAAATTTTTCTAAAAATGAACAAAGAACAAATGTATGCTGCTTGTGAATTTGACAGCGAGGGAAATCTACTATGGGCAGGAGGAACTGCTGAAAAACCTTGGATAGTATCTACCTATAACGCTGGTATTTTGAATAAAGACTGGGTTGGTGGAAAATCTGCAAAACAGGCTGATATTTTCCGAAAACTGAACGGACTAGACAGCCACATGTCTCCAAAAGCACAGGAAATTATCAATTCTTTGAAAAATCAACCTCTTCATGTAATTGCTGAAAATCAGTTCGCGGTAACAGATTATGCATATCAGTTGTTCATCTCTCCTCTTCTTCCTGAATTGAGAAAATTTTTAGACAGAAATATATTAGATTTACAAAACAATGAGAGTTTTTCCACTGCGGAAAAAAACTGCCAAGACCTCATCAGAAAAGTAGAATTTTCTACCGAATTTGTAGAAGCGGTGCGTGTCGCTTTCGAATGGCTGGACAAAAAAAATCCTAATGTCCCAAGAGCT
This sequence comes from Flavobacteriaceae bacterium, assembly GCA_013333255.2. GTDB lineage: Bacteria > Bacteroidota > Bacteroidia > Flavobacteriales > Weeksellaceae > JABCPE02. Next base: position 20,644 of record JABCPE020000004.1, on the reverse strand, counting down.
GTCCGCTCCACAGCGCCTTCCGAAGACGGAGGAGAATTCAGTGGAAGTGGAAAATATTCTACTAAACTACGCCAGTTTGGTTTTGAGGAAGTTCTCAATGCTATCAAAGCTTGTTTCATTTCTCGTTTTAATCGTGGTGCACTGCACTATCAGTTTTCGGCTCCACATGCTTTCGGCGAGGATTTAGCATCTCTTTCATTTGCTGTAATGGTGCAGGATATGCAGCCGAGCATAGATGTGGCGGGAACTATTTTCACGGCTGACACACAGAGCAATCACCCTGGCTTTGTAGAAATTAACTTTACTTATGGACTTGGCGAGGCGGTGGTTTCTGGTAGAGTTTCTAGTGACTCTTGGATTTTTGCAAAAAGACCTTTGAGACTAAAAAAAGATGGTCTAATAGACTTTAAACTTGGTGAAAAACAAGAATATTTCGATGGAGAATGGCATAAAAACACTCCTGAAAACTCTGCAAAAAAATGTATGTCTGATGAGACTGCTTCTACCCTCTCTACAATAGGAATGCTTCTCGGCGACTTATTCAGAGAGCTGGATGCAGAAAGTGTAGAGAGTGATTTGGAGGCGGCTATTAACTTTAAGACAAATACCATCATCATCACTCAGCAGAGAGCGATTACCACTCTAAAACACGAGCCTGTACATAGAAAATTCACTCTCGATGGGCTGAATGAAGATGGACAAGAAAACGCTACTTTAGAAAGTGCGCTGCTTCTAAAATCAAAAGGTATCAATGCTGGGATTCCAAGTATCACACATGGAGTTGTAATCTCCCTCTTTGGCGAAGGAGCTGAGTTCAAAAGAGATTTTGAGAAGAAATTTAACGAAAAGAAAAAACAAATCACAGATAAATATGGCGACAAAATAGGAGTAATCCTCGTAACAGCGATGACTTACCCATGGATGGAGCCTTCTATGGAACAAACCGTAGCCTGCATCACTACGCGTGGAGGGAAAAATGACCACACTCCTATCTGGTGTAAAGAACATGGCCTGCCGTGTGCTGTATCCGTAAAGGGCGCGCCTGAATTCCTAAAAGACGGCAGCCTAATCACTTACTATGGCGTGGGAGATACTCCTGCATTCTATGAAGGTCGCCACCAGTATTCTGTAACAGAAACTCAATTAGAAGGGCTAAAACCTTCTCCTATTCCTATCCGTCTGATAGTATCCGATGCGAGTACAGCAAGGTCTGTATGTATGCGCTCTTATTTCCCTTCTCTCAATATTGGTAGAGGTTCTGGACTTGTTCGCTGGGAAATGCTGGCAGCAAAACTTAGAGTGCATCCTATGGCGGTGATGAATTATTCTACTTTGGAGAGTGACTTTTTGCAATTGGTAGGTCAGGGAAGAATGACAAAAGAAGAAGCAGTAAAAACAGCCGAAAGCGTAACTGAATTTATCCGAACTGAAGCTGGTGAGCTTTCTCCTGTGGATTGGTATGTAAAAGCCCTCGCAAGGGAAATTGCTGGAATCGTTTCGCCATACTATACTGATGATATCAATGAGCCTATGGTCGTGCGTCTTCCTGACTTTAAAACCAATGAACACGCAGATTTATTAGGTGGTAGAGCCTATGAGCCAGTGGAAGAAAACCCAATGCTGGGAGACAGAGGTGCAGGAAAATATTTAGGTGCATACCAAAAAGCTTTCCTTGCCATAGACCTAAAAGCTTTGGCGTATGTGATAAATGATATGGGATATACCAATATCCACATAGAAGTTCCTTTTGTGAGAACGCCTGATGAAATGAAAGAAGTCGCTAGATTAGTAAAAGAAAGCGGTATCAATATTCCTCTTCAAATGATGTTTGAACTTCCGGTGAATATTTCTCGCGCAACGGAGTTTTTCAAAGTGTCTGATGGCGGTCAGATAGGGTCTAATGACCTTTTACAACTAGAATTTGGATTAGACCGCTCTGGAGGAGATATTCTTCCTTGGCATATACAACATCTACAATCTAGAATAGAAAACCTCATTCAAGAAAGAAATACTACGAAACCAGAGTTTCATTTAGGTCTCTGTGGTAACCTTCCTTCTACCAATCCAGAGTTTGCAAAATGGCTGGTAGATGCTGGAATAGACGAGTTCTCTGTAACGCCTGATGCTCTGATTCCTGCCCTGCTGGGAGTAACAGGAGAGACACCTGACGGGAAACAAAACATCACTGTTTATACGGCAGAAGGCGAAGTATTCGTAAATGGACAAAAAGCATAAATCAAACAAAAGAGAGAGACCAAAAATCTCTCTCTTTTTTTAATAGTTTAAATGTTTATAATTCTAATTCGAGGCTAAATAATTTCTCCATTTATCAACTGCCTCCTGCATGTCCTTTGGCATTGGACTCTCAAAATACATTTCCTTTTTGGTAGTCGGGTGGATAAACCCAAGTGTATGAGCATGCAGAGCGTGTCTTGGTAATATTTCAAAAATATTTTGGATAAACTGCTTGTATTTCGGCAGATTTTGTCCCCTTAAAGGAATATGCCCTTCGTACCTTTCATCATTGAAAAGAGTGTGCCCTATGTGGCGGAAATGAGCCCTTATCTGATGCGTTCGTCCTGTTTCCAGCTTACATTCTACCCAAGTCATATATCGGAAACGCTCTAAAACTTTATAATGAGTCACAGCATGTTTACCGACGCTTCCATCTTCATAAACTGCCATCTGCATTCTATTTTTTTCGTGGCGTCCTATGTGTCCGCGGATAGTTCCCTCATCATTTTCTAAATTTCCCCAAACAAAAGCCCAGTAGAGCCGTTTAGTTTTTCGTTCAAAAAACTGCTTCGCAAGGAAACTCATTGCATATTCATTTTTAGCAATGACAAGAAGTCCTGATGTGTCTTTATCAATCCTATGAACCAGTCCCACACGGTCTAAATCCGTTTTCAAACCATTTTTCTCAAAATGATATGCCACAGCATTGACTAGTGTTTTATCCCAATTCCCAAAACCAGGATGGACAACCATTCCTGCTTCCTTATCCACTACCAATACATCATCATCTTCATAAACGATATTGATAGGAATATCCTGAGGAATGATAACATTTTCGCGAGGAGGATGAGCGAGAAGAACCGAAATCTGGTCGTTAGGTTTTACTCTATAGTTCTGTTTTACAGGAACTCCATTGACTACCACATTACCAGCACGGCAAGTCTGAGAAATTTTATTTCGGGAAGAATTTTGTCTAAAAATCAACAAAAATTTGTCTATCCTGAGAGGTTCCTGATTTTTATCTACAACGATATTGAGATGCTCATACAGATCGCTCCCTTCCTCCAAAGATTCATTGAGAACCTCATCTTCTATAAAATCTTCATTTTCTTCTATCATCGTATTTTCTCTACTCTACTACTACTTTTTTCTGTTTTGGTTTTTCAACTGGTTTAGTAGTATTTTCTTTAGGTTTTTCCTCTGTTTTTTTATTGTCTTTTTTCTCCTCAGGCTTTTTAGTTTCCACTGGTTTAGCAGGAGTAGACTCTACCTTTATGTTTTGTCTCGTGGAAGAAGGGTACTCCATCGGCGTGTTAGCCTGTCTGCTTTCCTTTGCTGGTTCAGTCGGTTCATCCTTCGGAAGCCCATATATTTTATCCAGTTCCCTTGCTTTATCCACCATTTCGGCAGGAGTTTTCTTACTCGCCCAGACATCTATCTGCATTCCTTGGTCTCTAAGGCTACCCACTGCAGGGTCTTGGTAGTAGACTATATCGTTTTCGTCTTTTACTCCGCTTTCGTATTCTGCGATACCAAACTCAAAATTATTAGCCATAATCACTTCTCGGGCTTCTTTCACCGTAAGTCCCACTACATTCGGAACAGCGATATCCCTAAGCGGCCCAGAACCGATAATCAAATCTATTACGGAAAACTTCGGCAGCAGAGTTCCTGGTTTTAGCTCCTCGCCTCTGTATATCATTTTCAGAACAGCATCTTTCTGGATGCTTGGCTCATAGATAGTATCGCCCACTTTCAGCCCTACAAGCTCTAATCTACTAAATGCCAACCCTTTATATTTTTCCAAAATATTCGGAACTTCCACTTTTGCCCAAGTTTTTGGATTGATTCTCAGGATTACAGTCCTACCTTCTTTTACACGAGAACCTGCGGCAGGATAAATTTGTAACACCTGAAAAGGCTTATATTTAGGATCGTATTTAAAACTGTCTACTTCCACATCCAGCCCCATGTTTTCTAATTCTTTTACAGCCTCTTGTACGGACATATTTACTACATTGGGAACGGGTACTTCTTTCCCGTGGTTAGTATGAGTATCCAGCCATCTGAATGTCCCCCAAACCAAGCCACAAAATATCCCTAAAGTAATCAAAATATTTACCCAGACTTTCCAGTGAAGAAATGATTTAAACATATTTTTAGTGTCAATTAAAATGCAAAAGCAAATATATGGTTTTTCATTAAATTTTTCTTGTTTTTTTGTTTACTTTTGCCCAAAATTATCATAATGTTTGATGACCTAAAGCCTATTCTTATCCTGTTATTAAGGTTTTTGGCGACTTATCTGGGATTGATTTTACTTTATCAGTTTTATCTAAATCTATATTCCGATGCCGCCGCAGACCCTTTGACCAAAATTATAGCAGAGCAGTCTACTTTCTGCATGAATAAAATGGGCTACAATACCCAGCTGATAGAATCCACCGAAAAAAGCGGTTTATATTTCTATATCAATAACATATGGGCTACCACGATGATTGAGGGCTGTAATGCTGTTTCTATCATGATTCTGTATCTTGCCTTTATTTTTACTTTTTATAAAGGATTACAAACTTTTTGGTTCGCCGCTTTGGGACTGGTTTTCCTTTATGTAGTGAATGTTACGAGAATCGCTCTTATTAACATTGTCTATATGGAGCTTTCACCGGAGCATTTTAAGATTGCTCATGATTATGCCTTTCCTGCCATTATCTATGGAGGCGTGGTTTTTCTTTGGATTATCTGGATTAAATTCTTTGTTCTGAAAAAATGAATAAAATAAAATGGCTTCTTGTCGCCCTCTGTATAATAGGACTGGTAGGAGTAAGAGTTTTAGAAAACAAAATATTCTATGACCCTTTCTTGAAATATTTCGCGAGTACCAGCGCCAATCCTGCATTCCCTCAGTTTGAGTGGGCTGGGCTCATCGGCAGCCATCTTTTCAGGTTTTTATTAAATCTTATTTTTTCTTTAGGAATTGTTCATTTCTTGTTTTTAAATAAAAAATGGACTTTCCAAGCGATGGTTTTAATCACTTTATCTTTCATTCTTTTCTTCCCTATTTATCTGTATTCTGTTTATACGGAATTTAGTTTTGGGAATTTGTTTTCGTTTTACATCAGAAGATTTGTGATTCAGCCTCTGCCTGTTTTACTGATAGTTCCGCTGTTTTATTACAGAAAAAATATTATAAAATAAATCAAGGCTCATTTTTATAAGCCTTGATTTTTTTCTACAAATTATCCAAATCTTTTTTGAATTTCTCTATTCTAAAATCCGTAGAGATGGTTCCTTTTTCTATTTTTTCTTTCGCATAGAGCTTTGTTTCGGTTTCGGTTTTTTCTAAAAGGTAATCGTAAGGCCCTGCGGTAGAAATCAGTTTAACCAAAACAGGCGAAATTTCTAAACAAATGAAAAGTCCCATGATGAACATCGCCGCCACAGCCATGATAGGATTTGCGCCTAACTCATCCAGTGCCTGAAGCCTCGCCGCAAAACCATTGAACCTATTTTCCGAATCCTCGCTGTTTTTCTGCTCCGTTTGTAGGTTGGTATAGACTTTGGAGATTTCCTCGTCCAGATATTTCAGCCGTGGTTCCATTTGCTTTTGATAGGCTTCCAGCTCTTTTTTCTTGTTGTCGCGGATTTCGGTTTTTCGCTTTGCATTTGGCCCAAAACCAGCCTTCCCGCTCGTAAGTCCCGTTTCTTTGCCCAGAACCTCTCTTTCTAAATCCACCACTGCGGAATCATAGGCTTTTTGGTAGGATTCTATTTGACCTTGAATTTGTTCTTTTTCCTTTGCAAAAGGCCCTGACTGCTGTAGAATCCTGCTGTTCATCTGTTCTTGAAGTTCTGTTTTATTCCTTTGGATAATGGTATTTAGCTGTTTATTGATTTCTTTTTCAAAAATCTTTAATTCCAATGGCTTTGAAATAACAATCCCTAAAAACACCGCCAAAACCAAACGAGGAAGCGTCAGCAGAAGTTGGTTTTTCCAAGATACCGTTTTCTTGATAGAGGACACGATATATCTGTCCAGATTAAAAATCATCAGCCCCCAGACAGCCCCCGCCGCCAGTGCAGCGTGGAAATCATCAAAAATGGTATAGGTAGCGTACCCTGCGGAAATTCCCGCAAAAAAACCTGTGAATAAAACAATCCCTCCGATGCCAGAATATTTATTCCACTCGGAAGGAGTTTTCTTTAAGATGTGAAGATTCGCACCAGAGCAAATCATCAAAAATTTCTGAATAAAGTTTATTTTCATTTTTCCGTACTATGTGTACGGTGTTATACCAAAATTATACCAACTGATTTCTGACCAAATATTCTGCGATTTGGACAGCGTTCGTAGCTGCTCCTTTTCTTAGATTATCTGCCACTATCCAGCAGTTGAGCGTTTTTGGCTGAGAATTATCTCTTCTTATTCTCCCTACAAAAACCTCATCTTTCCCTTCGGAATAGAACGGCATAGGGTATTTTTTATTGGCTACATCATCCTCCAATATAACGCCTGGCGTGTTTGAAAGAATCTGCTTAACTTCCTCTATGTCAAAGTCTTCATTGAACTCAATATTCACACTCTCAGAATGTCCGCCCTGCACAGGAACACGAACAGCCGTCGCTGTGATTTCAAAACTGCTATCGCCCAAAATCTTTTTAGGCTCGGTCATTAGTTTTAGTTCTTCTTTTGTGTAGTCATCATCTGCGAAAACATCACAGTGCGGAAGTGCATTTTTGAAAATCTGATAAGGATAAACTTTCTCGCCTTCCTCACCTCGTATTTCTTGGTTGAGCTGGTCTACTGCCGCCTTACCCGTTCCCGTAACTGACTGATATGTAGACACTACTACTCTTTTCAGTCCGTATTTTCTATGCAGCGGATTGAGAATCATTACCAGCTGAATCGTAGAGCAGTTAGGATTTGCGATGATTTTGTCTTCTTGGGTCAGAACATCTGCATTTATCTCTGGCACGACCAGTTTTTTAGTAACATCCATTCTCCATGCCGAAGAATTATCAATCACCATAGTTCCAGCCTCTGCAAATTTCGGTGCAAACTCCAGAGAAGTGTCTCCACCAGCCGAAAACAGCGCTATCTCTGGCTTCATGTCGATGGCATCCTGCATGGACACTACCGAATATTCTTTGCCTTTAAAACTAATTTTTTTTCCGACAGATTTTTCCGAAGCCACTGGGATAATTTCCTTCACAGGGAAATTTCTTTCTTCCAAAACTTTCAACATGATTTGTCCTACCATTCCTGTAGCACCCACTACCGCAATTTTCATATGAGTAAATTCTATTTTTTAATTAACCAAAAATAATTCTCCAAGGATATGCATACTCAAAAAGTAACGCCGCCACTAGTGTGATGATTAGCACTTTTAGGGTTAAAATTTGATTGCTTTTTAGGAACATGTATACATAGGTTATCATTCCTGCACAGGTCAGGATAATTATTCCGTACTCAAAAAGCTTAAAATACGAAGAAAATCCCGAAGCCTCTGAGAACTCTGGTGAATAAATTCCTAAAAAAACACCCAATATTCCCTGTATATACAATAATAACATCGAGAAAAAACTTGTTTTCCTCAAAACATCTGATATTCTCCCTTTATAACTAAGATGAACCTGTAATATTAGAAAAATAAACGCTCCAAAAACAACCACTGTGGAAAAAGAAATTCCCTTATGAGTGCTGTACACACTATTAAATAAATCCTCCATTTTGTCTAAATTATAAACGCAAATATAAAAAAATCCTAACTAATTAAAGTTAGGATTTCCATTTATTATCTTTCTAGGTTTTTATTAGAAGTTGAATGCTACACTAGCAGCCCAAGTTCTTCCAGCACCGAAGAACACTTTGTTGTTTGTGTCGACTCCTTTGTATGTAGTACTTCCTGCTGTAGCGTGGATACTTGTAGAAGCATCAGAAATGTAGTAAGAATCTATTACATTATACACATTCGCTCCGAAAGTAAAGTACTGAGAACGCTCTCTTAATCTTAGTTTATATGAAATACCTAAGTCTAAAAGATTGTAATCTGGAAGTCTAAGAGCTCCTTGCTCTTGTCTTGCTACTGTCTTGTAATCGTTTGTATTAACAGCTGAATAAAGGTTTCCTACAAATCTCCAAGTTCCGTAGATGCTCAAATCGTTTATCGGTTTGATAGTTGCACCTAAAGAAGCTGTAAGCTGTGGAATACTGCTGTTTCCGCTTCCTCCTACTTTTACTTGATCTAAGTATAGTGTAGTGCTTCCTGCTGTAGTTACAACAGGGTTATTACTTTCATCAAAATCAGCTCCTGTAGCATTTCCTTTATATCTGTAGTCTCCGTAAGAGAACATACCTTGTAATTCTAAGAATTTCACTGGTTTATATGTAGCGTCTACCTCTACCCCCATGTGAACCTGAGTGATACCGCTGATTTCTGAATACCCTCTAACATTACCTGTTGCGGTTACAAATGTTTGATTTGGAATTCTCGCCCATCTATCTTTCCATTCAGTTCTGTATAAGTTAAGGTTAGCGTTGAATTTAGAAGATCTGAAACCATATCCTACCTCTGCAGAGAATATTTTCTCATTTGTCAAGTTAGGATTTACTACTTGTTGATTATTCGGATATACCGCTGACATGAATGGCTGCTTGCTATAGAAACCTACATTCGCGAAAACATTATGGTTTTCGTTGATATTATAGTTAGCTCCCCCTTTTACATTATATCCTATAAGGTTTTTAAAGCTTGTTTTTCTGTAAATTACTTGCCCACTAGTTAGAACTGTAGGTCCTTCTTCATATGCTTTAAAATTATCTATTCTTCTATAAGCTTGATTAGAGATAGATCCTTGTACGAACGCAGAGAAATTATTTTTAGTAAACTCTACCTGCCCGAAACCACTATACCATAGTACTTCCCCATCATTGCTATATCCTATATGCTCCTCTCTACCTAATGTTTTTCCTCCGAAAGGATTCCACGGAAGGTTTTTATAATCATGTACTCTTGTAACTACTTTTGGAACAGTATTATTTATATTAGAATCATCTTTATATCCATTAGCTCCATATAGATGAGTAAGCATTTGGTAGTGGTATCCATAGTAGTATCTGTCATCTGTTCCTATGGAGAAATTCCAGTTATCATTTATTTTGTGTTGGAAATTTGCTAAAATACCATACCAGTTGTGAGAGTTCATAGAAGCTCTTCTTACAAGAGTAGATCCTGCTCCTGCTGTATTAGCATCTACTGCTGCGTTTGCTGCGAAGATAGCATCATAGTTTATGTGACCATCAGCATCTCTAAAAGAAGCATCGGTAATTCTTTTTCCTCCTACTTTTCCTAAATCACCAGTTCCACCACCTCTACCATTAGAAGCGTATAGTACAGTGCTCAATTTAGATTTTGGAGTAATGTTCCAATCCCAGTTGAACATCATTACTGGTTTTGAGTAGAAGTTAGATTTGTTAGACAATGCTATTCTTCTTCCTGCTGCATCTGTATAGTATCCATAATCTGGGTTATACTGTCTGTATGGATTTCCATCATGATCTGGATTATAGTCTATATAATCTTGTATCTTGCTTGTAAAACCTCTTTGGTCGTGCCACTGAGGAGAAGTTGTTATAGTAAACTGGAAGTTATGTTTTTTATTTGGCTCAAATCCTAAAGCGAAATAGTATGCATAAGCTTCGAAATCAGTATTTTGTACATAATAAGAACCAGCTGTTCTACTCATTAAGATAGATGTAGACCAACCGCTTTTAGATTTACCTGTATTGTATGAGAAAGATGCTTTGTGATAGTCGTTATTCGCTACTCCTATTCTTACAACACCTCCTTTTTTCATGTCTGCTGAACGAGTAATGAAGTTCATAGTTCCCCCTACAGACGCAATTGCTAATTTAGAAGAACCTAAACCTCTCTGAACTTGGATAGTACTTGTAACATCAGAAAGACCTGTCCAGTTAGAAAAGTACACAGCCCCTCCTTCCATATCGTTCACTGGCATACCATTTACCATCACAGCGATGTTTCTAGATTCGAAACCACGCATTGTGATACCTCCATCTCCGAAACCACCACCAGACTTAGTCGCGTACACAGATGGTGTAGTGTTAAGAACTTCCGTCATTTCTTGGTTGCTACTGGAGTTTTTCTGTCTTTAGCGATGTCCGCTACCCCCACAAGAACTACTTCATCAATGCTCTTTTCTGAGTCTTGTTTTTCCTCTTGTGCAAAATAAAAACTTGCTGTTGTTAAAGTCAATGCTGCTATCGCAGATCTCCTTAAAAAGTTTGTCTTCATAAAAATTTTTTGGTTTTCTAAATTTTAAATATCGCAAATTTACGGTTATTTTTTTAACTAAAATTAACAATTCATTAAAATTTTACTTCTTAAAATGTTAATTTTCTAAACATGCCTATTTTAGCCCCTTTACAAGGGTATATTTTCAGAAATTTCTTCGGTCTCATCTGTGTCATTTTCCTCTTTTTTGTCATTTTCAGAAAATTCATCATGATAAACCTGAATCAGCAGCACTGTAATGGAAATCAATATCGGTCCAAAAATCAACCCAATAAAGCCAAAAACCTTCAACCCTAAAATAATCCCAAATACAGAATTCAGCGGGTGAATGTTTTCTATTCTCTTTAAAAAGGTGAATCTCAGGATATTATCCACTCCCGCAGAAAGGAACCCAAAGAACAGAACGCCCGCCGCTCCCACTGGGTCTTGGTTCACTAGCAGCACAAGTGACACTGGAACATAGACAATCGCCCCTCCTACAATAGGGATAAGCGATGCCATAGCCGTCAAAATAAATAAGAAAAACGGACTAGAAACCCCAAAAATAAGATAGCCTATCAAAACCGTAAGCCCCTGCCCAATGGCCACCACAGGAATTCCCACCACATTGGCAATGATAAGTTTTCGGAAACGCTCGCCTATCTTATTGATATTAGATTTTTTCAGCGGAACAGCCTTCTCCAAAGCTCTTTCCATCGCTCGCGAATTGATCAGCATAAAATACAAAATAAAAAAAGCCGTCACAATTGTAGTAACCACCTCTACCGTAGTATTCAGCAAAGATGAGGTGTAAACCGTCGCCCACTCACCTACTTTTTTTATATCAATGGAATTTATGATGTCATAGCCTGTCTTATCCTTTATATATTGATGGATTTGATTGGCATTCTCTATGGCTATCTCTATATATTCTCGGGAATTTGCCAGCTTTACCACCAATGTTTCTGCGATGTAATAAAACGGAACAATAATGACCAATAGAGAAAGCAACACCAAGAAACCAATCGCCAGCCAAGGTTTCCATTTTCTCTCCTCCGTAAGCTTAAAATAATAATCGCGAAAAATAACATAAAGTGTAACCGCACCAAGAAATGATGGCAAAAAATCGCTTAAATTAAATCCTATCAAAAACAAAAATCCAAAAATCATCCCCAGCAGGATTATCTGTCTGATTTTGTTGTTACTAATTTGATTTCCCATACTAAAATTTATTCTGCAATAATATCAAAAGTATTTCAAATAACGAAAATCCTTTCCCAATTTCTTAGGAAAGGATTTTTATCATAGCAAAATGTATAAATACATTGTTTTATCAAACTTTGATTTCTACATCTACACCGCTTGGTAATTCTAACTTCATAAGAGCATCTACAGTCTTAGAAGAAGAAGAGTAGATATCCATCAATCTCTTGTGTGCAGAAAGCTGGAACTGTTCTCTTGCTTTTTTATTAACATGCGGAGATCTAAGCACAGTAAAGATTCTCTTGTGAGTAGGTAATGGGATTGGTCCATTTACCACAGCTCCTGTAGATTTTACTGTTTTTACGATTTTCTCAGCAGATTTATCTACTAAATTGTAATCGTAAGATTTTAATTTTATTCTGATTCTTTGTGACATTTTAATCTAAATTTTAATTAACCTCTTGCTTTAGCTATTACTTCTTCAGCCACATTCTGTGGAGCTGGTTCATATTTTTCAAACTCCATAGAAGATGTTGCTCTACCAGAAGATAATGTTCTAAGAGCTGTTACATATCCAAACATTTCTGCTAATGGAACAAATGCTTTGATAACTTTAGCATTATTTCTATCATCCATACCGTTTACAGTACCTCTTCTTCTGTTAAGGTCACCTACGATATCCCCCATGTATTCTTCTGGAGTAACAACTTCCAATTTCATAATAGGCTCCATGATTACTGGTTTAGCAGCTTTACCAGCTTCTCTAAATCCAAGTTTAGCAGCCAATTCGAATGAAAGTTGGTCAGAGTCCACTGGGTGGAAAGAACCATCTTTTAGTGTAACTTTAATTCCTTCAATCTCGAATCCAGCCAAAGGACCATTTTTCATAGCTTCTTTGAATCCTTTTTCAACAGAAGGGATAAATTCTTTTGGAATGTTACCACCTTTAATTTCGTTGATGAATTCAAGACCTGTTTTTCCTTCATCAGCAGGACCAATTTCGAAGATGATATCTGCGAATTTACCTCTACCCCCAGTTTGTTTTTTGTAAACTTCTCTGTGGTTAGCTGTAGCTGTAAGAGATTCTTTGTACTCTACTTGCGGCTGTCCTTGGTTTACTTCTACCTTGAACTCTCTTCTCATACGGTCTACGATGATATCCAAGTGAAGCTCTCCCATTCCTGAGATGATAGTTTGTCCAGATGCTTCATCTGTTTTCACTTGGAAAGTAGGATCCTCTTCTGCTAACTTCGCTAAAGCATTACCCATTTTATCTTGGTCAGCTTTAGTTTTAGGTTCAACAGCGATACCGATTACTGGATCTGGGAAAATCATAGATTCAAGAACAATAGGGTTCTTTTCATCACAAAGCGTATCCCCAGTTTTGATATCTTTAAATCCTACAGCTGCACCGATATCTCCTGCTTCGATATATTCTACAGGATTTTGCTTATTCGCGTGCATCTGATAGATTCTTGAGATTCTTTCTTTAGAATCAGATCTTGTGTTCAAAACATAAGAACCTGCATCCAGTCTACCAGAATAAGCTCTAAAGAATGCCAATCTACCTACATATGGGTCAGTAGCAATCTTAAATGCTAATGCAGCAAATGGCTCATTTACATCTGGTTTTCTTGTGATTTCAGCGTCCGTTTTAGGGTCAGTTCCTTTGATATCATCTTTATCTAGTGGAGATGGAAGATATTTACATACAGCATCCAACATAAACTGAACTCCTTTGTTCTTAAATGAAGAACCACAAGTCATTGGGATAATAGACAAATCAATAGTTGCTTTTCTCAAAGCTTCATTGATTTCTTCTTCTGTGATAGAATCTGGATCTTCAAAGAATTTCTCTAATAAAGACTCATCATATTCTGCCACATTTTCCACAAGGTTTTGTCTGTATTCCAATACATCAGCTTTCATATCTTCTGGAATTGGAACCACATCAAATGTCATACCTTGAGTATCTTCGTGCCAAATAATAGCTCTGTTCTTAATAAGATCTACCACTCCTTTGAAGTCTTCTTCAGCTCCGATTGGTAATACGATAGGAACAGCGTTAGAACCTAGCATTTCTTTTACCTGACGACAAACCGCCAAGAAATCAGCTCCTTGTCTGTCCATTTTGTTTACGAATCCCATTCTCGCAACTTTGTAGTTATCAGCCAATCTCCAGTTAGTTTCTGACTGTGGCTCTACTCCGTCAACTGCTGAGAACAAGAACACTAGACCATCCAATACTCTCAAAGAACGGTTTACCTCTACAGTAAAGTCAACGTGTCCTGGGGTATCGATAATGTTAAAGTGGTATCCTTTAGTTTCTGGTAAAACTTTTCCTTGATCAGTTGGGAAATTCCAGTTACAAGTAGTAGCTGCAGAGGTAATTGTAATCCCTCTTTCAGCCTCTTGTTCCATCCAGTCCATCTGAGATGTCCCTTGGTGAGTTTCACCCAACTTGTGAGTTTTACCAGTGTAAAATAAAATTCTCTCTGTAGTGGTAGTTTTCCCTGCATCGATGTGTGCAGCAATACCAATATTTCTTGTATATCTAAGATCTCTTCCCATTTCAGATTAGAATTTAAAGTGTGAGAATGCTTTGTTTGCTTCTGCCATTTTGTGAGTATCTGTCTTTTTCTTAACAGCAGCTCCTTCTTCTTTAGAAGCAGCGATAATCTCAGCAGCTAATTTTTGTGCCATAGATTTATCGTTTCTCAAAGAAGCATATTTGATCAACCATTTCATAGCCATAGAAATTTTTCTATCAGCTCTGATCGGCATAGGAATTTGAAAGTTAGCACCTCCTACTCTTCTTGATCTTACTTCTACATGCGGCATTACATTAGTAAGTGCATCTTTCCATACTTCAAGAGAAGTTTTTTCCTGATCTTCTTTTTTAGTTTCTACGATATCCAGTGCATCATAGAAAATTCTAAATGCGATAGACTTTTTACCATCTATCATCAAGTTATTCACAAATCTTGTTACCAATTGATCATTAAATTTAGGATCTGGTAACAACGGTCTTTTTTTTGCTTTTGTCTTTCTCATTGTTTCTTTCCTTAAAATTTAATGATTACTTTTTCCCTGCTGGTGCTGCACCTGGTTTAGGTCTCTTAGCTCCATACTTAGATCTTCTTTGTGTTCTTCCATTTACACCTGCAGTGTCCAAAGCACCTCTTACAATGTGATAACGAACTCCCGGTAGGTCTTTCACCCTTCCGCCTCTTACCAATACTATCGAGTGCTCTTGGAGATTATGTCCTTCGCCCGGGATATAAGCGTTAACTTCTTTACCATTAGAAAGTCTTACTCTGGCAACTTTTCTAAGTGCAGAGTTAGGTTTCTTAGGTGTAGTTGTATATACTCTCGTACATACACCTCTCTTCTGTGGACAAGAATCCAAAGCAACCGATTTGCTCTTCTTGGCAATTGTGGCTCTTCCTTTTCTTACTAATTGTTGAATAGTAGGCATTTTATTGCTTTATATTAAATTATTTGATTTGCAAAATTACAACTTTTTCTAAAACTGACAAAAATTTATTCTATCCTTTTTTGAAATAAATGTATAATATTGTATAAAATAAAATTAAACCATGAAATACTTTAGTTTTAGCACTATATGTTTGTTCATAAGGATTGTCTTTATACCTCCAATCTCTTTCTCCACTTTTTGTTTCATATTTATAACTTCCTCCCGTAAATATTATAATAACACTAATAATCATTACAATAAATACTATTCTTTCCGTATCCTTATTTGTGTGCATAATAAAGAAATTAGTCAATGCAAATAATAATGATGATATTATTACTCCTATCTTATTTCTAAGATAAAATGTAAAAATCCACATCAATATTATTACGATTCCCCAAATAATTAACTCCATATTTTATCTATTTTTTTCCAATAACAATCTGATTTTTTTATATGCAGAATAACAAAAATTTGGAGCAGAAGGATGCCTAAGCACTATAGCAGGATATTCTTTTTCTCCTACTTTATAATACTTTTTATCAATTTCTTTTTCATCATACTTTCCTATATCAGGCATATTACCCCATAATCTCATTCCCCAAATTATAATAACATCTGGCTGGTACTTATCTAAAATTTCATGAAAAGCTTTTTCACTTTGGTTAAACTGCTCTTGTGTAGGCGATATTCTTGGATTACTAATGGGATACTGAACATAATTATAAAACATAACTGAATCCCAAAAATCTATCAAATTAATTTTACTATCTTCCCAATTATAAAATTCCTTTATGAACTTAGTAAATGTGTTCATCCATGATTGATGCTCTTTATTGCCTTTTTGATAATCCACATAAGATTCAACAACTTGTTGTGTGAATTTTAAATATTTACCATTCCTCAATTCTTCATTAACTCCATCATTGACATCTTCTCCCCAGTGATGACTCTCTCCCAATATCAAAATTTTTCTTTCATCAATACCTTTTTCGTAATTTTTCCCTATCCAAGGTGCAAAATTAACATTTTTAAATTCATTCATTTACTATCAATGTATTATCTATTACAAAAAAAATTATGAAAAAAAACAGTTATACCATTTCTAATATAACTGTTTTTCATTAGGATCACAATATTATTAAATCGGTTCTATGATTTCATCTAAAATACTGTATTCGAATCGTTTAGCGATGTTATAGAGCTGCTCTCCGCCATGCCCTACGATTCTTATCACGATACCACCTCCTACAGTAGTTGTGATACCATACTCTACGCCCTCATCATCTTTTAGTGCTTTTTCTAAAAGTTCTAAAAGGTGGTCTTCTTCCAGCTGCTGGTCGTAGATAAAGATAGTAGCTTGGTGGGTATAATCTTCCCACTGCCCCATTGTAGTCAAATCCATTTCGCTTGGCTTCATGTACAATCTATCTTTGAAGATAAGATGACCATCAAGGAATATTCTCGTATAGTTTTTAAATTCTTTAAATTCAAAAATTTCCCCTTCACCGTAAAGTTTTCTTCCACAAGTAATTACCTCTCCCCAGATTACTCTAGATGTTTTAGCAATATTGATAGTATTTATCGCTTCATAAACAGAGTCCTTGTGTGGTGAAGTAGGGTGTGGAATATACTGAAACATAGCATCTTCCTCTACATCTATGGTAGTTGTCTGCTTGGCAAACCCACCTGGTTTCATAGAGTGGATTCTAGAATAAGCCTGAGTTTCAAGACCTAAATTAGTTCCTTTTGCTACTCTAAAAGACATTTCGTAGAAATCCCCCGCCATAATCCCTGGAGTGGAGCTTCTTATCATATATCTCAACCAAGGGTCATGAGCACTTCTCTTATCAAATCTCATCAATCCAAACGGATTGGTATAAAACATTTCCGCCAAGTGATGAAACCCATCTCGGATCTCAGTCCTTAGGCTCATCTTACTGGTGTATTCCCCTATTATTCCGTTCATAATTATCTGATAATTGCAGGTTCTTCAATATCTTCTAAAAGAGCATACTTCTTAATCCATCCGATAACAGCATCTACTCCTTCTTCTGTTTTCAAGTTTGTGAATACAAATGGACGCCCTTGTCTCATTCTCTTCGCATCACTTTCCATTACTGCTAAATCAGCACCTACTAATGGAGCCAAGTCAAATTTGTTAATCATCAACAAGTCAGATCTTGTGATACCAGGTCCTCCTTTTCTTGGGATTTTTTCACCAGCCGCCACATCGATTACGAATATTGTCAAATCAGCCAATTCTGGGCTAAATGTAGCAGAAAGATTATCTCCTCCACTCTCCACGAAAAGAATTTCCATGTCTGGGTGTTTAGCAGCCATTTCATCTACTGCTTCTAGGTTCATACTCGCATCCTCTCTAATCGCTGTGTGAGGACATCCTCCTGTTTCTACCCCTGCAATTCTATCTTTTGGTAATTTACTATTTTTTTGAAGGAATTTTTCGTCCTCGTTAGTATAAACATCATTGGTGATTACACAAACATAATAATCATCCATCATTTTTCTTGATAAAACCTCTATCAAAGCAGTTTTTCCAGCACCTACAGGACCTGCTACACCAATTTTAATATATTTTCTATTTGCCATTTTGTTATAATTTTTTGTTATACTTCAATAATTTTAATCCTTAACTCATATACAATCTTGAATACAATCTCTCGTGCTGCATAGATCTCAAATCAAATCCTACATTAGAAAGACCGATTTTGTCTTCTTCCAAATTCATGGTTTTTTCTACCCAAGAAGGAATATTTCTTTTCACTTCAAAAAGAATTTTTTGTCCTTCAAGCTGACCAAGTGGAACCAACTTAACCGCGTTAGTTACCATACCCGTAGCCGTAGAGAAATAAAATGCTGTAATTGCCTCTTCCAAAGGAATTTCCATCAAATAGCACAATGCACCATATACCACAGGATAGTTCCCCACGCTGATATTTTTAGTTACATAGTCCCCAAATTTTGTCAAGAAATCGCACTTTTGTCCTTCTTCTATGAAGATTTTCAGCAATCTCGTTCCCAATTTGTGGCTCGCCTCACGAATTTCTCTTGGACTCTTCATTGCACTACATTCCTCATCCAAAACAACTATTCTTTCGTAGCTGTCTTTTTCTTTCATAGCTTCATAAGCTAATCTCACATAAGCCGCATCATTATGTAATATACTGCTGGACAGCATATTATTAAGAAATAAAGCCGCCGTCTCCGTACTGTTTACAAGTCCTTTCTGCACATAGGTTTCCAAACCATTTGAGTGAGAGTACCCCCCAATCGGCAAAGTCGGATCCGCAATGTGTAATAGACTTATTAGTGAATTTACCTTCATTTTATTTCTGTTTTTTATCTATTATAATTAGTCTTTGTTTATTTACTTGGAAAAACTTTTGAAAAAAGCTGATCAGTGTCTATCTTGTGATCCTTTGCAGGTGCTTCGTGGTCAGATGATGCTTTCAGCATATCTTCAAAAATCCTTTGTGCTTTGAACGGCTCATATCCACCTTTTTTCAGCAAATTAAAAATAGGATCTTCATAAGGGATGATAATCTCATCATTCTCAATAAAAATAGGAATGTGCTGATTACCAATCTCAAAACATATAGTTCCCATCTCTCTCATTGTCTTTGGCTGAACCACCACTGCATCAGACGGCAATACATTGACCAGCAATATTTTATTCCCATCCTCCCATAGCACATCGTGATGTTTTAGTCTAAGATTTTCTTTCAATATTCTTAAACCTACTTCCTCTCCTTTATGACTGACTTTGCGAAGAAGTTTTCTTGTAGATTCAAACCATTCTATATCAAAAAAATCTACTTCTTTTGAGGATAAATCCTCTCCTTTCGCATTTCGAATTACCTCAGAAACCACTAACATAAGCTCATTTTTTAATTATCAATGTCTTAAAAATAAAAAATCCCGTTTCCATCCATTCAGGATTTAAACGAGTCCAAAAATACAATAAAAAAAGTAGATAAAGGTATCATAATTATATGATATATAACAGCCTTTTTGTTTTTCCAAGAAATCAAACCAGAAATAGCCCAATAAACTACTAAAAACCAAAACATTATGAAGTTAAAAACGATTTTGCTAGTCTATTGGGCTACCCTCTGACTTAAATGACTAAATTATAATAGATTACTAAAAAAACAATTCGCTCGTGTTATCTTTATTATTTTAATGACACAAATTTATGGAATTCATTTTGAACAAAAAAATATTTTGCTACTTTTTTATAAAAAAATAGCAAAAAACCACCTTTTTAATAAAGGTGGTTCTATTTCTAAATTTCAGTTCTATTAGAACATGAAGTATAATTGTCCCATTGGAAGTTTGCTAGCTGGCTCACATACACATGGCTTACCATCTACTTTCACTTCGTGAGTTTGTGGATTTACCTCAATCTTAGGCATTGCATCGTTGTGGATCATATCAGATTTTCCGATATTTCTACATCCTCTTGCTGGTAATAATTTTTTACCTAATCCGTAAGACTGAACGATTCCTTTCTCTAAAGATACTTTAGATACGAAGAATGCTGAAGTTTCAGTGTTTGCTTTACCAAAGCTTCCGAACATTGGTCTCCAGAATACTGGTTGTGGAGTTGGGATAGATGCGTTTGGATCTCCCATTTTAGAGTAAGATACGAATCCTCCTTTGATAATCAATTCTGGCTTAGTACCAAACATATCTGGTCTCCACATTACCAAGTCTGCCATCTTACCAACTTCGATTGATCCGATGTATCTTTGGATACCGTGTGCAATCGCTGGGTTGATAGTTACTTTAGAAATATATCTCTTAATTCTGAAGTTATCATTTCCTGTTCCTTCATCTTCTGGCAATGGTCCGAATTGCTTCTTCATCTTGTCAGCTGTTTGGAATGTTCTTGTGATTACTTCTCCTGGTCTACCCATCGCTTGAGAGTCAGATGACATGATAGAGAATACTCCCATATCGTGAAGGATATCTTCTGCTGCGATAGTCTCTCTTCTAATTCTAGAGTCTGCGAAAGATACATCCTCTTTTACATTTTTATCCAAGTGGTGGCACACCATCAACATGTCTAAGTGCTCATCAATTGTGTTTACTGTGAACGGCTTAGTTGGGTTTGTTGATGCTGGCAATACATTCGGATAAGATGCTACTGTGATGATGTCTGGTGCGTGTCCACCTCCTGCTCCCTCTGTGTGGAATGTGTGGATTGTTCTACCATTGATCGCTCTCATTGTATCTTCTACGAATCCTGCTTCGTTCAATGTATCCGTGTGGATTGTAGCTTGTACATCTAACTGATCACAAACTGTCAAACAAGAGTCGATAGCAGATGGTGTAGATCCCCAGTCTTCGTGTAATTTAAGACCTAGAGCACCAGCTTCGATTTGTTCTACAAGAGCTTCTTCAGAAGAAG